>NZ_PPXQ01000021.1 GCF_004798585.1 Massilia sp. Mn16-1_5
CTTTCGGCTGACGCCGAAAGACCGGCACAGGGCCTGCATGTCGATATTGGGCTCTGCCGCCAACATTGCGAACTCGAGTTTAGAAGACATCTGGGAACATTCTTTCCAAGGCATCGCACACTCCATTTGTTGGCTGTGCAATGATCATAAAAGTGTTACCTATGTCTCTAGACAGGTGTTACCTATGTCTCTGTGCTAAACAGTCCTGACTCCACGCGGTGATACGTACCGGCTCCGATTTCGTGCGCGCTGATCTTGTGGTCACCTATCCACGCGTGGAGTCAGGACTCCACCCTACATAACTACGTATCACCGCGTGGAGTCGGGACTCCACCCTACGTGTTACGCCACCGCGAGCCTTAGCCGATGTAGTTGAACAGCGACAGCCCCGACATCGTCTTGAACGACTTCTGCGCCGCTTCCAGGGTCTGCTGCTGGGTCGCGTACTGCGAGATCGCCTTGACCATGTCCAGGTCCTGCAGCTTCGACAGCGTGGCGTCGTACTGGATGCCGAGGTCGGCGCCGGAGTTGTCGAGGTAGTCGAGTTCCTTCATGCGCGAGCCGACCGAGGCGCGTACCGTCAGGATGTTGTCGAGCGAGGATTTCAGGCCTTCGTGGGCCGTGTTCAGCTTGTTCGACAGCGTGGCCAGGCTGGTCTTGTCTTCGCCGGCCTCGCGCAGGGCGCTCACCAGCGAGGTCAGGGTCGTGAAGATCGATTCCTTTTCGCTCGGCTTGACCTCGAACTTGTCGCCGTCGGCCGGCTCGCCGGTGATCGAGAACGAGGTGCCGTCGAAGGTGATCTGCTTGCCGGCCACATACGGTTCGTTGGTCGGCAAAGGACCGGCCGGGCTGCCGCTGCCGTCGATCACGGAATACGTGGTCACGGCCGGGTTGCCCGTCACCTTGAATTCCAGCGTGTAGTTGTGGCCGGTGAGCTTGGATGCGTCCGACACGGAACCGGTGACGGCAATGCCCGTGCCCTTGTTGTTGGCGCCGACCACGGTCTGGTAGCTGCCGTTGCCGGTGCGGTTGTTCTCGAAAATCGAGCTGCCCGAGTCGCTGATCGCGATCGAGCGCGAGGAGCCGACCTGGAGCTTGCGCTGGCCCTGGTCGCCCTGGTAAGTCGCGCCGGTGTCGGTCTGGATGAAGGGCACGGTGGTGCCGCGATAGCCCGAGAACAGGTAGCCGCCCGAACCGTCGGCGGTGTTGGCCACGCCAAGCAGGTCGTGCATGCGCCCTTCGATCTCGGTGGCGATCATCAGGCGGTCGGCCTTCGACAGCGTGCCGTTGCCGGCTTGCACCACGAGCGTTTGCACGTCCATCAGCAGGTCGCCGCTGTCGCTGAGTGCGCCTTCGACCAGCGCCAGCGAGCTGTTCGCGTTCGAGCGGTTGGTCGCGTACTGGTTGTTGAGCGACTTCGACTGCGTCACCTCCAGCGCGCGCGCCGAGGCGATCGGGTCGTCGGCCGCAGTCAGCATGCGCTTGTTGGTCGCCAGCTGGGTCTGGGTGCGCGCCATGCCCGACTGCAGCGTGTTGAGCTGGGTCGTCGCGTTCTCGTAGATGGTTCGGGTGCTGATGCGCATTTCTTATTCTCCCGCTGTGCTTAGCGTCCGATCGACAGCAGCGTGTCGAAGATGGTGTTGGCGATCTGCATGACCTTGCCGGCGGCCTGGTAGGCCTGCTGGTACTTCAGCAGGTTGGTCGCTTCCTCGTCCAGGTTCACGCCCGACACGTCCGAGGCCGCGCCCTGCACCTGCTTGAGCAGGGCCGCGCCGGCGCTGGCGTTCACCTGCACTTCGCGCGTCTTGTTGCCGACCGCGCTGACGGTCTGGGCAAAGGCCGACTGGTAAGTGGCGCTGTTGCCATTAAAAATGTTCTTGGTCTGCAGGGCGCCGAGCGCCTGGATGTTGCGGGTATCGGCAGTGCCGGCCGTGTTGGCGGCAATCGCAAAACTGTCGCCCTGCTGCGGCACGCCCGACATCGTCAGGTTCACGCCCGAAAAGCTGTAGCTGGCGCCGGCCTTGAACGGTGCGCTGCCGCCCGTGTGGGTGGTGGTGGTGCCGTTCAGGGTCATGGTGACCGTGGCGCCGGCCGGGAAACCGGTCAGCTGGCCGCCGCTCGCACTGTCATAGCTGAGCGTCACCGGCAGCGTCGGCGGCGCCGTGAAATAGCTGCTGCTCACGCTGCCTGCGCTGATCTGGCCCGTGCCCTTGTTGGCGATCGGGGCGCTGGTCGCGATCGGGGTGCCGGCGGCGATCTCGCTGACGTCGGACAGCGCCATCTGGAAACCGGAGGCGCCGTTCGCGGTCGGGCGCACCAGGTAGTTGTCACCCGACGCGGCCGTGCCGGAGAAGCTAAACGCGACGCCGTCGATGGTCTGGGTGGTACCGGCCGCGTTGTATGGATCGATCTTGGTGCGCGTGTTGTCGGACATGCGCGTGACAAAGAAGCTGCTGCCGTCGGATTCGACCTTGTAGTCGCTGTCGGTCAGCTTGGTCGGATCAAGGACCTGCGCGCCGACCTTGGCGGTGCTGGTCTTGGCGTTGTCGACGGCCGCGGTGACAAAGGCCGGGGCCTGCACGAAGAAATCCTTGCCCTGCAGGCCATTGCTGTCGATGCCCAGCTTGTGCTGGTCGTTGAAAGTCATCGCCATGCCGAGCGCGAGGCGGCCGATCTGGTTCTGCACGCGGTCCAGGGTATTCGTGCGGAACTCCAGCATGCCGCCCAGTTCGCCGCCTGTGAGGGCGTTTTCCGGCAACTGGGTAACCTTGTCGCCGGTGACGTAGCCCACCGTCAGGCGCGTCAGGTCGGTCGGCGTCTTCATCGTCGCCAGCTGGAAGGCCTGCTGGCCGACGACCAGGGGCTGGCCGTTGCCGATCGAGACGTTCAGCGCATTGTTGCTGCCGGCCGTGACGCTGGCCTTGACGTGCTTGTTCAGCTCCATGATGAGCTGGTCGCGCTGGTCGAGCAGGTCGTTCGGCTGGCGCTGCTCGGTCGAGCCGTAGGAGCCGATTTTCGAATTGATCTCGGCGATCTGCTTGGCGTAGGTATTGATCAGGTTGACGTTGGTCTCGATCTGGCTGTTCACGCCTTCGCCGATCTCTTCCAGGCGCGCGTCGATCTGCTGGAAGCTGCCCGCCAGCGTCTCCGCCGCCGACATCAGGGCCTGGCGCGACGGGATCGAGGCGCCGTTGCCGGTCACGTCCTGCACGGCCGAGAAGAAGTTCTGGATCGCCGGCGACAGGCCGGAAGTGGTGTCGGCCAGCAGGTTGTCGATCTGGCTGACCTGGGCGTAATAGGCGTCCAGCGAGGCCGTCGAGGCGGTGGCCGTGCGCACCTGGTTGTTCAGGAAATCGTCGCTGTAGCGCTTGATCTCGGCGACCTTGGTGCCGGTACCGGTGAAACCGACGCCGGTCTCCATCGCGGTCGAGTTGGCCTGCACCACGCCCTGGCGGCTGTAGCCTTCCACGTTGGCGTTGGTGATGTTATGGCCGGTCGTGGCCAGCGCGGTCTGCGCCGCGAACAAGCCACTTTTACCGATGCTGAGGAGATTTCCGGACATGTCGTTTCTCTATGGTCTATGTTCTTCTACGGCAGCGCGTGGCAAAACTTGAATATTGTCCAAACACGCTACTGCCATGTTTTTATGCCAATGAATGTTTGATAATCTTCGACAGCTTGGCGCCATACTGCGGGTCGGTCGCATAGCCGGCGCGCTGCAGGCCGTGGGCGAAGGCGGCGGGGTCGCCGGCGTGGTTCAGCACTTTCTCGTAGCGCGGGTTGTTCGCGATCATGCGCGCGTAGTCCTTGAACGAATCAGCCGGCGTGTCGTAGGAACGGAAGCGCTGGATCTTCTGGTGCGGCTGGCCATTCACGTACTCGACCGTCACGGCGGTGGCGACCTTGCCCTTCCAGTTCGGACCGGCCTTGATGCCGAACAGGTTGTTGGCATTCGACCCATCTGCATTGCGGATCATGCGCTTGCCCCAGCCCGTTTCCAGCGCGGCCTGGCCGAGCATGAATTTGGCCGGCACGCCGGTCGCCGCTTCGGCTTGCGCCGCATGCTCGCCGAGCTTTTCCTGGAAGGCGCGCACGTGCGGCGCCTGGGTGCGGCCGCTGGCGCTGATGCCGTTGGTCTGGACATCCGTGCCCTTCAATGGACCGGCATTCTTCTGCAGCAGCGGGATGTCGATCGCGCTGGCCGCACCGTTCGTGCCTGCTGCGCCATCGACACCGCCGATGGCGAGCGCCTTGGCATCGTTCTGGCTCGAGAGTTGGCGCACCAGCACGTCGGCCAGGCCCATGCCGCGCTTGGCCATGTTCTGGCTCAGCTGCTGGTCGAGCATGCCGGTAAACATCTTGGTCTGCTGGTTGTCCATCAGGCCGTCGGAGGGCGTGGCGTCGCGCATGCTCTTCATCATCTGGTTGATGAACAGCGCCTCGAACTGCTGGGCCGCGCCGCGGGTGGCTTCGGCGGAGCCGGTCTTGGCCGAACGCTTGAGGTCGCCGAGACCCTGGGTATCGAGCGCGAAGCTGCTGACGACCTTGTTCTGGTTGGGGAGCATGGCCGGTCCTTAGATGATTTCGAGTTCGGCGCGCAGCGAGCCGGCCGCCTTCAGGGCTTGCAGGATGGCGAGCAGGTCTTGCGGGGTGGCGCCGATCGAGTTCATGGCTTTTACCACTTCGGCCAGCGAGGCGCCGCCTTTCACCAGCAGCACCTTGCCCGGATCCTTCTTGATTTCCACGCTCGGCGTCTGGGTGACGACCGTCTGGCCGCGCGAACCCGGCGCCGGCTGGCTGACATTCGTGTCGGCGCCGATCGTCACCGACAGGTTGCCGTGCGAGATGGCGCAGGTGTCGAGGGTGACGGCCTGGTTCATCACCACGGAGCCGGTGCGGGCGTTCAGGATCACCTTGGCGGCCGCTGCCGCCGGCTTGACGTCGATGTTTTCCATCAGGCCGATGAAGCTCACGCGCGCGTCCGACGAGGCCGGGGTGCGCACGCGGATCACGCGGCCGTCCAGCGCGGTGGCGGTACCGACGCCGAACTGGTCGTTCAGGGCTTGCACGACGCGGCTGGCGGTGGCGAAGTCGGTCTGGTTCAGCTCCAGGCGGATCTGGTTGTTTTCACCGAGGTTCGAGGCGACCGCCTTTTCGACGGTGGCGCCGGCCGAAATTTTGCCGACCGACAGGTGATTCACCGTGGTCTGGGCGCCGCCGGCGGAGGCGCCGGCGCCGCCGACCAGCACGTTACCCTGGGCCATGGCGTAGACCTGGCCGTCGGCGCCGTGCAGCGGGGTCATCAGCAAGGTACCGCCGCGCAGGCTTTTCGCGTTACCGATCGAGGAGACCGTGATGTCGATGGTCTGGCCCGGCTGGGCAAAGGCCGGCAGCGAAGTCGTAACCATCACGGCGGCGACGTTCTTCAGTTGCAGCTGGCCGGTCGGCGGCAAATTGACGCCCTTCTGCTGCAGCATGGCGATGATCGACTGCACCGTGAATGGGGTCTGGCTGGTCTGGTCGCCGGTACCGTCGAGACCGACCACGAGGCCGTAACCCGACAACTGGTTCTGGCGCACGCCGGCGATGCTGGCCATGTCCTTCAGGCGCTCGGCGTGAGCGGCAGGCATGGTGGCAACGAGGGCGGCGCAGAGAGTCAGCAGCGGGAAAGCGAAACGCATGATCGGTCCTTGAACTTTAATTAAAACGGCAGCAGCGACTGGAAGAAACGCGACATCATCGAATTGACTTCGGCTTTGTCGATACGGCTGTTGGTGCGGTATTCGACGCGGGCGTCGGCCACGACCGTCGACGAGACGACGTTGCCGTTCTGGATCGTGTCGGGGCTGACCATGCCCGAGAAGCGGATGAACTCGATGCCCTTGTTCATCGCGACCTGCTTCTCGCCGGCGACGATCAGGTTGCCGTTCGAGAGCACCTCGGTGACGGTCACGCCGATCGTGCCGGTGAAGGCGTTGCTGGCGCTCTGGTTGTCGCCGTCGGCAAACTTGATGCCGCCTTCGGTGGCCACGTTGGCGCCCAGTTTCGATTGCAGCGGACCCGGCAAACCGAAGCTGGCGCTGCCCGACTTGTTGCCCGAGCTCGTTCCCGCCTTGTTGGCCGAGGTCTTTTCGACGATGTTGATCGTCAAGAGGTCGCCGATCTGGCGCGCGCGGCGGTCTTCGAACATCGGGCGGTATTTGGCCGCGTTGTAGATGGCGCCATCGGTGGGCGGCGCGACTTCGGCCAGGGCCGGACGCGCGCTGCGGGTTTCCTGCACGATGGTGCTGGGAGTAACCGCGCAACCGCCCACGATGGTGGACAAACCCGCCAGGACGAGCGTGAAAAGAAGCGTTTTCATAGCTGGGACAGTTTCTGCAGCATCTGGTCGGAGGTGGTGATCGCCTTGCTGTTGATCTCGTAGGCGCGCTGGGTCTGGATCATGTTGACCATTTCCTCGACCACGTTGACGTTCGAGGTTTCCACGAAACCCTGCATCAGGACGCCGGCGCCATTGGTGCCCGGGGTGTTCGCGTTCGGGTTGCCCGAGGCGGTCGTTTCCAGGTACAGGTTCTCGCCCTTCGATTCCAGGCCGGCCGGATTCACGAAGGTCATCAATTGCAGGTTGCCGATCTGGGTGGTGGCGGTGCTGCCGGCCGTTTTGACGGACACGGTGCCGTCGCGGCCGACCGTGATCGATTCGGCGTTCGCGGGCACCGTGATCGGCGGCTGCACAGGATAGCCGCTGGAGGTGACCAGGGTGCCGTTGGCATCGGTCTGGAAGGAGCCGTCGCGGGTATAGGCCTGGGTGCCGTCAGGCAGCAGCACCGGGAAGAAACCCGCGCCATTGACCATCACGTCCTTCGAGTTGCCGGTCTGCTGGGGATTACCCTGGGTGAAGATGCGTTCGGTCGAGACGGCGCGCACACCGGTACCGAGCTGCAGGCCGGATGGCAGGTTGGTTTGCTGCGAGGATTGGGCGCCGGGCTGGCGCACGGTCTGGTACAGCAGGTCCTCGAACACCGCACGCGAACGCTTGAAGCCGTTGGTGCTGACGTTGGCGAGGTTGTTGGTGATGACGTCGAGGTTGGTTTGCTGCGCTTCGAGGCCGGTCTTGGCGATAAACAGCGAACGAATCATGGGTTTCTCCTATTGGCGGCAACCGAAGGCCGCCATCTATAGGAGAATTATGCTGGAGAAACACTTAGTTCAAAGCAAGGATCTGACTGGCTTTCGCGGCGTTATTCTCGGCGTTCTTCATCAGGCTCATTTGCGTCTCGAAGGAACGCGCGAGGCCGATCATGGACACCATGGCATCGACGGCATTCACGTTACTGCCTTCCAGCGCGCCGCCGGCGACGCGCACAGCCGCGTCGGGCTGGGCATTCGCGCCGTCCTTCAGGCGGAACAGGCCGTCGTCGCCGCGCACCAGGTCCTTCTCGGGCGGGTTCACCAGCTTGATGCGGCCCAGGATCACGGGTGCGGCCGGACGCTCGGCGTTCGACACCGTGGAAATCGTGCCGTCGCCGCCAACCGTCACCGTGACATCCGGCGGAATCGTGATCGGACCGCCCTCGCCCGCGATGGTCTGGCCGGAAGTCGTGGTCAGCACGCCGTTCGGGCTCATCTGCAGGGCGCCGTTGCGGGTATAGGCTTCGCTGCCGTCCGCATTCTGCACGGCGATCCAGCCCGGGCCTTTGATCGCGACGTCGAGATCGCGGCCGGTCAGCTGCAGCGGGCCGGACGAAAAATCGGCGCCGACCGTGTTGTTGACGACGAAGGTACGCGTCGGCAAGCCTTCGCTTTGCACCGGCACGGCGCGGAAGGTGTCGAGCTGGGCACGGAAACCTGTGGTGTTCAGGTTGGCCATGTTGTTCGAGGTCGTGGCCTGCTGCTCGAGGATGTGCTTGGCGCCGGAGCCGGCGGTATAAATTAAGCGATCCATTTGTTATTCCCTTGTTCGTGCCGTTTTCATGCGTTTCGGTGTGCGGCATTTCCGTCCGCGGGCATGCCCGCCCTACGTTACGCCACGGCCCCATGAACCTGCAACGGACGGTGGCGCACCGTAGGGCGGGCATGCCCGCGTTCACCGCATGCCGCCCGACGGCGTCACGTTATCGATTAGCGCAGGCTCACCAGCGTCTGCAACACCGAATCCTGCGTCTTGATGGTCTGCGCATTCGCCTGGTACACGCGCTGCGCCGTGATCATGTTGACCAGTTCCGCCGTCAGGTCGACGTTCGAGGTTTCGACGGCCGAGGACTGCATCACGCCGAAGCTGCCGGTGTTCGGGGTGCCGACCAATGGCGTGCCCGAGTTGGCGGATTCGGCCCAGGCATTGTTGCCGAGCGGCTCGAGGCCGTTGGCGTTGGCGAAGTTCGCCAGCACGACCTGGCCCAGCGGCTTGCTCTGGCCGTTGCTGTACTGGCCGAGGATGATGCCCTCCTTGCCGATCGAGAAGCGCTGCAGGTGGCCGGCCGTGTAGCCGTCCTGCACCAGCTTCTTGTCGCTGGTCGCGGTACCGTATTGCGTGGTGCCGGTGAAGGCGATTTCCATCGTCTGGGTCGGCTCGGAACCGGTCGACGGGTAGATCGGCAGGTCGAGGCTGAACTTGCCGGCGTTGAGCGTGGTCGCCGCGTTCAGGGCGCCGTTTTCGTCGAAGCGCAGGGTGCCGACCGGGACCGCGGGCACCTTGACCGAGGCCATGATCGCCTTGTCGACCAGGTCCGGCGTGTTGCCCGCCACCTTGGCCGCATCGGTACCGGCGGCGGTGATCGCTGCCTGGGTAGCGGCATCGGCGCCGGCGCCGCCAGCCGCAGCCGAGACGGAGGCCGATGCCGCGGCGGCGTAGTTGGCCAGTGCGGTGGCGATCGTCGCTGCGACCGGCGGGATGGCCTTGGTAGCCGCATCCCAGGCGGCGCGTGCGGCAACGGTCGCCGCATCGGTCTGCGAACTTTGCGCCACTTTCAGGTTCGTTACTTCGACGCCGTCGTTGGCAGCGTACACGTCCCAGGTGCCGGAGCCGTTCTTCACATAGAAGGTCGACAGCACGTGCGGGTTGCCCAGGGTGTCGTAGACGTCGACCGGCGACTGCTTGTTGTAGCTGTTCGGGTCGGTGGCGTCGAACGGGGTCACGCTCGGGGCGGCCACGCGCGAATCGAGGTTCATCTCGATGCCGACCTTGCTGGTCGAGACCGGCTTCAGGTCGGTGGTGCTGATCTGCAGGGGAATCGGGGCGCCGGCCAGGATTTCGCCGCTCGGGCCGGTGCCGTAACCGGTCAGCTTGGCGCCCTGCGCGTTGGTCATGAAGCCGTCCTTGTCGAGCGAGAACTGGCCGTTGCGGGTGTACTGCACCATGCCCGAGGACACGGTACGGAAGAAGCCCTGGCCGTTGATGGCGACGTCGAGCGAGTTGTTCGAGGATTCGATATTGCCTTGCGTGAACTGCTGGGCGATCTGCGAGACCTTGGTGCCGATACCGGCCGTCACGCCGCCGGCGCCGTTCAGCGAGCTGGCGTAGACGTCGGCGAACTGCGCCTGGGCGCCCTTGAAGCCGACCGTGCTGGCATTGGCGATGTTGTTACCGATGACGTCCAGGGATTTGGCTGCGCCGTTCAAGCCGCTCAGGCCTTGTTGGAAAGACATGTGATTCTCCGAAAAAGATGTGTTGCGGCTTGCTTACAGAACTTGGTGGATGTCGGACAGCCCGATGGAACCGGCTCCGGCGAGGTTCAGCTTGACGCCGTCCTTCGTATTCGTGCTGACGCTGGCGACCGTGTCGATGGTCAGGGCCTTCACGTCGGTCAGCGGCTGGCCGCCGCGGGTGGCGACGACGCGGAAGCTGTACTTGCCGTCCGCCAGGGTGGCGGCATCGATCGCGTCGCTGCTGCCGTCCCAGGCCAGCGGCATGGCGCCCGCCTCGGCCGAACCGAGGTCGATGGTGGCCACATCCTTGCCGGTGCGCGGGTCGGTGACGACCACCTGCACGTTGTCGGCATCGGTGGCAAGGTCGACGCCGAACACCGACTTGCCGCCGGAGAGCGTCAAGGTATTGCCTTCGACCAGCACGCCGTGGCCGATCAGGCTGGTCGCCTGCATCGCCTCGCTCGACTGGTAGCTCGACTTCAGGGTTTCCAGGGTCTCGTTGAGCTTGTTCACGCCGGTCACGGTCTGCAGCTGGGCCAGCTGGCTCGTCACCTGGGCGTTGTCCAGCGGGTTCAGCGGATCCTGGTTCTTCAGCTGCGTGACGAGCAGGGTCATGAACTTGTCGGTGTCGGCTTGCACGCTGTCGGTGGCGGTGGCCGGCTTGGCGTTCATGGTCGCCATCAGGTCGGTGATGGAGGTGGAGCCGCCGGCGGCGGAATTGACGGTGGTCATTTATTGGTCTCGCTTGATTATTGACCGAGGGTCAGGGTTTTCAGCAGCATGCTTTTCGCCGCGTTCATCGTTTCGACGTTGTTCTGGTAGGAACGCGAGGCCGACAGCATGTTCACCATCTCGTCCACCGGGTTCACGTTCGGCATCGTCACATAGCCCTTCTCGTCGGCCATCGGGTGCTTGGGGTCGTAGACCTGTTTCATCGGCGAGGGATCGTTGACGACTTCCTTCACCTTGACGCCGGTGCCGCCGGTGGTCATCGGGACCGCTTCGAAGACGACCTGCTTGGCGCGGTAGGCTTCGCCCGTGCTCGAGGTGGCGCTGTCGACGTTGGCGAGGTTGCTGGCGACCGTGTTCAGGCGCTGGGCCTGGGCACTCATGGCCGAGCCGGAGACGTTGAAGATATTGAAGAGAGACATGATTGACCTTATTGACCGTTCTGGATCGCCGCCATCAGGCCGCGGATCTGGTGGTTGATCATCGTGATGCCGGCTTCGTAGCGCAGCGCATTGTCGGCGAACTGGTTGCGCTCGACGTCCATGTCGACCGTGTTGCCGTCGACCGCCCCCTGCACCACGCCGCGGTACAGCACCGGGGTGCCGTCGGGCAGCGCCTTGCCGTCCGCGGCGGGCTGGATGTGGTTCTTGTTGGTGGCCGCCAGCGGATTCGCGGCGGCCGGGTTGGCTTTTGCCATCGCGCCCTGCATAGCGCTGGCGAAGTCGATGTCGCGCGCCTTGAAGTTCGGGGTATCGGCGTTGGCGATGTTGGACGCGATCAGTTCCTGGCGCTGGGCTCGCAGGGAGAGCGCGGTTTCGTTGAAGCGTAAGTAGTTGTCGAGTTTGCCGATCATGCCGCCTCCGGGCAGATTTCTTGTTGGGACAGCGTGAATCATACGTTTGGGCAACAAAAGCCAATCGATGGATTAGTACCGGCAATACCCCCCTATTCAAAGTTTCGCTGTGGCATCAACCCGCCTAAGATGGCAGCCATTACGAAAGGGCCAGGCTCTCATGTTCAAGAAATTCAGGCTATTCGCTGTCTTGCTGCTGGCTGCGCCGCTGGCGTTTGCCCAAAGCGGCGCGCGCCAGGACGGCGCCGCCCTGCGCAAGTTGGCCGAAAACTATTTGCAGACGCAAAGCGCCGGCCTGCCAGGCAAGGTCACCGTCAAGATGGGTGCGGTCGATCCGCGCCTGTCGCTGGCGGCCTGTCCGGCGCCGGAAGCCTTCCAGCAGCCGGGCGCCCGCCCCTGGGGCAAGACCACGGTCGGCGTGCGCTGCACGGCGCCCGCCTGGACCGTGTTCCTGCAGGCGCAGGTGAGCGTGCTGGCCGATTACGTTACCGCTGCCGTGCCGCTGGCCCAGGGCCAGGCCATCGACGCCGGCCAGCTGACCACCATGCAGGGCGACATCGCGGCCATGCCGAACGGGATCATCACCGACATGGCGCAGGCGATCGGACGCACGCCGACCGTGTCGCTGCCGGCCGGCACGCCGCTGCGGCTGGACGCGTTGAAGAGCAAACCGGTAGTGCAGCAGAACCAGGCGGTGCGCATCGTGTCGCGCGGCGAGAATTTTTCGGTGTCGGGCGAAGGCAAGGCGATCGGCAACGCGGGCGAGGGACAAGTGGTGCAGGTGCGCACCCCGCGCGGGGCGATCATCAGCGGCACGGCAAGGATGGGCGGTATTGTCGAGGTGGCATTGTAAGGAGCTGATTAGCGCAGAAAAATTACTGCCAAGAAAGTAATAAAAAAACTTCCCGGAATAGCGATCGGCGCTAAAGTTTGTGGGCGAACAGCCGTTACAGACTGCAGATCCCGGAGTTCCTGCTCCGCACCGAGAAGGATAATGCTGTGAAAATTAACGATACCCTCAAGGGCACGCCAGCCCAACAGCTTCAGAACACGACGGCGGCGAACGCCAAGCAGGCCGAAAAGGCCGCGGCGACCGCGGCGCCGACCCAGACGCAGACCGACAGCGTGCGCCTGTCTTCGCAGGCGCAAGGCGCCAGCGGCGCCTCGAGCGCGAACCAGGTCTTCGACGCCAAGAAAGTTGAACGTATTAAGATGGCAATTGCCGATGGGCAGTTCCAGGTCAACTCCGAAAGGATCGCGGACGGCTTGCTCGATACCGTGCGCGACCTGCTCCACTCACGCAACCGATAACGATCTTTTATGACCCGTCCGAACGCCACCCTCCCCGCAGAACACGAGCGCATCGAAGCGCTGGTGGAATTGATGAAGCAGGAACAGCAATTCCTGGTGGCGGCGGATGCGGACGGACTGGCCGAACTGACGGCGCGCAAGGCGGCCCTGGTGCAGGAACTGGCGCAACTGTCGCGCCAGCGCCATGGCGCCCTCGGCAGCGCCGGATTCGTTTCTTCGGAAGCAGGGATGGAACCCTGGCTGGCGGCCCAGGGCGACGACGCCTCCCGCGCTGCCTGGTCGGCCCTGCTGGCTTTGACTGCCGAAGCCAAGGAACTGAATCGCGTCAACGGCATGCTGATCAACCGGCAAATGGCGCATAACCAGACCGTGCTGAACGCCCTGCGCACCCCGACGGCGGCACCGGAAGCGACCTTGTATGGCGCCAAGGGACAGACCTTCGGCAGCGCGCCTTCGCGGCGCTTCGTGCTGGGCTAAAAATACCTTCTCTCTTCATAACGGCCGCTGATGCGGCCGTTATTGCTTTTGTAGGGTGGGCGCCCCGTGCCCACCGGGACGCGTTGCCGCACCGACTGTTGCATGAACACGCAAGAGCGTGGGCACGGGGCGCCCACCCTACGAGAGCTTGCTGTAACGCAAGCTCAACCATTACCACAAGCGGACAGTATTCCTGATTGTCATTACCTGACGGAGGAATCCATGCACCGCACCATCCTTGCCACCCTGCTGCTCGCCAGCACCCTGCCCGCCTACGCCGACATCGCCGTCACCATCACGCCCGAGCGCGCCAGTCTCGGCAAGCGCGACGAGGTTGTCGTCAACATCACCATGACGAATACCGGCAACGCGCCGGAACGTATCGCCATGGGCCGCACGCCCTTTGGCCCGGCCGAGGGCGCCCTGTTCGAGATCACGCGCGACGGCCAGCCGGTGCGCTACCTGGGCCGCGTGGTGAAGCGGCGGGCGCCGCAGGAGGCGGACATGCTGCTGCTGGCGCCGGGAGAAAGCCGCAGCGCGCGGGTGGAGCTGTCGCGATCCTACGACATGGCCGCGACCGGTTCGTATGCGGTGCGCTACCGCGGCGCGGCGCCGGGCGCGACCCTGCGCACCGGCGGCATCACGTCCAACACGGCCTCGCTGTTCATCGAAGGCCGCCTGCCGCGCGGCACCAGCACGCCGCTGCCGGCCGCGCTGGAAGGCGCCGCGCCCGGCTATGCCAACTGCTCGAACGCCCAGCAGGACAAGATCGCCGGCGCCCTTGCGGCCGGCGGCGCGATGGCGGTCAACGGCCTGGGCTACATGGCGAGCGGCAAGGAACCCGGCCGGCGCTACGTGAACTGGTTCGGCGTACTCGACGCCGGGCGCCAGGCCACCGTCAGCAAACACTTCACGGCCATCAAGGATGCCTTCGAGACCAAGCCGGTGACGGTCGACTGCGCCTGCGACGAGGATTATTTCGCCTACGTCTACCCGGCCCGGCCCTACCGGATCTGGGTCTGCAATGCCTTCTGGACGGCGCCCCTGGTCGGCACCGACTCGCAAGGCGGCACCCTGCTGCACGAGATGAGCCATTTCGATGTCGTGGCCGGCACCGACGACCACGTGTATGGCCAGCAGGGCGCGGCCGAGATGGCGCGCACGGCGCCTGAACGCGCTGTCAACAACGCGGATTCCCATGAATACTTCGGCGAAAACTCGCCGCCGCTGAATTAATGGGACTTGTCTAGACGTGCTAGCACGGCGTCGAAAAGAAATCCAGCGCAGCGTAAAGAAATTGCATCAATGTGACTTTTACGCCATTCGACGCCACAAATTACGCGAATCGCATTGCTCTCGGCTTATGAATTCAGCAGTATGTACTCGGGTCTTGTTAAGCCTGCCTTAAGTTTTCTACACGACCCGTACCTCAAAGAAGGGCCATCACGGCCACGACAAACACCATACGGAGAATGACACATGAGCTGGAACAGCATCTGGAAGTCGGCATTCGGTATCGCAGCACTGGGCGTCGCAGTCGGCGCGCACGCAGGATCGAACGGAGTGAAGGTCAGCGTCGCGCCCGAGAAGACCATGCATGGCGCGAGCGACGACGTGGTCGTGAAGGTCACCATTACCAATACCTCCTCCACCCCGCAGTACGTGCTCAAGTCGCGCACGCCTTTCGAGGGCCTGTCCGCGCCGCTGTTCGACGTGACGCGCGACGGCGCCAAGGTCGCCTACACCGGCGCCCTGATCAAGCGCGGCAAGCCGACCCAGGCCGACTACTACGTGCTGAAACCAGGCGCCTCGCACACCGTGAAGGTCGAATTGTCTTCGCTGTATGACATGAGCGTCAGCGGCGACTACGCGATTCGCTACCGCACCGCGTCCCCGGACCTGTTCCTGCCCGCCGCCAACGGCCGTGCCCAGGCCGCGGCCGCGGGTGCCGACATCGGCGAGCTGCAGTCGGACACGGCCTCGTTCTACATCGACGGCCGCCTGCCGCGCGGTTCCAGCTCGGAGATCATGCAGGCGCTCAAGCGCCCGGACGGCGGCATGGTGACCACGCAAGGCGTCAGCTACGCGTCCTGCACCGCCTCGCAGCAGAGCACGATCGCCTCGGCGATCTCGGCCGCGAAGTCGATGTCGAACGATTCCGTCAGCTACATGGCCAGGACCACGATGGGCCCGCGCTACACCAAATGGTTCGGCACCGTGACCTCGTCGCGCCAGTCGACCGTCAAGTCGCACTACACGAACATCAAGAGCGCCTTCGACAACCAGAACGTCGTGGTGGATTGCAGCTGCAAGCAGAGCTACTACGCCTACGTGTACCCGACCCAGCCGTACCGCATTTATGTCTGCAATGCCTTCTGGTCGGCACCGCTGACGGGCACGGACTCGAAGGGCGGCACCCTGGTGCATGAGATGAGCCACTTCAATGTCGTAGCCGGCACCGACGATCACGTCTATGGTCAAAGCGGCGCCGCCAGCCTGGCGATCAGCAACCCGACCCAGGCCGTCGACAATGCCGACTCGCACGAGTACTTCGCCGAGAACACCCCGGCGCTGAACTAAGGTTTTGGAATTGAAGAATCCCGGAGCAGGACGCATCCTGCTCCGGGATTTTTTTCGCCTGTTGGCCTTATTTGATGTTGGAAACGAAGGACACCGGACGCGCCGGGAATTCGACCTGTTTGTCGAGCTGCTTCACGTCCGCCAGCACCGGGCCCGTGTAGCCGATGTGGTAGTTGTGCCGCCCTTTGGCGAAGGCGTAGGTGTTGGTGATGTCGATGGTGTTCATCAGCATCTTGCCCGGCTCGAGCGGCTGGAAGTCGGCGGCCGTGAGCGCCGCGCGCTTGACCATCTTGCCGGTGTAGGCGACCGGCTTGCCGCCGGCGTCGCGCACGTCGAAGCGGCGGCCCGTCAATTCCTTCTCCGCCGCCAGTTCGCGCGGAATCCAGACCGTCTTCGTGCCCTGGTTGGTGAAGGTCAGCTCGACCAGGACCTTGCCCGGCGGCGTTTCGATATCGATGCTGTGCTTGACGGACACGGGGGATTCTCCGGCAGCGTTGGCAAAAGTGGGCAGGAAGCTGGCTACGCCGAGCGCGGCCAGCAGGATGAGTCTGCGTTGCATTCTTGGCTCCATGTGCTTGTGTGCCTCTATTGTAGGGTGGGCATGCCCACGCGGTACGGGACCGTTACGCATCGAAACGATATTTGCACCCATCATGCGATGTATCCGCGTGGGCATGCCCACCCTACGTGAAATTTTATTTCACCCAAAACAAATAATGAAATTTTATTTCACTGATCTGAGGCGAGAATCGTCACCGCTACCCTGCGGTTACGCGCCCTGCCCGCCTCGTCCGTATTCGCCGCCACCGGCTGGTTCGCCGCATGTCCGACCGCCGTCAGCCGCGTTTCAAGCACGCCACTGTCGATGAACAGGCGTACCACGCTGCTGGCGCGCACGCTCGACAATTCCCAGTTCGAGGCAAACGCCGAATTCGCGATCGGCTGATTATCCGTATGTCCTTCGACCTGGATCGCATGCGCATCGTTCTTCAGCAGCGACGCGACCGTGCCCAGCGTGGCGCGCGCCTCGCCCCCCAAGGCCGCCTGCCCTTCCTCGAACAACACCTTGGCATTGATCTCGACCGTCACACCGCGCCCGGTCTGGGTGACCCGTACCTGGCCATTTTTCACCAGCGGCGCCAGCGAGGTGTTCAGCTCGCGCGCCAGCGTGTTCAGGCGTTCGCGCTCGCGCCGCGCCGCCTCGGCGCGTTTGCGGGCGATCAGGTTAGTGAGGGGAAGTTGTTCGATGGTGGAGCTGGCCTGCGGCACTTCGGGCCGGCCGCCGAAAGCATCGCCCAGCGCATCGGACAGCACTTTATATTTGCCGGTATTGACCACCGAAATCGCGTACATGACGACGAAGAAGGCGAACAGCAGCGTGATGAAATCGGCGTAGGAAATCAGCCAGCGCTCGTGGCTCTCGCGCGTGTGGTCTTCATCGTCGTAGCGTTTGCGAGCCATCTCAGCGCTTTGCCAGCAGGCTCGCCACGCGCTCCTCGACGACGCGCGTGTGGTTGCCGCTCGCCAGGTCGTGGAAGACTTCGAGCAGGATTTCGTATTGCGCGACCTGGTCGGAAACAATGGCTTTCAGTTTGTTCCCGACCGGCAGGAAAAACAGGTTCGCCAGGCCGACGCCGTACACGGTCGACACGAAGGCCACCGCGATGCCGGAACCCAGGCGCGACGGATCGGACAGGTTTTCCATCACGTGAATGAGGCCCAGCACGGCGCCCAGGATGCCGATCGTCGGCGCATAGCCGGCCGCCGATTCCCAGATGCGCGCGGCCTGGCGTTCGGCGAATTCGAAGGCGCTGATCTCCGTTTCCAGCAGGTTGCGGATCTTTTCCGGCGCGATACCGTCGACCACCAGGCGCAGGCCCTTCTGCACGAACAGGTCCTTGGTAGCCATGTACTGCTCGAGCGAGAGCAGGCCGTCGCGGCGCGCCGTGTGGCTCCACAGCGCGATCTCGCGCGAGAGCGGCTGGCGCCGGTTCTTGGGAGGGAAAAAGACCCAGCGCAGCATTTGCATGCCGCGGCGGAAGCTGCGCGCCTCCGATTGCAGCAGCACGGCGCCGAAGGTGCCGACCACCACGATGGCGAATGCCGCTGGCTGGATCAGGGACGCGAAACGTCCGCCGTCGAGCGTGTGCCCGACGATCAGCCCGGCGAGGGCGAGAGCCAGCCCGATCAGGCTGGCGAAGTCCACAGCTTTTCCTTGAGCGATGCGCGCAGGCGGGCCACGGCCTGGGTGTGAAGCTGCGAGACGCGCGACTCGGACACGCCGAGCACCGCACCAATTTCCTTGAGGTTCAGTTCTTCTTCGTAATACAGACCCATCAGGATCTTTTCGCGCGGCGGCAAACCGTCGATGGCGTCGATCACGGCCTGGCGGAAGTCGGTGTCGAGCAGCGCGCGCAGCGGGTCGTCCTCATCCACCGCATAGCGGTCGAGGAAGCTGTCGTTGCCGTCGTCGTCATGGAAATCTTCGTAATAGACCAGCTGGTGGCCGCCGCCTTCGAACAGCATTTCCTGGTATTCGGAGAGCGGAATGTCGAGCGACTTGGCCACTTCGGTCTCGGTTGGCGGACGGCCGAGCTTTTGCTGCAGCGCCGTCATCGCGGTCTCGACCTTCTTCATGGTCTGGCGCGTGCTGCGCGGCATCCAGTCGTTGCTGCGCAACTCGTCGACCATGGCACCGCGGATGCGCAGCACGGCATAGGTCTCGAACTGGGCACCGTGGTTGTCTTCGTAGCGGTTGATGGCGTCGAGCAGGCCCATCATGCCGGCCTGGATCAGGTCGTCGACTTCGACCGAGGGCGGCAATTTCGCCTTCATCTGGTGCGCCAGGCGCTTCACGAGCGGGGCGTGCTCGGTGAGCAAATGGTTCTTGTCCGCTTTCCCTTTGACGGTATACATGCTTGTGCTTTTTTCTTAGGAACCAAAACGGGCGCCTTGGGACGCCATACGCGACCGTGCAAAGCGTCCGGCGAGCGCGCGGAAGGCTACCGAAGCGCCGGCCAGCGGGAAGGCATCCACCACCGAGCGTCCGAGACGCGCGGCGCGATGCAGGTATTCATCCGCCGGCACCGAGCCCATCGACGTCAACGTTACCGCAAGGTAACGACTTGCTGCTGTCGCCATATTATCGTAAACCACTTTCGCTTCGGCTTCGCTTGCCCCGGTGACCAGGATGCCGAACGGACGGCGGCCGAATTCCTGGGACAGACGTTTAATTAAGCCGTACGCGTTGGTGATCGAAGTGGCGCTGGTCGAGACCTGCACCACGATTTCCGAGTCCGCCAGTCGCGGCACGGCGAAGCTGCCATCGCGCTGCAGTTCGCCATCGACGATGACGATGCCGCCCTGCTTTTTCACCAGCACGTCGAAGGCTTTCGCCAGGCGGCGTGCCTCGTCGGCATGCGCCGCGGCCTGGCCGTCGCGCGCCAGCAGCGCCACGTTGAAACCTTGCGGCGCAGTCTGCACCACCTGGTTCAGCGCGCATTCCTGGCGCGCCACCTGCAGCAGGCTGACGTGGCGTTCCATCTCGAGGCGGCGTGCGACGCCGACCTCGCGCTGGCAGGCGTCGACGATCAGGACTTCATTGCCGGCCTGGGACAGCGAGGCGCCCAGGTTCACCAGCATCGCGCCCTTGTCGTCGCTGGGCGTGGCGGATAAAAACGTCAGGATGCGTGGCTGGGGGCCGGCCAGCATCCGGCGCAGGCCTTCGGCCTGGTCGAAATCGAAACTAGCCAAGGCGCACCTCGCGCAGGCTTTCGTCCTGATGGACCTTGCCGGTGTGGGCCATCATCAGCGGCAGGTCGGCATCGTCGAACTGGTTCACCGCATCGCGGCGGCTGCGGAAGGCGCGGTCGACCAGCATGGCGCGGTCGGCCAGGTGCAGGTCTTCCGGCACGCGCTGGCCGTTCGAGATGTAGTGCAGGTTCAGCTTCTGCCGGATCACGACGTCGAGCACGTTGCCGATCGACGCGGCTTCGTCCAGCTTGGTCATGATGCAGCCGTGCAGGCCGCTGCCCTGGTAGGCGCGCACGACTTCGGCCAGGGTTTCGTTGGTCGAGGTCGCATTCAGGCACAGCAGGCGTTTCACGTCGGCGCCGGCGCCGGTCAGCATGGCGACCTGTTCGGTCACCATCTGGTCGCGCTGCGACATGCCGATGGTATCGATCAGCACGGTGTGCTTGTTCCTGAGCTCTTTCAGGGCGATGCGCAGGTCGGCTTCGTCCTTCACCGAGTGCACCATCACGCCCAGGATCTTGCCGTAGATGCGCAGCTGCTCATGGCCGCCGATACGGTAGGCGTCGGTGGTGATCAGCGCCAGCTTTTCCGGGCCGTGGCGCATCACGCAGCGCGCGGCCAGCTTGGCGGTGGTGGTGGTCTTGCCGACGCCGGTCGGGCCGACCAGGGCGAACACGCCGCCTTTATCCAGCAGGTTGTCCTCGTCGGCCATGGTGGTCAGGTTACGGGCCAGCACGGTCTTGATCCAGCGCATCGCTTCGGCAGCGTCCTTGTTGGCCGGCATCTTGTCGATCAGGTAGCGCGACAGCGAAGCCGAGAAACCGGCGGCCAGCATCTCGCGCAGCACGGCGGCCTTTTGCGGTTCGCGCTGTTGCGTGCCGCCCCAGGAGAGTTCGGCCAGCTGCGATTCCATCATGCCGCGCATGGCGCGCAGTTCGCTCATCATGCCGCTCATCTCGGCGGCAGCCGATTCCTTGGCCTGGGCGATCGCGGCCGTCATCATGGCCGTCATGGCGGACATGTCGAAAGCCGGCTCGGCTTGCGGAGCGCGGCGGTTGGCGTAATTCTGTTCAGCGGCGAAGTCGGCTGCAAAGCCGGCTTCCGGCTGGGCGGCGCGGCGTGGGGCGAAAGCCGCGACGAATTCCGGCTCCGGCTCGGGTGCGCGGCGGCTGGCGTAGATCTGTTCCGGCGTCGGGGCAGGCGCGGCGGCGCGGCGGTTCACGAAAGCAGGGGCTTCCGGCTCGAAGCCGTGCAGGTGGTCGAGGCGCGGTGCCGGCTGGGCCATGTCGGAACCCGGCGCAGGGGCAGCCAGGGAAGCGACGTCGTCATTGTCGAGTGCCAGGATTTCGACCACGCCATCGACAGGACGGTTCGAGAGGATGACCGCGTCCGGGCCCAGCGCATCGCGCACCTTGCGCAAGGCTTCCCGGGATGTTGGCGCTGTAAATTTCTTCACATTCATCTTATTCTCCGCACTGCTCTGTTCGTTAGTCCCGGCACGCATGAAGCCGGTGTATGGGAGAGATTATTGACGATGCCGTGAAGCAACCATCGCGGGAAAAGGATGGGGAAAAGGGGTTAATTCGATTTCGAAGGGGAAATTGCCCAATTTGCGGGCAAACGGCACGCGGATGCGCGCGTAACGCGGGCATGCCCGCCCTAGGAACGGCAGCGCACCGTAGGGCGGGCATGCCCGCGGATTTGCGTCGATTAACCCGCGCCAACGAGACTCGTCACGCGAATCGTCTTTGTTTCCGGAATCTCCGAATGCGACAAGACCTTCAAATTCGGCAGCGCGCGGCGCAGGAAACGCGACAGGAGCACGCGCAGCGGGCCCGGCACCAGCAGCACCGGCGTGTGCCCCATCGCTTCCTGCTGCTGCGCCGCATTGTGCGCCTGCTGGGCGATGGTGTCGGCCAGGCCTGGCTCGATGCCGGTGCCGTCGCCGCCCGCGCCCAGGGCTTGCATCAAGAGGCGCTCGAGGCGGTTGTCCAGGGTCATCACACTCAGTTCGTTGGTGCCCGGGAACAGCTGCTGTACGATCGCGCGGCCCAGCGCGATACGCACCAGCGCCGTCAAATCGTTCGCATCCTGCACGCCCGCGTGTTCCGACAGGGTCTCGATGATGGTGCGCATGTCGCGGATGTGCACGCCTTCGATCAAGAGGTTCTGCAGCACCTTCTGCAGCGTCGCCAGCGACACGACCTTCGGCACCAGGTCTTCGACCAGCTTCGGCGTGTCCTTGCCCAGGTGGTCGAGCAGCGCCTGCACTTCCAGGCGGCCCAGCAGTTCCGAGGCGTGGGTCGTGATCAGGTGGTTCAAATGGGTCGCCACCACGGTTCCGGCGTCGACCACGGTATAGCCCAGGCTCTGCGCCTCGTCGCGCATGCCGGCCTCGATCCAGACCGCCGGCAGGCCGAAGGCCGGATCGGTGGTCGGCGTGCCCGGCAGCGTGCCGCTGGCCATGCCCGGATTGATCGCCAGGAACTGGCCATTGATCGCTTCGCCACTGCCCACTTCGACGCCCTTCAGGGTGATGCGGTAGGCGGAGGGTTTTAGTTCCAGGTTGTCGCGGATGTGCACCGGCGGCGCCAGGAAGCCGACTTCCTGGGCGAACTTCTTGCGGATGCCCTTGATACGCTTGAGCAGTTCTCCGCCCTGCGCCTTGTCCACCAGCGGAATCAGGCGGTAGCCCACTTCCAGGCCCAGGGTGTCGACGGGCATGATGTCCTGCCAGGTCGCCTCTTCCGTTTCGGCCGAGGCGGCCTGCTGCGCGCCGGCTGCCGCGTCGTTCGCGGCCGCTTCGGCTTCGCGCTGCGGGGCATTCTTCGCACGCTTGGCCAGCAGGTAGCCGGAACCGCCCAGCACGCCGCCCAGCAGCAGGAAGACCAGGTTCGGCATGCCCGGGATCAGGCCCATGCCGGCGATGATGCCGCCGGTGATGTAGAGCACTTCGGGCTTGGCGAACAGCTGGCCCATCATCTGGCCACCGATGTCCTGCTCGTTGGCCACGCGCGAAACGACCATACCGGCCGCGATCGAGATGATCAGCGAGGGAATCTGCGCCACCAGGCCGTCGCCGATGGCCAGCAGGGTATAGGTCTTGGCCGCTTCGCCGGCAGCCATGTCGTGCTGCACGATACCGACGATCAGGCCGCCGATCACGTTGATCAGGGTAACCATGATGCCGGCCACGGCATCGCCCTTGACGTACTTCGAGGCACCGTCCATGGCGCCGTAGAATTCCGCTTCCTGCGCCACTTCGGCGCGGCGCTTGCGCGCTTCCGGCTCGGCGATCATGCCGGCATTCAGGTCGGCGTCGATCGCCATCTGTTTACCAGGCATCGCGTCCAGGGCGAAGCGCGCGCCGACTTCGGCGATACGGCCCGCACCCTTGGTCACGACGGTGAAGTTGATGATGGTGAGAATGACGAACACGACGATACCGACCGTGTAGTTGCCGCCGATCAGGAAGTGGCCGAAGGCTTCGATCACTTTACCGGCCGCCGCGCCGCCGGTGTGGCCTTCGGTCAGGACGATACGGGTCGAGGCCACGTTGAGCGACAGGCGCAGCATGGTCGACACCAGCAGGATCGCCGGGAAGGCCATGAAGTCGAGCGGCTTGACCGTGTACAGCGCGGTCAGCAGCACGATCACGGAGAGCGCGATATTGAAACTGAAGAACAGGTCGAGGATGAAGGCCGGCAGCGGCAGGATCATCATCGCCAGCAGCAGGATGATCAGGATCGGCGCCGCCAGGGCATTGCCCTTGGCACCAATCGCTCCCATCCAGGCTGGCATTCTCAGACTATTCATCAAACAGCTCCATTATTCGGTTTAACTTGCGATGCAGGATCGTGCGGATCCAGCTCCGGCGGCACCGGCAGCTTCGTCGGACGATCCGGATAATGGCCGCCGACCTTGTTGTAGTTACGCAGCTGGAACACGTAGGCCAGCACTTCCGCCACCGCCGAATACAGCTTTTCCGGGATTTCGTCGTCGATTTCCGTGTGCTTCCAGAGCGCACGGGCCAGGGCCGGCGCTTCCAGCAGCGCGACCTTGTTTTCCTTCGCCAGTTCACGGATCTTGGCCGCCACCTCGTCGGCGCCCTTCGCCACCACGCGCGGCGCGCCTTGCTGGCCATCGGTGTACTTCAGCGCCACCGCATAGTGGGTCGGGTTGGTGACCACGACGTCGGCAGTAGGCACATTCTGCATCATGCGGTTGCGCGCCATTTGCCGCTGCATCTGGCGAATCTTCCCTTTAATCTGAGGATTGCCGTCCGATTCCTTCGATTCCTGGATCATTTCCTGGCGCGTCATCTTGTGCTTGTTGTTGTAGTGCCAAAGCTGATACGGCGCATCGATCAGGGCGATCACGCCCAGGGCGCCGACGATGATCAGGAAGGTATGGGCCATCAGGTCGGCCACGTGGCCGGGGCCGGAACCGAGGGGCTCGACGGCCAGGCCCAGCACGGCCTCCTTCTCGCTCATCACGACGGTCCAGGCCACGGCGCCGACCACGACGGTCTTGGCGATTGCCTTGAGCAATTCGACGAGGGAATTGGTGGAGAACAGGTTGCCGATGCCGCTGATGGGGTTCAGCTTCATGAAGTTCGGCATGAAGGCCTTGGCGCTAAAGTTGAAGCCGCCGATCGCCATCGGCGCGGCCAGGGCGACCAGCATGATGGCAAAGGCGAGCGGCAGGCAGGCCAGCAGGACGCCGCCGATGTCGTTCGTGATCCGCTCGATGAGGACGGTCGGGTTGTAGACCTGTTCGCGGGTCAGGCTCAGGCCCGATGCAAGCGTGCCAGACAGGCGGCCGGCCAGGCTGCCGCCGGTAATCCAGAGGCCGGCGCCGGCGGTCATCAGGACGGCAAAGGTCGCCAGTTCGCGCGATCGGGGAACGTCGCCTTCTTCGCGCGCCTTCTCAAGTCTTCTGGGACTTGCGTCTTCTGTCTTCTCTGCGTCGCTGTCTTCCGCCATGCCCTGCCCCGATTAAATCATTCCAGGACAGGATTATCGCCGGTATTGCTCTACGGCTATAACTGGAACAGGGAGGGAAAGCGCCGCCAATTCGGCCGCGCAGAGCCCGAGAGTGAGATCAGTCGAACAAGTCGGCGGCGGCGAAGGAAGTGCCGCGTTGGTCCTTGGCCGACAAAACCGGCGGGCCGGACAGCGGCCAGTCCACCGCCAGCTGCGCGTCGTCCCAGGCGATGCAGCGCTCGCTCTCGGGCGACCAGTAGTCGGTGGCCTTGTAGAGCAGCTCGGCCGATTCGGACAGCACCAGGAAGCCATGCGCGAAGCCTTCCGGAATCCACATCTGGCGGCAATTCTCGCTGCTGAGCACGGCGCCGGTCCAGTGCCCGAAACTGGGCGAACTGCGGCGCAGGTCGACGGCGACATCGAACACGCTGCCGGACACGACCCGGATCAGCTTGCCCTGCGGACGCCCCACCTGGTAATGCAAGCCGCGCAGCACGCCGGCGCCGGACTTCGAATGGTTGTCCTGCACGAAGGCGACGCTGCGCCCCACGGCCCGCTCGAAGCGGCCCTGGTGAAAGCTCTCGTACAGGAAACCGCGGGCGTCGCCGTGCACCTGCGGCTCGAACAACAAGACGTCGGCGATGGCAAGGGGAGCGGCGCGCATCATGCGGCGTACTGGCGCGCGGCCCAGTCCCGGTAGGCGCCACTGGTCACATTACGCACCCAGTCCTCGTGCTCGAGGTACCAGGCCACGGTCTGGCGCAGGCCGCTCTCGAAGTCGTGGCGCGGCTCCCAGCCCAGCTCGCGCCGCAGTTTGGCAGCGTCGATCGCATAGCGGCGATCGTGGCCCGGGCGGTCGGCCACGAAACGGATCTGGGCCGCATACGACGCGCCATCCGAACGCGGCCGGGCGGCGTCGAGCAGCGCGCAAATGGCCTGGACGACCTCGAGATTGGTTTTCTGGTTCAGCCCGCCCACATTCCAGACTCCGCCCGGCGTGCCGGATGCGAGCACACGCCGGATCGCCGCGCAGTGGTCGCTCACATGCAGCCAGTCGCGCACCTGGCGCCCATCGCCGTACACCGGCAGCGCTTCCCCGGCCAGGGCCTTGTGGATCACCAGCGGAATCAGCTTTTCGGGAAACTGGAAGCGCCCGTAATTGTTTGAACAATTGGTGGTCAGCACAGGCAAGCCATAGGTATGGTGCCAGGCCCGCACCAGGTGGTCGGACGCCGCCTTGCTGGCCGAATAGGGGCTGTTCGGCGCATACGCCGTGGTTTCCGTGAAAGCGGGCGCGTCCGCGGCCAGCGTGCCATAGACCTCGTCGGTCGATACGTGCAGGAAGCGCCAGGCGCCCTGCTCGTCCGGCGGCAGCGCGTTCCAATAGTCGCGCGCCGCTTCGAGCAAGCCGAAGGTGCCGGCGACATTCGTCTGCACGAAGGCGGCCGGGCCGGCGATCGAGCGGTCGACATGGCTTTCGGCGGCAAAATTGAGTACGGCGCGCACCCGGTGTTCGGCCAGCAGACGCGCCACCAGTGCGCCGTCGCCGATGTCGCCGTGGACGAAGTGGTGGCGCGGGTCGCCTTCCAGGCTGGCGAGGTTGGCCAGGTTGCCGGCGTAGGTCAGCTTGTCGAGGTTGACGACCGGTTCGCCGCCGGCGGCATGCCAGTCGAGGATGAAGTTGGCTCCGATGAAGCCGGCGCCGCCGGTAACGAGAATGGTCATGGATGAAATCGGCAACAGCACCGGAACACGATACTGCATTGTAGTCGAAGGCTGTGCGCCGCCCTGAAAAGGACATGCGCATTGTCGATGTCATCCATCAATTTTGCTGCTTAGCAAGATGCGACAATGTTGTAAAAATCGCTATCAATCGTGCTACGTGCTCTGCATACTAGCTCTACAATTAAAACCGTCCAGCAGGCGCCTAGACCACCCATGTAGTTGATTCGCAAGGGAAATAATTGCTGGCAGGGATGTTTTGCAACCGCACAGCAGCGATGCTGCTACACGGGTTCGTACATATCACTGTCATCGGGGGTCGTATGGGTGTCGCGTCATCATTCAAGTTTTGCTGCTTCGCACCATTCCTATTCGCCGGGATGGCGCTCTCCAACCAGGCATGGGCAGACGATGCATTGGCCGCGCCGGACAATCCATTCAGCAAGGTCACCGCGGAGGAAGCGGACGCGCCGCGCGACGTGCACTGGGACATCTATTTGTCGGGCTACGCTTACCACGACCGCGACACCTACACGCGCAAGCAGCTCAACAAGATGAACGAGAACACCTGGGGTGGCGGCCTGGGCCGTACTTTGCGTAACGCCAGTGGGAACGACGAGTCGGTCTATGCCGTGGCCATACGCGACTCGAACAACCGGCCGCAATACATGGCGGGCTACGCCTACCAGTGGATGTTTCCCGTGGTATCGAAGAAGTTCGAAGTCGGCGCGGGCCTGACGGGCCTCCTGATCCGCCGCCACGACTGGTACGGCGGCCGCCCCTTCCCCGCCATCCTCCCGGTGGCGTCGATCGGCACGCCAAAGGCCCAACTGGTGGCGACGTATGTGCCGCACCTGTCGATGCGCAAAGCTAAGGGGAATATCGTGCTGTTGATGCTGAGGATGAGCCTGTAAGGCCGGCGCCCCGTTCCAGTCACTTCAGGCAGCCAAACCCGCCTCGAAGTCGTCCGCATCGCTTCCCTCCACCGGCGCCGCAGTGCGCCGCAGCTGCAAGGGTGCCGATAAACGCGCCCTGCCCGGCTTCCCCTGCGCCAGCAAGGTGTGAAAGTCGCGTCCGTAGAAGGCGCCGTTAAGCTGGGTCTGGGTAATCAGGTAGGCGCGGAAGCGCCGCCACAAGTCGCGGTCGAAACGCGTGACCGCAGTCCAGAACTGTCCCAGTTCGCCCTGGTAAGTCAGCCCTTCCATATCGTACAGCGCGCGCCCCATCAGCTTGAGCGGCTTGTAATGGTAGAGCGTCGACAGGCCGACCGTGCTGTTGATCATGACGACGCCGCGCGAATGGCGCAACAGGGTAGGCAGGTGCACGTCATGCACGTAATGCACGCGGCCGCTCACACCGTGCTCGATGCACAGCCGCTCGATGAGGCGCCGGTAGTCGCGCTGGCCGCGGTCCATCGGATGATGCTTGAACACCAGATGGTGGTTGGCGTCGGCATGTGCGGCGAACGAGGCCAGCACCTCGCGGATGAAGTCGCGCACGTCGGGATAATCGCTATGGGTGGTCACCTGGCTGTCGTTATACACCTGCAGGGCGACAGCGAAATACAGGCCGTCATGCTCGCGCAGCAGCCGCTCGAATACCGGTTTGTCGCGCCAGCGGTTCAGGTGCTTGCGCACCCATGAGCGGCACCAGGCACGCGCCTCGTAACGAATCGAAAATTTCTTGTGGTGGCGGTACAGCGGATAGTGCGCCTGGAGCAGCCGCCCGGCCGCGTAATAAAACATCGACGACCAGGCACCCCGGCCAAAACTCGGATGCGCAGCCTGGGGCTTGGGCACGGACACGTCCGGCAAGGCCTTGTAGAAGGCCGGATTGCGCGGCACCAGCGATTGCATGTTGACGCCGCCGCATTCGAGCGTGATGTAATCCGGACGCACATAGCCTTCCTCGAACACGAAGAACGCCAGCCCCAGCGCATCGGCCAGCTTCTTCGCGGCCTTGTGGTAGTGGCGGCAGTCGCCGAAGCACAGCAGGCCGTCGATGTCGTTCTCGACCAGATAGCGGCGCAGGAAATCCGGGAAATCCTTCAGCGAACCGCGGTAATCCACGGCGTCGAGCTTGCGATGGAAGAGCCAGTCGCCGCCGTTGAAATTCACCTTCTTGACCGAAACGCCTTGCCCCTCCAGCCAGGCAGCAACCCGGTTGAAGAAGGTGCCCATCGGCCCTTGCAACATCAGGACGCGGCGGCACTGCAGCAGATTGTAAAAACCCGGTACCGAATAGTCGCCTTGCTGGTAGCGCGCCAGTTGCCGGGGGTCGAGAGGTGCGTTCATTCGGATAACTACTAAAAGATCTATTTATTATAAGTAACGATTTCCAGCTGAAAATTCACCATTTGTCACAATTGCTGAAAATACTGCTGGCTTACAACGGTTCAGGCAGAGATCAGGTGCGCAACGCGCGCCATTCCGATTCCAGCAGCTCAAGCAATGCCCGCCCCTTGCGACGCTTGCGTGCCAGCCAGCCGGCTTGCACCGAGCCGGCCCCGGCCGACTGCGCCACCAGGTGGCGCATCACCTGCTCGGCCGACGCCAGGCCCGGCATCCCCGGCAGTACATAGCGTGGGTATTCCAGCATCGCGGCCCAGACCAGCGCGTCCAGGCCGAGACGGCGGCCGCGGTGTGGCAAGGCAAGATGGTCGACCGTCAGTCCCCAGCCTGCATAGAACGGTCCGCCGTAGCAGTGCACCGTGCGTCCATGCAGCAGCGCCTCGAAACCGGACAGCGAGGTCATCGTATGGACTTCGTCCGAGGCGAGAATGCAATCGATGATATTGGCCTCGTTGACGCACTGGTCGGCCAGCACCGCCAGCTCGCCGGCCGGCACGGCGCCACGGCGGTTACCCGCGACCACGTCCGGATGGGCCTTGTAGAGGATGCATGCGTCCGGATTGGCCGCGCGCACCGCCCGCAGCAGATCCAGGTTAGTGCGCACGGCCGGCGAGCCGCGCATGATCGAGGCATCGTCTTCGACCTGGCCCGGCACCAGCAGTACGCGGCGCCCTCCGCTCTCGACCCGCAGCGCAGTACGCCCCAGGTTGTACTTGCTGACCTTCAGTGCCACGTGCCGCTCGCGAAAACGCGCGGCCCGCTCCAGGTCTTCATCGCCCAGTTCGCAGGTCGCCAGCAGGCGTTCGAGCGCACTGCCGGAGGCGGGATCGTAGTACATGCCCGACTGGTCGAGCACCAGGGACACCGGCCGGAACAGGTCCGACCCCAGCCCGACCGAGCGCAGGAAACCGTCTTCCATGCGCCACAACGGCAGAGCGCGCTCGCGCGCCAGCGCGTTCAGCTTCGCTTCTTCCTTCACGCCCCACATCACGATGCGTGCGTCGGCCGGCAAGTGCTTGCGCGCCAGCGCCGCGGCCGAGCGCACGAAGTGCACGCGGTTCGACGCACCCGCCAGATAGGGCCGCACGATGGCCCGCTTCCACAGGCTCATGCCGACGCAATACAGACTGCCGCGCGTCGCATCATTGGCCTGCTTGTTACGCGCCAGCCAGTCGATGACATCGAAGATGTCGCCCTGCCCTCCCGTGGCCGGGTCGAGGTAGCGCGCGTACTGCAGGTAGGCCGCTTCGAACAGCTGCGCCAGCGTGCGCCGGACCGGCCGGCGCGCGCGCAGCGCGTCCATGCCGGGATGGCGGTCGTCGGTGAGCCCCCAGCCGGCGTACCAGGGCTGGCCGAAGCACACCACCGGCTTTTCCAGCATCAGGGCCTCGAAGCCCATCTGCGAGGTCACGACGTAGACCTGGTCGACCTGCTCGATCAGGCCGAGCGGGGACACGTCCTCGGCTAGCACGTGCAGGCGCGGATCGGCATTCTTCAGAGCCGAAGCGGGCAGATAGCCCTGTTTCTTACCGCTCAGCACATCGGGATGGGTCTTGACCCAGATCTCGGCCTGCGGATGCTCGGCCAGCGCCGCCTCGAGCATCGCGCCGAAGCGCGCCTGGTCGGCCCCGCCCAGCCGTACCGAGACGTCGCCCATGGTCTGGTCGATGACCAGCACGCGCGCCGTGTACGGTGCGGCCAGCGGCGGCAGCGAACGCTCGGGCGCGTGGTTGTACTTCGACAGCTTGTGACGCCGCATCAACCCGAGCGCGCGCTGCGCCTGGGCCTGCTTTTCCGGGTCGGGCGCCAGGCCGGCGATCAACGCCTCCAGGCGCGAGGGCTGCGTGGCATCGTAATAGATGCCGAGGTCGTCCACCACCAGCGACAGCGGCGCGGCACCGGCCACGCCGAGGCCGACCGAGCGCAGGAAGCCGTCCTCGAGGGCGAGGAAGGGCAGCTGGTGGCGGGCGGCGTAGGCGCGCGCCCGTTCGGTGGTAGGGCGGCGGCCCCAGCCGGCGATGGCGCTCAGATGCGCCGAGGGCGTCCAAGTCAATGAACGGAGCCTGGTCACCTCCCTGCCGAGGAACGAGGTCAGATGTGGCAGGCGCCAGATCCCGCCCGAAAAAATACCGATCACATCAAGCCCGCATCAATTCGACGTGTTTGCTGAAGTCCGCGCCGACCTCGGGATGCTTCATGCCATAGACAAGCGTAGCCTTCAGGTAGCCCAACTTCGAACCGCAGTCGTAGCGTGTACCCGCCAAGGTCTGGGCCAGCACCGGTTCATCCTCGAGCAGCGCGGCGATGCCATCCGTGAGCTGGATTTCGCCACCGGCGCCGGCACGCACGGCGCGCAACTTGTGGAAGATCGCCGGCGTTAGGATGTAGCGGCCGACCACGGCCAGGTTCGAAGGTGCAACGCTCGGATGCGGCTTTTCGACGATGCTGGAAATCTGCGTCTTGCCGTCATCCCGCTGAGCCACCTCGACAATGCCATAGGAGCCGGTCTGTTCCCGGGCCACTGTCTCGACGCCGAGCACGGCACTTCCGGTCTGCTCGTACGTGCGGACCATTTGCGCCATTGCACCGGGCTCGCTGTCGATCAGGTCGTCGGCCAGGATGACCGCGAACGGCGCATCGCCGACTGCGGGTTCAGCGCACAGCACGGCGTGTCCGAGGCCGAGCGCCTGCGCCTGCCGGATATAAAGGCAGGACACATGCGGCGGCAGGATGTCCTTGGCCAGCTCCAGCAGCTTGTGTTTGCTGTTGCGTTCCAGTTCGCTTTCCAATTCGTAGGCCTTGTCGAAATGGTCCTCGATGCTGCGCTTGTTGCGGCCGGTGACGAAGATCATTTCGGTGATGCCGGCGGCGACCGCTTCTTCGACCGCGTACTGGATCAGTGGCTTGTCGACGATCGGGAGCATCTCTTTTGGACTCGCCTTGGTAGCGGGAAGGAAGCGGGAGCCAAGGCCGGCGACGGGGAAAACTGCCTTTGTAATTTTTCTCATATGCTGTATGTTGCTTACTGATCAATTTGTATTTCGTGCGTCAAATTATTAGCAGTCTTTTGCGCTATTTCTCTTAGGCTAACGCCATTTGCTTCGCGCGTTCCCGTGCAGCAGCACTCATTCGCTCACGTCGGGCCCGATCGTTGATGAGCTCGGAAACAGTACGCTCCCAAATTTGGGGCTCGTTGGGCAGAAGTATTCCATCGATCTCGTGCCGAATAAATCCACGATACGGTGCGACATCTGTATATATCCCTACTGCCCCCATGCGGGCATAGTCGAAAAACTTCGTCGCCCCCCGTCCTTTGTTAAAAGGACCGGGCAGCAAAGGGGCAAGGCCGACATCACACCGAACGGCTCGCGTGTAGGCGAAATAGTTTGTCCAGCTCATGGGATGCAAAATTGCGGCTCCTGGAATATCGCGAAACAGCTTGTTTGCACTATGGTCACCAAAAATCTCTAAGGAAACCGAATCATTCTCCGTAGCGACCTTAGCTAGAATTGGCGCAAGCCACCTTAGCTCGGCTTGGTGGGAGGCAGTCCCGTGATAACAAATTCTAGTGTCTATCCTTTCGCAAAAATCATCTTGATGTGTTCTTGGAGCAAGTACGACTGGAGACCATTGTTGATATTTGGTTGCCAGGTACTCAGAACCCACCCAGAATTCCCTGCACAGTTCGTTTAAAACATCGAACTGATTAGTCGCCATTTTTTTTATTTTGCGGCTGTAGGCGACGGGCAGCGCCTTTAAAGCCTCTGCATCCATCAGGTCATCATCCATAAAATATATTATTCTACCGCCGCCGGTTTGGAATCGCCGCAACTCCGCAATCCAACGCAGTGGAAGATATCGAGAGATGATCACCGTATGAAAACCAGAATCGAAAAAATTCCAAGGTCTGGCAACATCAGGATCAATGATGGTCTCGCGATGACCGTTCAAACGCAAGTGAGGGCGCACTAGATAACTGATGGACGCACTGTCGCCCGCACTTAAGATAAGCGTATCGGCGCCGGAATTTGCAGGCGGAATCGAAATCGAAATAGGTTTGGTGAAGAACTTTTTAAGCCAACTCATGATCAAACATTTGAAAACGCGGACTTATCGCAAAACCTATGCCTTATCCATTTTTGCGATCCTATCCAATAAAGCGGGCACATTTACGCTGAATGGCAAATGAACTGCCCCCGACTCAACCAGTGTTGGATCCACCCTACCCCAAAACACGCCGAAGTTCAGGCCCAAGGACGAGAAAAGATTGCAGTGCGCATAGACCCAGTGCCGCTCGGACTCTATATCAATTAACTTGGTTCCTGGGGCGCAAAACACACTGTTAAACATTCCTGCACCTGCCGGACCTACAATAAAGTCTGCGTTAGCAAATGCCGCCAATTGCCCAATGACCGACAACTCATCAGGAACGACGACATCGAAACCCATTGCAACCAACGCTTCACACACCTCATCTTCATTTATGCACCTCCTCGCCCGCGTCGAAGCGACACCTCCACGTCGAGATATATAGATCTTTCGTCCATAGCGCGACTTCCCTTGCAGTGAGCGACTTAGTCCAAGGAACACTTCCCGAGCATAGGCATCCAAATACCCGTTTGTGTGGCACTGCGATGGGATAATCGCGGAACTCATCTCATAACTGCAGTTCGGGTGATGCGGAATAATCGCGTCCTCTGTGAACCCAAGCAGGCCAGCTAGTTGAGCCTGCTGCGGAAACTGACTATACATAAGGATTTTTGAGACTCCGACCGCCTTAAGCCAAGCCAATTTTGGTACAACACGAAAAAGAAAAGATCCCCAGTTACTAGGCTCCGCAGAGACTGCGAGACCTATTTGCCCCTCCAAGCGAATTGTTTTACGCGCTTTATTCTGGAATACGAATGCCTCGCGCTCAGTCCAACTCAAGCCAGTGTCCCGATCGGTTACGAACAGATGTGAATAAGATTCCGGATTCTGCACAGTGTTATCAGTAAAGAACTGAGTTAGATCTTTATTCAGCAGCCATCGGTGGCCGTTTAACATCCACGTATCATCCGCCTTTAACAAGAATCTGGCCTGATCCACCATGACAGGAAGCTTTGGAAGACTCCTACCGGTGCCGTCCGGATCATCAGAGAACTGCGGCCACGATCGCGGACTCGCCCTTCCGATATGCGTCTCCAATATCTGGACTCCAGACAACGAGGACTGGTGAGGATGCGTGACAAGGTTCAATTTTTGAAACATACCTCGACCTATCAACCGCGGCTCTGTTCCACTTGAGCCAGATGCCCAAGATATGGCGCTGGGCTCAGCTTATTGTTTCGCAAGAATTTATGGTATTCACCTGCCAGTCGAGTTCGGTTTGCATCAAACTCGTCAGGATCAAAACGGAACAACCGAGGAAGATCGTCACGACGTATTCCCGCGCTGACTTCGGCCGATGAGACGTGCGGCACTTTCATCGTTTCACAGAGTTCCTTTGTCCTAGAATCATGCGCGATACATAACGCTGGGACGCCTGCCTGTAGAGCAAGCATGACCCCATGAATACGAGTTCCGATAACAAAGTCGTATCGACGAGTAAATTCCAGCCATGCTGCTGCCGAGAAAAAACTAAACGCGTGTTGCTCCGTCCATTTTATAAAATCATCATTCGAGAGATGCGGAGTAGCATAGTTACGACACAGGTTGAGTTGTTCTTGCGAAAGCAAGGTGGCCTCGCCTCGCCCTAACTGGACCATTTCCAATGGGCTTTGGCAGATATATGCCCCTTTATTCGCTCCCATCAGTTGAACGAGCGACGCCTCCAAACGCGCCAAATGGCCCCAGCGCTGGTGCCCGGCCGTTACCGCAATGTTTTGCGGATTTCCGTTAAAACGACTCGCAATTTTTGCACCCAACTTTACTTCCGGACTGATGAATAAAGTAGGGCAACCCAGTGCCACAGCCTTTTCGGCGAGGCCATAACGCTCGAGTGCACGGCGACTAAATTCGCCACGCATCGCAATATTTGGCGCATTAGTTGGGGAGTGATCTTGAATCGTCCGAACCCAGTCCAACGTACCTGCTGGAATCTCTACCTCCTGTTGCAAATTCCCAGCTTGAGCGCCTAAACCAATACCGACAAGTCGACACTTAAGCTGCCTAAAATTTTCAACGAGAAACCCTAGATCAGCATGAGTTCCGAGTTGGTTAGCAAGCGTCAAAACACCGACGGAGCCGGTACGATCGACTTCTGCAGGTGCTGCATGCCATAACTTAGAGCTAAGACTGCCCCCCAAAAGGCGGCTGATTGCATAGCAGAATGCCAAATTACCGGTATTATCACCAACAAGTTGGTACGCCTGAGTTGTGCCTAGGAGACCACTGTCCTCGACGGACGGAGCGAAACCGAAAAGAAACGGTGCCATTATTTATTTTCCCTAACCAATTTAAACTGCGGACCTTGATATTTCTGTAAACGGCCTTCTTCGATCTCGACTTCCAGCACCGACAATGACTCTTGGACGTTTGCAAAATCGAGTTTCGACGCAACCGCCTGAATGTTATATTCCCACCATTTGATCTTGCTCATCATTTCGATCACCGAATCATCGAAACGGAATTTTTTTATTGACGCCGGAACTCCTGCGACGATTGCGTACGGAGGAATGTCATTTATCACGACACTGTGTGCAGCCACAATTGCGCCGTCGGCAATTTTCACTCCAGATTTAATGAAAACTCCTTGGCCAATCCAAACATCGTTGCCGATCTCCACAAAACTATTTGAATTGAATCGATTATTGGATGGTTCGCTACCATAATCATTTTGACTGAGCCATGTCGCCCAGCCATGGACGTTCGGTACATATTGCACCATGGAAGTCGAAAGCCAGTTGCTGGGATGTTGATCAGAAGCTATATCGACACCCGGCGCAATTGAACAATATCGCCCGATTTTGCAGTGTCCCAGCTTCCCTCCATAGATACCTGTGAACGCTCCGACTTGAATTAAATTATTTGGTGCTAGTGTCGCTTGAATCACGACTGGTGCCTCAACCCAAGAATCTCTATGCAATTGCGGCAATGGATGAGCTATATTAACGCCGGAACCGACTGCAAACGAGATCGTCACTGGAATTCTCCGAAATACTTGAAATGCTCATTGGCACAATCTGCGTAAGACAATGGAGGTTTGATTCCTCCATTCAGCTTTTCCCACAATTGGGGCTCGCGTGCTACCCTGAGCAATGTGTTTTGCCATGCCAGGATGCTTCCCGCAGCAACGTGTAGGCCGTTAACTCCATTCTGTACTTTCTCAGCCATTCCACCGATATCCGAGCAAATCACGGGTTTCCCCGCCACGAATGCCTCTTGGATGACCATTGGAGAGTTTTCCCACCAAATTGAAGGGATTACGACCCAATCAACGTTTGCCATACGCGCTCGGAGTTCATGCGGCTGATATGGGCCGGCCCACTGCAGCACACCTTGCTTTATCAGGGGTGCACATAGCGCCTCGACGCTCTCACGGAATTCTGCAGTTTGATATTCTAGGTTGGCACCATGTATCTCAAATACGATTTTCCGTCGTTCGACGGGTGACATCGCTGCCAGTGCTTTCAGAATTACATCGACTCCTTTAAAGGGATTGATCTGACCGAAGAAGCCGAAGCGATTTCTTGATTCACGCCCTGCCAATACCCTCGGTGGCAGCGGCTCTTCCGGCGCCTGCCCATTTTCGATCACCACGATCTTGCTCGGCTCGATCCCCCACTGAATGTAGCGCTCGCGTAAGAAATTCGATGGGGAAACAAAACCGTCCACTAGTGCAAAGTACTTTTGGAAGCGATGCTTGCGCAGCCAGAAATCCTCGACCGTCTTTTGCGGGAAACAGCGCTGACAATCATCCAGTGACTCACGATTGCAGAGCTTGAAGCTGCCGGTCTTCATCATCTGTCCGTTATTGCTGCAGATGGCCATGAACTCGTGCAGGGTCATGTAAATCTTGATCGAGGGATCAACCTGCTTGATCACGCGGAGGTATTCCAGCCCCAGATGCGCATAGTGATGGGTATGAACAATCGTTGGCTTGAGCGCACGGATGAGGTCGGCAAACCAGGTGGTCAAAGACTCCTGGTGTGCGGCAGTCATGTTGTGCCAGTCGTGGACGGCTTGTTCCCACAGGTATTCGTTCGGGCGACGCAAGCTAATTGCACCGGTGTGGCCGCGATTGCGGTCTACGCGGCCGAGGAACCACGCCTCTTCGACGTTCGGATCGGTGCGGTAAGCCTTGAAAAGGTTATATGCGGCAATTTCGCCACCGCCCAGGCTGAAATCCGGGTGGGCATGCGACATGACCAGAATGCGCTGTTGTTCGTTTTTCATATAGTTCCGTTAATTCTTGGTGACCGCATTTCCGGCCGCGAGCAGTGTCTGCCACTTGTTCTGGTGCCGAACCGCGTTATAGATGACAACACGTGTCCGCAATTCGTCTGTACCGAGCAGCTTGAAGGACTGCCGTTCGAGGTGAGTCAGCTGGACGGAGGGGCAGTACGCGACATCGAAGCCGGCGCTGCGCAGTTTCAGACAGAGATCCGAATCTTCGAAGTCACCAATTAGATAACCCGTATCCCATTGGCCCACGCTCTCGAAATCGCGTCGGCGCATTACCAGGCAGGCACCCGTAATGGCGGGCACGATGGTGATATCCCTGGCCGGATCGAGGCTAGGATCGAGGCCCATGTATGGGTGATGGTTGGTCCAGATGCCAAGGTCTTCGCGTTTGAGAAACGCCATGCCGGCATGTTGGATGGACCCTTCCGCCGTCACCAGACGTGGCCCAACGGCACCTACACCAGGTCGCGTACGCAGTACATCGATCAGGCTCTCGAGCCAACCGGCGCTTTGTGGGAACGCGTCGCTGTTCAGGAAGGTCAAGTACTCGCCTTTGGCGCAAGCGACGCCAAGGTTGTTCGCCCCCGAGAAGCCGCGGTTGGCGCTTCCCCATACCCAGCGCACGGGCAGCTGATACACACGGTGCAGCGCTTCGATCGTGCCGGGGAAGCCTTCCAGCAGGGCCGGGTCGTCCAGCACGTAAATGATCTCGGCGTTTGCTTTCAGCCATTCGTCCTCGCAGAACTCCATCAACTGGTGCTCGATGAAGTCGATGCGGCCGTATAGGGGAATGATGACGCTGACCAGCGGCGTTTCAGGTGCTTGTCCGAGCTGGCGCACTTTCACAGGCAACGCGTCCTGGGCGGCACGCTGTAGCCGGATGAGCTTCTCCAGAATCGGCTCGTCGATTTCGGCGATTCGGGTATGGAAGTCGGCGAGACTCACGTTGAGCGTGAATAATCTTCGCGAGGCGGCAACCGGCTCCGAGGGAAGGACTCCGGCCTTGATCTCGGCCAGCGGGTGAACGCCATCGCTCGCCAGCATCTTCAGCTTCCACAGCTTTTCCGGTTCGAGCCCGCTGACATGTGCAATCAGGCCAGCGTAGTCGGAAGAACCGAACTCGATTCCAAACGCGGTCGCGACGTCCTGGCGATAACTGCGGTAAACGCCATGCACTGGCGAGATGTTGCCACTCTCATCCTCGATCCAAACGAGTGCTGCGGGATCCTTCTGCAGCAGCCAGCCGACGATGACCCCCTCCCCGGTCCTCGGACAAACCAGTGCCTGCTCCATATAAGCCTTGGCTTCGCCGGTTTGGCTCGCCGACTGCGGTAGCAGGGCAACGAGTTCACGCCATTCTTTTGTAAATGGGAGAACACCCTCCATCAACGAGACGAATGCCGGCTCGAACAGATGCAGTTCCCCACTCCCTGGACCCGGCGCGGTCGAGAACGACAAGACATGCGATTGCTTCTCCCTGCGTTGGGGGCAAACCCAGGAAAGCGTGACCGGCTCCTTGCCGTTGGCTGGTGCGGTCAGGGCAAAGCCGGTCTCTTCATTCGAAATCGACAAGTGCGCTGCCACGTCCGGCCGCTTGACACGGAAACGCTCCACAGCAAGCACCTCTTCGCCCGATTGAACGACGAGTTCGAGATCTAGCGTCGACCACCCTGCAACCACGATTTTCGACCCGACAACACACGCCAGGTCGACTTTCACCTGCTGAATTCCCTTTCCGTTCGAACCAGGCACGGAGATAGGCATCTTCTGTACGTGGGGAACCTGGGCAACGGACTCCTGGCGCTTTTCATGCGAATTCTGTTTCGAAGCCGCGCGGTATAGTTTCATTTTTATCCCTAATTGATGGACAACGTTGTCCTCGTTGTTTTGTTTCCGAATGCGGCGGACAGCTACGCTGGCGCGTACGATTGCGGCCTCGCGGTCTTTCTATTGCTGGACGAGCTTCACGCAGGAGCCGCTGTGCAGACGGCTGCTTACCTGGCTCTGGATCAGCAGATGCCCTTGGTCGTTCGGGTGAACGCCATCTCCCGAGTCGTAAACGGGCGCAAGCCGTCCATCGGCGCCAGTCAGCAGATGGTGGACCGCAACAAAGCAAGCGCCCACCTCCGCCGCCAGGCGCTGGTCGATCATCCGCATCTGGGCCAGCTGGGTGTCGCTGAGATTGCGCGGCTGGGTCGACGTGATCACGACCGGCACGCCGGCCGCCAGCGCGTGCGCGCGGATCGCCAATAAGTTGTTCACCGTCTCGTCGACGCTGTAGCCGAGCGCGGTGTCGTTGGTCGGGTAGGACACGATCAGCAGCACTGGCTTGCGTGACAGCGCCTGGTCAATATTGACGGCCGGGTCAGATGCCGGCCGCCCCGCAGGGCGCGGTGCGTTCGCGCCCAGGCCTTCGTAGGTCACGGTGCCGCCCTTGGCGATATTGGCGACCTGCGCGCCGCCAGCGGCATGGGTTTCGCTCAGCAGGGCGACCCAGCCTTTCCCGGCCGGCGCACCTGTGCCCGCGGCTGTCGAGGACCCCATGACAACCCAGGTGCCGGGTTTGACTTGCGCTACCGGGGCGGAAGCGGGAGCCGTGGTTACAGGGGCAGGCATGGCCGTATTGGCAGCGCCACCACCCCCACCGCAGGCCGCCAGCGTGCCCAGTAACGCCGCACAGAGGAGACGCTTGGCGTCCAACAGATAACTCATCGACTTCTTTTTCGGTTCAGTGTTCATTGGTGTCCAACATTGCGCAGTATGGCAAGTTCTTCATATCGGCGGCCGCCTTTGCAGACGAGGCCTGCGCGCGCGCGCGTACCTGTGCATCGACCGCGCGCAGCTTCTCGGCCACTGCATGACGCAACACGAAACGAACGTCGGGCGGCGTGACCACGAAGCGCGCGGTGGTCTGCATGACGAGATAGTCAGGCCGCTCGTGGCGCACGATCTCGGCGTCGACGTTGCCGGCGCTGTGCACGAACACGATGCGCCGGAACAGGCGTTTCAGATACTTGAGCATCGGGTAGGCCGACGAGGCGCCGAACAGCAACAGGCTGCTCCACGGCGCGGCGGCGTCGTCGAATACCAATACGCGGCCGAGGTTCGGCAGGTGATTGTCGAACACGGCCTTGGTGGAGGCGAGCGGCGCCTGCAGGAATTCCGTGGGCGCCGACAAAGCCGGCACGAGCTTGACACCGAGGTCGCCTGCGAACGGCATCGTGTAATAGACATCGTCCAACCAGCGCTGGCGCGCCACCTGCGCGTCGAGTCCGAGCAGGGCGAGCAGTTCGAGCGACGCGTACATCGCGCCGCGGTCCGTCCAGTGCGTATCGGTCCGGATGAAGCATTGTTCCCGGTCGGCGCGTGCGCGCAGTAACGCGGCCGTGTCGAGCACGCGGTGCCCTGGGCGGGCCAAGCCGAGCACTTGTTCGTGTACCGTCAGCACGCCCTTCGGATGCGGATAGTGCTCGGGCAGTACCTGCTCTTTCGATGCGGCGATCATAACGCCCTGCCGTGCTTGCACGGCGCCGGCGATCTCCGCGCAGGCGTCGAGATAGGTGCGCCAGCCTCGAAGGCCGTCCGCATCCAGGGTCAGGCGGCCGGTGAACTGTTCCACGCTGCGGTTCGTGTCGTTGTCGAGGTAAAGCCAGCCTCCGGTCCCCTGGATGACCTGCTGGGCAGAGGGTTGCGGCCGGAATTCCGGCTCGCCGTCGAGCGTGACTTCGCTGAGCCAGTGGACTTGGCCGCGCACGTCCACGCCGAGCGTGAACGCTGTCGGCACGGGATCGAGGTGGGCAATGAAGCCGCAGCGCAGGTGCGGATGTTCTGCCGGTGCGGCGCCGAGTACGCGGTGGATCACGTCCGGGCGGGCATTGTTGAAGGGGATGCGCCTGAACTCCTCGCCTTGCGGCGTCTGCGTGCGCACAATCATGTCGACGCAGTCGCCATGCTCGCGTCCCAGCGCCCAGCCTTGCAGGTACAGTCCGCGCTCGCTCATGCGCGCTGCAGTGCCGGCCTGCGGAAAGTCCAGCGCCCAGGCGTGCAATTCCTGCGCAGGCAATTTGCGGACAGATGCGAACTGGGTCATGTCAGGCCTCGGCCGCCAGGTCCAGCGAATAGTCTTCGCGCCGGAGCGTCAGGTTCGGGTTGTAGTATGGGTCACGTGCCAGCACTTCCGGCCAGCGCGCCTGCATCACGATGCACTCGCGCTTGAAACGCTCGCGCTTTTCCGGCGTCTCGTCGCTGCCGCGGCTGATCGATTCGTGGTGATACAGTTCGGCGAACGGCGTCCACAGGTTGCGGTAACCCGCTTGCATCACTTTCAGGCACAGGTCGACATCGTTGAAAGCGACCCGCAGTCCGGTCTCGTCCAGGCCGCCGACCTGCTCGAAGACGTCGCGACGCACCAGCAACGCCGCTGCCGTGACGGCGCTCGTGTTGTGCACGATGCGCAAGCGCGAGAAATAGCCGTCGTCGTCGCGCGGACGGTACTTGTGCGAATGGCCGGCGACGCCGCCGATGCCGCAAACCACACCGCCATGCTGCAGGGTGTCGTTCGGGTAGTACAGCTTGGCGCCCACGCAGCCGATTTCGGCGCGGATCGCATGACTCGCCATCTCGTTCAGCCAGTCCGGGCTGATCACTTCTACATCGTTGTTGATGAGACCGAGAATGCTTCCGCCTGCATGACGCGCAGCGAAGTTATTGATCGCCGAGTAGTTGAAGGGTTGGTCATAGCGCAGCACGCGCGCCTTGCCTTCGGCTTCGAGCTCCGCCATGTAGGCGAGCGTGCGCGGACAGGTACTCTGGTTGTCGACGATGAGGATTTCGTAGTTGCTGTAGCTGGTCTTTTGCAGGATCGAGTCAACGCAGGTCTTGAGCACGTCGTGGCAATCGCGCGTCGGCACGATCAGGCTGACCAAAGGCGCCGGCTCCGGAATCGCCCAGTGCTGGCGGTACAGGCCGGGTGCGATGACAGCAACCGATGCCGGCTGACGCGTACTGTCGAAATGATTCTGCAGCGCGCGGCGTGCCGCGTCGGTGGTGTAGCTCTTCTGTTCCTGGCCGCTGGCGGTCGAGCCCTCGGCCATGCGCCAGTGGTACAGGACCTCGGGGACGTGCACGATATCGCGCGCATCGGTGATCCGGGCGATGCAACGCAGCACCAGGTCGTAGTCCTGGCTGCCCTCGTAGCCCTGGCGAAAGGCGCCCACGGCTTGGACGAGTTCGCGCCGGTACACGCCCAGGTGCGAGATGTAGTTCTGCGAGTACAGCAGGTCCGGCGAAAAGTCCGGCTTGAAGTAAGGCGCGCAACGCCGTCCATTCGGATCGAGCTTGTCTTCGTCCGAATACACGATCTGCGCGCTCGGGCGCGTCTGCAGTGCCTTGACGACCTCGAACAGCGCGTGGGGGGCCAGTTCGTCGTCGTGATCGAGCAGCACGACGAATTCACCACCTGCCAGCGCGAGCGCGCTATTGCTGGCTGCGACGATGTGGCCGTTCTGGCGCCGGTAGCTAAGCTTCACGCGCGCATCCTGCCGGGCGTACGCGTCCAGGATCGCTCGCACCTCTGGCTGGGTCGACGCATCGTCGGCGATACACAATTCCCAATGGGGATAACCTTGCGCCAGTACGCTGTCGAGACAGGCGCGCAGCAGCGCCGGGTCGGTGTTGTAGGTCGGGACAACGATTGACATCAGCGGTGTCCACTGCCATTGTCTGCTTTCGGCGAGCTGGTCCGCGGCGCTCGGCAAGCGCGGCTGCTCGACGCGCTCGATCCAGTCGGCGTATGACACAAGTTCGCTGCCAACTTCGAACACCTTGCAGTAGTCGGTCCACAGCTGTTCGTCGGTCGCCGTGGCTGCGCCGGTGGCATGCAGCGGGTGGCGAGCTGTCAGTTTGCGGCGCAGGCGCGTACGCGCAAATGCCGCACCTACGCGCACCAGGCGCAGCTGATCAAGGCCGAAACTGCCGGGCGCGCTAAGCGGGTCGAAACGCAGGCGTGCGTCGGCTGGCAGATATACCAGTCGCTTGCACAGCCGCTCCGAATGCAGGCGCAACGAAAATGCGGTCTCTTCCGATTCTCCGCTGCCGGTGTCGGGATAGATTCGGGCATGCACCGACGCATTAGGCAGGCGCAGCTTCGCTTCGAACATGTACCAGCCGGCCGGCACCGGATGCGCGAGACGGAAGTGGGGATCGGCGCCGATCGACTCGAACTGCCCGGGACGGCCCGGGACCGGCTGCAGCTGGTGCGCCGGCCGCCAGTCACCAAGCGTGTACAAGGGCCAGAGCTTGCGGATCATGGGCTTGGCGTGGCGGAACACGCGCTTTTTCAAGCGCGTGAAACCGCTCATCGCCGGCGTCTGCATCTTCATCAGGCGAGCGCCTCTTCCGCCTCATACACTTCGGCAGCCTCGAAGCGCACGCCCTGCGCATCCTTCGCCGACACCGACGGCGCGGCACCGATCGGCCAGTCGATCGCCAGCGTCGGGTCGTTCCAGGCGATGCAGCGTTCGTGTTCCGGCGACCAGTAGTCGGTCGTCTTGTACAGGAACTCGGCCGACTCGGACAGCACCACGAAGCCGTGCGCGAAGCCTTCCGGCACCCACAGCTGCTTCTTGTTTTCACCGCTCAGGATTTCGCCGACCCACTGGCCGAAGGTCGGCGAGTTGCGGCGCAGGTCGACGGCGACGTCGAACACGCTGCCTTCGACTACGCGCACCAGCTTGCCCTGGGCCTGCTGCACTTGGTAGTGCAGGCCGCGCAGCACATTGAAGGTGGACTTCGAGTGATTGTCCTGGACGAATTCGACGCTGCGGCCGATGGCTTCCTCGAAGCGGCGGTGATTGAAGCTCTCGAAGAAGAAGCCGCGCTCGTCGCCGAACACGCGCGGTTCGAACAGGACGACGTCGGGAATGGCAAGACGGATGGCGTTCATCAGAAAACGGTCTCTTTCAAAATGCGTGACAGGTACTGGCCGTAGCCGTTCTTTCTCATCGGCGCGGCGAGCGACTCGAGCTCGGCCGGGCTGATCCAGCCTTTGCGGAAGGCGATCTCCTCCGGGCAGGCGACTTTCAGGCCCTGGCGGTGTTCCAGCGTGGCGATGAATTTGCTGGCGTCGAGCAGCGACTCGTGGGTGCCGGTGTCGAGCCAGGCGTAGCCGCGGCCCATGATCTCGACGTGCAGCTTGCCCAGGTCCATGTAGATGCGATTCAGGTCGGTGATCTCCAGCTCGCCGCGGGCGGATGGCTTCAGGCTCTTCGCGATCTCGACCACGTTCTCGTCGTAGAAGTACAGGCCGGTGACCGCGTAATGCGAACGCGGGTCGGCCGGCTTTTCTTCGAGGCTGATGGCCTTGCCGTAGGCGTCGAAATCGACCACGCCATAGCGCTCCGGGTCCTGCACGTGGTAGGCGAACACGCTGGCGCCATCGCGGCGCGTGGAGGCGCGCTCGAGCAGCTGGTTGAACTCGTGGCCGTGGAACAGGTTATCGCCCAGCACCAGCGCCGACGGACTGCCGTCGAGGAAGCGCTCGCCGATCGTGAAAGCCTGTGGAAGGCCTTCGGGCGACTCCTGCACCGCGTACGACAGGTTCAGGCCCCAGCTCTCGCCGGTACCCAGCAGCTGTGCGAAACGCGGCGTGTCCTGTGGCGTCGAGATGATCAGGATGTCGCGGATCCCTGCCAGCATCAGGGTGCTCAGCGGGTAGTAGATCATCGGCTTGTCGAACACCGGCATGAGCTGCTTCGACATGGCCAGCGTGGCCGGGTACAGGCGGGTGCCGCTGCCGCCGGCCAGGATGATGCCCTTGCGTTGAGTGTTTGGCTTCATAGTTGTCCTTGTGCCGCCAGCTCGGCGATGAGTCGGTTGACGTGGTGACGCCAGTCCGGGAGCTGGAGGCCGAACGTGGTCTGGAAACGGTGGTTATCGAGGCGCGAGTTGCGCGGACGGGCGGCCGGCGTCGGATAGGCCTCGGTCGCGATCGGCTGCACCTGCTGCGGGCCGGCCTTGAGCGGCGCGCCGCAGGCCAGCGCCTGCTCCAGCACGTACTGCGCATAGCCGTGCCAGGTCGTGGCGCCGGCGGCAACCAGGTGGTAGGTGCCCGACATCGCCGGCCCGGCCGTGCCGGCATCGCGGATGCTGTGCAGCGCCAGCGCGGTGGCGTCGGCGATCAGCTCGGCGGAAGTCGGCGCGCCGTGCTGGTCGGCGATCACGTTGAGCTGCTCGCGCTCTTTCGCCAGGCGCAGCATGGTCTTGGCGAAGTTGCCGCCGCGCGCCGCGAACACCCAGCTGGTACGCAGGATCAGGTGGCGCGCGCCGCTGGCGCGAATGCGCTCTTCGCCCTCGCACTTGGTGCGGCCGTAGACCGACAGCGGATGGGTCGTATCGCTTTCCACGTAAGCGCCCTCCTTGCTGCCGTCGAACACGTAGTCGGTCGAGTAATGTACCAGCCAGGCGCCGCAGGCCGCCGCTTCCTCGGCCAGCACACCGGGCGCGAGCGCGTTCACGCGCTGCGCGGTGTCCGCATCGCTCTCGGCCTTGTCGACCGCGGTGTAGGCGGCGGCATTGACGATGACGTCCGGCGCGTAGTCGCGCACGCAGGCGCGCAGCGATTCCGGCTGGTCGAAATCGGCATCGAGCCGGCCCAGCATGCGCAGCTCGCCCAGCGGCGCGAGCGCGCGCTGCAGTTCCCAGCCGACCTGGCCGTCCTTGCCCAACAGGAGGATCTTCATGCGGCGTACTGCCTTTCCACCCATTCGCGATAGGCGCCGCTGGTGATGTTGCGCACCCAGTCCTGGTGGTTGAGGTACCACTGGACGGTCTTGCGGATGCCGGTCTCGAAGGTCTCGCGCGGACGCCAGTCCAGTTCGCGCTCGAGCTTGCGGGCGTCGATCGCGTAGCGGCGGTCGTGGCCGGGACGGTCTTTTACGAAGGTCATCTGGCGGGCATACGGCTGGCCGTCGGCGCGCGGCGCCAGCTCGTCGAGGATGGCGCACAGGGTGCGCACGACCTCGATGTTGGCCTTTTCGTTCCAGCCGCCGACGTTGTAGGTTTCGCCCAGGCGGCCGGCTTCGAGCACGCGGCGGATCGCGCTGCAATGGTCGGTGACGAAGAGCCAGTCGCGGATCTGCTGGCCGTCGCCGTAGATCGGCAGCGGCTTGCCGGCCAACGCGTTGTGGATCACCAGCGGGATCAGCTTTTCCGGGAAGTGGTAGGGACCGTAGTTGTTCGAGCAGTTGGTGGTCAGTACCGGCAGGCCGTAGGTGTGATGGTAGGCGCGCACCAGGTGGTCCGACGCCGCCTTGCTCGCCGAATAGGGGCTGTTCGGTTCGTAGCGGTGGCTCTCGGTGAAGGCCGGCGCATCCGCGTCCAGCGAGCCGTAGACTTCGTCGGTCGACACGTGCAGGAAGCGAAAAGCTGCGCGCTCGGCGTCCGGCAAGGCGCTCCAGTAGCCGCGCACCGCTTCGAGCAGGTTGAAGGTGCCGACGATGTTGGTCTGGATGAAGGCGCCCGGGCCCTCGATCGAGCGGTCGACGTGGCTCTCGGCCGCGAAGTTCAGCACCGCGCGCACCTTGTGCTCGGCCAGCAGGCGCGCCACCAGTGCGGCGTCGCCGATATCGCCATGGACGAAGACGTGGCGCCCGTCGCCTTCCAGGCTGGCCAGGTTCTGCAGGTTGCCCGCATAGGTCAGCTTGTCGAGGTTGATCACGGTCTCGCTGCCGTGCGCGAGCCAGTCGAGGACGAAGTTCGCCCCAATGAAGCCGGCGCCGCCGGTCACTAAAATGGTCATGCTTGTCGATTCCCTAGTTTTACTAACTAATTTTTAGTTATCGCCACCCGCGTCATGCGCGGGCGTGCGTTTGCTACAGTCCGAGCACCACTTTCGCCGCAACGGCGATCTGGTAAATAATCTGCGTCATGTCCTTGAAGACCTGGCGCGACTTGACGTCGACCTTCGGCAGCACCAGCACTTCGTCGCCGGCACGCAGGCGCGCATCCGGCGTGCCCTCTTCGAAACTGCCGTCGCGATGCGCGATCACGACGCGCGAGTTCTGCGCGTTCTGCGTGTAGCCGCCGGCACGCGCGATGTAGTCGCCGACCTTCAGCGCGCCGTCGAACGCCAGCGCGTTCGGGAACAGCACCTCGCCGCTGACCAGCACCAGCCCATCGCGGGTCGGAATACGGATCGTGTCGCCGTTTTCCAGCAGCAGCTCGTCGCGCGCGGCGCTCGATGCGATCTGCACCTGGCCGCTCGGCTCGATCTTCTTCGCGCGCTCGACCCATTGCAGGATCAAGTCCGATTCCTGCTTGCGCAGTACCGCTTCGTCGCTGGTGCCGCTGCGTGCGGTCAGCACCGCCGACTCCAGGCTGCGCATCGAGGTCTGCAGCATGGCGCGCTGGCGCTCGCGCACGCTGACGCGGTAGAGCTGGATGCTGGCGGTGTCCGACAAGGGTGTCATCCGCACCTGGCCGAGCAGCGCGCCGATGCGCGAGCCATAGGGCAGCACGTACTCCTGCTGGCTCTGGTGCTCGCCTTCCACGCGCACGGTGATCGTGCCCGGCTTCTTGTCGGCGGTGAATTCGACGTCGTCGCCGTTGGCCACGCGCACGTCGCGCGCCGCACTCAAGGGGTAGTAGTCGGTATTGCGCACGGTGCCCGTGTTGCGCACGACGCGCACGTGCGTGGCGCTGGCCGCCGGCTTGGCCAGGCGGGCCAGCTCGTCGACCGTCAGTTCTGCACCGGCGAACTCGAACCGCTTGGCGTTGGCCGCCAGTCCGCTCACGCGCACGGTGTTCTGGCGCGGGGTGATGAAGATCACGTCGCCGTCGCTGAGCTGAATCTGCGGGATGCTGCCCTCGAGCAGAAAATCGTACAGGTTGACGGTGGCGCGCACCTGCTGGCCGCGCTTGATCTGCACGTTCAGGAAGCTGCCGCGGTCGACGTCGATGCCGCCGGCCTGGTCCAGGTAGTTGAGCAGGCTGTCCATGCTGGTGCCGTTGTACATGCCCGGACGATTGACGAAGCCGCCGACATAGATGCGCACCGGCTGCGCCGCCGCCAGGTTGGCGTAGCCGTTGACGTTGGCGCGAAATACCTGGCGCATCGCCGTTTCGAGCACCCGCTGCAGATCGCGGTTGCGCACGCCGAGCAGCTTGACCGGCCCGAGTTGGGGTACGAACAGGTTGCCCTGCTGGTCGACGGTCAGGATGCCGTCGAAGGTATAGCCGCCCCACAGGCGGATCTGGATGCGGTCGCCGACCGCGACCAGGTAGTCGGGGTTGAACTGGGTGGCGCCGCCGACGGCGAAGCTGCCCGAAAAGAGCGAAGCGCCGAACACGTCGGTGCTGCGGTTGCTACTGTAGTCGTAACGCTGCGGCGCCTGCATCGGCACTTCTGCCGGCACGGGAGCCGGTGCCTGGGCGGCCAAGCTCCCAGGATTGACGCCGGCCGCGGCGAGCATGGCGGGCGTCATGCCTGCAGGCAGCGTCACGCCTGGAGGCAGCGTGACTGCCCCGGCTGCGCCTGCCAGCGCCAGCAAGGCCGCGTAGACGGACGAACGGAAGATGGAACCTTGAAACATGTTTAATCCTTATGGTCGCGGACGATCGCGGCGAGCAGGTGCACGACACCGGCCAGCAGCAAGGTGACCAGCACCGAGACGATGACGTTGTAGACGCGGCGCGGCTCGAGCGGGTGCTGCGGCAGCGTCGGGTTCTGCACGACAGACACCTTTTTCAGGTTGCGCGTCGCCTCCACGCGGCCCTTCTCGAGAGCGACCAGGGCGGTCTTGTACACGTCGTGGGCAAAGCCGGCCGCCATTTCCAGGCGCTGGTATTCCTCGACCGTGCTGTTCAATGCCTTTCCGCTGCTCGAGGTCAAACGCGCGCTTTCCTGGGCCAGCTGCTTGTCGATGGCGGCGATCTGCAGGTCGAGTTCGACCACACCGGCCGCATGCGGCTCGAGGTAGCCGAGCAGCGCGCTGCGGCGGGTCTGCAATTCGGTGCGCTGGGCCTGCAGGCGCTCGACCACGCCGTTCAGCTGTTCGGCGCGGTTCTGCGGCGAGACCAGGCCGTGCGCGTTCTGGAAGCGGATCACTTCGGCGCGTGTCTGCTGGAAGCGTTCACCCATCTGCGCGACCTGCTTCTCGACGAAGGCGACCTGCTCGCGTGCGAGGCGGTGCGCCATCTCGTTCATCGCGCGCTCGCCTTCCTGCACCAGCGCCGTCGTAATGGCCTGGGCGGTGCGCGCGTCGAAGCCCTGCGCCTTGATCACCAGGACGCCCGAATACTCGTCGAGCTCCACGCTCACGCGCGACAGGTAGTACTGCAGGAACCACTCGTCGGCCACGTCCTTCGACCACATGCGCGAGAGCGGATCGTGCGCGCGGTCGCTGTAGTGCGCGCGCAGGTGCAGCCTGGCGTCCAGCTTGTTCAGCATGTCCATCGACAGCAGGTAGTTGCGCAGCAGGAGTTCGTCGCTGCGGCTGCCGTTGGCGCCGCCCAGCAGCGAACTGAAATCCATCGAGTGGCTGCCGGTCATGTCGGTGCGCTGGACGATTACGTTGGCTTGCGAGACGTAGCGGTCGGAGGCGCCCAGGCTCCAGTACAGGGTGGTGGCGGCGCAGACGATGCCGGCCACGCCGAATACGCCGCGCTTTCTGAGCCAGCCCTTCAGGCGCGCGCCTGGGCGCGCCTTTGCACGCGCCGGATCGGCGTTGACGATCACCTCGTCCTTGATGCGGTCATTCATACTGCAATGCTTTCCTTGTAGTGTTTCAGCGCGTCCCCGATATCGTCGAACCAGTACGCCTGGCCCTGGTGCAGCCAGATGCCGGCGCTGCAGAATTCGCGCAGCGTGCTGTCGCTGTGCGACACCATGATCAGGCTGGCGCGATCGGCCAGGTTCTTGAAGGCCTTGTTCGCCTTGCCGCGGAACGCCGCGTCTCCGGTCGACGTGACCTCGTCGGAGATATAGACATCGAAGTCGAACGCCAGCGACATGGCGAACTGCAGGCGCGACTTCATGCCCGATGAATACGTTTTGACCGGCTCGTCGAAGGAGTCGCCGATTTCGGCGAAGTCCTGCATGAAGGCGAGCTTGTCGGCCATCTGGTCTTCGTGACCGAGGATGCGGCAGACGAACTTGGCGTTCTGGCGCCCTGTCAGCGAGCCTTGCAGGCCGCCGCCGAAACCCATCGGCCAGGAGACGCGGCAGGCGCGTTCGATGCGGCCACGGTTCGGCGTGTCGGTGCCGCCGATCAGGCGCAGCAAGGTCGACTTGCCGGCGCCGTTGCGTCCTACCAGGCCGACGTTGACTTTCGGCGGGATGGTGAACGACACGCCGCTCAATACCCACTTGCCGGGACCATGTTCGGTGCGGTAACGCTTGTGGACGTCGTCGACGATGATCATTGGCTAGCCACCCGCGTTGCAAAGCGCACCTGCAGTGCCAGGCCCAGGAAAATCAGCACCAGCGCCCAGCCGTACAGATAACCCAGGCTCAGGTCGTTCAGCGTGTGGTAGTACGGCGCAAAGGCCTGGCGCGCCGTTTCCAGTCCATGCACCAGCGGGTTCATCGCCAGGTAGCCACGGTAGGGTTCGGGAATTGCGCCGATCTGCACCATCACACCCGACATCAGGTAAGCGGGCAGCATGATGAAGCCGATCACACGCTGCATTTCCGGAATCAGTTCGACTGCGACCGAGCTCACCAGGCCAAATCCCAGACCGACCAGCCACAGGCCGGCCAGCGCGCCCAGCAGGGCCAGCGGATCGACCGGAATCACGTCGTGGCCGAGCAGCGCCAGTACGCACATGGCGACAATCAGCACCAGCAGCATGAGGAAGCCTTCGCAGGCGGCGCGCACCAGTACGGTGTCGACCGGCTTGACCTGGCGATAGGTGAACAGCGCACGGTTGGCGCTGATGGCATTGGTGCACTGGTTGGCCGTGCGGCGGAACTGAAAAAAGGCGATCAGGCCGATCGCCAGCCAGAGCGTGGCGTCGATCCCGCCTATGTTCGTCACCCGCACCGCCATGAACATGGTCAGCATGAATGCGACGTGCACCAGCGGCTCGATCAGCAGCCAGGCCCAGGCGGCGCGACCGGCAGCAAGGCGGTTGACGGTTTCACGCAGAAGTAATGCTTTCCAGGTCGAGCACGTAATCGACAAAGCAGAACGGACAACGACACTCATGGACAATTCTTCGCTTACACCAGTGATTCAGCCGCAAGTGCGGGCCGGAAGTAAATACGGGCTGACGACTGGCGCAAGCGTGGAGCCTGCTCTGCGTAACCTCTGGGATGGCCGACCCATATTCCCATCGCCTGGATGAGCAGAGTTCGGTTTATTTAAGGCCGGAAAGAATTGTAGTCGATCAATTTAAATTGCTCTAGTTATTCAAACGATCATAATTTCGACGGCGCACCGCTCAAGAAACAAAATTTCCTTTGGGAAATGCTAGTAAGTGAGAGAATTTATTCAGGCCGTTTGGCGAATAACGGACTCTGAAAAGAGCTACCGGCAAATCCGGAAAGGATTGTGTGATTATTGGTGATAATGTCAGCGAAACAGGCCAAATCTTCCGCAGCCAAAAACTCTCCAATCCTCACGGCGGTAAATACGAATGCATAGACGAAAAAAAACCACAGCTTTCAAATAAATTGAAGAGCTGTGGTTTTTTTGTAGAGCGATTTAAGACTGCATCGATGCCGGTTCGGATTCCATCGCCGGGAGCGGCACGCTCACTGCCGGTGGCCGTGTCGCGCGGCGGCGGCGGGCACGGGCGGCGCGCGCCATGTACCAATAGAAGGCCAGGTAGAGGCCGAAGCTGACCAGGGTTCCCTGCACCAGCGCTTCGGCGTTTTGCGGGAAGGAGACGGCGAACCAGGCCGGCACGGCTGCCAGGAACCAGGAGAACGGCGACACGCAGGCATTGCGCAGCGGCGCGCTGAAGCGGCGGAAGTAGCGGCCGGCGACGGCGATCTTGACCAGGCTGTGCAGGTGGCAGCTGTCGGGCTGGCCAGGATGGCGACGGCACCAGAGACGGCGCACGATGGTGAAAACGGTTTCGAAGGTCGGGTAGGCGCAGGCCAGCAGGGGCGCCCAGCTCGACACCTGCGGGTTACGGTAGACCAGGGTCACCGACAGCCAGGCCAGCAGGAAGCCCAGCAGGTAGGCCCCGCCATCGCCAAGGAACAATTTACCGTACGGGAAATTGACGAGGAAGAAACCTGCCGTCACCGCACAGATGATGAAACAGGTACGCGCCAGTTCGAGGTCGCCGCAATCGAGGGCGATCATGCCGACGGCCACCAGGCCGATCACGACCGTGCCGCTGGCCAGGCCGTTGAAGCCATCGATGATGTTGACGGCATTCGCCACGCCGCCGACGGCGAAGGCGGTGAAGAGAACCGCGAGCGGCAGCCAGGCGAGCATCGTGTCGAGCAGGCCGATGCCGGTATGGGCGATGCTGACGCCGGTCAGTGCCCAGCAGGCCACGCCGCTGGCCATGGTGGCCACCAGGCGTGCGCCAATCGATACGCGGCGGGTCAGGTCTTCGGCGATACCGAACAGGAAAGCGGGTGCGGCGGCGGCCAGCAGGGGACCAAGCAGGGCCTGCTGCGTGACGGACGAGACCATGCATGCAAAGATCAATCCCAGCATGATCGCCAGGCCGCCGATACGGGGCGTGGGCACGCTATGGAACTTCTGGATACCACGCGTGGCGTCGAGCGTGAACCTGCCGTGCCAGCGCGTGGTCGCAACCAGCAAGAGCGAGCATGCCAGCGAAACAGCCAGGCCGATTGCCAGAGCGATGATGTGAGGTGCGGTCAAATCCATAAAAGGAGCGTCATTAACCGCCGAATTCTATCGCATTTCTCCTAAGAAAGCAGCAGCTCGACGGCAATCGTGTGGGGCTGGGAGCCGCAGGGGGCGCCTGTCTAGACCTGTACTAAGTGCCTGATTTTGCGTGGCGTTTTCCTGAATTTTTATCGAAATTGATCAACTGCAATAAAAACTTGCACCATCTTTCATAATATTTCCCGACATTTTGTTACAACTATTGACGTATTTATGCCACGTCGGCTCACTGAATATTTACATCCCGTTACACCTTTTATCCGGAGTGGGAATGTCTTTCTTTCCGTGTGTTCAAATTCGTTTCCTCATATTATTGATTTCACCGGTTTTCGCCGTACATGCTTATGCCCAGGGGGTATCCAGGGCAGAGCTGGATGCGGCGAAAAGCGCACTCGAACTACGGATCCTGGAAGCGACCGCCGATGCGGCGCTGGCCCAGCGTGAAGCCGAGATACGCCAGGCCACGCGCGAAGCCGAGCGTGCCGCCCTGCTTGCGCGCCTGCCTCCAGGCGCCAGCCGGCCACTCGAGGGCAGCGTCGATACCCGCCAGTTCGGGGCGGCCGGCCTGGTGCGAGCCTTCGATCTGGCGCGCAGCCTGGCCCTCGAGGTGTGCGGCGCCCTGCCCCAGGACGCGCGCACGGCCGTCTACGATCCCGCCACCAGCGCCGGCATCACGGCCGCGCGCGGCGTCAACGACGCCCTGCTGCGCCTTGCCGACGAACTGGCGCGCCGCAACAAGGACATGCAGGCCTATATCGATGCCCACACGCCGCCCGGCGCCTTCGGCGGCACGCTGGCGGTCGCGTTGACGGTGGTGCCGAGCGTGCTACGCGCCTCGGCCGACAGCGCTTCGCTGTTCAAGACCGACGTCACGGCCGCGAGCCTGGCCTATGGCGAAGGCGCGCGCGCCCTCTTCGCCAGCGCCCTGGCCGAAGCCTGCCCGCAACGTATCGCGGGCCTGGGCAGCGGCTACCTGGGCGAACTCGACCCGGTCCAGCACGAACGCCTGCTCGGCAAGCTGCGCTCGCTCGCCACCCACCGCGCCGATTATGCAAACCGGATCGCCACCCTGCAAAAACTGGCCGATGGCGCGAAAGGCGACGAGAAACGCGACATGGCGGCCGTGGCGACGGCGGCCGGCGCGGTATTGAAAGCGGTGGACGCATTTATCGATTCATTGCGCGCCGGAGAAAGCGGCGATAAAAGCCCGTTCGCGAATGCCGCCCGTTATCTCGGGTATGCGCAACGCACTGAAGGGGCCGCGCTGCTCGACTTCGATCTGCGCCTGGAGGGAATGAGCGTCGTGAAGGACAATCTATTCACCGGACAAAAGTTGCGCCTGTCGGCGATCGGCCTGCTCTGGTATCGGATACACGGGCCGGACGGCAGTTTGATGCTGGCGCGGACGACGCGGAAAATGGCGCCGCCGCTGGAGGTGGATTTACGCGGCGATATGGCGGGCGGTGCGTTTTGGGAGGGGCGCTAATTGAATGCATGCGCTGTAACGCGTGGAGTCGGGACTCCACCCTACAAATAAAGGTACACGTAGGGTGGAGTCCTGACTCCACGCGTTTGCGCAATCAAGATTACAGCTTCACGATTTTCTGCTCGATCGCCCCGAATACCGATTTCCCCTTCTCGTCCAGCATCTCGATCCGCACCGTATCGCCAAAGCGCAGGAAAGGCGTACTCGCCTCGCCGTCGGCGATGGTCTCGCGATTGCGGGCGTCGAGCAGGCAGGCATCGCCCGCCGCCACCGCCCCGCGTCCGCTCTTTTCCCGGTTCGATACCGGCCCCGCCCCGACGATGCTGCCGGCGCGCAGGCGGCGCGTCTTGCACAGGTGGGCGGCCAGTTGCGGGAAATTGAAGGCCATGTCGGCGCCGGCGTCCGGCTGGCCGAGCACGTTGCCGTTCAGGCTGCATTTCAGGCGCAGGTGCAGCTTGCCGCCGCGCCAGGCGTCGCCGAGTTCGTCCGGCGTCAGCGCCACCGGCGAAAAAGCGGTGGCCGGTTTCGACTGCAGCAGGCCGCCCCTGGCCAGTTCGTCCGGTATCAAGCGGCGCAGGCCGATGTCATTCACGAGCATGAGCAGGCGGATGCGCCCGTGCGCCTCGTCCGGCGTCGCGCCGGCCGCCACGTCGTCGAACACGGCGGCCACGCCGGCACCGACATCGATGCCCCACTCTTCATGGGCCAACTGGACCTCGTCGCAGGGGCCGAGCAGGTCTCCGGCCGCGCCCTGGTACAGCGCCGGCTCTTCCGGCAGCCACGGCGGCGGCTCGGCGCCGCGTGCGCGGTAGTCGAGCTCGAGATGGCGCGGCCAGGCCGCGCCGATGGCCCAGCCATGGGCGCGCGGCAGCGGCGCCATGCACTGTGCCGGATCGAAGTCGAAGGCACGCCGGGCCTGACCGGCGTTCAATTGCTCGTAGAGGGCGTCGAGCTGGGGCGCGATGAAGGCCCAATCGTCGAGCGCGGCCTGCAGGGTCGGGGCGATGGCGTCGGCCATGTGCGCGGTTTTGAGGTCGCGCGCGACGACGGCGAGCTGGCCGTCGCGGCTTCCATCCTTGATGCTTGCAAGTTTCATTGGCGGAAGATTGCTGTCGAAGCCGCCATTCTAGTGCAGCGCAGCCAGGTTCAGAACGTGGCGAGTACGCCCAGCCCGATCGACCGCTGGAAATAGTTATAGTCGATCAGGCTTTGCCCATAGCCGGCGAAAGCCTGGGCATACCCCTTGACGTTGCCCGCCAAGGGGAAGGCCCAGCTGGCCTGGATGGCACCACGGCTGGTGTGGAAGTTGTACCGCAGCGTGGACGCATAGATGTGGCCATCGCGACGGTAGGCCAGCGCCAGGTCGCCGCGGCCCATGTAGTCGACGATATCAGGATTGTCGTCGTCGCTTTCGCTCAAGCGCTTCCAGGCACGCGCGGTGGCCGAAAAGCCATCCTTTTCGATCCCGAGCTGGGCATAGAGGCGGTTCCAGCTGCGCGACAGCGTACCCGACTGGCCGTTCGACTGGTGGTTGAGTCCCAGGCCCGCATGGGTTAGCTTGAAACCGCCAAGCTCATAGCCGAGCGGCGCGATCGCCATCAGCTCCGGCTGGTAATTCGTTTCACGGAACGGGCTGGATGCCTCGCTGTTGGCCGCCTGCCAGAAGCTGTTCTGGGTGTAGCCGAACCACAAGTCCACCGGCTTGCCAAACGCGCCTTCCAGCATCTTCATTTTGAAACTGAGCTGGAAAGCCAGTTCACTCTTCGACAGACTGGCCTCGTTGTCGTTGAGGTCACGATAAGGCAGGTAGGGCGTCTCGTTGGGACGGCGGGAATAGGTGGCGATCAGGTAGCTGGCGTGGTGCGGACGGAACTTGAAGACGCCGCGCTGGTAAGGCTGATCCAGCTCCCAGTGGTCGAGCTGGCTGAATCTGGCGCTGCTCTCGGCCGAGGGCTGCGCGGTCACGACAGGGACCGTTGCCACCTCCGGCGCGGCGCCCGGGACCGGAGCCGGGTTGACGACCACGGCCGCTTCGGTACGTGGCGCCGGGGTCGCGGCCAGCTTGTCGAAGCAGGCCAGGCGCGTCACGTTATCGGTGATGTTGGCGCAGTCGGACAACAGCTTGGGGGCATCTTGCGCCATGGCGTTGGCGGCGACCAGCAGGGGAAGGGACAGCAGGAGGGGGCGGTAGGAATACGGCATGGTGAACGGTCATCGGTTGCGAAAAAAACGTCTCTCGCGTCCGACTGCAGTTCTGCGCGCCGACCACGATCTGACGCGAGTCAATACGCATATTGCAATAAAACCGGCTTTGCGGTCGCACGCGACGCTTGCCGCCATTCGTTAACGCAAACCGAAGCGTAGCGCCCTGCATTCATGCGGGGCGACTCATTGCCTGCAGGCCTGCAACGTTTACGCCTGCGTCGGCACCAGCAACTCCAGCTGCGCCTGCTCCAGGAAACACCACTCGCCCTCTTTCAAACCCAGCGATTCCAGCGTCAATCCGCCAATCGCCGAGCGATGCAGCGCACTGCAATGGTTGCCGGCCGCAGCCAGCATGCGCTTGACCTGGTGGTACTTGCCCTGCTCGAGAACGATTTCGATGCCGTTCTCGCCGCGCGCCACGCAGGACACCGCGCGCAGCGGCGCCGGTTCGTCGTGCAGCTGCACGCCGTCCAGCAGTTGCTGCACCAGTTCGGGCGTCACCGGCTCGGCCGTGGTGGCCTGGTAGACCTTGGGCACGTGGCGCTTGGGCGAGGATTGGGCGTGGATGAAGGGGCCGTCGTCGGACATCAGCAGCAGCCCCGTCGTATCGTGGTCGAGGCGGCCGACCGGCTGCACGTCGCGCCAGGCGAACTGTTCCGGCAGCAGGGTCAGCACGCCGGGATGGTGGCTGGGTTTACGCGAACATTCGAAATTGGCCGGCTTGTACAGGGCAATGTAGACATGCTCGCGGTACACCCATTCTTCGTCGAAAACGGTCAGGACCAGGCCCTCGGTCTCCACGGCCAGTTTGTAGTTGTCGATGATCTCGCCGTTCACGGCGACGTCGCCGTCCTCGATCAGGGCGCGGCAATACTTGCGGGTACCGAAACCCTGCGATTGCAGGATACGGTCCAGGGATAATTTACTCATGGGCGAGACTTTAACAGAAGGGCGAGCCTTCACCAAAGGCGAGCGACGCTTCACAAAAGGCGGGCGCGAAGCTGCCGTTGTTCTGTTTCCCCAAGGATCGAAACCTTGCGCTCGTTTGCGCTAGATCAATCGTAGCGGGAGATCCATTGATAGACTTCAACTCCATTAGGAATCGACCTACAGCGGGTCCGGATTTGATGAGGAATCGCTAGGATTAATTACTGGACAAGAAGAGGACAACATGCAAGCACTCAAGACCACGATTGATGCCGCCCTGCCCACCGTCGCGCCCTCGTCGCTGCGGGCTGCACGCCTGGCGCTGGCGCGCTCGCAGTGCGCCCAATTTCCGACCCGCCTGGCGCTGGCGCGCTGGACCAGCGGCGGCAACCTGCCTCACCTGTGCGGCAAGGGCAATCCGCCCCTGCGCGCCGCCTGGTTTGCCCGGGCACAGCGCGATTTCCAGGCCTGGCTCGAGAGTGGTGGTTTCGTGCAGCATGAAGACAAGGACGACAACGCTGCCTGAAAATGAAAACGACGGCTTGCGCCGTCGTTTTCGTTCCCGGGAGGGACTGTTACAGTGAGGAATTGAATTCTCTCGAAACCGCACGCATGCGGGGTAGTAGTGTCACCAGATTTTAACGATTGCGAACAGGTTGGCACGTGTTGTCGATCGCCCCTCCTGGAAAGAACTACAAGTATCACTATAGTCCATCTTACGGAACATTCAAGAAGATATTGAGCAAGATCAGTTCACTCAGTTTAACTTCGGCAGTGTGACGTGCGACATGGCCTTCATCGCGCCCTCGCCCACCGAGGCGCCAAATTTCTTCAAGACACGCTCCGGCAAGCCTTCATGCGCCGTGTAGTCGACGATGTCCTCGGCCTTGACGATGTCGCGCGCGACGGTGTCGACCGTGCCGAAACCGTCGGCCAGGCCCATCTCGACGGCCTTGGCGCCGGTCCAGTACAGGCCCGAGAACATTTCCGGCGTTTCCTTCAGGCGCGTGCCGCGGCCGGTGCGCACCACGGTGATGAATTGCTGGTGGATTTCGTTCAGCATCTCCTGGGCATGGGCGCGGTGCTTTTCCGACTGCGGGCTGAATGGATCGAGGAAGCCCTTATTGGCGCCGGCCGTCAGCAGGCGCCGCTCGACGCCCAGCTTTTCCATGGTGCCCGTAAAGCCGAAGCTGTCCATCAGTACGCCGACCGAGCCGACGATACTTGCCTTGTTGACGTAGATGCGGTCGGCCGCGGCGGCAATGTAATAGCCGCCCGAGGCGCAGATCTCGTCGACCACGACATATAAGGGCTTGTCCGGATAGCCGCGCTTCAGGCGGCGGATTTCGTCGACGATGATGCCGGCCTGCACCGGGCTGCCGCCGGGACTGTCGATGCGCAGGACGACTGCCGCCGAACCCGCGTCGGCGAAGGCCTTGTTCAATGAAGGGATGACATTATCGGCCGCACCGCTGCCTTCTGCCTCGATCTCGCCGTTAATTTCGATTAATGCGGTGTGACGCCCCAGGTTTTCGTCGTCCCCGCCGCCCAGGCTGAGGTCGAAATAGGTCACCAGGCCGACCACCACCACGGCCAGGAAGGCCAGGCGGAAGAAAATGCTCCAGCGCCGTGCAGCACGCCGCTCCTTGATGGTGGCGAACACGAGCTTTTCAAGCGTCTCGCGCTCCCAGTTGCCCGCCGTGGGGTTGGCGTGGAACCGGTCTTCGCTATCGCCCTCGTTCTTGATGTTGTCGCTCATGACGGTGTTTTTAGCCCCGTGAAGTAAAAGTTGGCTCGATGGTTTGCTCGATCAATTGTCCGCCGGCTTGTCGGCGGCCGGAGCGACCCGCTCGTCCGGTTGCCAATACACCTTGCCGTCGGCTTCGCGCACGCCGATCGGGCGCAGCTTGCCACCGCGGCAAGGGCCGCCCGCGCAGGCGCCGGTGTCGGGCCGGTAGACCGCGCCGTGGGTCGCGCACATCAGGTATTCGCCGCCGGACTCGAAGAACTGGCCCTGCACCCAGTCCAGTTCGATCGGCACGTGCGCGCAACGGTTCAGGTAAGCGTAGGCCTTACCCCGGTAGCGGACGGCGAAGCCGCTGGCCGCCTCGCCGAAGACGGTCACCGGAAAGCGCACACCCTCCCCGCCGTCGACCAGCGCCTCCGACGCGCAGATCAGGACCTCGGCCATGGACGTCATGCGTACTCGGCCAGCCAGGCGTGCAGCTCGACCGCCGTCTTGGCCGAATACAGGGGACGGCAGGCTTGCAGCTGGTCGACCGGATGGGCGCCGTATTCGACGGCGATGCCGGCCGCGCCCGCGTTCTTTGCCATCAGCAAGTCGTGGGTGGTGTCCCCGATCATGACGGTGCGCCGCATGTCCTGGCCCAGTTCGCGCGTCAATTCCTGCAGCATGGCCGGATGCGGCTTGGAAAAGGTTTCGTCAGCACAACGGGTGGCGTCGAACATCGACAGCAGCCCGGCCGCATTCAGGGCCCGGTTCAGTCCGACCCGGCTCTTGCCGGTGGCCACCGCCAGGAAGTAGCCCTGCTGCGAAAGTTCGGTCAACATCTCGCGAACTCCTTTGAACAGCACCAGTTCGTGGTCTTTCGTCAGGAAGTGATAACGGTAACGCTCGACCATGCGCGGGTACAGCGCGGGCGCCATGTCGGGCACCGCGGCCTGCATCGCTTCGGGCAGGGCCAGGCCGATGACGTGGGAAGCGGCCTCGTCACTTGGTACCGGCAGGCCGACGTCGCGGGCGGCCGCCTGGATGCACTTGACGATGGCGACCGTGCTGTCCATCAGCGTACCGTCCCAGTCGAACACGATCAGATCAAATTGCTTTCTTGGCATGTCTCCCGGCTGCGTGCCGGCTCCTCTTGTTGTTCGGATGGTGGACAGACATCAATTCAATGCTTGCCCTAAGCTTAACAAGAAACGGTCGCATTCCGCTGGCAGAGGTGCCTGCAGCGTCATCGGCTTGCCCGTTTCCGGATGCGTAAACGCGATTTTATAGGCGTGCAGGAACATGCGCCGCAATGCGCCGCGGTTTTCGGCGGCCTTCTGCAGTTGCTTGTTCAGGGCGAAATCGCCGTACTTCTCGTCGCCGAGGATGGGGAAGCCCGACGATGCCAGATGAACGCGGATCTGGTGGGTACGTCCCGTTTTCAGTTCCGCTTCCAGCAAGGCAAAACCTTCCCATTTGCGCAGCAGGTTGAAAATCGTGTGCGATTCCATCCCGCCTGCCTGCACCACGACGCGGCGTTCACCATCCGGCGTCGAAAACTTATGCAGCGGCAATTTTACGTGCTGGCGCTTATTCACCCAGTCGCCGGCCACCGCGGCCAGGTAACGTTTATCCGTATGGCCGTCGCGCATTTGCTCGTGCAAATTGGTGAGCGCCGAACGCTTTTTCGCCAGTAAGAGCAAACCCGAGGTTTCGCGGTCGAGCCGGTGCACCAGTTCCAGGAATTTCGCGTCCGGCCGTGCCGCGCGCAATTGTTCGATCACGCCATACGACACGCCCGAACCGCCATGCACGGCCACGCCGGCCGGCTTGTCGATCACGAGCAGGTGGTTGTCCTCGTGGACGATCTTGAATTCGGCACCGGGGACGGGCGCGCTGCTGGTCTTTTCGGCAACACGGATCGGCGGAATGCGCACCAGGTCGCCCGCCGCCAGCCGGTAGAGCTGGTCGATGCGGCCCTTGTTGACCCGGACTTCGCCGGAACGCAGGATACGGTAGATGTGGCTTTTCGGAACGCCCTTGCAGACGCGCAGCAGGTAATTATCGATGCGCTGTCCGGCTTCTTCCTCGGTGATCGTGACGAAACTCGCTGCCAATGCCTGTGATGAAGGGGGAACAACATCGTTTTGCATCTTCATTTGGACTGTCTTCCCAGAAATTCTCTCTAAGTCCTTCATTTTGAATATATAATCGACAGGCGGCGGTCAAACCTCTGCAGGTGTAAGAATTAAAACGATATTTTACACAGGGGCGCGCTCCATCGGCCCCGCTGGCATGCAAATTCGATGGAAAAAACGTGTACGCACATTCCTGCGTGGATCAGGGTTGCACCGCAGTTGTAATCGGATCGCGCGCAGGAGTGCCGGATTGGATTGTTTGGAACTGTAAGGATAAGTACCGGAAAGCTCGGCTCACCGAGCTCGCCGGTTGATGGTGTCGATAACGCTTGTCGTTTCGCCGGCCGTTGCAAGCGTCATCCTGCAGGCTTTTCGGGACAAGGCTGATTACATCGCCTGTCATCGAAGTCCAGGTTGGTATGCTGCATTCGGTCTGGCTGGTTTTGCGCGCATTGCCCCCACCCTGTCGTGCCCCTCGGGATGAGCGGCCCAGGTACGGCGTGCCCTCGGCATGACGATCGACTCCATGCGCCCTGTTGCGGCAGCGAGCTTTTGGCATCGCTTTGCCGCACGCCCGGGCATACACCCCCTCCAGCTTTCCCCTCCCGCGTATGTCCCTGTAGTTGCGCCGCCCTGGCAAGGCGGCATGGAACGGCCCACGGGTCGCGGAGTCTATAAAAATGAAACGTATGTTGTTTAACGCTACGCAGCAAGAGGAGCTGCGCGTAGCGATCGTCGATGGCCAGAAACTGATCGACATCGATATCGAAACGGCCGGACGCGAACAGCGCAAGTCGAATATCTACAAGGGTGTCATCACCCGCATCGAACCCTCCCTCGAAGCTTGCTTCGTCAGCTACGGCGAAGACCGCCACGGCTTCCTCCCCTTCAAAGAAGTTGCCCGCTCCTATTTCCGTGATGGCGTCGACGTGCGTAACGCGACCATCAAGGAAGCCCTGCGCGAAGGCCAGGAAATCATGGTGCAGGTCGAGAAGGAAGAACGCGGCAACAAGGGCGCTGCCCTCACCTCCTTCATTTCGCTGGCCGGCCGCTACCTGGTCCTGATGCCGAACAACCCGCGCGGCGGCGGCGTGTCGCGCCGTGTCGAAGGCGAAGAGCGCCAGGAACTGCGCGAGACCATGGACAAGCTGGACCTGCCGCAAGGCATGTCGGTGATTGCCCGTACCGCCGGCATCGGCCGCAACGTCGAAGAACTGCAGTGGGACCTGAATTACCTGATGCAACTCTGGCGCGCGATCGAAGGCGCCGGCAAGTCGGCTTCGGGCGCCTTCCTGATCTACCAGGAAAGCTCGCTCGTCATCCGCGCCATCCGCGATTACTTCCAGCCTGACATCGGCGAAGTCCTGATCGACACCGACGAGATTTTCGAACAGGCCCAGCAGTTCATGAGCCACGTGATGCCCGACATGGCGCACCGCGTGAAGCGCTACAGCGACGACGTGCCGCTGTTCTCGCGTTTCCAGATCGAACACCAGATCGAAACCGCCTACGCGCGCACCGTGCCGCTGCCGTCGGGCGGCGCGATCGTCATCGACCACACCGAAGCCCTGGTCTCCATCGACGTCAACTCGGCACGCGCCACGCGCGGCTCGGACATCGAGACCACCGCCTTCAACACCAACTGCGAAGCGGCCGACGAAGTGGCGCGCCAGCTGCGCCTGCGCGACCTGGGCGGCCTGATCGTCATCGACTTCATCGACATGGAAGTCGCGAAGAACCAGCGCGAAGTCGAACAGCGCCTGAAGGACGCCCTGCACCATGACCGTGCACGCGTCCAGATGGGCAAGATTTCGCGCTTCGGCCTGATGGAGCTGTCGCGCCAGCGCCTGCGTCCCTCGCTGTCGGAAGGCTCGCACGTGACCTGTCCGCGCTGCTCGGGCACCGGCCACATCCGCGACACCGAATCCTCGGCCCTGCAAGTCCTGCGCATCATCCAGGAAGAGGCGATGAAGGAAAATTCGGCCACGATCCACGTGCAGGTGCCGGTCGACGTTGCCGCCTTCCTCCTGAACGAGAAGCGCGGCGAAGTCCTCAAGATCGAGAACCGCCACCGCATCACCGTGATCCTGGTGCCGAATAAACACCTCGACACCCCGCACTACAAGCTCGAGCGCATCAAGCACGACGACCCGCGCCTGGAAGACGCCGCCGCCAGCTACACGCTGGCCGAGACGGCCGAAACCGACATGGCCTACAGCAAGCGCCAGAAGGAAGAGCAGAAGCCGCGCCAGGAAGCCGTCGTCAAGACCATCACCCCGGCCCAGCCGGCGCCTGTGGTCGACCGCAGCGAAGCGGCGAAACCTGCGAAACCGGCCGAAGTGCCCGTCGCCCCCGCGCCGGCACCGGCCCCGACCGGCTTCTTCGCCAAAGTAAAAGCCTTCTTCATGGGCGCCCCTGTGCCGGTCGCCCCGGCGCCCGTCGTGGCCGAGCCGGTCAAGCCGGCCGCTCCGGCAGCGGCCGAGCGCGGCGAGCGCAATGGCCGTGGCCAGCGCAACCGCAATGGCCGCAACGAAGGCCGCGGCGGCAAGTCCGAGCGCCAGCGCGAAGAGCGCGACCTGACGGCCAAGACCGCCGTTGACGAGACCGCCAAGCCGGTCGAGAGCGAAGGCAAGCCGGCCCGTCAACCGCGTCCGCCACGCGAGCCACGTGCTCCGCGCGAGGCACGCGAAGGCGCCGAAGCGGTAGCACCACGCGCCGAGCGTGGCGAACGTGCTGAACGTGGCGAGCGTCCGGAACGCGCACCACGCCAGCCGCGTGAACGCGCAGAACGCCAGCAGCCGGTCGAGACCAAGCTGGACGAAGTGAACGTCGTTGCCATCCCGACGCCTGAAACCGAACTGTCGACCACCACGCCGCACGGCGACCAGCTCGAGCACGCCGTCAAGGCCGTGACCAGCACCGGTCCGGAGGAAGCGGAAACCGAAGGCGGCGACGAGCCGCGCCGCCGCCGCCGCCGCGGTGGCCGCAACCGCAACCGCCGCGACCGCGACGGCAACGAAGTCGAGGCAGGCGAGCACGGCGAACAGGAAGGCACGCCGGCCTTCATGCCGGTCGCCGACGAGGAAGCCGCCAAGGTCGCCGCCGAGAAGACCGGCCGTGGCCGTGGCCGCGGCCGTGGCGAACGCCAGCAAGCCGCCGAGCAGGCGCCATGGCCGTTCCCAACCGCCGCCTCGGTCGCCGCGGCGCAAGCCAAGGCTGCCGCCAAGGCCGCGCCGGCGGCAAGCGCCAAGCCAGCTCCGGTGCCGACCTTCGGCGTGCCGGCCGCGACGAACCAGACCTGGTTCTTCCCGACCGCTGCCACGATGACCCAGCCGAAGCCGGCAGCCAAGCCGGTGCAGGCCGCACCGGCACCAGTGGCTGAAGCGGTTGCAGCACCGGCTCCGGCGATCGAGGCGCCTGCCGCACCAGCGCCGGCACCCGCGCCGGCGCCAGTGGTTGCCGCCCCCGTTGCCGAGGCTCCGGCTCCAGTAGCGGCTCCGGCGCCAGTCGCCGCTCCGGCACCGCAAGTGGCCGCAGCACCGCAAGCCAGTGCCGACCTGAGCGAAGTGCTCGGCGCCGCCGGCCTGACGCTGGCCTCGACCGACCCGGACAAGCTGCGCGCAGCCCAGGAAGCGGCCGCCCAGGCAGCCGCCCCGGTGCGCGTCGGCCGTGCCCGCAAGCCGGCCCCCAAGCTGGTCGACGAGCCCTTGATCCAGGTCGACACGCGCCAGTAATGCTGTTGCGTCGCTAAACGAAAAGGGAAGCCGCGTGCTTCCCTTTTTATTTGCTCACTTTCCGCCAACACGATGGACCGTCTTGATCCCGCCCCCGTCAGCCTGCGCACCGCTTTCCTCTACTGGCTGAAACTCGGCTTCATCAGCTTCGGCGGCCCGGCCGGGCAGATCGCGCTGATGCACACGGAGCTGGTTGAGCGGCGCCGCTGGATTTCGGAAGGCCGCTTCCTGCACGCGCTGAACTACTGCATGCTGCTGCCCGGCCCCGAGGCGACCCAGCTGGCCGTCTACATCGGCTGGCTGCTGCACCGGACCCGCGGCGGCATCATTGCCGGCGTCCTGTTCGTGCTGCCTTCCCTCCTGATCCTGATCGGCTTGTCCTGGATCTACCTCGCCTACGGGCACCTGCCCGCCGTGACCGGAATCATGAAGGGCATCAAGCCGGCGGTAGTGGCGATCGTGCTCGCCGCCGCCTGGCGCATCGGCAGCCGCACCCTGCGCAACGGCATCCTGGTCGGGATCGCCTGCGCCGCCTTTGTTGCCATCGCCCTGCTCCAGCTTCCCTTCCCGCTGATCGTGCTGGCGGCGGCGCTGGCAGGCGTGCTCGGCGCGCGCCTGCGGCCCCAGGCCTTCCAGCCGGTCGGCGGGCATGGTGCCGCACATGCCAGGCTCGACGCAGAACGGCCGCGCGCCCTGATCGACGACGACACGCCTACGCCGGAGCACGCGCGCTTCTCGCGCGCGCGGCTGGCAGCGGTGGTCGGCGTCGGCGTCGGGCTGATGCTGGTCACCTGGCTGCTATTGGCCGCCTGGGGAGGCGCGCGCGGCCCGCTGGCGCAGATGGGCTGGTTCTTCACCAAGGCGGCCATGCTGACTTTCGGCGGCGCCTACGCCGTGCTGCCCTATGTGGTGCAGGGCGCGGTCGAGCACTACGGCTGGCTGAGCGCGCCGCAGATGATCGACGGCCTGGCGCTGGGCGAAACGACGCCCGGCCCGCTGATCATGATTGTCGCCTTCGTCGGTTTTGTGGGCGGCTGGACGCATGCCGTGTTCGACGCGGCCGCGCCCTGGCTGGGCGGGATTGCCGGCGCGACGGTCGCCACCGTGTTCACCTTCATCCCCTCCTTCGTCTTCATCCTGGCCGGAGGGCCGCTGGTCGAGTCCACGCGCGGCAACCTGCGCCTGACGGCGCCGCTCACGGCCATCTCGGCGGCCGTGGTCGGGGTGATCGCCAGTCTCGCCCTCTACGTCGGGCGCGAGGTGTTTTTCGCCGGCGGCACGCTCCAGCCGCAAGCGATCGTGCTCGGCCTGCTGGCCGCGCTCGCCCTGCTGCGCTACAGGGTCGGGACGATCAGCCTGATCGCCGCCTGTGCGCTCGCTGGCCTCGTGCTATCGTATTGGCATGTCTGAAAAAATCATCATGCTGCACGACCTGCGCGCACCGGCGCTGGCGGTTCCGGCGGCACCCGTCACACCCGGCGGTGTGCTCGTCGATGCCTTGTCGCGTCCTCTGCACGACCTGCGCATTTCCGTCACCGACCGCTGTAATTTCCGCTGCGTGTACTGCATGCCGAAGGAAGTGTTCGGCAAGGATTACCCCTATTTGCCGCACAGCGACCTGCTGTCATTCGAGGAAATCACGCGCGTGGCGCGCATCTTCATCGCCCACGGGGTCGAGAAGATCCGCCTGACCGGCGGCGAGCCGCTGCTGCGCAAGAACCTGGAACACCTGGTGGCGATGCTGCGCACGCTGCCGACGGCCTCCGGCCGCCCGCTCGACCTGACCCTCACCACCAACGGCTCGCTGCTCGCCCGGAAAGCGCGCGCCCTCAAGGATGCGGGACTCGACCGCGTCACGGTCTCGCTCGACGCGCTCGACGACGCCGTCTTCAAGCGCATGAACGACGTCGACTTCGCGGTCGCCGACGTCCTGGCCGGGATCGATGCGGCGCATGCCGTGGGCCTGGGGCCGGTGAAGGTCAACATGGTCGTCAAGCGCGGCAGCAATGACGACCAGATCGTGCCGATGGCCCGCCATTTCAAAGACTCGCCGACGATCCTGCGCTTCATCGAATACATGGACGTGGGCGCCTCGAACGGCTGGAACATGGAGGAAGTCGTGCCGTCGAGCGAAGTGGTGGAACGCATCGCGGCCGAGCTGCCTTTGGTGCCGGTTGCGGCCAACTACACGGGCGAGACGGCTGCGCGCTGGCGCTACTTGGATGGCGGCGGCGAGATCGGCGTCATCTCCAGCGTCACCGGGGCATTCTGCAAGGATTGCAGCCGCATGCGCCTCTCGACCGAGGGCAAGCTCTACACCTGCCTGTTCGCGACCCGCGGCCACGACCTGCGCGCCCTGCTGCGTGCCGGCCACGACGATCTCGCCATCGGCGGGGCGATTGCCCAGCTGTGGCGCGGCCGCGCGGACCGTTACTCCGAAACGCGCACGGCGGACACACCGAGCCTCGAGCGCGGCGCACGCAAAGTTGAAATGTCCTACATCGGCGGTTAACAACAACATGACACGACAAGCATCGATCAGCGGCCTGGTCCTCGCAGGCGGACGCGGCACGCGCATGGGCCAGGTCGACAAGGGCCTGCAGCCTTTCCGCGGCAAGACCATGGCCGCCCACGTTCTCGAACGCCTTGGCCTCCAGGTGGCGCAGGTCGCCATCAACGCCAACCAGAACCTCGACACCTACGCAGCGCTCGGCGTGCCTGTGTGGCCGGATGACCTGCCCGGCTTCATGGGCCCGCTGGCCGGCATGGCGACAGGCATGCGCCACTGCCAGACCGAATACTTGCTCACCGCGCCCTGCGACTCGCCCTTCCTGCCGCCGGACCTGGCGTCAAGGCTGCTGGACGCGCTGCGCGAGCAGGATGCCGACCTCGCCTTCGCCGCGACCCAGGAGCCGGGACAGCGCGTGCAGCCGCATCCGGTGTTCTGCCTGGTGAAGGCGTCGCTGCTGCCGATCCTTTCGCAGTACCTGCTCGAAGGCGGACGCCGGATGGACGGCTGGTACAAGGGTTTAAAGGCGATTGAAGTTCTGTTCGAGGACGCGGAGGCCTTCCGCAACATCAACACGCTCGACGAGTTGCATAGCCTGGATACCGTACGCGCACCGCGCCTGGCGGACGTGACCAGCTGTCTCTCGGCCTACGATCCGGATGCGCTGCCCGTCAAGGATGCGCAGCGCATCATCCGCGAATTCGTGCAGCCGGTACAGGCCATCGAGCAGGTCGCGCTGCGCGCCGCTCTTGGGCGCGTGCTGGCGCGCGACATCGTCTCGCCGATTAACGTGCCGGCGCACGACAACTCGGCGATGGATGGCTACGCGCTGCGCGGCGAAGACCTGCCTGCTGAAGGCCAGGTCCGGCTGACGGTCGTCGGCACCGTGTATGCGGGCAAGCCGGATACCCGCATTCCCGGCCGCGGCGAATGCGTGCGCATCATGACGGGCGGCGTCATGCCGGAAGGCTGCGACAGCGTGATTCCACAGGAATTCGTCGCCGAAGAATCCGCCGATGCAATCGTCATCGCGGCCGGCGTGATCAAGCCCGGCGACAACCGGCGCTTCGCCGGCGAAGATCTGAAAGCGGGCAGCGCGGCGCTGAAGGCGGGCAAGGTGATCCGGCCGGCCGACCTCGGCCTGGTCGCTTCGCTCGGCATCGCGGAAGTACCGGTGCGGCGCCGTTTGCGCGTCGCCTTCTTCTCGACCGGCGACGAGCTGCGCTCGATCGGCCAGGCCCTCGACGAAGGCAGCGTCTACGACAGCAACCGCTACACCATCTACGGCATGCTGCACCGCCTGGGCTGCGACATCATCGACATGGGCATCGTGCGCGACGACCCGGCCGCGCTGGAAGAAGCGTTGCGCAGCGCCTGCGAAAATGCCGACGCCATCATCACCTCGGGCGGCGTCTCGGTCGGCGCCGCCGATTACACCAAGCAGATCATGGCGCGCCTGGGCGACGTCACCTTCTGGAAGATCGGCATGCGTCCTGGCCGTCCGCTGGCGTTTGGCCGCATTCAGTCGAATGGCCACGATGCCTTCCTGTTCGGCCTGCCCGGCAATCCGGTGGCCGTGATGGTCTCGTTCTACTTCTTCGCGCGCGAGGCCTTGCTGCGCATGATGGGGGCCGATGCGCCCCTCCCCCTGCTGCGCGCGCGCTCGGCGGGTGCGATTCGCAAGAAGCCGGGACGGACCGAATACCAGCGAGGGATCTTGGCGGTCGGCGAAGACGGCGCGCCACAGGTCCGGATCACCGGTTCGCAAGGCTCGGGCATCCTGCGCTCGATGTCGGAGGCGAACTGCATGGTGGTGCTGCATGATGAGCAGGGCAGCGTCGCGGCCGGCGACATGGTGGATGTGCTGATGTTCGAAGGCCTGGTGTAGGGGTGGTCGAGGCCAATGGCCTCGACCACGGTTTCACCGGGCGCCCCGTGCCCACCATGATCATTCGCCGCGCCTACTCCATCCACATCGACTTCGCTGGCTGTGTCCCACCCCAATCCGGTGTGTACACACCGGCGCGCACATATCGATGAAACGTCGAATATGGCCACGCCGCCGCGCTCTCGGCATGCCCATGCCGCACTGGATTGAAATGGACGTAATCCACGTGGTTATTGAAATCCCGCTCATCGCGGACCTGATGCTCGTAGAACCGCCGTTGCCAGATAGCCGCATCACGGTGCTTGATACGTGAAGTGCTGATCTCGCCCGTCGGCCGCCCAGGCAGGACGGCAAAGCGCGACACCGAGTTCTTGATAAGTGACCAGCGAGTCGAATAATCCACATCGCCCTCAGGCAGCGTCCAGATGCAGTGCATATGGTCGGGCAATAACACCCACGCGTCGATGTGGAACGGCCGGGCGACGCGCACGTCCTCCAAAGCCCGGCGCAGCGCCGAGCGAATCGGCGGCAAGCACAGGATCGCTTGCCGGCGGAAGGTCACCAGGGTGAAGAAATAGGTAGTGCCGGTACGAGCGCGACGGTTGGGGCATGGTGGCGCGCATTGTAGAGTGCGCGCGCGGGAGTCAGGTACAGCGCGTAAAGGATCGATGAGGCGCGTCAACGCGCAGTTTCAGGTGGGCACGGGGCGCCCACCCTACGTATCCATATCGGCTTCGGGGCCTAACATCAACTGCGCGGCTTCGCTCGGCAAGGCCTCCACCGACTTGAGCTTGCGCGCCATCTGGCGGCTGCGCACCTCGGCACTCTCGATATTCTTGGCCGCCTTCTCCAGCGTCAGCTTGGTCGCGGCCAGCACGTCGCCGAACTTGCCGAACTCGGTCTTCACGGCGCCCAGTACCTGCCAGACTTCCGAGGAGCGCTTTTCCAGCGCCAGGGTGCGGAAGCCCATTTGCAGGCTGTTGAGCAGCGCCGTCAGGGTCGAGGGGCCGGCGATGGTGACGCGCAGGGTGCGCTGCAGTTCGTCGGCCAGGCCGGGACGGCGCATGACTTCGGCGTACAGGCCTTCGGTCGGCAGGAACAGGATCGCGAAATCGGTCGTCTGCGGCGGAGACACGTATTTTTCGCAGATGGTCTTGGCTTCGAGGCGCACCGCGCGTTCGAGCTCGGCGCCGTAGCGCGCCACACCCTCGGCGTCGGCGCGGTCCTGGGCTTCGACCAGGCGCTCGTACTGCTCCTTCGGGAACTTGGCGTCGATCGGCAGCCACAGCGGCGCGCCGCCGTCGACCACGCCCGGCAGCTTGATCGCGAATTCGACGCGCGCATTCGTGCCCGCCACCGTTTCGACATTCTTGGCGTACTGGTCGACAGTCAGCACCTGCTCGAGCAGCATTTCGAGCTGGACTTCGCCCCAGGTGCCGCGCGTCTTCACGTTGGTCAGCACGCGTTTCAGGTCGCCCACACCGATCGCCAGCTGCTGCATCTCGCCCAGTCCCTGGTGCACCTTTTCCAGCCGCTCGGACACCTGGCGGAAGGATTCGGTCAAGCGCGTCTCCAGCGTCGTGTGCAGCTTTTCGTCGACGGTCTGGCGCATCTCTTCGAGGCGCTTGGCATTATCGGTTTGCAGGTCGCGGATCTTGTGCTCGAGCGTGGCGCGCACCTCCAGCATGCGCTGGGCGTTCGATTCGGTGAGGTTCGCCAGGGTCTGCTGCAACGTATCGGCGAAGCGCTTGAGCGCGCGTGCCTGCTCTTCGCGGCCGCCGGCCGCATGCAGCTGCATCTGCTGGCGCATGCTGTCGAGCTGCTGCACGGTTGCGCCCTGGTGCTGCATCATGTGCCCGGCCAGCTCCTGGCGCGTGGCCTGGGCGCTGTGCTGGAGTTCCTGGCGCAGTTCGCGCTCGAGGCGCTCGAAGGCATGGGCGCTGCCGCTACTCCGGCCACGCAGGAGCAGCAGCACCTGCAAGGCGATGACCGCCAGCAGCCCTGCCAGCAAGACGATTTCGAAGGTGGACATCAGTCGGCCTTGTTGCGCATCCAGTCGGCGGTCTGGTAGAAGGATTGCATCAGGCGCATGCGCAGGTCTTCCTCGATGCCGATGTCTTCCATCGCCCAGCCCATGGCGCGCAGCCACTGGTCGCGCTCGCTGGTGCCGATCCCGAACGGCAGATGACGCGCACGCAGGCGCGGGTGGCCGTAGCGCTCGATGAAGAGATCGGGACCGCCCATCCAGCCGGACAGGAACATGAAGAGTTTTTCGCGCGAACTGTCGTTCGGCTTGGGATGCAGGGCGTGGATGCCGGCAAATTCCGGCTCCAGTTCCATCAGATCGTAAAAGCGGTCGACCAGTTCGCGCAGGCGCGCTTCGCCGCCGATGATTTCGTACAGGGTTTGGTTCTCGGACATAACGCCATGATAGCGCAACGCCATGTCCGATTGTAGATACCGTCTTGCTCGTCAAGCCTTACATCGCAAATGTTGGATCGTAGGGCTTGCCGGTCTGGACGACACCAAAGCACAGATGCGCCAGCTTACGCATTGCAGCGCCGATAGCGGCCATCTTGG
>NZ_PPXQ01000022.1 GCF_004798585.1 Massilia sp. Mn16-1_5
CGGGGCCGATGCGGCCGCCGGACGCGGCGCCGGCATGGCCAACCTGCAGGCGCTGCGCCGCGCCATGGTCGAGCAGGGCGGCTTCACGCGCATCGCGGCGCTGTCGAACCAGCCGGCGCGCGCGGCGCAGATGGCGGGCGGCCTTGCGCTGCTGCTGGCCCTGGTCGAGGAATTGCGCATCGAGACGCTGGTGCCGGTCGGCGCCGGCCTGCGCGCCGGGGTGATCCGCGAGCTGCAGCAGCGCGCGGAGGGCTGCGCACGAAAGCATTCCCTCTATCCCGAATGCGCCTGATCGACTATATTGTTTACCTTGTTAAGTAGTGGAATACCCCATGAGCAGAAAACCGGTTCCCGCGACGGGAGCGGCCACGGCCGCATCGACGCGGGCGAAAGCCGTCGCGGCCGCAGTCAAGACAGCACCCGCACGCAGCAAGGCGGCCGCCACGAAAGGCGGCGCCGCATCTACCACCCAATCCTCGTCCGCCAAAAGGACCGCCGTGAAGTCGGGCGCCCGCGCGCCGGCGAAGAGCCCAGTGAAGCCGGCCGCCAAGGCCGCGGCGAAAGCGCCTGCAAGGAAGGCCGTCAAGGCCGCGGCCAAGCCCGCCGCCAAAGTGTCCGCAAAGGCGCTGCCTGCCAGGACGCCCGCGGCCGCCCTCAAGAACGCGGCCAAGGCACTGGTCAAGGCGGCCAAGGACACGCCGGCCGCAAGCCGCAGCCGCGCCGCGCAAGCCGCGCCGGCGCCCGTAGCGGAAGCGGCGCGTCCGGTGCTGGTGCGCGACAGTTTCACGATGCCCGAAGGGGAATATGCGGTGCTGGCGAGCGTGAAGCAGGCCTGCCTGAAGGCCGGCTTCGAGATCAAGAAGAGCGAGTTGCTGCGCATCGGCGTGGCCCTGGTCGGCCGCCTCGATGTGGCGACCCTGCGCCAGGTGCAGGACAGCCTGCCGCAGCTGAAGACGGGACGCCCGCCGGGCAAGGCGTAGGGGTGGTCGAGGCCAATGGCCTCGACCACGGTCTCACTGGGCATGCCCGCGCGTGAACTATGCGTTATGTTGGCTTCGTTTGAGGAAAGACCTCGCCAACACGATGCGAGCGTCACGCGCGGGCATGCCCGCCCTACTAGTGCAGCGCCGCCGAAGTCAGTTCCTTCAGCTCGCGGATCGGGATGTTCGATTTCTCGTGCATGCGCAGCAGGATCGTCGCGCCCACGTTCAGCTTGCGGTGACGGATCTTGCTGATGATCGGCGGCTGCACTTCCAGCACGCGGCACAGCTCCGCGTCATTTTTGAGGTGCATCTTTTCGATGAGGGTGTCGAGCAGCTTGTTCGGCACGAAACTCGACGGCTCGAGTGCGCGGGCGCGATGCATCGCGGCCAGCATTTCCTGTTTTTTTTGGCGTACGTTCATGTACTCCTCCAATACATTTGTTTGAGGGGACAGGACCGTTTTGGAAAGCGCCCGAGATTGTGGTTACTGTGCTTGGCTGATGCGTACGGGTCGTTGTGATATTACTACGCCCGCGCAGCTGGTGCCGCACTATTCGTTGCGAACAGTGTCTAACTTGCTTGTTTCCTCACGGAACTTGCAGGGATTTGTTGCTAAAAAGCAGGTATGCCTTGGGCTGGCCTGAGTCCTTCGCGCGTCAGCAGCAGGACCTCGTCGGCCATCTCGGCCGCCGCGTGGGAGTGGGTGACCATGATCGCGCCTGCGCCATTCGCCTTGATCTCGGCGCGCAGCAGGCGCAGGATGCCGCCGGCCGTTTCCGGATCCAGGTTGCCGGTCGGCTCGTCGGCCAGCAGCAGGGCCGGCTGGTGCACCAGGGCGCGCGCGATCGCCACGCGCTGCAGTTCGCCGCCAGACAGCTGGCGCGGAAAGTCGGCGCCGCGTCCGGCCAGGCCCACCGCCGCCAGCATGGCGTCGGCCCGCTCGGTAGCGTGTCGATTCAGGAGCAGCGGCAGCGCCACGTTCTGGCGCAGGCTCAGGTGCGGCAGCACGTGGAAGGCCTGAAAGATGAAGCCCATGCGGGTGCGGCGCAGGCGCGTCGCCGCGTCGTCGTCGAGCGCCGCCATCGGCGTGCCGTCGACGATCACCTGGCCGCTGTCGGGCGCGTCCAGCCCCGCGATCAGGTTCAGCAGGGTCGACTTGCCCACGCCCGACTCGCCCATGATGGCGACGAAGCGGCCGGCTTCGAACACGTGCGACAGGTTCGAGAGGACGGTGCGTCCGCCATAGGTCTTGGTGAGCCGGTCCAGTGCGAGCATCGTCTTGTCTTTACCTCGTGAGGGCGCGCCGCAGCGCGTAACTGATCGCGTCGACCAGGGCCACCAGCAGCAGCATCGCCAGCACCACGGTCGCCGCGCTCTGCATCTGGAACAGCGACAGGTGGTACTTCAGCATCTGTCCGAGGCCGCCGGCGCCGACCACGCCCAGCACGGCCGCGGCGCGGATATTGTTCTCCCAGCGGTACAGGGTGTAGGAGAGCATCTGCGGCAGGGTCTGGGGCAGGGTGGCGTAGAAGAAGGCGCTGAGCGCCGGCGCGCCGTTGATGCGCAGCGCCGCTTCCGGCGCCGGCTCGGCGTTTTCCAGCGCGTCGGCGAACAGGCGCCCGAGCACGCCCGCCGTGTGCGCAGCCAGCGCCAGGGTTCCGGCGAAGGGACCGAGGCCGGCGGCGACCAGCAGCAGCGCGGCCCAGACCAGTTCCGGAATCGAGCGCAGGACGTTGAGTATGACGCGCACCAGCGCGCGCGCCGCGCCGCCCCAGCGGCCGCTGGCGGGCAGCGCCAGCACCAGGCCGGCGATCACGGCCAGCAGGGTGCCGAGCGCCGACATCGACAGCGTCTCGAGCGCCGCGTTCAGGGTCTTCATCAGAAACGGCGCAGCCGTTTCGGGCGGGGTAAAACCGCCGAGGAATTCCAGCGTGGTGCCGGCCGCCTCCGGCGTGAAGAAGGCGGCCAGGTCCAGGCGCAGGGTGGCGAAGCTGGCGACGACCAGCACCAGCAGCAGTACCAGCAGGACCGGCGTGCTCCAGGAGCGTGGCGGCGGCGATGGTCGCATCATCCGAGCCTCCGGCGCAGCAGGGTCGAGACCAGGTCGGCCGCAGCCACCAGCAGCACGAACACGAGCAGCATGGTCGCCACTTCGCCGCCGGCCATCATCTTGGTCGATTCATCCATCCGCTGCCCGAGCCCGCCGGCGCCCACGAAACCCATGATGGCCGAGCCGCGGATCGCGCATTCCCAGCGGTAGATCGTGTACGAGACCAGTTCGGCCGCCGCATCCGGCAGGGCGCCGTAGAGCAGGGCCGGCAGGCGCGCCGCGCCGTTCGCGAGCAGGGCGTCGGTGGCGTGGGCATCGCTCGATTCCAGGATCTCGGCATACACCTTGGCCAGCATGCCGGAATAGGTGAGGGCGATCGCCAGCACCCCGGCCGTCGGGCCGAGGCCGACCACGCGCACGAATAGCAGGGCCCAGACCAGTTCGGGCACGCTGCGCAGCAGCACCAGCACCCAGCGCACGCCCTGGCGCAAGAGGGCCGCCGGCCAGCGCACGCGGCCCGTACCCAGGCGCGAGATCGACAGCCGCTCGCTCACCAGCAGGGTCGCGGGAATCGCGCCCAGCAGGGCCAGCGCCAGGCCGGCGGTGGCAATCGCGACCGTGATCCAGGTCTCGCGCAGCACCATGGCCAGGAACTCGAGCGAATGCGCCGGATGCAGGAAGTCGGACAGGAAGCCGCCGGCCGCGGCCAGGCTTTGCGGGTCGAACAGGATCCAGGGCTTGAACTCGCTGTAGACCAGCGCCGGCCACAGCACCAGCAGGGCCACGGCGCAGGCCAGCAGGCGGCCGCGCCAGGCCGGATCGGGGTGCAGGGCGGGGTGGGAGAGCGCCGCCATGCTCAGAAGCAGGCGCCGACGGCAATGCGTTCGGGCGTCTCGTGAGGCGGATGCGGGTGCGGGACGGTGCTTTCGTTCTCGTAGAGGGCGGCGATCATGGCATCGGTGACCTGTTCGCGCGGCAGGTCGAATACGATGCGGCCGTCGCGCAGGCCGACGATGCGCTGGAAATGCGCGCGCGCCATCTCGACCTGGTGCAGGCTGCAGACCAGGGTGGCCTCGCGCGCGGCCGCCTCTTCCTGCAGGGTCGCGAGGGTGATGCGCGCCAGCGCCGGATCGAGGGCCGAGATCGGCTCGTCGACCAGGAAGGCGTCGGCACTGGATAAGAGCAGGCGCGCCAGGCTGCAGCGCTGGCGTTCGCCGCCGGAGAGGCGGTCGACGCGCGCATACAGCTTGTCGCCCAGCCCGAAGCGGCGCAGGGCCTCGAAGGCGGCGTCGGGGTCGACCGGCTTGAACAGCGAGCGCAGGGCGCGCCCCAGGCTCCAGGCCGGCAGGCGCGCCGCCAGCACGGCGGTCACCACGCGCTGGCGCGGCGGCAGCGGCGGCGTCTGCGGCGCCAGGAACAGGCGCGCGCGCAGGCGATGGCGCGCCGCCTGCGGCAGGGCCCACGGATCGAGGCCGAACACGGACAGCGCGCCTTCGCTCGGCTGGTGCGCGCAGGCGAGCGTCGACAGCAGCGTGGTCTTGCCTGCGCCCGACGGACCGATGAGCGCCAGCTGCTCGCCCTGCTGCACATGCAGGTCGAGCGCGTGCAGCGCCGCCGCCTGGCTCCCGGCCAGGTGACGCACGGTCAGTTTGTCGAGCTTGAAACTCATGACGCCGCCAACGGTCTTACTTGAGCAGGCCGGCATTCTTCGCCGCCGCTTCGATCGCCTTGTAGTTCTCGGCCTTGGTCGGCACGAACTTGGTGGCGCGCTGCAGGTCGAGGATTTCCTTGCCTTGCGGGGTCGAGGAGTCCAGCGCCAGGAAGGCGTCGCGGATTTTCTTCTGCAGGCTTGGGGCCATGTTGGCGTGCACCGACCAGTTGTAGTCGTAGTAGCCCGGCGTGGTGTAGAACACGCGCACGGTCTTCGGGTCGACCTTGTTGGCTTCGACCAGCTTTTCCCAGACGGAGATGTTCAGGGCGCCGGCATCGACCTTGCCGCCGGCCACCGCCGCCACCGTCGCGTCGTGCGCGCCCGAGAAGGCGACGCGTTTGAGGTCGGTGTCCGGGTTGATCTTGGCCGCCAGCAGGAACGAGCGCGGCATCAGGTGGCCCGAGGTCGAGGATTCGGAACCGAAGGACAGCGTCTTGCCGCGCAGGTCTTCCAGCTTGTTGATGCCGGGCTGGGTCGTGATGAACACCGAGCGGAACTTTTCGTCTTCGGCGCGCTGCACCAGGGGCACGATCTGGCCCTTGCTGCGCACATTGGCCTGCACGAAGGTGAAGCCGCCGAACCAGACCATGTCGAGCTTGTGGTTGATCAGGCCTTCGACCGAGGCGGCGTAGTCGGTCACCGGGGTGAACTCGACCTTCAGGCCGGTGGCCTTGGCCAGGTAGTCGCCCAGCGGCTTGAACTTGCGCTGCAGTTCGGTCGGCGCTTCGTCCGGAATGGCCGAGACGCGCAGCACGCCCGGGGTGTTCTGGGCGGAGGCAGGGGCGGCCAGCAGGACGGTGGCGGCGCAGGCGGCGAGCAAGGACTTCAGGACGGTCGATGGGGACATGGCGAGCTTTCTTCTTGTAAAGGACAAAGGCAGGGCGGCGAGCACGCTAGCGCGGCTGGCAAACGCGGAGGATTTCAGACTTCCGCTATGATAGCAAAAACAGCAACATCTTCCCTAGCAGGGGCGCATCCGGCACCCCGGCGGCACGAATGATAAACCTTATGCTGACGTCCTGCACAACCGAGAAGCCCGCGCTGGCCGCGGCACCGTCCACCAGCGCTGCCAGCGCCCACGTGCCGGCCGAGCTGTACGACGGCCTGGGCGCCCGCCACGCGACCATCTCGCCGAAGTTCCTGTACGACGCCCTCGGCTCGAAGCTGTTCGAGGCCATCTGCGAGCTGCCCGAGTACTACCCGACCCGTACCGAAGCCGGGATCTTCGCGCGCTACGGCCGCGAGATCGCCCGCGCCTGCGGCATCGGCACGACCATGATCGACCTGGGCGCCGGCAACTGCGCCAAGGCGGCAGATTTGTTCCCGCTGCTGCGCCCGGCGCAGTACGTCGCGGTCGACATCTCGACCGAGTTCGTCAGCGACGCCCTGGCGCGCCTGCGCCTGCGCTTCCCGCAGATCGACATGCAGGCGCTGGGGCTCGATTTTTCCAGCGGGCTGGAACTCCCTGAGAATGTGCGTGCCGAGCGCCGCCTGTTCTTCTATCCCGGCTCTTCGCTCGGCAACTTCACGCCGCCCGAGGCGCGCGTCTTCCTGACCCGCCTGCGCAAGAGCTGCGGGCCGGACGGCGGCCTGCTGATCGGCATCGACCTGGCCAAGGACAAGGCCACCCTCGACGCCGCCTACGACGACGCCCTCGGCGTCACGGCCGCCTTCAACCTGAACGTGCTGCGCCACGTGAACCAGCTGCTCGGCAGCGACTTCGACATCAAACAGTGGCGCCACGTGGGCTTCTACAACGAGGCGGCCGGCCGGGTCGAGATGCACCTCGAGGCCAAGCAGGCCCAGCGCGTATGCTGGCCGGGCGGCGGGCGCGATTTCGCCGAAGGCGAGCGCATCCACACCGAAAACAGCTACAAGTACCGCCAGGCCGACGCCATCGACCTGCTCGAACAGTCGGGCTTCGAGGCGACCCGGGTGTGGACCGATCCGCGCTGTCCCTTCGCCGTCATCCATGCCCAGGCGATCGCCTGAGGTTTGAATCGAGTCCTGCGATGCTGCGCGATGATTTCCAGGCCGTGCGCCAACGTTCCCTGCAACTGGCCGCGCCGCTGTCGAACGAGGACTGCTGCGCCCAGTCGATGTCCGACGCCAGTCCCATCAAATGGCACCTGGCGCACACGACCTGGTTCTTCGAGACCTTCATCCTCGAGCCGCGCGAACCGGGCTTCCGGCCCTTCCACAGCGCCTTCCGGGTGTTGTTCAATTCCTACTACAACGGCGTCGGCGCCAAGCACCCGCGCGCCCAGCGCGGCCTGCTCACCCGTCCCTCGCTCGACGACGTGAAAGCCTACCGCGCCGACGTCGACGCGCGCATGCTGCGCCTGCTGGAAGGGGGAAGCGGCGACGGGTCCCTGGCGGAGCTCGTCACGCTCGGGCTGCAGCACGAGCAGCAGCACCAGGAATTGATGCTCACCGACGTCAAGCACCTGCTGGCGCAGAACCCGATCGCGCCCGGCTACGACGGCGAGGGCATGGCGCCGGACAGGGATCCGGGCGCGCTGGAATTCATCGACTTCGACGGCGGCCTGGTCGAGATCGGCTTCGACGGCCGCGGCTTTTGCTTCGACAACGAGTTGCCGCGTCACCGCAGCTATGTCGCTCCCTTCAAGCTGGCTTCGCGCCTGGTGACGAATGGCGAATACGCGGCCTTCATCGAGGCCGGCGGCTACCGCGACCCGGCCCTGTGGCTGGCCGAAGGCTGGGACCGGGTGGCATCCGGCGAGCTGGCGGCGCCCTTGTACTGGCGGCGCCAGGAAGACGGCGGCTGGTGCGAGTTCACCCTGCACGGGGAAGTGCCGCTCGATCCGGCGCGTCCGGTGACGCACCTGTCGCTGTACGAGGCCGACGCCTATGCGCGCTGGTGCGGCGCGCGCCTGCCGACTGAAGCCGAATGGGAATTCGCCGCGCGCCTGGCCAGCATCGAGGCCGGCCGCCTGCATCCGGAGGCCGCCGCCGGCGAAGGCTTGACGCAAATGTTCGGCGCCTGCTGGCAATGGACCAGCAGCAGCTATGCGCCGTATCCCGGCTATGCGGCGGCGCCGGGCGCGATCGGCGAATACAACGGCAAGTTCATGGTCAACCAGTACGTGCTGCGCGGCTCGTCCTGCGCGACCCCAGGCGGACATGCGCGTGCCAGCTACCGCAATTTCTTTCCTGCCTACGCGCGCTGGCAATTTACCGGCATCAGGCTGGCAAAATGAAGGGGCTTGCGCCCTTGCGCTTGCGCCGGCTGCGCATCCGCCGCACCCGTATCCGGATCCTGAACCGGCGCGCCAACGCCTACATCCTGTCGCACCCGCTGGCTTTCACCCTCAGCGTCCTGAAGGGCTTTCGCGCCAACCAGGGATTGCTGCTGGCGGGCGCGGTCGCCTATTACGCGCTGCTGTCGATCGTGCCCTTCCTGATGCTGGCGGTGGTGGCGCTGTCGCACTTCATCGACCAGGCCGAACTGCTGCTCACGCTGCGCCGCTACCTGGAACTGCTGGTGCCGGGGCAGTCGGCCTCGATCGTCACCGAAGTCGCCAACTTCCTCGACAACCGGGATGTGATCACCTGGGTCCTGGGCGTGACCATGCTGTTCTTCAGCTCCTTCGCGTTTACGGTGCTGGAAAACGCGATGAGCGTGATCTTCGTGCACCGCGTGGCGGTCCGGCGCCGCCATTTTCTCGTCTCGGCGGTGCTGCCTTACTGCTATATCCTGGCGCTGGGCGTGGGCGTGATGCTCGTCACCGTGGTCGCCAGCACCCTGCAGGTGATGGGCACGGAAAGCGTGCGCCTGTTCGGCGCCACCTGGTCGCTGGGCGGCGTCTCCGGCGCGCTGCTGTATCTGCTGGGATTGCTGGGCGAGATCCTGGTGCTGACCTCGATCTATCTCGTGATGCCGGTCGGGCGCCTGTCGCTCTCGCATGCGCTGGTGGGCGGCGTCACGGCGGCGCTGTTGTGGGAAATCGCGCGTCACGTGCTGGTCTGGTACTTCTCGACTTTATCCCAGGTGAACGTCGTCTACGGCTCGATGACGACGGCGATCGTCGTCATGTTCAGCCTCGAGATCGGGGCCACGCTGCTGCTGTTCGGCGCCCAGGTGATCGCCGAGTACGAACGCGTCGGGCGTGGCAGGCCGGAGGCGCATCCGCCTTTGACAATGACCGCCTGAAGCGCTCTCCCGCGTCGTCTTGCGCCGCCTCAATTTCTCGTGATTAGGCCAATGGCACAGTAGGCTCTTGCGCCGGCATAACGCTGGGCAATAGACGACGGAGCGGTCATGGATAAAACGAGCGTTTTCCTGGGTTTGCCTTTGCCGGTCATGCTGGCGTTCATCGCGCTGCTGGCTGGACTGGTCATGCTGGCGCGCCAGCTGCACAAACTGCGCCAGCCCGTCGTGGTGCGGCGTGCCGCCCATCCTCCGGTCCCGCACAAGGGGCCGTCCCGGCCCGACTGATCCTCAGAGCACGACGCTGCGGTTGCGTCCCGCCGACTTGGCCGCGTACAGGGCCCGGTCGGCGCGCTCGATCGCCTGGTCGATCGGCTCGCCGTCCTCGTAGCGCGCGAACCCGGCCGAGAATTGCACGCGCAGGTCGTGCAGGACAGGGCTGGCTGGCAGGCTGGCCAGGCTCTCGCGCAGGCGCGCCACGCCCAGGGTCGGGTCGCCCGGCGCGCTTTCCGGCAGGAGCAGCAGGAATTCCTCGCCGCCCCAGCGTCCGATCATGTCGGTGGTGCGCAGCACGACCTGGGCCTGGGTGGCAAACGCGCGCAGCACCGCGTCGCCGGCCGCGTGGCCGTAGGTGTCGTTGATGCTCTTGAAGTGGTCGAGATCGATGATGCAGACAAAAAAGCGCGGCCCGCCGCGCGCGTGGCGCGTCGCGTGCTCCTGCAGCAGCGTCATCATGCGGCGCCGGTTCGGCAGGCCCGTCAGCTCGTCGCGCGCGGCCATTTCCTTGATGTGGCCCAGGGCCTGTTCGAGGGCGATCTTCTGCGTTTTCAGGCGCGTGCGCATATCGGACAGCTGGCCCGACAGCTTGGAAATCGCCAGCATCACGATCGCGGTCAGCGCGAAATTGAAGAGCTCCTGGCCCAGCGGATAGTGCAGCGGCAGGTTGTCCGTGCACCAGTACATCACGACGCCCATCAGGATCACCGTGTAGACGCTGGCGTGGCGCACGGCGCTCGGGCGCAGGCTGAACATGCCGAACACCATCACCAGCGACAGCATGATCACGGTCGCGCCATGCACCGGCCCCGTCACGGCATAGACGCCGGCGATCAGGGTCTGGGCCAGGATGGTTTGCGGCATGGCCAGCGTGGGATCGGCGAAGCGCCGGTTCAGGCCACTGCGGATGACGGCATAAAAGCCGAGGATGAACACGAAAAACAGGCTGGACAGCACCGCGACCTGGACGACGTCGGCAACGCCGATGCTGGCCGCGTAAACGAGCAGGAGGACGATGATGGCGGTGACCAGGGCGGCCAGGCCCAGCAGCTGCAAGGTGCGGCGTTGCAGGCTGTCGGTGCCGAGGAAAACGTCGGCCAGGCGGGTGGTCTGCCCAGGGGGAGGGGGCGGGTCGAGCGCCGCCGGAGCGGCCTGTTGCGTGGGCATTGTCTCTGGAGATTTTTGTTAGAACTGTCGAGTCCGGTCTGCGCCGGCAGCGAGCATTATACAGCCGACAATTCTTAAAAAAACAATGATGCACCTTGCATGCAAAAAATAAAAGTATTGACACGGCAACATTTTCGTTGCCGTGATATATGCATATGTGGGAACCGGATCAGGCTTTGACCAGCACGCCCGGGGTGCCTGCGACCATGCGGCCGATGACCTTCGCCTCGCCGAACCCCTCGCGTGCAAACAGGGCCAGCACGGCATCGGCGACGGCCGGATCGCAGGACACGAGCAGGCCGCCCGAGGTCTGCGGGTCGGTCAGCAGGGCCTGCTGGGCCGGCGTCACGTTCGCCGAGAGCGTCACCTCCTTGCCATACGCCTGCCAGTTGCGGCCGGAAGCGCCGGTGAAATAGCCGTCGTGGGCCAGCTGCAGCACGCCCGGCAGCAGCGGGATGTCGGCCATCTCGAGTTCGGCCGACAGCCTGGCGCCGCGCGCCAGTTCCAGCAGGTGGCCGAGCAGGCCGAAGCCAGTGACATCGGTCAGCGCGTGCACGCCTTCCATCGCCGCCAGCGCCTGGCCCGGCTTGTTCAGCTTGGTCGTGTTGGCGATCATCGCGGCATAGCCATCGGCGCCCAGCACGTCCTTCTTGAGCGCGGCCGAGAGCACGCCCACGCCCAGCGGCTTGCCGAGGATGAGCACGTCGCCGGCCCTGGCGTCGGCATTGCGCTTGACTTTATCCGGATGCACCAGGCCCATGACCACCAGGCCGTAGATCGGTTCGACCGAGTCGATGGTGTGGCCGCCGGCGATCGGGATCCCGGCTTCGGCGCACATCGACTCGCCGCCGCGGATGATCTCGCCGATGGTTTCGACCGGCAGCTTGTTGATCGGCATGCCCACCAGGGCCAGGGCCATGATCGGGGTGCCGCCCATCGCATACACGTCGGAGATGGCATTGGTGGCGGCGATGCGGCCGAAGTCGAAGGGATCGTCGACGATCGGCATGAAGAAGTCGGTGGTGGCGATCAGGGCCTGCTCGTCGTTGAGTTTATAGACGGCGGCATCGTCGGCGGTCTCGATCCCGACCATCAGCTGGGGCGGCACCGGGAAGCCGCTCGACTTCTTGAGGATTTCGGCCAGCACGCCGGGCGCGATCTTGCAGCCGCAGCCGCCGCCGTGCGAAAAGGAAGTCAGTTTGATGGTTTGGTCGGGCGCGTTCATGTTCGGTTCCATTATTGAGTTGTCAAGCTACCCTGGGTGCGGGCAGCAGATTATCCACCAAGTCGGAAAGCGCCGCTCGTTCGGTCTCCGGCAGGAACAATCCGGCGCGGGCGGCGCACTGGCGCCGCAGCAGGGCGTCGAAATCCGGGTCTGCCACGCAGCGCTCGATCAGCGCCGCCAGCGCGGGAGCGTCGCCCGCTTCGAAATAGCCCGCGTAGTCCTGCCCGAGCATGCCGACATTGCCGTCGATGTGCGAGGCCAGGACCGGCACGCCGCTGCTGACGGCCTCGATGATGACGTTGGCGCCGCCCTCCATGCGCGAGGCGATGACCATCGCGTGGCAGCGTTTCAGGCGCTGGCGCGTGCGCGCGTGGGGCAGCGGTCCCAGCCAGCGGTAGCGCGGCGTGGCCGCCGCGGTGTCGCGTGCGGCCTGTTCCAGGGTGGGGTCGAGCGCGCCGCCGATATGGAGCAGGCGCACCCCCGGCGTCCGGACCAGGGCAGCCGCGCGCATGAAGGTCTGCGGATCCTTTTCCGGGCGCAGGTGGCCGATCATGCAGATGTCGAGGTGGCGCCTGGCCGGTGCCGGCGGGCTTGGGCGCAGCGGCGGCGCGGACTGGTAGATGACGCGCGCCTTGGGGCGTACCCGCGCGGGCAGGCGCGCCAGTCCCGCATCCTGCAGCACGACCAGGGCGTCGGCCAGCTCGAGCGAGGCGCGCGCCTCGGGCACGCTGTCGATGTCGCGGTACAGGTCGGTGCCGGTGAGTACCAGCAGGGCAGGACGCTCGGGGTGCGCGGCCTTGAAGCCGGCCAGTGCCTGCGCCGAGCGCCGCGCGTGCAGGGCGATCAGGAGGTCGGGCGCCGGATCGTCCACACTCCAGCCGCCCGCCACCGTGACCGCATAGGGGCCGCGCAGGAAGCGTGCCCAGCGGCTGGCGGTTTGCCAGTTGCCGTTGTTGTCGGCTGCCGCCGCGGGGCTGGCGATGAGAATGCGGAGACGATCCATTGATTGATATCGAGCGCTGAGGTGGACGGTTCGCGATTATACGGGGCGTCTTGTCTGCCCGCCCACTGGCTTCGAATCCGATCCGCAGCTTGGACATTGGCCGACACCGGCGTAGGAGTGCATCCATGTCGCAACGGGGCCGGGCTGGGGTTTAATGAGCACAGTTCAACAGCAATGCGACATGGTGCGGTATGAAAGCGCGACTCGACAACACGAAGGACCTCCGCCAGGCAATTACCGGTGCCTGCGCCCGCCTGCTGGCCTTGAGCATCGCATTCCTGTACTCGGTCCTGCGCACCGACTGGCTGCGCCTGGTCGCCTCGCCGAGCATCGCCGCAGGCGTCCTGCTCGTGATTCCCGCAACCTGGCTCGCCATCCGCGAGCATTGCTTCGGCATGAGGATGTTCGGCGCCGAACGGCGCAGGCAGGTACGCCTGCATCCGAACGCCGCGTGAAACAGACGAAAAAAAGGCTGCCGAGGCAGCCTTCTTCATTCACGCGAACGACGATCAGTTGTCGCCGAACGTGCGGCGCGCGTTGTCGAACGAGCGCGGGTGGGCGCTGTTGCCGCGGTAGCCGCCGTTGCCTTCGCGGCGTGGTGCTGCGTCGCGGTTATAGCCGCCTTCGCGCGGTGCCGAATTGTGGCCACCCTCGCGGTTATAGCCACCGGTGCGTGGCGCCGCGTCGCGGTTGTAGCCACCTTCGCGGTTGTAGCCGCCGGTACGCGGTGCCGCATTGTGGCCACCCTCGCGGTTATAGCCACCCTCGCGGTTGTAACCGCCTTCGCGCGGCGCGCCTTCACGCTGGCCGTAGGGCTTGCTGAAGCTGCGCTGGCCCGGCTTGGCGGCGCTGCGGCCGTCGCCCGGCTTCCAGCCCGGACGGGCGCCGGTACGTGCCGGCGCCGAACGCTTCGGCTCGAAACCTTCGACCACGTCGACCGGAATGGTCTGCTTGGTGAAGCGTTCGATGCGCTTGACGTTCATGCCTTCGGCGTGGTTCACCAGCGACACGGCGATGCCGTTACGGCCGGCACGGCCGGTACGGCCGATACGGTGCACGTAGTCCTCCGGGAACTTCGGCAGGTCGTAGTTCACCACGTGGGTGATGGTCGGCACGTCGATGCCGCGGGCGGCGACGTCGGTCGCCACCAGCACACGCACCTGGCCGCGGCGCATGCTGTCCAGGGTGCGGTTGCGCGCGCCCTGGTGCATGTCGCCGTGCAGGGCGGCGGCTGCGAAGCCGGCGATGTTCAGGCGGTCGGCGATGGTGTCGGCGTCACGCTTGGTGGCGGTAAACACCACGGCCTGGTCCATCGACTCGTCGCGCAGCAGGTGGTCGAGCAGGCGGTTCTTGTGCGACAGGTCGTCGACGAAGTGGACCTTCTGCACGATGTTCTCGTGGCGCTTGGTACCGCTGGCGATCTGGATGGTCAGCGGATCCTTGGTGATGCGGCGCGCCATGTTGCCGACGACGCCATCGAGCGTGGCCGAGAACAGCATGGTCTGGCGCGTTTCCGGGGTGGCGGCAACGATCTTTTCGATGTCCTCGATGAAGCCCATGTCCAGCATGCGGTCGGCTTCGTCCAGCACCAGGATTTCCAGTTGCGAGAAGTCGATCTTGCCCGACTCCATGTGGTCGATCAGGCGGCCCGGGGTCGCGACCAGGATTTCAGGATTCTTCGACAGCAGCTGCATCTGCTTCGGGTAAGGCATGCCGCCCAGGATCGAGACGGCGCGGATGCGGCGCATCGAGGTGGTGTATTGCTCGGTCGCGGTGGTGACCTGCAGGGCCAGCTCGCGGGTAGGGGTCAGCACCAGCATCTTCGGCTGGGCTGGCTTGAAACGGACGCGCTCGCCGCGCGAACGGGCCGACTGCGCTTCCTGCGCAGGGGTACGGCTCATCGGCGCCGGTTCGATGTTGGCGAACTTGTTCAGCGACGGCAGCATGAAAGCCGCGGTCTTGCCCGAACCGGTTTGCGACGAGACCAGCAGGTCGCGGCCGCCGATGGCGGCGGGGATCGCCTGTTCCTGGACTGCGGTCGGCTTCAGGTAGCCGGCTTCGGTGACTGCCTTGACGAGGGACGCGTGGAGACCTAGTGCTTCAAAACTCATTGTTTGCTTTTCTTTCGGTAGTGATCGGCGCTCGTCAGTATGAACGGGCGCAAAATAGCAACGCGAACCAACACAACGAAATGACTCAGAATGAAAGAAATTTCGGCACAAAAGCTTTGCGCCGGGACGGTGTCAAGGATCGACACGCAGGGCGGGAGGGCTTTATGGGAGGCTGCCTGGAACGGCTGGCCTGGGCTGCGATGCTGCTTGTTTGTTACTTGCTTTACTTGCTTGCGTTGTGGGCTGGCAGGCGACGTATTGTCGAGTTATTGCAGCGCACAAACGACACTATACAGTAGTTTGCGAATGCTTGCACAGTACGGCTGATTTGAGCTAACGCAAAGAATGGCGCGACGCCGCGCAAGGCGGCATCGGATCGGAAGGGAGTCCGGCCCGGCAATCCTGCCCGGGCCGTGGCCGCTCAACGGTGCTTGCGGCGGCTGTTGGTGTTGCGAGAAACGCGCGAATTCGACGCGGCCGTCGCCTTGGTCTTGTAACGGCTGCTGCGCACCTTGTCGCCGCGGTCCGCCTCCAGCGCCATGACGGCGCTATCGACGATGCTGTCGGCGATGTCGGTACCGGCCGAGGCCGAGGTCTTCGGCACCAGGATGGTCGAACCGGCCTTCAGGCGGGTTTGCATCGGGATATTGTTGGCCTGGCGGATGACTTCCGGCGTGGTGCCGAACTTCGAGGCCAGCGAGGAGATGCTTTCCTTGGCGCTGGTGATGCGGTGCGTGGTCCAGCTCGACAGCGCCTGGCCCCATTGCGCCAGGTTCAGGTGGAACTTCTCGGCGTTCTTCTGGGGCAGCAGGATCTTGGTGCGGTCGTCGCCGGTGATGACCGGACGCTTGAACTGCGGGTTCAGGGCCTTGAATTCGTCGATCGACATTTCCGCCAGCTGGGCGGCGACGGCCAGGTCGATGTCGCTGGTCTTGTCGATGGCGGTGAAGTAGGGCTGGTTGTCGATCACCGGCAGCACCACGTTGTACTGGCCCGGGTTGGCAACGATGTTCTTCACGGCCTGCAGCTTCGGCACGTAGTTGCGGGTCTCGGCCGGCATCAGGTCGGCCAGGCTTTCGAAATCGGTTGGTTTACCCAGCGCCTGGTTCTTCTTGATCGCCTTCTGGACATTGCCTTCACCCCAGTTGTAGGCGGCCAGGGCCAGCTGCCAGTCGCCGAACATGGTGTACAGGCGCTGCAGGTAGGTGAGGGCGGCGTCGGTCGAGGCCAGCACGCCGCGGCGCTCGTCCTTGAACATGTTCTGCTTGAGGTCATAGTCCTTGCCGGTGCCCGGCACGAACTGCCAGAGGCCGGCGGCGCTCGCGGTCGACAGGGCTTGAGGATTGAAGGCCGATTCGATCACCGGCAGCAGGGCCAGTTCGGTCGGCATGCCGCGCTTTTCCAGCTCCTGCACCACGTGGAACAGGTAGAGCGACGCGCGGCCGGAAATGCGGGCCATGTAGTCGGGCTTGGCGCTATAGGAGCGGGTATGGCGTTCGACCAGGTTGTTGTTGATGTCGGGAATCGCGTAGCCGCTGCGGATGCGGCCCCAGACGTCGGTTTCCTTGTATTCGTCGACTTTCAGGACGGCCGCACCGTTCGCGGCGCCATTCGCGGCGGCGGCGGTGGCAGGGCGCAGCACGGCGGCGCCTTGCAGCGCGTTGACCGGGGCATTGTCGATGGCCTGGGCGAAGGGAGCCGAGAACAGAAGCACCAGCGCGGCAGCAATTGAGGTTTGACGGGTCATGTCGTTTCGCTTTCCAGTGTTGCGTCCAGTGTTGCTCTAAAGAACGGCGGGGCTGACGATTAAGAGGGCAGTGTACGAAGCAGCTGTTGAGACAGTCAAGTAATAATCCTGGGCAGTTACAAAATTTCTTGTCTATCCTTTTTGCTAACTTGAAACTCTTTTGATAACACATCAAGGGGGTATATGGATTTCCTTTCTATGTAGCAATCGTGGTACTCCAGTGGAGTATGCTGAAATCCCTTCAGGCAATATATTCCTCGTGGAAACAACTCGCCGCTACTGCATGCTTGTCGAATCATTAATGAAATATCGCTCTTCCTGTCCGGCTCGGCATTTTTCAACTTACCCGCCTCGAATACCTGACCTATGAGCACACGCAAACTGTGCGTACAATCCGCGTATTGCACCGCGTTTCCTTTTCGAGAACACCTATCTGATATGAGCACCGCCAACCTCAACGCAGACGATGACGCCATCATCGCCGCCACCCGCAACTGGCTGGAAAAGGCCGTCATCGGCCTCAACCTCTGCCCCTTCGCCAAGTCCGTGTATGTCAAGGAGCAGGTGCGCTACGTCGTATCGAGCGCGCGCACGCCCGAGGCCCTGCTCGAGGAATTGATGAACGAGCTGCAGAACCTGTCCGACACCCCGGCCGAGAAAGTCGACACCACGCTGCTGATCCATCCCTTCGTGCTCGACGATTTCCTCGACTACAACGAATTCCTGGACGTGGCCGATGCCGCCGTGGAGGACATGCAGCTCGACGGCGAACTGCAGGTCGCCAGCTTCCACCCGGAGTACCAGTTCGCCGATACCGACAAGAACGATATCGAGAACTACACCAACCGCGCGCCTTACCCGATCCTGCAGATCCTGCGCGAGGAGAGCATCGAGCGCGCCGTCGAAGCCTTCCCGGATGCGGCCGAGATCTTCGAGAAGAACATCGAGACCATGGAAAAACTGGGCCACGAAGGATGGGACAAGCTCGATGTCGGACCAGCCCGCTAATGGCGAAGGCGGTACGCAGCCGCTCCCTCCGCGTCCGGACACGCCTTGCGTCGCCGTCTGCTCCACCACCTTCGACGAGGTCTGCCGCGGCTGCGGCCGCACCTATGTCGAGGTCGCCCAGTGGGTTGCCATGACGGCCGAGCAGAAAGAGATCGTCTGGCAGCGCATCCTGGCCGCCGGCTACCCGCGCCGCAATACCTGAGCACGCTTGGGTGGCCTTTCCGCCCGGGCGGTCACGGCTATGCGATGATAGGCTGACAAGGGACCTTTGCGGGTACGACCATGCCACGATTAGACTTGCGCGGTTTCACCTCCAGAGTAAGCAGGCTGTACACCAAGTCGGTGTACGGCGCCATGCTGATGGTCGTCATCGGCGGCCTCGTGATTCCCGCGCTGGTGGCCAGCTACTTCCTGCTCGCGGTCCAGGAACGCCAGAACACGGCCGCCGAACTCAACGACACCCTGCAGCGCAACGCCGAAATCCTCGCGCTCGGCATGCGCGAGTCGCTCTGGAACATGAATCCCGACGCCGCACGCTCGCTGGTCGACTCGGTGATGCGCGACCCGTCCGTAGTGCGCATCCAGGTGCGCGGCCAGGCCGGTACCGGTGCGATCGACGTGCGTGCCCCCGAGCGGGCGCGCGGCCACGTGCTGCGCGCCGAACGGCGGGTGGAGATGCAGGGCCAGCACATCGGCGACCTGGTGATCGAGATGGACGACCTGCGCAGCCAGCAGGAGCTGCGCCGCAAGCAGCGCGACTATGCGCTGGTGCTGGCGGTCCAGGTCACGGTCTCGCTGCTGCTCATCCTCGCTTTCCTGCGCCGGCGCCTGCAGGCACCGCTGCGCACCGTCGCCAACTTCTCCGACCGTCTCTCGCGCGGCGACTTCGACACGCCGCTGGTACTCGACGTCGACGGCGAACTGGGACGCCTCGGCAAGCAAATGGAACGCATGCGGGTCGCGATCCGCACCTTGTTCGTCGACGTCGCGCGGCGCGAGGAACAGTTCCGCTCGATCGTGACCCAGGTGCCGGGCGCCGTGTTCCGCGCCCGGGCGCGCGGGACCATCGATTTCGTCAGCGAGGCGATCGAGGAGATCGCCGGCATCCCGGCGTCTGAACTGATGCGGGGCGATACCGACGCCTGGTCGCGCCTGATCTGGCCCCAGGACCAGGCCCTGCGCAGCCAGGTGCTGCGCGCCGCCCTGCAATCGGGGACCAGCTATGAAGTCGAATACCGGATCGTCGATGCCAAGGGAAAGGAACGCTGGGTGCTGGAAAGCGGCCAGCCGCAGCACATGCCCGGCGACGAAGGCTTCTGGGTCGACGGCATCATCTCCGACATCAGCGAACGCAAGCACAACGAAATGCGCATCGGCGCGCTGCTGGCCGAGCAGAGCGCCATCCTCGACAACGTCATGTTCGGCGTGGTCTTCACGCGCGAGCGGCGCATCGTCTCGGTCAACCGCCGCACCGAGCAGCTGTTCGGCTATCCCGAGGGCACGCTGGAAGGCGAGCCGGCCTCGATCCTGTTCGTCTCGCCCGGCGAGCATGCCAAGGCCGAAGACGCATTCTTCCCGCTGCTCGCGCGCGGCGAAGACTCCAGCCACGAGCGCCAGTTCCGGCGCCGCGACGGCAGCCTGCTGTGGTGCCTGGTGAGCGGCAGTTCGATCGATCCCGGCCATCCGGAAGCGGGCAACGTCTGGGTCTTCGCCGACATCTCCGAGCGCAAGGAAAGCGAGGAAAAGCTGCGCCTGTCGAGCACCGTGCTGGAGCACATCGCCGACGGCGTGATGGTGGTCGACATGCACGGCAACATCGTGACCGTGAATCCCGCCTTCACCTACATCACCGGCTTCGCCATGGAGGAAGTCGTCGGCAAGCCCTGGAACGTGACGCGCTCCAGCCCCGGCGACCAGGAACTGTACTGGAACATGTGGCGCCAGCTGAACGACACCGGCTTCTGGCGCGGCGAGTTGTGGAGCACGCGCAAAGATGGCGAGGCCTGGCTGCAGTGGCTCACCGTCTCGACCGTGCGCGGCGACGACGGCAAGGTGACCCATTACGTGGGCGTCTTCAGCGACATCACGCGCCTCAAGGAATCGCAGGAAAAGCTCGACTACCTGGCGCACCACGATCCGCTCACCAGCCTGCCGAACCGCCTGCTGTTCCAGGACCGGCTGCTGCACGCGATCGGCCGCGCGGCGCGCGAAGGCCAGCAGCTGGCCGTCATGTTCATCGATCTCGACCGCTTCAAGAACATCAACGACACCCTCGGCCACCACGTCGGCGACGAACTCCTGAAGCAGGTGGCGGGCGCCCTGGGCCAGCGCCTGCGCGACGGCGACACGCTGGCGCGCCTGGGCGGCGACGAATTCATCGTCCTGCTCGAGAACGTGGACGGGGCGTTTGGCGCGCGCCAGGTGGCGGCCAAGATGATGGCGCTGTTCGAGCAGCCCTTCATGGTGGCCAGCCACGAACTCTTCGTCACCGGCTCGATCGGCATCAGCCTGTTCCCGGCGGACGGCCAGGACGCGAACCTGTTGGTGCGAAATGCCGACGTCGCCATGTACCAGGCCAAGTCGCGCGGCCGCAACGGTTACCAGTTCTACTCGCCGGCCATGGACGGCGAGGGCGTCGAGCGCCTGCGCATGGAAGCGCTGCTGCGGCGCGCGATCGAGCGCGGCGAGATCTATCTGCACTACCAGCCGCAGGTCGAAATCGACAGCGGCAAATTGATTGGGGTGGAAGCGCTGGTACGCTGGCATAATCCCGAACTCGGCCAGGTGAGTCCGGTGCGCTTCATCCCGATGGCCGAGGACACCGGCTTCATCAACCAGCTCGGCGAATGGGTGCTGTTCGAGGCCTGCCGCCAGATGCTGCGCTGGGACGAGGCCGGCCTGCAGGTGCCGAAGATGGCGGTCAACCTGTCGGTGCGCCAGGTCGAGCGCGGGGCGATGGCGCCGCTGGTCGAGCAGGCGCTGGTGACGACCGGACTCGCGCCGCGCCGCCTGCAGCTGGAAGTGACGGAGTCGGTGATCATGAACACCGGCGACGCGCTCGCGTTCGTCCACGCGCTGCACGCGATCGGTGTCGGCCTGGCGATCGACGATTTCGGCACCGGCTACTCGTCGCTGGCCTATTTGAAGCAGCTGCCGGTGGACGTGCTGAAGATCGACCGCAGCTTCATCAAGGACATCGCGGTCGATTCGAACGACGAGGCGATCGCGATCGCCATCATCCAGCTCGGTAAAAGCATGAACCTCTCGGTGATCGCCGAGGGGGTGGAAAACGAAGAACAGGCGGCATTCCTGCTGCGTCACGGCTGCGCGCGCGCACAGGGTTACCTGTACGGCCGGCCGGTGGCGCCGGAAGAGCTGCTGCAAGAATGGGGAAGTCACACGCATGAGAGACACGAACACGGCACCGAAGGCGCCGGCACCTGAAGAGGCAGCACCCGCACGGCGTTCGCGCCGCCGCTTCCTGCTGGGCGGCCTGGTGGCCGGCGGCGCGCTGCTGGTCGGCTGGGGCACGCGCCCGCCGCGCCAGCGCCTGCATACCAGCGAACCGCTGCCGGTGGCCCAGGGTACGGTCGCCCTCAACGGCTGGATCGCGATCGCGCCTGATGGTACGGTCTCCGTCGTCGTGCCCCGCAGCGAGATGGGCCAGGGCGTGCACACGGCGCTGCCGATGCTGGTGGCCGAGGAGCTGGACGCGCCGCTTGCCAAAGTGCGCATCGCGCCCGCGCCGATCGACAAGATCTTCGGCAACCTCGCCGTGCTGCGCGAGAACCTGCCATTCCACCCGGACGAACGGGGGAATGTGAAGGACGGCACCCAGTGGATGCTGGGGAAGATCGGGCGTGAACTCGGGATCATGTTCACCGGCGGCTCGACCAGCGTGAAGGACGCGTGGATGCCGATGCGCGAGGCCGGCGCCGTGGCGCGCGCAATGCTTGTCAAAGCCGCGGCCGAGGCCTGGAAGGCCCAGCCGGCCGACCTGCGCACCGAGGACGGCTTCGTGATCCACAAGGATGGCCGGCGCGCGTCCTACGGCAGCCTGGCCGCGCGCGCAGCGCAGGTCGGCGCCGGTATTGACGCCGGCGACGTGCGCCTGAAGGAGCCGCGCGAATTCGGCCTGATCGGAAAATCGGTGCCGCGCCCCGATACGCCGGCCAAGGTCGATGGCAGCGCGCTGTTCGGCATCGACGCCCGCCCACCCGGCATGCTGTACGCGGCCGTCAGGATGGCGCCCGTGGTCGGCGCCGGCCTCGCCTGGTTCGACGCGAAACCGGTACTGGCGATGCCGGGCGTGGTGCGCGTGGTCGATGTGTCCTCGAGCGCCGGCCAGTACGCCGGCGCCGGCGCGGGAGTGGCGGTGATCGCGCGCAGCTGGTGGCAGGCCAAGACGGCCGCCGCCGCGCTGACCGTGCGCTGGCACGAGGAGGAGGGCAGGGCCTTGTCCTCGGAGTCCATTTTCAAGCGCTTCGCCGATGCCCTCGACAATGAGTCCGGCTACGCCTATTTCGAAAGCGGCACGCAAGATGTGAGCGGCGTGGCGAAAACCGTCACGGCCGAATACCGCGCCCCCTTCCTCGCGCATGCGACGATGGAGCCGGTGAACTGTACCGCCCAGGTCGCGGACGGCAAGGTCCACCTTTGGGCCTCCACGCAGGTGCCGAGCATCGCGGTCGACGTCGCGGCGAAAGTCGCCGGCGTCGCGCGCGAGGATGTGACGATCGAGGTGATGCTGCTGGGTGGCGGCTTCGGGCGCCGCCTGGAAGGCGACATGGTGGCGCAGGCCGTCGCCGTGGCCCTGGCCGCCGGCGGCAAGCCGGTGCAGCTGATCTGGACCCGCGAAGACGACACCACCCACGACGTCTACCGTCCGGCCGCGCTGGCGCGCTTCAAGGCCAGCCTGGATGCTGCTGGCCGCCTGCTCGCCTGGGACAACAAGTCGGCCAGCGGCGCGATCGGCCACCAGTACTTCCCGCGCAACCTGGGCCTGCCCGGCATGGGGCCGGACAAGACCACGGCCGAGGGCGAGTACGACATGCAGTACGAGATCGCCAACCAGCGCATCGCCCACGTCATCGTCGAGAGCCCGGTGCCGCTCGGCTACTGGCGCTCGGTCGGACACTCGCACAATGCCTTCTTCAAGGAGGGCTTCCTCGACGAGGTGGCGCACGCGGCGGGGCAGGACGGCGTGGCTTACCGGCGCGCGCTCTTGAGGGAGCACCCGCGCCATCTGGCCGTGCTGGATGCGGCCCTGGGCAAGGCCGGCACGCCGCCCGATGGGCGCGCCCATGGCGTGGCCGTGCACCAGTCCTTCGGCAGCATCGTGGCCCAGGTGGCCGAGGTCTCGGTCGAGGGCACGGAGATCCGCGTGCACCGCGTGGTCTGTGCGATCGACTGCGGCATGGTGGTCAATCCGAACATCGTGGCCCAGCAGATGGAAGGCGCGGTGGTATTCGGCCTGTCGGCGGCGCTGGGGGGCGAGATCACGATCAAGGACGGCCGCATCCAGCAGTCGAACTTCGGCGACTATCCGGTGCTGCGCATGGACCGCGCGCCACTGGTGGAAACGGTGATCGTGCCGAGTCTTGAAGCACCCGAGGGCGTGGGCGAGCCGGGCGTGCCGCCGGTCGCGCCGGCGGTGGCGGCGGCCGTGTTCAAGCTAACCGGCAAGCGCCTGCGCAGCCTGCCGCTGCGCCTGGCCTGAATTTTTACGGCCGGCGCACGGCCCAGTGCACGGTCATCCCGGCCAGGAAGGCCAGGCCTACGTTCCACAGCGCCAGGCCGGCCGTCAGCGCGATCGGCAGCAGTACGCGCCAGTCGCGTCGATCCTGTGTCATCGGCGCATTCGCCGCCGCCATGCGCGCGCCGGCCAGGAACAGGATGGCGCCCAGCACGGCCGCCGGCAGCGCCTGCAGCAGGAAGGCGATCGACTCGCTGAAGCACAGGGCCAGGACCAGCAGCATCCCTCCGAATACGACCGGCGCGCCGCCCGTGCGCGCCCCGAAGGCCGTGCAGGCCGCCATGCCGCCGGCGCCATGGCACATCGGGACCGCGCCGACCAGGCTGCCCGCCAGGTTGATGGCGCCGGTCGTGAGGGCGACCTTGCGCACGCTGGTGGGCTGCTGCGGGAACAGGCGGTTGTTCTCGCCGGTGACCGCGATCACGGCATTGCCCAGCGTGAGCGGCAACTGCGGCAGCGCCAGCAACAGGGCACCGTTCACGAAGTCCTTCCATTCCAGGGTTCCGACGGCCAGCGCGGGCAGGCGCGGCGCGAAGCCGAATTGCGCCACTTCCCACAGCGAAGGATTGCGCACCATGCCGTAGGCGAAGCCGCCCAGCAGCAGGAGCAGCATGGCCGGGAACAGCCGGCTGCGCCGCAGGGCGACGGCGACCAGCAGGGCGACGAGGGCCGCCGGCCAGTCCGTGTCCATCATGCGCGCACCCTGCAGCATGAAGGAGACGCCCAGGCCGATCACGATGCCTTGCACGACGGCGCCCGGGACGAGCCGGGCCAGGCGGCCGGCCGCGCCGCTGAGCCCGAGCAGCAGCCAGAATACGCCGCTGGCCAGGCTGGCCGCGACGATGGTCGCACCCGTGACCGTTCCCGCCTGGGCCACGGCGAGCGCGCCGACCGCCTTCATCGGCTGCACCGGGAAGGGCGTGCGGTACACCAGGCCGCAGCCGACCAGGGCGGCGCCGAAGGCGAGCAGGATGCCGGCCGGGTCCATGTCGAACACGCTGACGTAGGCGAGCACGAAGGGGATGAAGGTGCCCAGGTCGGCAAACGCGGCCAGGCACTCGACACGGTCGAAGCGCAGCGGCGCGCCCGGTCCGGCCGCGCGTTCCGTCATTTCGGCTTGCGGAAGGCGTACCACGGCAGGGCGCGGCTGAGGGCGAGGACGTTGCCGGCGCCGTCGATGTCGTAGCCTGGCAGGTCGGCTGTCAATCCCTGCCATTCGCTGCGCTTCAGGAGTTCGCGCAGCTTGCGGATCGCCGGCTGCTCGAGCGCTTCCTTCAGGCAGACGAAGTAGTACTGCTCGCGCATCAGGGGCAGGAAATCGAGGCCGAAGGCGCTGGCGGCGGCCTGGATGCCGAAGCCGACGTCGGCCCCGTTCGAGGCGACTGCGGCCGCGACCGCAAGATGCGTCGGCTCGGCGCGCTCGAAGCCGTTGACGCTGGCCGGGGCGATGCCCGCATTCGCCAGCAGCTGTTCGATCTCGAGGCGGGTGCCGGAGCCCTTCTCGCGGTTCACGAAGCGCAGCTCGGCGCGCTTCAAATCCTGCACGCCGGTCACGCGCTTCGGATTGCCGGGAGCGAGCATCAGGCCCTGCTGCCTGCCGACGAAAGCGATCAGCTTGTGGCGGCCCGGCTTGAGCAGCGCCTTGAAGGCCTTCTGGGTCATGCTGCCCGGCGCGCGCTCTTCGCTGACGTGAAAGCCCGCGAGCTGGCATTCGCCGCGCGAGAGCGCCGCGAGGCATTCCAGGCTGCCGCGAAACTGCAGGTCGAGGTGCAGTCCGGCGTCGCGCGCCATGAACTCCTTCAAGCGCGACAGCGCCAGGTCATGGCTGGCAAACATCGGGATGACGTGCACCTCGGGGTCGAACGCCAGCGCGAACTCACGCTCCATCTCGGCCACCAGGTTCTCAACCTGGGGAAAAACCCGCATCTTGGCGCGCTGCTCGGCGAACAGCAGCTTTTCGCCGAAGGGCGTGAGGCGCGCGCGCTTGCCCCGTTCCCAGACGATCAGCTCCGCCTCCAGGGCCGCTTCCCATCGTTTGAGCTCGCCCCACACGTGGCGGTAGGACAGCTGCAGGCGCGTCGCCGCCTGGCCGACCGAGCCGGAGGCATGGATGGCCGACAGGATGTCGAACAGGGGATTGTCCAGCTGCACCCGCATGCCGGCGGATCGCGTGAAGGTGTAGGCGAGCTTAACGTGCAACATATCGAGGGATAAACCTATGCAAAGCTGTTCATATTGAAAGTTTTTCAGGGCGGCTTACCATAGCACATCGATAACAACGCAATGGGGAACAGGATGCTGAAGTTGACGAGATACCTTGCCGTGCTGGGCGTGCTGCTGGCTGCAAGCGCGCCCGCGCCGGCCCAGCAGGTCATCCGCCTGTCGACCACGACCAGCACCGAGAACTCCGGCCTGCTGCAATACCTGCTGCCGAAATTCGAAGCCAGGGCCAATGCCAGGGTCAACGTGATCTCGGTCGGCACCGGCAAGGCGCTGGAACTGGCGAAGAACGGCGACGTCGACGTCACCCTGGTGCATGCGCGCACGCTTGAAGACAAGTTCGTCGCCGAAGGCCATGGCGTGAACCGGCGCGACGTGATGTACAACGACTTCATCATCGTCGGGCCGGAAAGCGACCCGGCCGGGATCAAGGGCAGCCGCGACGTGCTGGGCGCGATGAAGAAGATCGCCGCCAGCGGCAGCAAGTTCATTTCGCGCGGCGACAATTCCGGCACCGACGTGATGGAGAAGGCCTACTGGAAGCAGGCCGGCACCCAGCCGCAAGGCAGCGCCTACGTGTCGGCGGGCCTGGGCATGGGCGAGGTCTTGAACATGGCCGCCGAACTGCGCGCCTACACCCTGACCGACCGCGCCACCTACGTCACCTACCGCGCCAGGACCGGCCTGCAGATCGCCGTCGAGGGCGATCCGAAGATGTTCAATCCCTACGGCATCATCGCCGTCAATCCGGAGAAGTCGAAGGGCGTGAACTACAAGGGCGCGATGCAGCTGGTAGAGTGGATCACATCAAGCGAGGGCCAGAAGCTGATCGGCGCCTTCAAGGTCGAGGGCCAGCAGGTGTTCTTCCCGTCGTACAAGGCGCAGTAAGGCTTAGCCGGCCTGCTCGAGCAGGCTAAGCAGATTGCAGTCGCGCTGCCAGTCGCGTCTCTCCTGGCTCGACGCGGCCAGGCGCGCCAGTTCTTCAGGCGCCAGTTCGGCCTGGGCCTGTACCAGGCGTTCGGCCAGGGCGGCGTCAGGCAGGGTGGTGCCGAAGAAGGCGACCGTGTCGCCCTGCTGCAGCAGCAAGGTCGGGAAGTTCTCGACGTCGAGGTCGCCGACCACGTCGGCCTGGTCTTCGATGTCGATCCAGGCGAAGGTCTTGTCCGGGTGGCGCGCGGCCAGTTCCTCGAAGGCGGCGCGGTAGCTGCCGCAGGTGCCGCACCAGGCGGCGCACAGGCAGGCCACGACCCAGCGGCCGTCCTCGATGGCGGCGGCGAGCTGGGCGCGGTTGGTGGTGTCCAGGGTCAGGGAATGCATGGGCGGATTCTACCCGGATTCGGCCATATGGCGGTATCCGGGGCCATGCGGACCATGGCCGGGGCCAGGCACGGCGGGTTAAAATAGCGCATGCCTATCATCCTTGCCATCGAAACTTCTTCCGAACTCGCCTCTTGCGCGCTGCTCTCCGGCGACCTTGTACTGTCGCGCCAGTCCGGCGGCGTGCGCACCCATTCGCAATCCGTGCTGCCGATGGTGCAGGAACTGCTGCTTGAAGCTGAGCTTACGCTGGGCGACGTCGACGCGATCGCCTTCGGCGCCGGTCCCGGCTCCTTCACCGGCGTGCGCACGGCCTGCGGCGTGGCCCAGGGCCTGGCCTTCGGCGCCGGGCTGCCGGTGCTGCCGCTGGTCACCCTGGAAGCGATGGCCGAGGCCTGCCGCGCCGCGAGCGGTGCGACCGAGGTGCTGGCCGTGCTGGACGCGCGCATGAACGAAGTCTATTGGGCGCAATACCGTTTCGACGGCACCTGGCAGACGGTCATCGAACCGACATTGTCGGCGCCCGACGCGGTGGCGCCGCAGATGCTTGCAGGCCTGGCCGCCTGCGGCAACGGCTTCGCCGCCTATCCGGACGCGTTTGCAGGCAAGGACTTCGCGGCGCAGGCGGACGCCGCCATCGTGCCGCACGCGCGCGACCTGGCGCGCATCGGCGCCGCGGCATTCGCGCGCGGACAGGCGGTGCCGGCCGCCCAGGCCCAGCCGCTCTACCTGCGCAACAAGGTCGCCTACACCAGCGCCGAGCGCCAGGCGATCAATGCGGCCAAGGCCGAAGGGACGGCGCAATGAAGGATTCCAGCGCAAGCGCAAGGGCAGGCGCCGGCCTGACGCTGGTCCCGATGACGATGGACGAGGTCGACGAAGTCCATGCCATGGAATGCAGCGTCTTCCCGCATCCCTGGAGCCGCGCCAACTTCAGCGACTCGATCCAGGCGGGCTACGATGCCTGGCTGCTGCGCGCGAAAGACGGAGAACTGGCCGGCTATTTCCTGCTGATGTATGCGCTCGACGAAGCGCACCTGCTGGATGTCGCCGTGGCCGGCAAGCGCCAGGGCACCGGCCTCGGACGCTACCTGCTCGACACGCTGTGCGCGCGGGCCAGGGAAATGGGCGCCGAATCCGTGCTGCTGGAAGTACGCCCCTCGAACGAACGCGCGCTGGCCGTCTACAAGCGCTACGGCTTCGAGGAGATCGGCCGGCGCAAGGGCTATTATCCGGCCCATGAGGGCAAACGCGAGGACGCCATCGTGATGAGGCACGCACTATGAGCTTGAGCGAACGCGACGAGGTTTTCCTGGCCGAGATGGGCATCGCGCCGATCTGGCGTGCGCGCCATGCGCCGCCTGAGGAGGCGCAGCCGGAGGAAGTGCAAGCCGAGGCGGAGGCGCCGGCCGCGCCGGCACCCGAACCTGTATCGAAACCTGCACCCGCCTTCGTGCCGCCGCCACCGCGCGATCCGGCCTGGGGCGAGGTCCCGATGACCGCGGCCCCGGCGCCCAGCGCCTGGGCGCCGACGCCGCCACCGGCACCAAGCGAGGAAGAGCAGGGCGACAGCCTGGAGGCGATCGCCGCCATGGACTGGGACGAGCTGCGCGCTGCGATTGCGCGCTGCACGCGCTGTGGCGACTGCGCCGGACGCAAGCCGGTCTACGGAGCGGGACCCGCCAAGGCGCGCTGGTTCGTCGCCGCCGGCGCCACCAGCGCCGCCGACGAAGCGGTCGGCGCGCCGCTCGCGGGCGAAGCCGGCAAGCTGCTCGACAACATGCTGGGCGCGGTCGGCCTGACGCGCAAAGAGGACGTGTACGTCACCAGCCTGGTGAAATGCCGGCCGCTGTCCGCCAACGGCGGCGACCGTGCGCCCACCAGCGAGGAAGCGGCGGCCTGCCGTCCTTTCCTGGAACGCGAGCTGCATCTCAGCGGCGCCGGCCTCGTGCTGACCCTGGGCCAGATCGCGGCCAATGGCCTGCTCGGCAAGCCGCTGCAGGAGCCGCTCGCCGGCTCGCGCGGCGCAATCCACGCCTTCAGGGACCTGCCGCTGGTGGCGACCCTGCATCCGGGCGAGCTGCTGCGCCGCGGCGGCGACAAGGCGCTGGCCTGGACGGACCTGTGCCGCGCACGTGCCGCCGCCACGCGAGCTTCAGATGCGGGACGCGTCCGATAGCTACCAGGCCGCTTTCCACCGCCGCTGGGGCCACCTGCGGCGCGCCCGGGTGCGCGCGCTGGCCTGGCTGCTCGATTCGCCCGACCTGCTCGATGCCGACGCGCCGCACTGGCAAGGACGGATTGCGTCGACCGGTCCCGTCACGCCGGAAATCGAGCGCTGGCTGCGCGACCTCGACTACGATCCTTCCCGCCTCGATGCCGCGCTAGGTCCGCGCGTCTACACGCGCCTCGGCCTCTACGCCGAAAAGCTGATGGCCTTTTATTTCCAGGAACAGGGCCGCCTGGTCGCACATGGCCTGCAGATCCGGGCCAATCGCAACGACACCGTCGGCGAGTTCGACTTCCTGCTCGATGCAGGCCCGGACGCCGTCGAACACATCGAATTCGCCACCAAGTTCTACCTGCTGCAAGGGGAGGAAGGCCAGCAGTTCGACGCCCTGGTCGGCCCCAACCTGGCCGACAGCCTGGGCGCCAAGATGAGGAAGATCTTCGGCCGCCAGCTGGAACTGGGCGCCCATCCGGCCGCGCAGCCCTTGCTGCCGCGTCCCGTGGCCACGGCGCGGGCGCTGGTCAAAGGCTGGCTGTTTTATCCGGCGGGGAGCTGGCCGGCGATGAGCGGCATCACGGCCGGCCACTGCCGCGGCTTCTGGTGCGCGCTGGGAGAACTCGACACGCTGGGCGCCGACGCCTTCCTGATCCTGCCCAAGCTGCAGTGGCTGGCGCCGTTCCGCGCCGCCCAGGCGACCTGGCTCCTGAATCGCGCCCAGCTGCATGCGGAACTGGAGGCCCAGTTCGAGACCAATGCCTCGCCAGTGCTGGTGGCGGTGGTGCGCAAGACGCCGGGCTTGGTGGAAGAAGTCGAACGCGGATTCATCGTCCCGAACGACTGGCGCGAACGGGCGGAAGCCCGCAGTGCCAAGGATAATATGCGAAATATTGTTTGGTAAATATTATATTTTTGCAAATATAATTTACCTGCCCATCAGTGCTTGTGTTCCCCGATCAGCGCCAGCGAATCATGCTGCGCCTGGTTGCGATGATGGCGGCGCATGATGAGGTAAGTGATCCCTGCGATCGACAGGCCGAACAGCACGATGATCACGTCCAGGTCGAGGTTGAGCGTGATCATGATCGCGTACAGCGCCAGCATGGTCAGGATCGACAGGTTCTCGTTGAAGTTCTGCACCGCGATCGAGTGGCCGGCCGACATCAGCACGTGGCCGCGGTGCTGCAGCAGCGCGTTCATCGGCACCACGAAGAAACCCGACAGGAAGCCGATCAGGGCCAGCAGCGGGTAGGCGATGATCACGTCGTGGACGAACACCATGACGGTCACGACCAGGCCCATGAAGATCCCCATCGGGATCACGGTCAGGGATTTGCGCAGCGGGATCACCTTGGCCGCCAGCGCCGCGCCGACCGCCACGCCGATCGCGACCACGCCGATCAGGCTCGTCGCCTTATCGAGCGGCATGCCCAGCGAGCGCTCGGCCCACTTCAGCACGATCAGCTGCAGGGTCGCGCCCGCGCCCCAGAACAGGGTCGTCACGGCCAGCGAGATCTGGCCCAGCTTGTCCTTCCAGAGCGTGGCCGAGCAGTTCGCGAAGTCGGCGATCAGCTTCATCGGATTGCGTTCCTGGTGCTCGTAGCGGGCGCCGGTATCGGGAATACGCAGGTTGAACAGGGCGGCCAGGATGTAGATGGCGACCACCACGGCCATCGCCGCCTCGCTGGTGGTGTCGATGCCAGGCACGCCCAGGCCCAGCAGCAGTTCCGAACCCTTGGCGCTGACCAGGGCGCCGCCCATCACGGTGCCGAAGATGATCGACATGACGGTCAGGCCCTCGATCCAGCCGTTGGCGGCGACGAGTTTTTCCGGCGGCAGCAGCTCGGTGAGGATGCCGTACTTGGCCGGCGAATACACGGCCGCGCCGAAGCCGACGACGGCATAGGCCAGCAGCGGGTGCACGGTCAGGAACATCAGGCCGCAGCCGAAGACCTTGATCAGGTTCGCGATGAACATCACGCGGCCCTTGGGCAGCGAATCGGCGAAGGCGCCCACGAAAGCGGCGAGCAAAACGTAGAACAGCACGAATGAAAGCTTGAGCAGCGGCGTCAGCGATGCCGGAGCGTTCATCGACACCAGCACGTCAATGGCTACAAACAGCAGCGCATTGTCTGCCAGCGACGAGAAAAACTGCGCCGCCATGATGGTATAAAAACCACGATTCATTCGAGTGAGTCTGAAAACAAGTGTGGGTTGCTTTATACCATGAAAGAACGGCAAGCCAAAGAAACGGACGGGCAGGAACTACCCTCATCCAGTAAAATAGAACCTTTCGCCTAAACGTCTTTTCGACCGAATTCCGCCATGCCACGCCCCCTCTGCGCCACCATCCATCTCGATTCGATGCAGCATAACCTCGCCCGCGCGCGCGCCTGCGCACCCGAGGCCAAGGTCTGGGCCGTGGTCAAGGCCAACGCCTACGGACATGGCCTGGAACGCGGCATGAAAGGCTTCGCGCAGGCCGACGGCCTGGCCCTGATCGAGACGGAAAACGCGCTGCGCCTGCGCGAACTGGGCTGGATCAAGCCGATCCTGCTGCTGGAAGGGATCTTCGACGCTTCCGACGTGCCGCTGCTGGCCGAGCACAATATCAACAGCACCGTGCACTGCGTCGAGCAGATCAAGCTGCTCGAATACACCCAGCTCTACCGCCCGATCGACGTCCACCTCAAGATGAATACCGGGATGAACCGGCTCGGCTTCAAGCCCGACGAGTACGCGGCGGCCTATAAACGCCTGCGCGCGATTCCCGGCATACGCAACATCACCCTGATGACCCACTTCGCGAACGCCGACGAACTCGAACATCCGCGCCTGTCCGTGGCCGAGCAGGTCGAGCGTTTCGTCGGCGGCGCGCAGGGCCTGGAGGGCGAGCGCAGCCTGTCGAATTCCGGCGGCGTGCTGCACCAGGCGGTGCTGCAGGCCGAGCTGCAGAACGACTGGGTCCGTCCCGGCATCATGCTCTACGGCGGCACGCCGGGCGGACGCACGGCCCAGGACTTCGGCCTGCGCCCGACCATGACGCTCACTTCCGAAATCATCGCGATCCAGAACCTGGTGGCGGGCGACACGGTTGGTTATGGCAGCCGCTTCGAGGCGCCGGGTCCGATGCAGGTCGGCGTGGTCGCCTGCGGCTATGCCGACGGCTATCCGCGCCATGCGCCGCACGGCACGCCGGTGATCGTCGACGGCGTGCGCACCAGCGTCGTGGGGCGCGTCTCGATGGACATGATGACGGTCGACCTGACGCCGATTCGCAACGCACGCGTCGGCAGCCAGGTCACCTTGTGGGGAGACGGCTTGCCGATCGACGAAGTCGCCTCCATGTCGGGTACCATCGGGTACGAATTGATGTGCGCACTCGCGCCGCGCGTACGCGTCAGGGAAGGAAGGTTGGGAACCCATGGCTAAGGCAAAGACCCAGTTCGTCTGCAGCGAGTGCGGCAGCGTCGCGAGCCGCTGGACCGGCCAGTGCGCCGACTGCAAGGCCTGGAACACGATGGTCGAGACGACCGTCGAATCCGCCGGCGTGAACCGCATGTCGCAGACGGTCAATCACAAGGCGCTGGCGCAGACGGCGCCTGTGCTGTCGCTGGCCGACATCGAAGCCGTCGACGTGCCGCGCTTCGGCACCGGGATCGAGGAATTCGACCGCGTGCTGGGCGGCGGCCTGGTCGCGGGCGGCGTCGTGCTGATCGGCGGCGACCCCGGCATCGGCAAGTCGACCCTGTTGCTGCAGGCGCTCTCGAATCTCGCCGCGACGCGCAGCACTTTATATGTCAGTGGCGAGGAATCCGGCGCCCAGATCGCGCTGCGCGCGCGCCGTTTGCAGGTTGAAGCCAAGGACCTGAAACTGCAGGCCGAGATCCAGCTGGAAAAAATCCTCGGCACGCTGGCCGACCTGAAGCCCGAAGTGGCCGTGATCGACTCGATCCAGACGCTGTATTCGGATGCGCTCACCGCGGCGCCGGGTTCGGTCTCGCAGGTGCGCGAATGCGCGGCCCAGCTGACGCGCGTGGCCAAGCAGACCGGCGTCACCATCATCCTGGTCGGCCACGTGACGAAAGAGGGCGCGCTGGCCGGTCCCCGCGTGCTGGAACACATCGTCGACACCGTGCTGTACTTCGAAGGCGATACCCAGTCGAGCTTCCGCCTGGTGCGCGCGATCAAAAACCGTTTCGGCGCCGTGAACGAGCTGGGCGTGTTCGCGATGACGGAGAAGGGGCTGAAAGGCGTGTCGAATCCGTCGGCCCTGTTCCTGTCGCAGCACGACAACCAGGTGCCCGGCTCCTGCGTGATGGTGACCCAGGAAGGCACGCGGCCGCTGCTGGTCGAGATCCAGGCGCTGGTCGACGCCAGCCACCTGCCGAACGCGCGCCGGCTGTCGGTCGGCCTGGAACAGAACCGCCTGGCGATGCTGCTGGCCGTGCTGCACCGTCACGCCGGCATCGCCGCCTTCGACCAGGACGTGTTCATCAACGCCGTAGGCGGGGTGAAGATCGCGGAACCGGCGGCCGACCTGGCCGTACTCCTGGCGATCAACTCCTCGATGCGCAACAAGGCGCTGCCGCGCGGCCTGGTCGTGTTCGGCGAAGTCGGCCTGGCCGGCGAGATCCGTCCGGCCCCGCGCGGGCAGGAGCGCCTCAAGGAAGCGGCCAAGCTCGGCTTTTCGATCGCGCTGATCCCGAAGGGGAATGCGCCCAAGCAGAAGATCGAGGGGATGAACATCATCGCGGTCGAGCGCATCGACCAGGCGTTTACCAAGCTGCGCGAGCTAGATTAAGGACATCGGGCATAGGCCCGTACCAGTGTGGGGTTTGCTTCGCGGAGTGCTTGATGACATCCCCAAGTACGCCGTAGCAGCGAGGCTTTGGGTGTCAAGCACGCTGACCGAGACATATTGGCGCAAGGATGCGATGGGGCGCCATCATGTCTCCGCTATAAGTTGAGGCAAACGTTCTCATGCCTGTCAATCTGGCTCTATCTGCAGCTCGTGGCCGTTCTGACGGAAATTAGCTTGGATGTCGTCGATTATGGCAGTAATGTCACTGCTGGAAATCGACTCTTTCGCCTCTTTTGGCTCCCAGTAATCAATTTGATCCCTATAGACTACAAAGCCCATTTTGCCGTCTTTAGGGAAAAGCATTTCGCCAGGAATCGATGCGGTCCTTTCACCGAGCTTGACCCAGATGTGGCCACGGGTGATGTTTAATATCATCGGGCAGACTCCTCAATAATTTGTTGGTGCTGGTTAAACCGATACTGCTCACCTGAGACGACAGGCTGTTAAACCTAGAGGACGGTTTCGATGCAATGACTCGACCTACGCCAGCTTAAGCCCAGCACGATCATACTCGGCAGTTAGCCACGGATATTGACCCGTACTCATGTGGGAGCGGTTCTGTTGCTCGCCGTGCTGCATGGGCACGCCGGCACCACCGCCATTGATCAGGACGTGTTCATTAACAAAGCTGAGACTGACGGGCTTGACCCATCTTGCATATAATTGCGCCTCGAACTCATCGTCATCAGCGAACCGTGCACACAGAACAAAGGCAGTCCCAGCGCAAGATCCTCAAAACCCGGGCCATGCTCGCCGTCGAAGGCGCCGCGCCGGTCCTTGGACGTACCACCGACCTCAGCGCGAACGGGGTCAGCATTACCGTGCCGCAGCCGCTCCAGGCCGGGCAGAACGTGCAGCTGCGCTTCGATCTGCTGGTCGAGGGCAAGCTCGTGCCCGTCCAGTCGAAGGCCCGTACCCAGTATTGCATCCTCAGCAATGGCGAATTCAAGGTCGGCTGCCAGTTCCTGAACCTGGAACTGGGTGCGCTGACGGCAATCTCGCGCTATTTGAAGTAGAGCATCCAGTCATACAAACGAAAGCGGCGAGCGCCCTGAGGCCTCGCCGCTTTTTTACTGGTCCCGCGAAGCGGGTTGGGCACTATTCGTGATAGTGATCATGCAGGGCGCCGGAACTGCCGCCAATCTCCTGGAAGATCTCGTAGGCGATCAGGCCGACCATGCCCGATAAAATGGCAAACACAAACAGGTTCAACATAGTTGCAAAACGCTCTTCAGCATCCCCTCCATGCAATAACTACACTTTGAGCATAGCAGCCCCCAGTGTATTTACAAGAGCGGCCGGGCCCTATATTTGCGGCCGGGTTCGCCCGGCACTGGCAAGGCCATCCCGTATAGACAGGACCAATCGTGTGCCGCGGCTTGCTGCATCGCGGCACTATGGCGCCACTGTACATACGTAGCCCGTGTCATCGACCTGAAACCGGGCTGTCACACGAATATGACAGGTCCCGGGCCGTGTCATCGGTTTCATGACATGCAAATCTTTCGATGTCATCAACTTGTCATATTCGGCCGCTAGACTGCGCAGCAATACCGGGGCGCAGCCCGCGCCCCAACACAAAGGAACCTGACATGCGCATGAAGCCCTGGCTCATTTCGATTGCACTTGCCGCCACCACCTTCGCAGCCTCTGCCCAAGCCGTCAACCTGACGGGCGCTGGCGCCACCTTCCCCTATCCGATCTACGCCAAATGGGCGGAAATGTACAAGGCCGCCAGCGGCAATGGCCTGAACTACCAGTCGGTCGGCTCGGGTGCCGGCATCAAGCAGATCAAGGCGAAAACCGTCGACTTCGGCGCCTCGGACATGCCGTTGCCCGCCAATGAACTCGCCGCCGCCGGCCTGTTCCAGTTCCCGGCCGTGATGGGCGGCGTGGTGCCGATCGTGAACCTGCCGGGCGTCGCCCCGGGCCAGGTCAGGCTGAGCGGTGCCGTGCTGGCCGATATCTTCCTCGGCAAGATCACCAAGTGGAACGCCCAGCCGATCGCCGCGCTGAATCCTGGCGTGAAGTTGCCGGCCGACGACATTACCGTCGTGCGCCGCGCCGACAGCTCGGGCACTTCCTTCCTGTTCACCGACTACTTGTCCAAGGCGAGCCCGGATTGGAAGCTGAAAGTTGGCGCCGGTACCGCCGTCAAGTGGCCGACCGGCGTGGGCGGCAAGGGTAACGAAGGCGTGGCCGCCAACGTGCAGCGCATCAAGGGCGGCATCGGCTACGTCGAGTGGGCCTACGCCAAGAAGAACAAAATGTCCCATACCCAGCTCCAGAACCGCGACGGCGCCTGGCTGCAACCAAGCGACGAGGCCTTCAAGGCGGCGGCCGCCAGCGCCGACTGGGCCAAGGCACCGGGCTTCGCCGTGGTGCTGACCGACCAGCCGGGCAAGGCCAGCTGGCCGATTACCGGCGCCTCGTACATCATCGTGCACAAGGCGCAAGCCGATGCGGCCAAGGGCAAGGAAGTGCTGAAGTTCTTCGACTGGGCCTACAAGAACGGCGACGCCGCGGCGGCCGAACTGGATTACGTGCCGATGCCCGACGCCGTCACCAAGCTGGTGCAGGACGCCTGGCGCGCCAACGTCAAGGACGCGGCCGGCAAGGCGGTCTGGTAAGCGCATGAACCGGAACGGACGCCGCTTGAACCGCGGCGGCGTCCTTCGCAGCACACTCCATAAGAACACCACATGAGCGCACAACCATCCGTCGCCATCGACAAGCCGGCCCGGGACGAGGCCGCCGTCGACCTCCAGCAGGCCGCACTGCGCAAGACCATGCGCAAGCAGCGCATCCAGGATTTTTTCTTTCATAAAATTACCTTGCTGTTCGCCGCCAGCGTGCTGCTGGCCCTGGTCGGCATCATCGTCTCGCTGGCGATCGGCGCGGCGCCGGCCTTCAAGGAGTTCGGCGCCGGCTTCATCAACACCGTCGAATGGGACCCGGTCGAAGACAAGTTCGGCGCCCTGATCGCGATCTGGGGCACGCTCGCCACCTCGCTGATCGCGCTGCTGGTCGCTTTCCCGATCAGCTTCGGCATCGCCCTGTTCCTCACCGAGATCTGCCCGACCCCGCTGCGCCGCCCGATGGGCACCGCGGTCGAACTGCTGGCCGGCGTGCCCTCGATTATCTACGGCATGTGGGGCCTGTTCGTGTTCGCGCCCCTGTTCGCCGACCACGTGCAGCCCTTCCTGAAAGAGACCATCGGCCAGCTGCCGGTGATCGGCCAGCTGTTCCAGGGCCCGACCATGGGCATCGGCATCCTGACCGCCGGCCTGATCCTGGCCGTGATGATCATTCCCTTCATCTCTTCGGTGATGCGCGACGTCTTCGAGACCGTGCCGGCCGTGTTGAAAGAGTCGGCGTATGGCCTGGGCTGCACCAAGTGGGAAGTCGTGCGCAAGGTGGTGCTGCCTTACACCCGCAACGGCGTGGTCGGCGGCGTGATGCTGGGCCTGGGCCGCGCGCTGGGCGAAACGATGGCGGTCACCTTCGTCATCGGCAACGCCCACGAGCTCTCGGCCTCGCTCTTCATGCCGGGTAACTCGATTTCCTCGACCCTGGCCAACGAATTCGCGGAGGCGGCCTCGCCCCTGCACGTGTCCTCGCTGTTCGCGCTGGCACTGATCCTGTTTGGTATTACCTTCGTGGTGCTGTCAGCCGCGAAACTGATGTTGGCGAATATGTCGCGCAAGGAAGGCACGAAATGATGTCCACCAATCCTGTCTACCGCAAGCGCCTGCTCGGCCACCGTATCGGCATCTTCCTGTCGGTGGTCGCGATGGGCATCGGCCTGGCCTTTCTGGCCTGGATCCTGTGGACCCTGCTGGCCAACGGCCTCGGGGCCCTGTCCGGCTCGCTGTTCACGGGCGACACGCCGGCGCCGGGCGGCGAGGGCGGTGGCCTGCGCAACGCCATCGTCGGCAGCCTGATGATGGTCGGCCTGTCGACCCTGGTCAGCACGCCGGTCGGCATCCTGGCCGGCATCTATCTCGCCGAATACGGCGACCGCAACCGCTTCGGCCAGATCACCCGTTTTGTTACCGACATCATGCTCTCGGCGCCCTCGATCGTGATCGGCCTGTTCGTGTATGCCTTGTATGTGGCGAAGGTCCAGCACTTCTCGGGCTATGCCGGCACCATCGCGCTGACCCTGATCGCGGTGCCGGTGGTGGTGCGCACCACCGACAACATGCTGCGCCTGGTGCCGAACAGCCTGCTCGAAGCGGCCTTCGCCCTCGGCGCGCCGCGCTGGAAGGTGGCGATGCTGGTGCGCCTGCGCGCCGTCAAGGCCGGCATCATCACCGGCATCCTGCTGGCCCTGGCCCGCATCTCGGGCGAGACCGCGCCGCTGCTGTTCACCGCGCTCGACAACCAGTTCTTCAGCACCGACATGAACGCGCCGCTGGCCAACCTGCCGTCGGTGATCTACAAGTTCGCGATGAGCCCCTACGACGACTGGCGCTCGCTGGCCTGGGGCGGCGCGCTGCTGGTGACCTTTACCGTCCTGTTCCTGAACATCCTGTCGCGTACCGTCTTCACCCAGAAGACGCCGCGTTAATTTATCCTGATACCCATGACCCAAGCTATGGCAACCCCGGCAGCGACGTCGAAAACGAAAACCATCGAGATCTCCGGTCTGAATTTCTTCTACGGCAAGACGCAGAGCCTGAAGAACGTCTCGCTCGACATCCACGAAAAGCAGGTGACGGCCTTCATCGGCCCCTCGGGCTGCGGCAAGTCGACCCTGCTGCGCACCCTGAACCGCATGTACGACCTGTATCCCGGCCAGCGCGCCGAGGGCTCGATCCAGTACCGCGGCCGCAACATCCTCGAGCCCGGCGTGGACGTGAACATGCTGCGTGCGAAAATCGGCATGGTGTTCCAGAAACCGACCCCGTTCCCGATGTCGATCTACGACAATATCGCCTTCGGCGTGCGCCTCTACGAAAACCTGTCGAAGGGCGAGATGGACGAGCGCGTCGAATGGGCGCTGAAGAAGGCGGCGCTGTGGGAGGAGGCCAAGGATAAGCTGAACAAGAGCGGCCTGTCGCTCTCGGGCGGCCAGCAGCAGCGCTTGTGCATCGCGCGCGGTGTGGCGGTCAAGCCGGACGTGCTGCTGCTCGACGAGCCGACGTCGGCGCTTGATCCGATCTCGACGGCCAAGATCGAAGAACTGATCAGCGAGCTGAAGCAGGACTACACGATCACCATCGTGACCCACAACATGCAGCAGGCGGCACGCTGCTCCGATTACACTGCGTACATGTACCTGGGTGAACTGGTGGAATTCGGCGAGACCGACCAGCTGTTCATGAACCCGCATCGCAAGGAAACGCAAGACTACATTACGGGCCGCTTCGGCTGACCGATAAAAAAGAACACTAGGGAGCAGTTTATGATTGGCGAGCACTCTTCTAAACAGTACGACCAGGAACTGGAGGCGATCCGCTCCAAGGTTCTCCTGATGGGCGGCATGGTGGAAACCCAGTTCGAGCAGGCCCTGAACTGCTTCCGCGTCGGCGACATCGCCGCCGCCGACAAGGTGATGTCGGACGACCACGCCGTGAACCAGCTCGAGGTCTCGCTCGACGACGCCTGCAGCCACCTGATCGTCAAGCGCCAGCCGGCCGCCAACGACCTGCGCACCGTGATGGCCACGATCAAGGTCATCACCGATCTGGAGCGCATCGGCGACGAGGCCAGCAAGATCGCGCGTACGGCCAAGGGCCTGCACGAGCGCGGCGCCACCAGCTTCGCGCACTACGACATGATCCGCGCCATCGGCAAGAACACCTCGGACCTGCTGCACGATGCCCTCGACGCGTTTGCGCGCCTGGACGGCAAGCAGGCGCTGGCCATCATCGCCGGCGACGAAATCATCGACCACGAATTCCGCACGATCCTGCGCAACCTGATCACCTTCATGATGGAAGACCCGCGCACGATCTCCTCGGCGCTGGACACGCTGTGGGTGGCGAAAGCCATCGAGCGAATCGGCGACCACGCGAAAAACATCGCCGAATACGTGATCTATGTGGTCGAAGGCCGCGACATCCGCCATAGCAACCCCGGCAAACCGGTAACCCAGGAAGGCTGAGGCATGCAGAACACGAGCGTACTGCTGGTGGAAGACGAGCCGGCGATCGTCGAACTGGTGAGCTATTCGCTGCGCGAAGCCGGCTGGAGCATCTCCTCGGTCGGCACCACGAGCGCGGCCTGGGACAGCATCCGCCACGGCAAGCCCGACCTGATGCTGCTCGACTGGATGCTGCCCGACCAGAGCGGCCTGCGCCTGCTGTCGCGCCTGCGCGCCGACCGCGACTTCCAGGACATCCCGGTGATCATGCTGACGGCGAAGAGCATGGAAGAGGACAAGCTGGCGGGCCTGAACACGGGCGCCGACGACTACGTCACCAAGCCATTCTCGCCGCGCGAGCTGCTGGCCAGGTCGCGCGCGCTGCTGCGCCGGAAAAGCCCGCACCTGGCCGAAGCGCCGCTGCGCGCCGGGAGCGTGGTGCTCGACCCGGCCAGCTGCACCGTCACCATCGACGGCCAGAATGCCGACATCGGCAACGCCGAATACAAGCTGCTGAAGTTCCTGCTGGCTCACCGCGAGCGCGTGTTCTCGCGCGCCCAGCTGCTGGACAAGGTCTGGGGCGACCACGCCGTCATCGAGGAGCGCACGGTCGACGTCCACGTGCTGCGCCTGAGGAAAGCCTTGAAGGGCGCCGAAGGCCTGATCCGCACGGTGCGCAGCGTCGGCTACATGCTCTCCGAAAAATAACCAGCTCAAGGTCCGATGAATCCCAAACTGCTGTTCTGGGTGCCGGCGCTGCTGCGCCTGGCCACCGTGTTCGTTGCCGGCGGCGTGGTCTGGTGGATGGCCGGGCCGATCGCCGGCCTGTCGCTGGTGCTGCTTGGTGCCGTCGTCGCCCTGTTTGTCCAGCTGACCTATCTGCACCGCCTGGGCGAGTGGCTGGACGAGCCGGCCTCGCATCGCCTGCCCGACGGCTGGGGCGCCTGGACCGAGGTGTTCGCGCGCCTGTACCGGCTGCGCCGCGAGGACGAGCGCAACCAGCAGGAACTGGCCGAATGGCTGGCGCGCTTTCGCCAGGCCATGCACCTGCTGCCGGAAGGCGTGGCGATTATGGACGACGTCCTCTTCCTCGAATGGTGCAATCCGGCCGCCGAGCGCCACCTGGGCTTGACCATCGAGCGCGACAAGGGCCTGCGCGTGACCAACCTGGTGCGCCATCCGGACTTCATCGACTACATCATCCTCGGGCGCTACGAGCAGCCGCTGACCTTGTCGCTGCGCGGCCGCAAGATCGAATGCCGGATCATCCCTTTCGAAAACCGGCGCCAGATCCTGGTGACCCACGACGCCACCGACACCGAGCGCATCGAAGCGATGCGGCGCGACTTCATCGCGAATGCCTCGCACGAGCTGCGCACGCCGCTGACCGTGATCGTCGGCTTCCTCGAGATCGCCATGTCCGACCCCTGCATGGACACGGCCACGCGCGAGGCGCATCTCAAATTGATGACGGAGCAGGGCCAGCGTATGCAGCGCCTGATCGAGGACATGCTGACCCTGTCGCGCCTGGAGTCCGACGAGTTCCCGCTACGCCGCGAGCGGGTCGACATCGCGGCCCTGATCGAATCGGTGGCTTCGGAGGCGCGCGCGCTCTCCGGCGGGCGCCACGAGATCACGGTCGAGATCGACGGTCCGGACCTGATGGGCAGCATGGAAGAGTTGCGCAGCGCCTTTGCCAACCTGGCCTCGAACGCGGTGCGCTATTCGCCGCAGGGCGGGACCATTGCGCTGTCGTGGCGCCGTGGGGTGGATGATTTGCAGTTCGCGGTGAAGGATTGCGGCATCGGCATCGACGCCCAGCACATCTCGCGCCTGACCGAGCGGTTTTATCGCGTGGACAAGAGCCGCTCGCGCGAGACGCAGGGGACGGGGCTTGGTCTCGCTATCGTCAAGCACGTGCTGCTGCGCCATGGCGGGCGCCTGAAGATCAGTTCGACGCCGGGGGAGGGGAGTACCTTCATTGCTTCTCTGCCCAACACGTCTTTGCACGGGTAGGGTGGGCATTCATGCCCACGCGGTCGTACCGAGGCATGCCGCACATCGTTCATCGTCCGCGGACGCCGCGTGCCGCATTTGCCGCCGTCACAAATCAAACGCCGTACCGCGTGGGCATGAATGCCCACCCTACGATCCCTAAGCTCCGCCTCATCCACATCGCCTGGAGGCGCGGTACAATCGAGAATTGTCTTTCTCGATCCCGCACATGCTCTCTCGACGTAGCTCCCTCATCGCCCTCGGCGCCTTGCTGCTGACCGCCTGCGGCAGCACCCCGCCACCAGCGCCTCCAACCCCCGTCGTGGTCCAGGCCCCACCGGCGCCACCGAAGAAAATCAAGATCGGCCTCGCGTTAGGGGGCGGCGCCGCGCGCGGCTTCGCCCACATCGGCGTGATCAAGGCGCTGGAAGCGCAGGGCATCCATGCCGACATCGTGGTGGGCACCAGTGCCGGCTCGGTGGTCGGCGCCCTGTACGCCTCGGGCTACAACGGCTTCGCGCTGCAGAAGATCGCGATGGACATGGACGAGGCCACGATCTCGGACTGGGCCATGCCGCTGTTTTCCAGCAGTCCCGGCCTGCTGAAAGGCGAGGCGCTGCAGAACTACGTGAACAAGGCGGTCGGCAACCGGCCGATGGAAAAGCTGCCCAAGCGTTTCGGCGCCGTCGTCACCGACCTCAAGACGGGCGAAGCCGTCATGTTCGACAAGGGCAATACTGGCATGGCCGTGCGCGCCTCGTCCGCCGTGCCTTCCGTGTTCCAGCCGGTGAAGATCGGTACCAAGACCTATGTCGACGGCGGCCTGGTGGCGCCGGTGCCGGTGAAATTCACGCGCGAGAAGATGGGCGCCGACTTCGTCATCGCCGTCAATATCTCGACCCAGGCCGATACGCAGGCCACCGTCAGCTCGCTCGATGTGCTGATGCAGACCTTCAGCATCATGGGCCAGCGCCTCAACCATTTCGAGCTGAAGGAAGCCGACATCGTGATCACGCCGGCCCTGGGCAAGATGGGCAGCGCCGATTTCGCCGGCCGCAACCTGGCGATCCTCGCCGGCGAGCAGGCCGCCGCCGCCGTGATGCCGCAGATTAAAGCGAAGCTGAAAGCCAAACAGCAACCATAACAACCAAAGGAAAACCCATGAAGACCAAACCGATGCTGACCCTTGAAGACGTCAAGAAAATCGCCGCCGGCGCCGAAGCCGAAGCGCTGTCCAACAACTGGGCCGTGACCTTCGCCATCGTCGACGACGGCGGCCACCTGCTGTGGCTGCAGCGCCTGGACGGCGCGCCGCCGATCTCGAGCCACATCGCCCCGGCGAAGGCGCACACGGCCGCGCTGGGCCGCCGCGAATCGAAGATCTACGAGGACGTCATCAATGGCGGCCGCACGTCCTTCCTGTCGGCCCCGGCGATCCAGGGCATGCTGGAAGGCGGCGTGCCGGTGATCGTCGACGGCCACGTGATCGGCGCGGTCGGCGTATCGGGCGTGAAGTCGAACGAGGATGCGCAGATCGCCAAGGCGGGCATCGCAGCGCTGGGCGCCTGACTCACGGGGTGACCGTCAGGACTTGGACGCGTGCGCCATGCACGCGTTCAAGCTCGTATCATGGACCGCGTCAGCGCAATTGCGACGGAGAAAGCATGACTCATCCGTACGCTGAATTCAGGTTTTTGCCCCGATATCCCGCGATGGTGCATTGCCGCAAAGCTTATTCCGCGCTATAATTGAGAGGTTTAGCCATTCACTTACTTGCCGTAGCGCCTACCCTCCATTCCTCATTCAAAAACGTCTTCCACCCTATGAACGCTTAACGCGTCCGCAGGATTTGGATGCCGGTCTGACGTGGCGCAGCTACGGTAACTTTATTGGGAGTTACCTTTGCCGCCATTTTTTTCTGGCCCAGCCGTCCCAGCCATCCTGGCCCTTGCAGACGGAACGATTTTTCGGGGAGTTTCCATCGGCGCCGCCGGTCACACGACCGGTGAAGTGGTCTTCAATACCGCGATCACCGGCTACCAGGAAATCCTGACCGACCCCAGCTACTCGCGTCAGATCGTCACGCTGACGTACCCGCACATCGGCAACTACGGCGTCAACGGCGCCGACGTCGAAGCGAGCAAAGTCCACGCCGCCGGTCTGATCATCCGTGACCTGCCGCTGCTGGCATCGAACTTCCGTTCCACCCAATCGCTGTCGGACTACCTGAAGGCCGAGAACGTCGTCGCCATCGCCGGCATCGATACCCGCAAACTCACCCGCCTGCTGCGCGAGAAGGGCGCCCAGAGCGGCGCGATCCTGACCGGCACGCAAGGCAACCAGCCGTCGGAAGCGCAGGCCTTGGAACTGGCACGCTCCTTCCCGGGCCTGTCGGGCATGGACCTGGCAAAGGTCGTGTCGGTGAAAGAGCCGTACGTGTTCACCGAAACCGAGTGGAAACTGGGCGAAGGCTTCGGCAAGCAGGACAATCCCCAATACCACGTGGTCGCCTTCGACTATGGCGTCAAGCGCAACATCCTGCGCATGCTGGCCGAACGCGGCTGCAAGGTGACCGTGCTGCCGGCCGAATCGACGGCCGCAGACGCGCTCGCGCTCAATCCCGACGGCATCTTCCTGGCCAACGGCCCGGGCGACCCCGAGCCTTGCGACTACGCGATCAAGGCCACGGCCGAGTTAATCGAGCAGGGCATCCCGACCTTCGGCATCTGCCTCGGCCACCAGATCATGGCGCTGGCCTCGGGCGCCAAGACGATGAAGATGAAGTTCGGCCACCACGGTGCCAACCACCCGGTGCAGGACCTGGATTCGAAGAAGGTCCTGATCACCTCGCAGAACCACGGTTTCGCCGTTGACCCGGAAACGCTGCCGAAGAACTGCCGCGTGACCCACGTCTCGCTGTTCGACGGTTCGCTGCAGGGTTTTGCCCGTACCGACAAGCCGGCCTTCTGCTTCCAGGGCCACCCCGAAGCTTCGCCAGGCCCGACCGACGTCGCCTATCTGTTTGACCGCTTCATCGGCCTGATGCAAGCGAAGGAGAAGAAACAACATGCAGGAGAAGTGAATGCCTAAGCGTAGTGACATTAAAAGCATCCTGATCATCGGCGCCGGTCCGATCATCATCGGCCAGGCGGCCGAATTCGACTACTCCGGCGCCCAGGCCTGCAAGGCCCTGCGCGACGAAGGCTATAAAGTCATCCTGGTGAACAGCAATCCGGCGACGATCATGACCGACCCGGAAATGGCCGACGTCACCTACATCGAGCCGATCACCTGGAAGGTCGTCGAGCGCATCATCGACAAGGAGCGTCCTGACGCGATCCTGCCGACCATGGGCGGCCAGACCGCGCTGAACTGCGCGCTCGACCTGCACCGCCACGGCATCCTCGACAAGTACAAGGTCGAACTGATCGGCGCCTCGCCGGAAGCGATCGACAAGGCCGAGGACCGCTCGAAGTTCAAGGACGCGATGACCAAGATCGGCCTGGGTTCGGCACGTTCGGGCATCGCCCACAGCATGGAAGAAGCACGCGCCGTGCAGCGCGAAATGGGCTTCCCGACCATCATCCGTCCATCCTTCACGATGGGCGGCACCGGCGGCGGCATCGCCTACAACGAAGAAGAATTCGAGGCCATCTGCAAGCGCGGCCTGGAAGCCTCGCCGACCTCCGAACTGCTGATCGAAGAGTCGCTGCTGGGCTGGAAAGAGTACGAGATGGAAGTCGTGCGCGACAAGGCCGACAACTGCATCATCATCTGCTCGATCGAGAACCTCGACCCGATGGGCGTGCACACCGGCGACTCGATCACGGTCGCGCCGGCACAGACGCTGACCGACAAGGAATACCAGATCATGCGTAACGCGTCGATCGCGGTGCTGCGCGAAATCGGCGTCGACACCGGCGGCTCGAACGTGCAGTTCGCGATCAACCCGATTGATGGCCGCATGATCGTCATCGAGATGAACCCGCGCGTCTCGCGTTCCTCGGCGCTGGCCTCGAAGGCCACCGGCTTCCCGATCGCGAAAGTGGCGGCGAAACTCGCCGTCGGCTTCACGCTGGACGAGCTGCGCAACGAGATCACCGGCGGCGCGACCCCGGCCTCGTTCGAGCCCTCGATCGACTACGTCGTCACCAAGATCCCGCGCTTCGCCTTCGAGAAATTCCCGGCGGCGGACAAGCACCTGACCACCCAGATGAAATCGGTGGGCGAAGTGATGGCCATGGGCCGCACCTTCCAGGAATCCTTCCAGAAGGCCCTGCGTGGCCTGGAAGTGGGCGTGGACGGCCTGAACGAAAAGACGCGCGACCGCGAAGTCATCGAAGAGGAACTCGGCGAGCCAGGTCCGGAACGCATCTGGTACGTGGGCGACGCCTTTGCCCAGGGCTTCACGCTGGAAGAAGTGCATGCGCTGACTAAGATCGATCCGTGGTTCCTCATCCAGATCAAGGAAATCGTCGACATCGAGCTGTGGCTGGACCACCAGCAGCTGGACTCGCTCGACAAGCCGACCCTGTACAAGCTCAAGCAAAAGGGCTTCTCGGATGCGCGCCTGGCCTTCCTGATGCATACCACCCAGGCCGCGGTGCGCGAGCGCCGTCATGCGCTCGGCATCCGTCCGGTCTACAAGCGCGTCGACACCTGCGCCGCGGAATTCGCGACCAACACCGCCTACATGTACTCGACCTATGACGAGGAATGCGAAGCGGCGCCGACCGACAAGAAGAAGATCATGGTGCTGGGCGGCGGTCCAAACCGCATCGGCCAGGGCATCGAGTTCGACTACTGCTGCGTGCACGCGGCCCTCGCGATGCGCGAAGACGGCTATGAGACCATCATGGTTAACTGCAATCCGGAGACCGTGTCGACCGACTACGATACCTCGGATCGCCTGTACTTCGAATCGCTGACGCTGGAAGACGTGCTCGAGATCGTGGACCTGGAAAAGCCGGTCGGCGTGATCGTGCAGTACGGCGGCCAGACCCCGCTGAAGCTTGCGCTCGACCTGGAAGCGAACGGTGTGCCGATCGTCGGCACTTCGCCGGACATGATCGACGCCGCCGAAGACCGCGAGCGCTTCCAGAAGCTGCTGCAGGACCTGGGCCTGCGCCAGCCGCCGAACCGCACCGCGCGCACCGAAGTCGAGGCCCTGGCACTGGCCCAGGAAATCGGCTATCCGCTGGTCGTGCGTCCGTCCTACGTGCTGGGCGGCCGGGCGATGGAAATCGTCCACGAGCAGCGCGACCTCGAGCGCTACATGCGCGAAGCGGTGAAAGTGTCGAACGATTCCCCGGTGCTGCTGGACCGCTTCCTGAACGACGCGATCGAAGTCGACGTCGACTGCATCTCGGACGGCGAGACCACCTTCATCGGCGGCGTGATGGAGCACATCGAACAGGCCGGCGTGCACTCGGGCGACTCGGCCTGCTCGCTGCCGCCTTACTCGCTCTCGCAAGAGACCATCGATGAACTGAAGCGCCAGACCGCGCTGATGGCCAAAGGCCTGAACGTGGTCGGCCTGATGAACGTGCAGTTCGCGATCCAGCAGTCGGAAGTAGACGGCAAGACGGTCGACACGGTGTTCGTGCTGGAAGTGAATCCGCGCGCTTCGCGCACCGTGCCTTTCGTCTCGAAGGCGACCGGCATCCAGCTGGCCAAGGTGGCGGCGCGCTGCATGGTCGGCCAGAAGCTGGCGGAGCAGGGGATTACGAAAGAAGTGACGCCGCCGTTCTACAGCGTCAAGGAAGCCGTGTTCCCGTTCGTGAAGTTCCCGGGCGTCGACACCATCCTCGGACCGGAAATGAAGTCGACCGGCGAAGTGATGGGCGTGGGCGAGACCTTCGGCGAAGCCTTCGTGAAGTCGCAGCTGGGCGCCGGCATCAAGCTGCCGGAATCGGGCCGCGTCTTCCTGTCGGTGAAGGCGTCCGACAAGCCGCGCGCGGTGCAGGTGGCGCGCGACCTGGTCTCGCTGGGCTTCACGCTGGCCGCGACCAAGGGCACGGCGGCGGTGATCGCCGCGGCCGGCCTGCCGGTGCTGGCCGTGAACAAGGTGATCGAGGGCCGTCCGCACGTCGTCGACATGATCAAGAACCACGAGATCGAGATGGTCATCAACACGGTCGAGGAAAAGCGCAGTGCGATCACCGACTCGCGCACCATCCGTACCTCGGCCCTGCTGGCACGCGTGGTGACCTACACGACGATCGCCGGCGCCGAAGCGGCGATCCAGGGTATGCGCCACCTGAACGAGATTCGGGTCTACGATTTACAAGGCCTGCATAACACTCTAAACTAAGCAGCAATAAGCTACACTGAGTAGTACCGTCAAACCACAGAGCTCGCGCGACATGCGTTGCGCGCCTCTGTGGTTTTCACTTGGTACGTCCACGAATTCAATAAATTGAGCAATAAGTTGAGTTGAAATGAATAACACTGTCCCACTGACCAAGTTCGGCGCCGAACTGCTGAAGGAAGAGCTGCACCAGCTCAAGACCAAGGAACGCCGCATCGTGATCGACGCGATCGCCGAAGCGCGCTCGCACGGCGACCTGTCGGAGAACGCCGAATACGACGCCGCAAAGGAACGCCAGGCTTTCGTCGAAGGCCGTATCGCCGAACTCGAAGGCAAACTGAGCACCGCACAGATCATCGACCCGGCCACCCTGGACGCCGAAGGCCGTGTGGTCTTCGCATCGACCGTGGACCTGGAAGACCTGGAGTCGGGCCAGAAGGTGAGCTACCAGATCGTCGGCATCGACGAGGCCGACCTGAAGCTGAACAAGATCTCGGTCACCTCGCCGATCGCGCGCGCCCTGATCGGCAAGTACGCCGGCGACGTGGTCGAAGTGCAGGCCCCGTCCGGCCCGCGCGAATACGAAATCCTCGAAGTCCGCTACGTCTGATGGCCAGCCGCCTGCCCGCAGCACGGCTATTGGTGGCGGCGCTGTGGGCGGGCGCCCTGTGGGTGCTCGGCTACATCGCCGCGCCGGCGGTGTTCGGCAGTGTCCACGGACCGGTGGCCGGCGACATCGTCGGCGCCTTCCTGCGCCGCCTGGCGTGGATCAGTTTTATTTGCGCGGCGCTGATGCTGGTGCTGTTGCAGTATTCGCCTGATCTGGAAAGAGGGCGCCGGCGCTTCCTGCAATTGCTGGTGCTGGCCATGCTGGCCTGTGCGCTGGTCATGTACGTGGGGCTGCAGCCGGCCATGGCGCAGATGCGCGAGGCGGCCGGACCGCTGGGCATCCGCGCTTCGCCGCTGTGGACGAAGTTCGCCATCCTGCATGGCGTCTCGCAGCTGTTTCATCTGATCGAAAGCGTGCTGGCTGCGATATTGCTGGTAAAGAGCCGCTGAACCGGCTCCGCGGGCGAAAAAAAACCGGAGAGCTCTCCGGTTTCTTGATCACTTGTTCAGTGCATTTTTCTTGGTGCTGGTCTGGCGCGTTTTGGCGCGCTTGATGTTGCCGCCGGCGGTAACGCGTTCGTTCCCCTTGATCATGACCTTGGTGACGCTCGGCTTCTTGGTGCCGCTGGCGCTGGCCTTGACGATGGTGACTTCGCGCATGCCCTTGCCGGCCTTGCTGCTGCGTTCCTTGACCGCTTCCTTCTTCGGGCGGTACAGGACCAGCAGTTTGCCGATGTGCTGGACCGGGGCGGCGCCCAGTTCTTCGCAGATCTGTTCGTAGATGGCGACGCGTTCTTCGCGCTCGTCGCCGAAGACGCGGACCTTGATCAGGCCGTGTGCGTCGAGGCTGGCCGCGATTTCCTTCATCACGGATTCCGTCAGGCCCGATTCGCCGATCATGACCACAGGCTTCAGGCCATGGGCTTCCGCGCGCAGCGCGCTGCGTTCGACGGGTGTAAGTGTAAGCATAATAATTTTTAGATGAACCGATAAAAGCAGTATTCTACGCGAATGGCCAAGAACAAATTAAACAAAAACTGGTTGCACGACCATATTAACGACCCTTACGTGAAACAGGCGCAGAAAGACGGCTTCCGCGCCCGTGCCGCCTACAAGCTGAAAGAAATCGACGAGGCGGAAAAACTCATCAAGCAGGGGCAGGTGATCGTCGACCTCGGCTGCACTCCCGGCAGCTGGGCCCAGTACACGCGGCGCAAGCTGGCCGGCAAGGAGGGTGGGGGCATCAACGGCACCATCATCGGCCTCGACATCCTGCCGATGGAACCGATCGCCGACGTGCATTACATCCAGGGCGACTTCCGCGAAGATGTTGTTTTGGACCAACTAGCAGCCGTGCTCGAAGGCCGCCGTACCGACCTGGTGCTTTCCGACATGGCGCCCAATCTGTCGGGCATTCCGACGGCGGACGCTGCCCGGATGGAACATTTGATCGATCTCGCGATTGAGTTTTCTCAAATGCACCTGAAACCCGGTGGCGCATTGTTGGTCAAGTGCTTTAAGGATATGGGCTTCACGCAGATCGTGGAGAAGTTCCGGCTTGAGTTCAAAACGGTCAAACAAATCAAACCCAAGGCAAGCCGCGACAAATCGTCGGAAATTTTCTTGCTCGGCCGTGGTCTGAAGAATCCTGTCGAGTACAAATCCGCACAGGACGACGGCGCGGCCCTTGATATTTGAGATCGCAGCCGCACATGCACCGCGTGACGCTTCCGTTTCCATGTGTCGCGGACACTTCTACGCGCTTGTCGAGGTGGAAAAGGTGGCAATATGGCATCATGGCGGTCTGTGCGTGGCACGGCCCGCATGTTGCTAGTAAAATCGCGGGTAATCGCGAGTAAAATCGGCAATCTCAAATCGGTATTGGTGCGATTCGCATCGGAGGAGTTTTCGTGAATAATATGTTTTCCAAATCTGCCATCTGGGTGGTAGTCGCACTGCTGTTGTTCATGCTGTTCAAGCAGTTCGACAATCATAGCCCGGCCGGTGGCAGCAAGACCATCGCTTATTCCGAGCTGCTCGACGATGTGAAAGCGCGCCGCGTCAAGGATGTCGTGATCGAAGGCCTGAACGTGACCGCCACGCGCACCGACGACACCAAGGTGCGCGCCACCTCGACCGTCCTCGACCGCGGCCTGATCGGCGACCTGCGCGAGAACGGCGTGCGCTTCGACGTCAAGCCGCCGGAAGAGCCGTCCTTCCTGCAACAGATCTTCATCTCCTGGTTCCCGATGCTGCTCCTGATCGGCGTCTGGGTCTTCTTCATGCGCCAGATGCAGGGTGGCGGCAAGGGCGGCGCTTTCTCCTTCGGCAAGTCGAAGGCGCGCATGCTCGATGAAACCAACAACAGCGTCACCTTCGCCGACGTCGCCGGTTGCGACGAAGCGAAGGAGGAAGTCAGCGAGATCGTCGACTTCCTGAAAGACCCGACCAAGTTCCAGAAACTGGGCGGCCGCATTCCGCGCGGCGTGCTGATGGTCGGTCCTCCGGGTACCGGCAAGACCCTGCTGGCGCGTGCGATCGCCGGCGAAGCGAAAGTGCCGTTCTTCTCGATCTCGGGTTCCGACTTCGTCGAGATGTTCGTCGGCGTGGGTGCGTCCCGCGTGCGCGACATGTTCGAGAACGCCAAGAAACACTCGCCTTGCATCATCTTCATCGACGAGATCGACGCCGTCGGCCGTCACCGCGGCGCCGGCATGGGCGGCGGTAACGACGAACGCGAACAGACGCTGAACCAGCTGCTGGTCGAAATGGACGGCTTCGAAGCCACCTCGGGCGTAATCGTGATCGCCGCCACCAACCGCGCCGACGTGCTCGATAAAGCGCTGCTGCGCCCGGGCCGTTTCGACCGCCAGGTGATGGTGGGCCTGCCGGACATCCGCGGCCGCGAACAGATCCTGAACGTGCACATGCGCAAGGTGCCGATCGGCGCCGACGTCAAGGCCGACATCCTGGCCCGCGGTACCCCTGGTTTCTCGGGCGCGGACCTGGCCAACCTGGTCAACGAGGCAGCCCTGTTCGCCGCGCGCCGCAACAAGCGCCTGGTCGAGATGGGCGACTTCGAAGACGCGAAAGACAAGATCTACATGGGTCCGGAGCGCAAGTCGATGGTCATGCGCGAGGAAGAGCGCCGCAACACGGCTTACCACGAGTCGGGCCATGCGGTCGTCGCCAAGCTGCTGCCGAAGGCCGATCCGGTGCACAAGGTTACGATCATGCCGCGCGGCTTTGCGCTGGGCCTGACCTGGCAGCTGCCTGAGCACGACAACCTGTCCGGCTACAAGGACAAGATGCTGGAAGAAATCTCGATCCTGTTCGGTGGCCGTATTGCCGAGGAGATCTTCGTCGGCCAGATGTCGACCGGCGCCTCGAACGACTTTGCCCGTGCAACCAAGCTGGCGCGCTCGATGGTGACCCGGTTCGGCATGTCCGAAAGCATGGGCGTGATGGTCTACGAAGACAGCGAGAACGAAGGCTTCTTCGGCGGCGCCACCAAGACCATTTCGGAAGCGACCCAGCAAAAGGTCGACGCCGAGATCCGCGCCATCCTCGATACCCAGTACGCGCTGTCGCGGCGCCTGTTGGAAGAGAATCGCGAGAAGGTCGAAATGATGACCAAGGCCCTGCTCGAGTGGGAAACCATCGATTCCGAGCAGATCAACGACATCATGGCCGGCCGCGAGCCGCGTCCGCCGAAAGCCGGCCTGCTGACCAAGCGCACGCCGCCTGGCGACAGCGGTTCGGGCGGCGTCGCCACCAACGCCACGGCACCGGCCTGACCGCAGTTTGACTCGATCTTGCGCTTGATCGCCTAGCACCTCCCTGCAAAAGACATCCATTTGGATGTCTTTTGCTCGTTAACAGGCGTCGTTCCGCTGTCTTTCCACTTTCCCGTTTTTACTATGCGTCACCTCTTGCAATGCGGCCGTTTCAGCTTCCGGCTGGAACAGCGCCCCCTCGTCATGGGCATCCTGAATGTCACGCCCGATTCCTTTTCCGATGGCGGCCGTTATGGCACGCTCGAGTTCGCCATTTCGCGGGCCGAGGAGATGGTGCGCGACGGCGTCGACCTGATCGACATCGGCGGCGAATCGACCCGTCCCGGCTCACCGAGCGTGCCGGTCGAGGAAGAACTGCGCCGCGTGATGCCGGCGATCTATGCGCTGCAGGAAGTAGGGCGGGCTTTGTCGGTCGATACCTGCAAGCCCCAGGTCATGCGCGAGGCCATCATCGCCGGCGCCGACATGATCAACGACATCAATGGTTTCAGGGCACCGGGCGCGATCGAGGCCGTCAAGGACAGCGACTGCGGCCTGTGCATCATGCACATGCAGGGCACGCCCCAGGACATGCAGGCTGAGCCGCAGTACGAGGACGTGGTGGCGGAGGTGATCGCCTTCCTGCGCGAACGCATCGGTGCGCTGCTGGCGGCCGGTATCGAGCGCGAGCGTATCTGCGTCGATCCGGGCCTGGGCTTCGGCAAGACGGTCGAGCACAACTACGCTTTATTGCGTGCAACGCACCGCATCGAAGAGGAACTCGGCTTTCCGGTCCTGATCGGCTTGTCGCGCAAATCGATGATCGGGGCGGTCACCGGCCGTCCCGTTGAAGGACGCTTGCCTGGTAGCATTGCTGGCGCGTTGGCTGCTTTTGCGCATGGCGCTAAAATCCTGCGGGTACATGATGTAGCAGAGACGGTCGATGCGCTGAAAGTCTGGCGCGCGGCCACTATTGATTAAACTGACAATAAAGAGAAGAAGCATGGCACGCAAATATTTTGGTACGGATGGCGTTCGCGGTCAGGTTGGCGTGGCACCGATTACCCCTGACTTCGTGATGCGCCTCGGCTACGCCGCCGGCAAGGTGCTGGCCAAGGACTATGCCGCAGGCAGCCGTCCGACCGTGTTGATCGGCAAGGACACCCGCATTTCCGGCTACATGCTGGAAGCCGCGCTGGAAGCGGGCTTCTCCGCCGCCGGCGTCGACGTGATGCTGGCCGGCCCGATGCCGACGCCGGCGATCGCCTACCTGACCCGCGCGCTGCGCCTGCAGGCCGGCGTCGTGATTTCCGCCTCGCACAATCCGTTCCAGGACAACGGCATCAAGTTCTTCTCGGCGCACGGCACCAAGCTGCCGGACAGCGTCGAGCTGTCCATCGAAGAGGCAATCGACCAGCCGATGGATTGCGTACCATCCGACAAGCTGGGCCGTGCGACGCGCCTGCGTGACGCCCAGGGCCGCTACATCGAATTCTGCAAGAGCACCTTCCCGAACGAACTCGACCTGCGCGGCCTGAAGATCGTCGTCGACAGCGCCCACGGCGCCGCCTACGCCATCGCCCCGCACGTGTTCCACGAACTGGGCGCCGAAGTCGTGTCGATCGGTGCTACCCCCGACGGTTTCAACATCAATGCCGGCTTCGGCGCCACCGCACCGAAAGCGCTGTCCGCCGCGGTGGTCGAGCACAAGGCCGACCTCGGCATCGCGCTCGACGGCGACGCCGACCGCCTGATCATGGTCGACGCCAATGGCCGGGTCTACAACGGCGATGAGCTGCTGTACCTGATGGTGCGCGACCGCATGTCGACCGGCCAGGTGGATGGCGCCGTCGGCACCCTGATGACGAACATGGCACTGGAAGTGGCGTTCAAGGAACTCGGCATCGGCTTCGCCCGCGCCAAGGTCGGCGACCGTTACGTGCTGGAAGTCATGCAGGAACGCGGCTGGATCCTGGGCGGCGAGGGCTCGGGCCACCTGCTGGCGCTCGACAAGCACACCACGGGCGACGGCATCGTCTCGGCCCTGCAGGTGTTGTCGGCCTTGAAACGCAGCAACAAGTCGCTGGAAGCCTGCTGCGCCGAGCTGACCCTGTACCCGCAAACCCTGATCAACAAGCGCGTCACGCCCGGTTTCGACTGGACCAAGGACAGCGCCATGGTTGCGGAAAAGGAAGCCGTCGAGCGCGAGCTGGGCGACAACGGCCGCGTGCTGATCCGCGCTTCGGGCACCGAACCGCTGATCCGCGTGATGGTCGAGGCGAAGGATGCCGCCATGGCCGACAGCATGGCGCGCCGCATCGCCGACAAGCTCGCGGCCTGACGCTCAGCCCTGGCTGCAACCGACTATTGCTCTCCTTGCATTGACGCGCCGCGCTCCGGCGAGTATCATCAAAGCATTCGGAGTGTAGCGCAGCCCGGTAGCGCACCTGGTTTGGGACCAGGGGGTCCAAGGTTCGAATCCTTGTACTCCGACCAAGCATTACGAACGGGCCGTCTTCGACGGTCCGTTTTCATTTCCGCGTCAGGATTCCTTGACGTCTCTCTGCCCATAGCTCAGTTGGATAGAGCATCAGCCTTCTAAGCTGAGGGTCGCTGGTTCGAACCCAGCTGGGCAGGCCAATGCACTCTCCCGTTCTTATTCAGACCACATGGCCCGGCGCCGCCTTCGTTGCCACCGTGCCGAAGGACTTTGCCAGCACCGCGTGCCGGTGCTCGAAGAATTTTTTCACGAACCAGCCGACGATCGGGCCCGCCACGCGCGGCCTGAAGGTGAGGTTGTCGGTGACCAGGGTGCCGCCCGCCGTCGGCGTAACGATGCGTTCGTGGCGCCAGGAGCGCATCGAGAGCAGCGGGGATTGCTCGACGAAACGGCGGCCGGGCTCGAGTTCGGCGAAGGTCAGCTTCGACATGTCGATCGGGAATAGCCCGAGCAGCAGGAACTGGCAGCGGCACAGCGGCTTGTCCAGCGTGGTGTCTTCGCCGATATGGGTCATGCCTTTCGGGAAAGTGATTTTGAGGACAGGCCACATCTCGGCCTTGATGCCCTTGATCGAGGTTGACCAGGCCCAGACTTCCTCGGAGGAAGCCGGAACGGTCGTTTTGAATGTATGTCGTACTGTGCTCATCGGGCCTCCGCTGTTCATGAGGTCGATTGTGGGCGCAAATGTGACATCGATATGTTAGCCAGTTCGCAGTTCGAACAAACTGTTACAAATCCGGTCCCCGACACGGCGGGGAAACGGCAAGGGCGCCGGCGGCGCCCCTGAAAACTTATTTGGTGTTGCGGCCTTGCCAGATACCCAGGTACTTGCTTGCCTTCGGGTTCTTCGCATTCCACTTCGGCGTGTCCGCGCCGTTGGCGATCGTCCAGATTGCCAGCGCAACGGTGCGGTCGACTGCGGCCATGTTCTGGTAATCGATCTTGTCCCAGTGGTCGCCCGCGCCGTGGTAGTCGGGGAAGCCGTAGGCCACGCTCACCGTGTGCGAAGGGATGCCCTGGTCGGCCAGTGCCTGGTTGTCGCTGTGCGCGAAATACTTGTCGCTGTTGACCGGATGCTTCCAGACGCGGATGCCCGTGTCGTCGCCGGCGCTTTTCAGGATCGCGCCGACGTCGGAAAAGTCAAAGCCGGTGACGCCGAAGGCACGTACTTGCGCGCCTTCATTGTCGTCGGTGCGGCCGACCTGTTCCAGGTTGATGCCGGCGATCGTCTTTTCGATCGGCACCAGCGGATGGGCCCCGTAGTAGCGCGAGCCGACCAGGCCGTGTTCCTCGCCGAAGACGGTCATGAAGACGATGCTGCGCTTGGGACGCGTCTTGTGCGCCCCGAAGGCCTTGGCCAGTTCGATCACCGAGACCGTCCCGCTGCCGTCGTCGTTGGCGCCGTTGAAGATGACGTCGCCCGGACCGGTCCTGGTGCCGAGGTGATCGTAGTGGGCCGTGACCAGAATATAGCTGTCCTTCAGCACCGGGTCCGAGCCGCGCAGGATGCCGACCACGTTGCGTACCTTGACCGGTGCCGCAGGCGCGGCCGAAGGGGCCGGCGGATTCTTGGCGCGCTTCGGATCGATCAGGTTCCAGTCGGCCGTCTGGAAGTAGCCGTCGTCGCCCAGGGGCTCGAGGCCGGCCGCGCGAAACTGCGCGGCGATGAATTCGGCGGCGATGTCGAGTCCCGGCGAGGGCGTGCCGCGGCCGCCGAGCGCGTCGGAGGCCAGGAAGGACAGGTTGCCGCGCATCGAGGCGGCCGAAATGCGCTCGAGCACGGGCGCGACTTCAGCGGGGACCGGCGCAGCAAAGAGCGGCAAGGCCAGCGACAGGCCGAGCAGGGCGGGGAGGGCACGGAGAAGCGGACGGCGGGACAGGGACATAAGTGTGCTTGTAAGTTGATGAAGTGGCAAAGCCGCCCAAGTATAGCGCCGTGCCTTGTCCGGGGGAACATATGCATGGGAGAGGCGCCGCGGCTACGCTCTTGTCTGTCTGGAAACGAACGCCGTCGGCATGGTCTTTATGATAACGTCGTCGCAATCTGCAGTCCGCAGTCTGCGGACGCGTCCATTTACGGAGTGTGTATGCGTGTTCATCGTTTGCTGGGGCCTGCTTTCCTGCTGGCTGCGTTCGGGATGTCGGCCGCCGGGTTCGTCCAGGCCGAAAACCAGCCGCAGGCGAACACGCCGCAAGGCGACACCTATACGCTCAAGCTGCCCGCCGGCGAGCCGGCCGCCGCGGCCGCCCAGGACGGCACGGTCCAGTTCATCGGCACGGCAACCGTCCTGATCCGCTACCAGGGCCTGATCATCTTGACCGACCCCAACTTCCTGCACAAGGGCGACCACGTGCATCTCGGCTATGGCCTGACTTCCCAGCGCCAGACCAATCCCGCCATCGAATTCGACAAGCTGCCGCCGATCGACCTGGTGATCCTGTCGCACATGCACGAGGACCATTTCGACAAGCTGGTGCAGGAACGCCTGAACCGCAACACGCCGATCGTGACCACGCGCGAAGCCGGCGAAAAGCTCAAGCGCCTCGGCTTCCAGCAGCGTTTCGCCCTGAGCGAATGGGACAAGCTGGAGGTGAGCAAGGGCGAAACGCGCCTGCGCATCACCTCGGTGCCTGGGCGCCATGGCGCGGCCGGGGTCTCGGTGCTGCTGCCGAAGGTCATGGGCAGCGTGCTCGACTTCGGTGCCCAGCCCGACACGCCGGACTACCGGATGTACATCAGCGGCGACACCCTGGTCTACGACGACATCCGCACCATTCCGCAGCGCTTCCCCGGCATCGACCTGGCCCTGCTGCACCTGGGTGGCACCCGCATCCTGGGCGTGTTCAAGGTGACGATGGACGGCAAGGACGGGGTGCAGATGATGCAGATCGTGAAACCGAAGAAAACCATTCCGATCCACTACAACGATTACGACGTGTTCAAGTCGCCGCTCGCCGAGTTCGCGCGCGAGGTCAAGGCGGCGGGGCTCGATGACAGCGTCGTCTATTTGGCGCACGGCGATACCTATACGTTCACGCCGCGCAAGCGCTGAGCGGCGAGCCTTAGGCCGTTAGATGCTCTTAGCCCTGGATCGCGCCGCTCGCCGGCGATTCAGGGTCGATCGAGGTAATTTCGCCACCGAACTCGTGCGGCATGACGACCGGTACCTGCAGGCAGATGCTCTTGGTGGGTAGCACGGCTTCCCAGGCCTTTACCAGTTCGCGGTAGGCGACACCGACGGGGCGGATCCTGCGCTCGAGATCGAACAGGCCGAGGGCATTGACGTTGCCGGCGTTCACCCGCAGCGCGCTATCCCAGTCGACCTGGTCGGTCAACGAATACCACGTGAAGCCGATCAGGGGCACGCCGTTATTGCGCACGCGCAAGACATTCGCCCATTCCTTCTTCAGCCAGTACACGGCCTCGTCGCCGGCCGGCCCCTGGCACAGATTCGTTTCGGTGTGCATCACCGGCAGGCGGTAGCGGTTGTAGTACTGGTGGGTGATGACCGCATAACCGAAGATTTCACCGGCCGCGCGTGTCATGCCGTCGGCCGAGACGTAATGCTCGTTGGTCTGGTAATAGTCATTGCCCATGATGCAGTGGTGCTTCAGGTTGTGCTGCAGGAAGAAATGGTATTCCTCCCGCTGCATCCCGTTGTCGAGCAGGTACTCGTACATGTCGGAATCGACGCGCCGGCCGTAATTCAGGTCGAGGGCAAGGAAGCGGCGCGCGTTGTTGATCTCGGCCGGACCAATGGCGTCGGGCGATTCGGCATGGAAGTATTCGGTCGATTCGCTCTGGATGAACAGGGCGTCCGGGCGCACCTTCAGGATCGCGTGCATGGCCAGGATGTTGGCCTTGACCAGGTGCTTGATCGCGGTCACGAAGGCGGCATCGGTGCGCAACTGCTCGTTCCACCAGCCATAAAGGGTCGAGAACACGGCGCAGATCCACATCTCGTTGATCGGCGTGTACATCTGCACCCAGGGGTAGCGCTGCGCAAAGGCGCCCGCATAGCCGGCGAACAGTTCGGGGAAGTCGGGGTTCTGGAAATTGCCGATCCAGTCGGGCACGCCGAAGTGGCAGAGGTCGACGATGGGCGCGATGTTACGCCGATGCAGGTCGGCGAAGGCAAGGTCCGCGAACTCCCAGTCATAACGGTCAGGACCGAGCCAGGTACGGTGCAGGGGAGGACCGTAGCGCAGCACCCGCAGGCCGAGTTCCTGGACCAGGTCGAAGTCGAGCCTCCAGTGCTTGTAGTGTCCGCATTTCTCCAGCTCGTCCATACGCAGGCGACCACCTTCGATGGTCGGGGCGCTGTTCTCGATCCCGGTCGCGAAAATGAAACCTGCGTGCATCGGCTGCCTCCATTACGGTCAGAGCGCTACCAGTATGGCATACCGCCACGGCAGCTGCTGGTGTGCGCACGCGCTCGCTCGGAACACGTTATGCTGTCAACTCAACAATACCGGGCCCGCCGCCAGCATGCCGACCGTACAGCCATCCGCGCACGACCTTGCCAATCGCCGGATGGTGTTCGGCTTGTTGCTGTCGCTGCTGGCGCATGCGCTGATCCTGTCGATCGGCTTCGGGCTGTCCGGCATGCGCGCGGGCGGCGCGGGGCCGGTCACGGTCAGCCTGGCGCCCTTGCCGCCGCCGGCGACGCTGCCTGCGGCGCTTCCTGCGCCGGCCGATCCGGCGCCTGCAGCGGCGCCTGCGGCCGCGCCCGTGCCTGCGCATGCACCCGCATCCGGTTTCCGCCTGTTTGACCCCGTGCCAATGGCGCCGCTGTCACCGCCGCCACAGGCCCAGGCCAGGCCGGCCCGGCGCCGTAATCCTGTGCCTGTGAGGAAACCGCCGGCGCGCGAACCGGCGTCGCCGCCGGTAATCGTGCAGAACGACAATCCGGATGCCGCCTTCAAGGTGCCGCTGGCCGAAGTCCCGGTCGAGCCGGTGCCGGAGGCGCCTGAGCCCGTCAAAGTGGAGCCCGAGGCGGCCGAACCCGAAGCGAATCTGCTCGCGGCCGAGGAAGCCGCGCAGCGCGCGCGGGAGGAGGCCGAGCGGCAGCGTCTGGTGGAAGAGGAACGGGCGCAGGCGCTGCGGCTGGCCGAAGAGCGTGCGGCAGCCCTGCAACGGCAGGCGCAGGCGGAGCAGGAACAGGCGCACCGCCTGCAGGAAGAACAATTGCGCCAGGAGCGCGACAGGCAGGAACGCGTGGCGCAGGAGGCGGCCCGTGCCCGGGAACTGGCTGCGCAGCGCGCGCTCGCGCAAGAGCAGGCGCGCGAGGCGGCCGTGCGCGAGGCCGGGCGGCTGGCTGCCGAGGAGGAGGCGCGACGTGTGGCGGCCGAACGCGAACGGGCGGCACTGCAGCTGGCCGAGGAGAAGGCCCGGCAACGCGCAGCGGAAGCGGCACGCCAGCGCGACCAGCAGCTGGCCCGCCAACAGGAGGAAGACGAACGCGCACGCCGTCAACGCGCGGAGCAGGCCGCCGCTCAGGCCATGCAGGATGAACTGGCACGGCAACAAGCCATGCAACAGGCGCGTCGGCAGGCAGCTCAGGCCGAGCATGCGCGCCAGGTGGCGCAAGGGACGGGCACGGCCGATATGCCTGCCGGCGCGCCCGGAAACGGGGCGGGCGCCGGGGGCGGGACCCTGCCGCGCGGCGCCCTCGACGGTCCCGGCTTCGCCGGCAGGGCGCGCGAACTGCTGCGCGGCATCGAGCTTCCCGCCACGCCGCCGGCGGCGCTGCGGCCCGCCCAGCAGATGGCGGAGGGACGGCGACGCGTGGTCGACACGCTGGAACGCGACGTGCCGCTGCGCCTGTACGTGGACAGCTTCCGCCAGAAGATCGAACGCAATGCCGCGCAGATCCGGATGCAGGTGGCAGGCGGGCCGGGGCGTGCCGATCCGCTCGTCAGCGTGGCCTTGCGCAGCGACGGCAGCGTCGACGATGTGACGATCGTGCGCTCGAGCGGCCGCGCCGATCTCGACGAGGCCGTGCGCCGCATCGTGCGCCTGAATGCCCGCTACGCCGCCTTTCCGCCGGCGGTGGCCGCCCGTTTCGACGTGATCGAAATCCGCCGCATCTGGCTGTTTGCCGAGAACCTGAAACTGCTCGAGGAAGTGCGTTAGCCGCTGCTAATTTTACCGACAGCAATAATGCACCGGTGAAGCGATCTTCGCCTGTCCGTACCTGCCTCGCCTGAGTCAGCCGTTTGATATGCAGCAAAGCCGCCTGTGATGAACGCCGTACGCTGAGTTAGTCAGCAATAGAACGACAGTCCATTTCACAGGCCATGTCATGAATTTTCCAACAGAAATTTTGCGTTGGCGCTTAGCCGCCGTGGCAACCGTATTCCTGCTGGGCGGCTGCACCACCGGCATGCAGTTCCATGCACAGGACAGCAAGGGCAACGCCGAGCCTGCGCCACCGACCGAGATGATCACCGAAGAGCTGATCGCGGCCGAGAAGCGGGTCAATGCACAGCAGGGCGAGCAGAACCTCTCGCGGCTGATGGTGCCGCATCCGCCGCCTTACACCATCGGGCGCGGCGACGTGCTCGCCATCGTCGTCTGGGACCATCCCGAGCTGGCGGGCGGCGGCGTAACGGCGGCCACCGCCGCGGCCGATGCCAATGGCACCGGGGCCAACAGCAACTCCAACGCGCCGCAGCCGGGCTTCGTGGTCGACCACCAAGGCCGCATCCAGTTTCCCTTCGCCGGCCTGCTGCCGGTCGAAGGCCTGACCGAGGAAGCGGCGCGCGCGCTGCTGACGCAAAAGCTGGCGCGCTACATCGCCAACCCGAACATTACGTTGCGCGTGCAGGCCTACCGCAGCAAGCGGGTCTACATCGACGGCGAAGTCAAGCAACCCGGCCTGCAGGCGATCAACGACATCCCGATGACCCTGGTCGAGGCCCTGAACCGCGCCGGCGGCCTGCTGCCCACTGCCGACCAGAGCCGCATCGCGCTCGAGCGGGGCGAGACGCGCTACAGCATCAACCTGCGCGACCTGGTCCAGAAAGGCATCAACCCGGGCAACATCATGCTGGCGCCCGGCGACGTCGTACGCGTGCACTCGCGCGACGAAAGCAAGGTCTTCGTCTCCGGCGAAGTCGTCCAGCCGCGGGCGCTGACGATGCACAACGGACGCCTGACATTGAACGAGGCGCTGGGCGAGACGGGCGGCATCAGCCCGCTGAGCGGCGACGCGCGCCAGATCTACGTCGTACGCAAGACGCCCGAACGCACACGTGTGTTCCAGCTCGACGCCCGGTTGACCGGCTCGCTTGCCATGGCCGAGTCCTTCGAGCTGCGCCCGAAAGACGTGGTCTACGTCGCCGCTTCGCCACTGGCGAACTGGAACCGTCATCTCAGCCTGCTGTTCCCTGGCGCGCTCACCTCCGCGGTCGGCGTCACCACCCGTCCGTGAGTATCGGAGACAAGCTATGACCAAGCCAACCGACCACCTCCCGATGGCCCATGTGGCGCATAATCCGCCGATCCTGAGCATGCCCTTCGATCCGCGGCCCAGCCTGAACGCCGTCGACGAGCCGGCGGCCGACCTGAAAGGGCATTTCAACACCCTGTACGACAACCGCTGGCTGATCGGCGGCATCACCGCGCTGATCACCCTGATCGCAGTCCTGTACGCGCTCGTGGCCAAGCCTGTCTACGAAGCGAACCTGATGATCCACGTGGAGGAAGAAAGCCCGAATGCCTCCAAGAACATCCTGAGCGAAGCGTCCTCCCTGTTCGAAACCAAGAAGGCTGCCATTGCCGAGATGGAGCTGCTGCGCTCGCGCATGGTCGTCTCGCAGGCGGTCGACAACCTGCAGCTCTACATCGAGGTTCAGCCCAAGTACTTCCCGGTGGTCGGCTTCTGGTTCGCGAACCAGAACAACGGTGCGCTCTCGAATCCCGGGCTGTTCGGCTACGGCGGCTATGTCTGGGGCGGCGAAAAGGCCGAGGTCACGGTCTTCGACGTGCCCGAAAGCTGGCTCAACCGCGAGTTCACGATCACCGCGCGCGGCATCAACCGCTACCACTTTTCCGGCGGCGGCCAGCGCCTTGCCTTCGACGGCACGGTAGGCCAGCGCTACCGCGTACCGACGCCGGACGGCATCATGGAGATCAAGGTCGACCGCCTGTATGCCAATCCCGGCGCGCGCTTTCGCCTCAAGCGCAAATCGCGTCTGGGTACCATCCAGGAAATCCAGACGGCCATGGTCATCACCGAGCAGGGCAAGCAGTCGGGTGTGATCGAGGTCAAGCTGCGAGGCGAGAATGCCAAACGCGCCAATGCCTTGCTCAGTGAAATCGGTCGCGAATACATGCGCCAGAACCTGGCGCGCAAGACCGAGGAAGCAGAAAAATCGCTCGCTTTCCTGAACAAGCAGTTGCCGATCCTGAAGCGCCAGCTGGAACAGTCCGAGGACCGCTACAACCAGTTCCGTAATTTGCACGGTACGGTCGACCTGCGCGAAGAAGGAAGGATGAGCCTGGCGCAGGCGACCGCGGCGAAGGCGCGCCGGATGGAGCTGCTGCAGAAAAAAACCGAACTGCTCGCACGCTTTACCGAAGACCATCCGATCGTCGCCGCGATCAACCGCCAGCGCAAGGAAGTCGACGCCGAGATCGAGGCAATCGCCGCGCGCATCAAGACTTTACCAGTGCTCGAACAGGACGAGGCGAGGCTGACGCGTGACATCAAGGTCAATACCGACCTGTACACGGCACTGTCGAACACCGCGCAGCAGTTGCGCCTGATTTCCGTCGGGCGCGTCAGCAACGTGCGCCTGATCGACGCACCGATGGCGCCGGAAAAGCCGGTCCGGCCGAACCGCCCGGTGATCGTCGCACTCGCGGTCATCATCGGCATGGTGATCGGCGGCGCTATCGCGTTTGCACGCAAGGCACTGTCGGGCGGTATCGACGCCCCCCAGCAGGTGGAACGCATGCTGGGTTCTCGCGCGGTGTACGCGACGATCCCACACAGCATCATTCAGGAGAAACTGACGCGCAGGGTCAGGGGAGAGCGTGGACCGCTGCCGCTTCTGGCCGAGATCATGCCCGAAGACCCCGCGATCGAAAGCCTGCGCAGTTTCCGTTCGGCGCTGCTGTTCGCGATGCCGCACTTTAAGAATAACGTCGTCATGCTGGCAGGTCCGACCTGCGGGCTGGGCAAGTCCTTCGTCGCGGCCAATTTCGCAGCCGTCATGGCGTCGAGCGGGAAACGGGTGTTGCTGCTGGACGCCGACTTCCGTAATGGCCAACTGCACCGCTATTTCGGGGTGGGCCGCGAGCAGGGCCTGTCAAAGGCGATCAATGGCGAAATCGCGGTCGAACAAATCATCCACCGCGGCGTGCTCGACAACCTCGATTTCATCCCCACCGGGCCGCTTCCGCCCAACCGCTCCGAGTTCCTGCTGCACCCGAACTTCGGCAGCATGCTGGAATCCATCAGTCCCAATTACGACCTGATGCTGATCAATTCGCCGCCGATCCTGTCCGTGGCCGACGCACTCGTCATCGGCAGCCACGCCGGCGCCGTATTCATCCTCACCCGCGCCGGGGTCACCACCGCATCGGAAATCAACGAGTCGATCAAGCACCTCAACCACGCCGGCATCGCGCCGCAAGGAGTGCTGTTCAACGACATGGCCACGTCGTCGCTGTACTGGCGGCAGCCGGAGCCAAGACGCGAGGCTGCCCATCTGGAATATTCGGCCTAGCGTCTGATGGCGCGGCGTCGGGCCGCTCCAGAGCATGCCGCGGCTTTGGAGGGGCGCCAGCGCCGATTGCACCTCGAACACTGCGGGCAAGCCTCCATTAAAAGGGTCGTTACCGATGCCGGCGCGCTCGGGCTGCTGCGTTTTGTCAACGGAGATGAACTGCCTGCCTTTCATAATCGAACAAGCTGTATCGCGCGCAACCCGCCAAGCCAACGATGAAGACAATGATGAAAAGCCTTTTTGGCGCCTTCGCATTAGGGCGATCTCCGGATTCGCGCTTGAACCTTTCTGCGACCATTGGTGCGACGGTCGCCCGCCAGATTATGACCGGTGGTTTGACCTTGGCCGCGATGGCGATTACCGCGCGGGCCCTCGGGCCGGCGGGCAACGGGGTTCTTGCCACGGCGCTCTTGCTGCCGCAGGCGCTGTACGCATTTCTCAACCTCGGTGTAGGCGCCAGCCACGTGTACCACCTGAGCTCCGGCATCGGCAATCCGCGGCGAATGCGTGCCGTAAACTGGGTACTTGCGGTTCTGCTCTGGAGCGCGGTGGCGCTGGTGGTGGTGGCAAGCAGCAAACAACAGATCTCCACTTACTTGCCCGGCGTTGACAAGGGCCTGGCCTTGTATGCCAGCTTGCTGTTCCCACTGCTGCTGCTGGCAGCCTGGTCGGCGTCGATGATCCGGGGGCAGCGCGACTACCGGGCCTACAACAAAACACTATTGGTCCACCCGTTCGTATTTTTCGCCACGGTTGCCATATTGGGCGCGACCGGTACGCTCAGCGTCACGGCCGTTGTGACGGCTCACCTCCTGGGACAGCTGTCGCTCTGGATGATGAGCGAAGCGCGGCTCGGAAAGAACGGCACCGCCGCCTCCGGCGAGTACCAACTGCGGGATGCGATTGCATTCGGCCTGCGCTCCCACCTCAGCAACGTCATCACATTTCTCAACTACAGGCTGACCTTGTATCTGGTCAGTTTCATGCTGGGTGCCAGCGCGACAGGAAGCTATGCGCTGGCGGTGCAACTGGCCGAGATGCTGTGGCTGTTTTCCGGAGCCGCGTCCTCGATCGTGTACCCCGAGTCGGCCGCCAACAGCAAGTCGCCGGCGGCCCTGGATGCGATGGTGAAGAGAATAGCGAAATTGGTGGGGCAGGTGACTCTGGGAGGCGCGTTGGTCGCGGCGGCGCTCGCCCCGTTTGCGCTTCCCCTCGTGTTCGGCAAGGACTTCAAAGCGAGCGTTGCGCCGTTCATCATTTTGCTGCCCGGGATAGTCGCCTGGAGCTATATGAGCATTCTGTCGAACGCGCTTGCCGGCTTGGGCTGCCAAAAGGTCAATGTCCAGGGTGCGCTCCTGTGCCTGGCGATCAATGTCGTCTGCGCGGTGCTCGCCATGCCGGTCCTGGGAACAAGTGGTGCGGCACTCGCGTCGACCGTCGCCTTTTCGAGTACCGCCCTCTATACGGTGTTCATGTACAGGAAAATCATCGCAACGAAACAGGCAAACGCCAGCGGCGCGCCGATCCCTCGAGTGGAGACTAGTGAATGAAACGGAAACGCGTGCTGTTGGTGACCACCTCCTATCCTTACGGCCGAGGCGAAGCCTTCGTCAGAGCCGAACTGCAATACCTCTCCCAGTGCTTCGACGAGGTCGAACTGGTGCCGAGTTTTTATGTACCGGACACCGTACCGCGTCCCACCGCGCTGCCAGTCAATCTGGAGTATGCGAATGCGCGCTGGGGAACTGCACGACACTTCACCGTGATCAGCTCGTTCCTGGGGGGATTGTGGAGATATCCATGGCTCGATGACGTCCTGCGTGTTCTGCGCGGAGCACATCGCTGGGTGAACCTGAAGGAATTGGGGCGTGCCTTGTACCGTGCTTGCCTGTTTGAGCGCTTTCTGGTCGAACAGGTCGGGAAAGCAAACAAGGAAATCGACATCGTCTATTTTTACTGGATGTTCCCGGAAATCATGGGAGCGATCCGTTACCGGGACGTGTACCAGCCCTCGCTCAAAATCGTATCGCGCGGGCATGGCGGCGACCTGTACGAGGAACGTCGTAGCGGCCGTTATGCCGGTTTGCGACGCGGCGTGCTGGCCGGGATCGACGCGGTCTATACCATCTCGGACCACGGAAAAGCCTACGTGGGACGCGAGCACCCGATGGTGGCGCCAAAATGCTTTACGGCGCGACTGGGGGTAGATGACCCCGGGTTTGCGAATGCCCAGCCGCAAGAGGGCGCATTCTCGCTTCTCTCCTGCTCGTTCGTCGTAGAAGAGAAGCGCTTGCACCTGATTGTCGACGCGATCGCCCATCTGCTGGAGGCGGATCCATCGCTGGACATCCGTTGGACCCACGTTGGGGACGGCGAACTATATGAACAATTGCGGGAATACGCCAAGTCCAGGCTCGAGGGACGGGCCGACCTCGTGTTCAAGGGCTACCTTTCGCAGCAGGATCTGATGCGGCTGTATCGGGAGCAACGCTTTGATGTGATCGTCAACGTCAGCTCGAACGAAGGAATTCCTGTCAGCCTCATGGAGGCCAGTTCGGTCGGCATCCCGATGGTGGCAACCGACGTTGGCGGAAACCGCGAGATTGTCAACGAAAGCAACGGGGTCCTGATTCCGGCCGATGCCGATATTCCCACCATCGCCAACGCGCTCCTTCGCTTCCACGACAGGGCGTCGGCCTCCGCGTATCGAGCGCGTGCGCGCTCCGAATGGCAGAACAACTATAACGCCGCCCACAATTATTCGCGCTTCGGCCAGTCCCTGGCCGACATGGCGTCCGGTTCCTGATATGAACGCGTCGAACCGCCGGGAATCGCGTCTGGTCTTCCTGACATTTTTCTGCACTCTGTTCCTGTTCTTCACACCGTTTGAGCAAGGCGGTCCGAATCCGTCGATGCTGCCGAAATATCTGGCGGGGGGAGCCTCATTGGTCCTGCTGTTCCCGTTCGCAACGATGCGGCCTTTGCGGCTGCGCGCGCCGGTTGTCCATGTGTTCTGCGCCATGGTGTTCATTCTTCTGCACGCAACGCTCATCAAATCTGGCCCCGCCCATTTCGCCTTGCTCATCCTGGCCGACATGTCCGCGGCCATGCTCCTGTATGAGCTCTCTTTCCATTGGCGGCGGGAATTCCAGTCGGCGGTGGGATGCTTGCTGTTCATTAACGCTGTGTTTATCGGATTGCAAGCCGTGCTGTATTACGGGACCTCGGCCGGGATGGTCGACTTTTACAAGATGCTGTTCGGCGCAGACAGCCGATTCGCGGAAGATTATCTGAACATTACGCGATTTTCCGGGTTCCACGTTGAACCGGGTACCTATGCGAATTATATTGGCTGCCTGCTGGCGATCATGATGCTGGTCTCGCAATTCAGCGAACGGCTGCTGTTGCTGACGTGTGCATCGATCATCGGCATTTTCTTGACCAATTCGGGTTCGTCGGTATATTTCGTCCCGCTGGTGACGGTGCTGGCTCTCTACTTATGGCGAAAAAACGTCAAGACCGTCCATCTTTTGGTCCTCGCCGCCGCAATCTCTACCTACCTGCTTGCCTCCGGGATCGTGACGCACCTGGAGGAACGCTTCATCCACCAACCGAGTGACAGCAGCTTGTCGCACCGGATTCTAGGTGTGGCCGCGTACGTCGCCACGAGTCCGGAAGAAAAGTTCATCGGCGTCGGCTTCGTGCAGGATCCGTGCTTCCGTTGCTACTACCAGGACATTGGCGCCCTCTTCAACCTGAGCACACGCGGCGGTGCGGTGATGTGGCTCGCCATGTTGGGAATGCTCTTGCGGATGATCCGGGTGAACGGGCTCATTTTGGCCACCCTCCTGGTCTTGTTGCCCTTGAACGAGAAGATGTTCTTCTACGAGCCGCCCTTGTGGCTGTTCGTATTGTTCGCGCTAACCGGACCGGGCTACGTTGCGCGACGTAGCGCTGCCGGGGCGGGGGTAGTGCAGGCCAGCGGGCCAGCTTCTCTGAGCGGACGGTTGCAGTAGAGCGCTTGGGCGTCCTGGTCATTTGAATATTGGTTGACTGGACGATTTGACACATCTCTGCATTTGCCTGCGCCTACCATTCTAGACTTAGCAACATTCTCGCATTTCAGCAGCGCGCTGACCGAAAGGACTTGCCGATGTCAAACATGAAACCGAATGCCCAGGACTTAGCCATGCTCCGCCGACTATTTGGGTGGCATGCAGTTCCATGGACTGACGTTTTTTGCGAGGCGGTCAGCCGTCTGGAAACGCAGCCTCGGACGGTTCTGGAAGTGGGTGCATCAGGAGTATCTGCGCCGTCGCTGTACTTCCTGAGCAAAGGGGCCGCGGTAGACGTCACATGTTACGCAGATGATGAGTTGCCGAGCTTGAAAGCGTTTTGCAAATCCATTTGTGAGGAATACCGTTTGCCGATGCCGTCCGTAAGGACGCACGATGTATTTTCGGCAACGAGACAAACTTATGACGTGGTCCTCCTGAAGGGCGTCCTCGGAGGCTTGGACCGCAATCACAATTTGCAGGAATTCTCCAGGGCCATCGACTGCTGCAAGGGTATGTTGTCAGAAAAAGGGCGGCTTATCATTCTTGATAAGGGTTGGTGTTCTCCCGTCCACAATTTGTTCCTCCGGCGCTTTGGCGATGCGGGGCGCGCTAACTGGCATTACTTTTCACAGGAAGAGCTCGAGGCTCTGGCCGTCAACGGCGAGCGGCCGGAGGTCATCTGGAAAGGATTTGCAAGTGTGGGAACCATGCCGTCCAAGGGCCTCCAACGCTTTGCCGACATCCTCGATACCCGCATCTTCAATCGCTTCCTATCTCAAAAGGGAACCGTGTTTGCAGCTCTGTACGGTAATGATGCGGGACATAGATAACGCGAGTAGGCGTGGGCGGCTTAGCTTTTCCTTTCCGGTTCCTCTAGCGGAAGGCAGTACGCGAGCTGGAGCCGAGGAGGGCGGCTCCACTTCGGCGGGGACTGGCTCCCTGTGCCACGGTGTCGGCGCACTGCGGCTGGTAGTTGGTCTCCTGGCGGCCTCGGTGGTGCTTGGCTACCCATCGTCGGCACTAGCGGGAAACGCAAGGTGCAATTACTACATCGCCCCCAACGGCTCTGACAACGGGGCAGGGACGCTTGCTTCTCCCTGGAAGACGATTGTCTACGCTAGTGCAAGATTAACCCCTGGAAAGACACTATGTGCGCGTGGCGGCCTCTACTACGGGCAGGCAGGGCTCATCTGGAAATCTTCCGGAACGGCCAAGGCACCAGTGACTTTCAAAAATTATCCGGGGGAAAAGCCTGTCTTTGACGGACAGTGGGGCGACACCGGGACTGCCGGTGACTTTCTTATCTTCTCGAACAGCTCCCACGTCGTCGTCGATGGCATCACCGCCCAGCACTTCGCGGATAAGCACGGCAATGGCACCATCGATCTTCACGATGGACTGGGTCCGGTCGATGACATTACTATTCAAAATAATACATTCATCGACAACGGCAGCCATACGGCGCAAGACCACCACATTTATATCGCAGCCGGCGCGACCAACGTCACCATCCGGAACAATCTGTTTATCCGGGCCTCTGGCGCCGCCATCCAGGCCTATCATAAGCCTGCCTCAAGCGGTATCAGGATTTATAACAACGTGATGATCGGCGGCACATTGAAATGTGCCGAGAGCAAAAAAAACCCTTGCTCAGCGAGCGCCACACAGCAATGGGGCGTGATCATCGGTGATGCCAAATCCACACAGATCTACAATAACACCATCTACGGCATGCAATATGGTATCGATTTCAACTACGGTACCATCACCACCGGACCTTACACAGTCAAGAACAACCTCATTGTGAACAGTGCCGTCGCTGGGATCCGCATCACATCTGCTTATGCGCCGCATTTCAAGAGCGATTACAACGGGTTCTCAGGCAATCTCAGGGACATCAACTGGAAGGGGACGGACATGAGCGCTGCCGAGTTTGCCGCTGCCACAAGCCATGAGCGCCACGCGGTCCATGCCGACCTGAATCGCCCCGGCTTTCGTGGAGGCCGGTTAGTGTGAGTCAGGCCGGAATGGCTTGACTGCTCAGTTGCTTGTAATAGTTTGCCTCAGCTTCGGCTGGCGGTATATAGCCGAGCGGTGCGAGTAGG
>NZ_PPXQ01000023.1 GCF_004798585.1 Massilia sp. Mn16-1_5
AACCCTTGCGCTCCTTGGGAACCCGGACCTTATGCCGTGTTCGTTGCTCTGCTGTCCACATGGCGTACTCCTATCGAAGAGGACCATTTGGACATCATAGTTGCTTCCGAGTTTTCAAACCGTCTCTAAGGAACCAAAAATGTTTTACTCTACAAAACGAATCGTAGCTTTTTTCTCCGCTCTAACGCTTGCACAGGCAGTTTTTGCGCATGACGGCCCGCATGACGACATCCGCAAACTCGGAATGACGGCGCCTGTTTCCGCTGCAACACGCACGGTCACGATTGCTCCGCAGACAAGGTATATAAATGTGAATCAGGGGGATATCGTCAAGTTTGAAGTCGATGGAAAAGTCTTCGCATGGCAATTCGACACGGAACGTCCCCAAGGTTGGCTTGACCTCGCGCTGTTCGCTCCGAAAGGGATAAGTACATACGGGGTACAAGTATTCGTCGGGCAGAATCCGCTTTATCAGAACTGATACACATAAGGTCGCGCGCCCCGACACCACGCACACGCCCGTGCACCCGGCGGTTGGACCGGTAGCGACCGCAACAGGGCCAGCAAGGAGCGGGCGGGGGCATCAAAGGCGACGCGTGGCCGCGGTCTGCAATCTATGACACCGCGCCGTACTTGGGGGGCATGTTGCTGTTCAGACTTCTACCCGGAGAGTGCTCTTGGATGGTGCAGCAAATTGAAAACGGAAGAGCGTATGAAGCCAGTCACCAAACACATTCTGGCGACGACAGCGATCCTGCTTGCAGGCGGCACCCTGGCTTTTGGCCTTTTCGCGCATTTTGGCGTATATAACTTTGGCGCCGATGCGCAACACTCCGCACCAGTCTATTCGATGCTCGAATATATGCGCGAACGCTCCATTGAGGTACGCGCGCAAAGTATCAAGGTTCCTGTCCTCAAGGACCCTGGCCGGAAAGTTAAAGGCGCGGGAAACTATAACGCCATGTGTGCGCAGTGCCATCTGGCCCCTAGTATGGCAGAGACCGAGCTGAGCAGAGGCCTATATCCGGCGCCCCCCAATCTTTCGAAAACCCGCTTTGAACCAGGACAGGCGTTTTGGGCGATTAAACATGGGATAAAAACTTCGGGTATGCCCGCTTGGGGCAAAAGCATGAACGACGAAGAAATCTGGAATATGGTCGGGTTCCTGCAGCAACTACCGAGCCTCGATGCCCAAGGATACCGCGCTATGGTTGCCAAAAGCTCCGGACATTCTCATGTCGGTGCAGGCGCGGGCCATGAGGAAGGGACCTCGGGCCAAGACCCGCACGATGGAATGGGGCATGCCGAAGGAGAGGGCGAACATCCAAGCGGCATGCGAGACATGGACCATGCGACGACCTCCAGGCCGGCGCCCGAAGCTGAGCACGCACACTGAGCCAGGCACCAAGGTACTGGACGTGTGCGTGAACAAGCCAGACTGACTGCAAAGGATCGACTCAGCTCGTCAGCGGGGTCGAAATTGCCAACACGCCTTTCGCACCGTGGCCGAAACGCGCTATCGCGTCGCGATGCTTGGCCAGCTCGCCATAACTGATGTAGCGCACGTCGAGTTCGCCCACCCGGGAAAAGGCCGGACGAGCGAACTGGTTGCGCACATCCTGCTCGCGTGCATCCGGGGCAACCAGGAAGAAGGTCGATCCGTCGTGTTCCGGAACCCCGAGGGCGAGATCGAGCATCCGGACGATGCCGGAGTAAATGCTTGTGCTGTGCTCGACTTCAAAGGCCATCGCGATCTTTCCGCTTCCCGGGTCCAACCAGAGAACGTCAATCAGTGCGATCGTGTCGCATGCCGGGCTCAAGCGAATGAACTGCGGAAGCTCAGTGAGACAATGGTCGCCGAGCTTGCCACCGGCGTATTCCCGCCCTTTGTCGTTATTTGCAATCCAGACCCGGTACCCGAGAGACAAGCCAAGATCTCGCAGCCATCCTTGGACCTGCGTATGACTCTGGTCGTTTTCCGACGCCGCCTGCCTTGCCTTTGCCGCAGCGGTACTTTCCTGGTTCACCTTGGCCAGGTCTGCTTTCCAGTCTACTGAGAGAGAGCTGCCAGCTTCGAGCGCGTAGCGCCCCGTCCCGATATCGAACAGCAAGCCTGCGACTGCGCCGAGGTCGTTGGAGAGCAGCTTGCGATGGGTTTCGTTGAATTCGATAACGCGGCGGCGCATTGCCAGGTATTCGCTCCAACGACCGAGTTTCACATTCGCACCAAACAATGCGTTGAAACCCTTGACGATCGCGGTATTGTTGGGAGGGACAATGGTGGGGTGCAGGAAGTACAGCAGATTGGCACAGGCAGGACCGAGCCCCTTGATCTGCACACTGTCTAGAAGCTGAACAGCCTTGACGACGTCGTCTTCGCGCTCGCAGCACAAACAGGTGTCGAGAAACCGCCCGAACGCGAGCTGGTTGTTTCGACTCTCGTAAATGTCGGGGATCCGCAGTTTCGGTTTCCAGAGGAACGCGTGATCGGCTCCCTTGAATATTTGACGCTGTTCAGCAATCGAATGGACGACGGTTTCGAGCGATGAGCCCCGGTAGGCTACGCCAAAAGTGTTCTCGCGTATTTCCTTTACAACGGCCTGGAGGCCCCGTCGAATCGACCGGAAGTTCTTCAGGCGTTCGTCCCACATGAACCAGGTCTGGTACGAGCCCCCATTGTCGGCCCGCCATTGCTCGATTAACCGCTGCTGTTGGTGTAAGGTTGGGGCACCTGTGTCGAGACTCAAAAATGACTCCGGTCGTTCAGTAAATAAAATACATTGTAACGCCGAGCAATGGAAAATGGGGCCGTCAGGGCCCGGGCGGTATGGCGCACCGCTCGATTGCCAGAAAGCTGACATTCACCATTTTGCGCGAGTAGTTAGGCAGTCCGCATGCCGTAAGGGCTTCGCTGTCTTGAACGTCCACTTTTTAAGCCAGCGCTGTCCCTCCTCGGGAGCTCACTTGCGTTTCTTCCTACGCCCTGAAGTGGTCCGGGTTTCGCGCGGTACTGGTTGCGAAACCTTGGCTGCTTTCAATATCCTGCGTCTGGTACGCCTTGCACGGACACCGTGTACGACGAAACCAGTGACAACGATGGCCAAAATGCCGGCTGCCATGGCAAGCAGCTCCATAACAGAATCCGGAACGATAACCTCTTCCACTGTTTACCTCTGACGTGTTGTGACGCGAACAGCTATTTTCGCACGCGCAATTCAATTCCGATATCCAGCGCATCGGTTAGCACCCACCGTCGCCGGGGTAGCAGTAAGTGTTACGCCGTGGTGCTACCCGGGCGATGCTGCGTTCTCTCGGGGGTGACGACGCCAATGTGGCGTACGACGACTTCAAGATATAGGTGCGGCAGTCCAGGGCCGCTCCCGATCGGTCTGGAGGGGTACGACCGGGACACGCCCCTTTTACTTTGCGTTCCGGGAGGACCAGTGCACGTGGACGATTGACCAAGCGCCGTCCTTTTTCTGCAGAACGGCCGTTTCAGTCCCGAGCATGTGGATGGCCTTGCCGCGCAGGGTGCCGGTAGTCTCGGTTTCCTGCCACACGATCGCCGTGTTGCCCTCGACGCGCTCGCTTTGCTGGAGCACCTTGCGCGTCGAGTTCTTCGCAAACTCCATGTCGCCCCCGAGGTGGTGGCCCGCGTACTCCTCGCGCGAGCGTTCTACATGGCCGGCCTCGTAGATGGCGATGTCCGCTGCCAACAGACTGGTGGCCCGCGCCTTGTCCCCCGCGACAAGAGCATCATGGAAGGCCGCAAGTGCCTCAGTGGGCGAGGCGGCAAGGGTGCCTGCCGATGCACTCGTCATCGCGGCTATCAGAAAAAGTCCTGCAGTCGATTTTTTTATCATTTTCGTTCCTTGTCGTGAGGAAGGGGGGCCGGCGCCATTGGCGTCGAAACCGGGCCGAGGGAGGTCGCGGCCACCCGCACCGCGACCTGTATGAAGCCCATCCGCAGGTGCGCGCGCGGGGATGGACCGCACTTGCGCCTGTTCGATCGTTGGGCCTGCCTCGTCGATTACTGCGCTTTCTGCAGCTGGATAATCGTGATCGCTCCATTGACGCGTTCGGCTGCGAAGGTAATCTTGTCGCCGACCTTTACCTGGTCCAGCATCGCGGCGTCCTTCGTGCGAAATGCCATGGTCATACCCGGCATGTTCAGGTTCGCGATGTCTCCGTGACGAAGCGTGATTTTTCCCGCCTCCTTGTCGACCTTTTTCACTTCAGCGTCTACCAGCGTCGGCGCTGCCGCCTGCTCGTCGGCATGGGCCTCGTGGCCGCCGTGCGCGTGTTCCTGCGCGGAGGCGGCCGCTGCGCCAGCTGCCATGACGAGGGCGATTGCGAGTTTGGAAATTGCGTTCATGTCGATTCCTTTCGTGGTTGGGTTTGGTCAGTTGTAATGCTTGTATACAGACGTACGGCCGCCGGCCTGCACCAGCAGAACGTCGTACGGATCCTTGCGCGGGCCTTCCATGCCGGGCGAGCCAAGCGGCATCGCGGGTACCGCTAGTCCTTTGGCTTTTGGCTTCTCCGCGAGCAGCCGTTTGATCTCGGACGCTGGCACATGACCTTCGATGGCATAGCCGCCCACCATTCCGGTATGGCAGGAACCAAGCGCATCTGGAATGCCACCGCGCTCGCGGTAGTCCGAAGGGTTCGCAACGTTAACCACACGGGTCTTGATGCCGTTCGCTTCGAGGTGCTTGACCCATTCCTCGCAGCAGCCGCAGTACTCGCTCTTGTAGACGTCGATGACAGGGGCAGCGGCAATGGCGGCCATCGGGATGCACAATGCCGCAGCCAGTGCGGCGCGATTAAGAATTCGTTGAATCATTGGATTGCTCCTTTCCGTGATGTTTTCAGTGGTGTCCCTGGTGGCCGGCCGGCTTGCGCACGGTCACCTCGACCTCCGGCCCCTTGCCCGCGGCGGGCATTGCCTGCCCGCCGGCCGAGCCGCTACGCACTGTGGCCGGTGCCTCGCCTTTCCATTCGTAGGCCACGGTGCCTGCCGGATGCTTGTACCAGCCAGGGTCCTTGTAGTCGCCCGGCTTCTGGTCCTTGCGAACCTTGAGCACGGTGAACATGCCGCCCATCTCGACACCGCCGAAAGGCCCTTGGCCAGTCATCATCGGCAGTGTGTTGTCCGGAATCGGCATTTCCATGTCGCCCATCGAGCCCCCCTTGTCGCCCATGACCATGTAGTCCGGCACGAGCTTCGAGATCTTTTCCGCGACGCCGCGGTGGTCCACACCGATCATGTTCGGCACGCTGTGTCCCATCGCATTCATCGTGTGGTGCGACTTGTGGCAGTGGAAGGCCCAGTCCCCCAGGTCGGTTGCGACGAATTCGATCGCGCGCATCTGCCCGACCGCGATATCGGTGGTGACCTCGGGCCAGCGCGACTCCGGCCGGGTCCAGCCGCCATCGGTGCCCGTCACCTCGAACTCGTGGCCGTGCAGGTGGATCGGGTGGTTCGTCATCGTCAGGTTGCCGGCGCGGATGCGCACGCGATCTCCCTGGCGCACGTTCATCGTGTCAACGCCGGGAAAGGCGCGGCTGTTGATCGTCCACAGGTTGAAGTCCGTCATCTCATTGACCCGAGGCGTGTAGCTGCCGGGCTCGATGTCATACGCGTTAAGCAGGAAGACGAAGTCGCGGTCGACCGCGTGCTGGCGCGGATCCTTGGGGTGTGTGACCCAGAACCCCATCATTCCCATTGCCATCTGCACCATTTCATCGGCGTGCGGGTGGTACATGAAGGTGCCGGGCCGGCGGGCGATGAACTCATAAACAAAGGTTTTACCTGGCTGGATGCCTGGCTGGTTCAACCCGGTAACACCGTCCATGCCGTTTGGCAGCCGCTGTCCGTGCCAGTGGATGCTGGTGTGCTCGGGCAGGCGATTGGTCACGAAAATACGTACCCGGTCGCCCTCGACCACTTCGATGGTCGGCCCCGGGCTCTGGCCGTTGTAGCCCCAAAGGTTCGCTTTCATGCCGGGGGCAATTTCGCGCACCACCGGCTCGGCGATCAGGTGGAACTCCTTGACACCGTTATTCATACGCCAGGGCAGGGTCCAGCCGTTCAGGGTGACGACCGGGTTGTAGGGGCGTCCGTTTGGCGGTACCAGCGGCGGCTGGGTCGCCGCACTGCTCATGCTTGGCGCTTCCGGCAGCGTGGCGGCGCCGGCGCGGGTGACGAGGCCGGCACCAACCAGTGCTGCGGCGCCGCTGAAAAAATCTCGACGAGAACTCATTTGCTAATCCTTGTTTAATGTTCGGGTGCGGCTTCGGCGGCGCTCGATGCGCCGAGCGATACCGACGCACCGCCGCTGCCGTTAATTGCTGCTTGCAGGTCGGTCTCGGCAATCCAATAATCGCGCTGGGCCTGGATCGCTGCATTCACGCCCGTGACCTGGGTACGGGCATCGGCCAGCAGCTCGAACACGCTCGCGAGCATGCCGTTGTAGCGAAGCAGGGTCTCCTCCGAGATTTTTTTCTGCAGGGGGACGACCTCGTCCCGGTACTGCTTGCTAAGGTCGTAGGTGGTCCGGTAGGCCGAATAGGCTTCCCGCACCTGCGAGCGCGCCACCGTTGCGGCATGCGCTGTCCGGTGCACGGCCTGCATGTAGAGCGATTGCGCCTTGGCGACACGTGCGCCGCCCCAGTCGAAGATCGGCAGCGCGAGCTCGACCTCATAGCCGTTCTCGCGCGGGGAACCCGATTTGCTGGTGTTGGCATAACCGGCGTCGAGCACGTTGATAAAGCCCGTTGCTTTCGTCAGACCGAGCGCGCGGGCAGTCGATTCGGTGTCGAGTTTGGACAGGCGCACGTCGAGGCGTTGCTGCATGGCCAGCGATTCGATATTGGCGGCTTCGCGGGGAGCCGCAGGCAGATCCGGCAGGCGCTCGGGTAACTGAAATGCCGTATGCTCGCCCCATACCCCCATGAGGCGGGCAAGCTGTTCGCGCGCGGCGGTCGCATTGTGCCGCGCCCGTGCGAGTTGAGCCGTCGCCTCGGCCGAGAAGGCCTGTTCGCGTGCCTGGTCCAGCGCACTCAGGTTACCCACGCTGGCCATGCGCTGGGCCAGTTCCGCGCTTGCCTGCGCAGCCTCGCGTACCTGCTCGGCATAGCGTGCCGACTGGCTTGCCGCGACCGCCGTGAACCAGGCCTTGCGCGTGTCCGCGGCCAGGTTAACGGCATCCAGGGCGGCGACCAGCTTGGCACTTTCGAAGCGGCGCGCCTCTATATCGCGGCGGATCGGGATGGTCACGAGGCCGACGAGATCGAACATCACACTGCGTTCGATCTCGGTTTCCCCGCCACCCGACATGCGACTGAAGCTGAAGCTCGGATTGCTCATCCGGCCAGCCTGGACCAGATCGGCCTCGGCCACACCCAGTCCAGCCAGGGAGGCGCGCAGGCCGCGGTTGTTAAGCAACGCGACACGCACCGCATCGTCTGCGGAAAGTGGAGACTTCATGAGCCGGGCGAGTTCTTCTCGCGCCGGATCGGCGTTCCCAGCGGCTTTCGGCAAGCGCACATCCTGCCCGGTGCGTTCCTTGGTAAGGGCGGATACCGAATCGAGGCCGCCGTCCTGCGAGAACGTTGCGCAACCGCTCAAGACCAGTACCAGGGCGCTCGCAGCGATGGCGCGGAGTGGGGGAAGAGAGGACTGTTTTGTCATTATTGTCGCCTTCGCTTAATGGTGTTTGCTGTGATCGACAGGCGCTGGCTGGGGGCGCGGGCCATCCGGTGAGCCGGCGTGCACCGGCGCAGCTGCAGCTGCGGCGCCTTTATCCCCGGACTGTTCTGCCTGCTGCGCGACATGTCCGGCATGCCCGGACGGAGCCGCCAGGGCGTCGTTCGCCGCACGCCAGGCCTTGTCAGGCGTAGGCTGTGCTTCCTGGGCCGGCTGGGCCGGGCGGGGGATTGCCGACTCGTACACGATCGGCGGTGCGGCCGCATGCGGATCGGCAGGGTCAGGCGCAAGGAAGGATTGCTGGGCCAGCGCACCGAGGGGTGCAGCCAGCAGGACGCCAAAAGCGGCGGCCAAAAGTTTCTGATTCATTGTCAGTCCTCAAAATCGGCAACTGGGGCGTGCATGTGCACGCGCGTACGCGCAAGATGTGTGACCGGACCAATGGGATGGCGCGGCCAGCTCTTGTTTCGATTAAGCGGATTGACGCCGGGGAGGGCGTTGAGGACCGTCGGGGATAAATCCCGGGACCATCGCCATTGGCGACACGAGGAAGACGTCGGAGCCGTCGAAGCCAGGGACGGCGAGGAAGGCCGACGGCGGCGCTACCGCGCCGGCACAGAGTGCAGAGCATGCGCTGCAGGATGAGTGAACCTGCTTCTCGAACTTCGCAGGCTGAGCGTGCGTATCGGATCCGCTGTCGCCGGCGTCGCTCGCATGGGCGCCGTGATGGGCTTGCATCTCGATGCCTGCGCCAAGGTGGGCAGCATGGGTGCGCTCGACCTTATGGCTGACCTGGCTGGAATCGGGTGCGCATGACATCCCGACGCTGGCAGCAAGTGCATGCAGCGGGAGTATGGCTATCAGGAGCCAAATCAGGAATGTCTTGAGCGAGCGGTTCATGGATGTGCCGAGTATAGCACGGCTGTTTTTGCCCGGAAACGGCTTAAGGCTGGCTAAAGTCTTCTGCTGACGTCGAACTGAAGACATCACTCTCGGGAACGGATCCGCGTCATTGTTCGTCAACGCACAGTGTGACCTGCGGCATCTACCCACAATGAACGGATACCAGTTTCGAATGCCGGTATGGAAGAGTCATCATCCTAAAGGAGAACTATATGAAACAGTCTAAGTTGAGCATTTCCCTGTTCTCGGGCGTCTTCGCGGTCCTCATCGGGGTTTCGGGCAGCGCGCTTGCGCAAACGGGAGAGCATGCACAGCATGGCACCACGACGTCGGGAGCGGCTGCCGGGGCCCAGCAACACGAGATGGCCGGCCACGAAATGATGCAGACGATGCAGGAGATGCATCAGAAAATGTCGGCGATGCAAATGACGGGCGACCCTGACCACAACTTCGCAATGATGATGCGCGCGCACCACCAGGCCGGCGTCGACATGGCAAACGCCGAGATCAAGAACGGCAAGGACAAGCAAATGCTGCAGGCCGCAAAGAAGGTCGTTGCCGACCAAACCAAGGAAATCAAGAAGCTCGATCAGTGGATGGAGAAGCATAAAGCGTCGGGCAAGTAAGCACAGGCACGCGGCCTGTCAGTCGATGGGCCGCCGCTAGCGCGGAGGCATCAGCGATCATTCGGTGCACCGTTGACCTGCCAGGAGCGGCATACAGCCACACTGAGAGCGCGCCTGATTACACACGTGCGCACTAGCAGTAACGCTACGACCGGTACAAGGCCGGGTGTTCTGATTGTAGAGAACCCGGGATCGGCACAAAGGACTGCAAGCGTTCGCTCCGTTATCCCCAGTTTCGTCGTATCCCGCCGCACAGGCAGCATGAACGCCGTATGCGTCTCGAACATACACCTGAGCTCGTCCAAATTGCCCGCACCTGTTGTGGAGGGCTGTTGTCGTCTTCCGGGCCCAAACCTCCCCCGCCAGCACGGCAGAACACCATTTCATCAAACGCCAAAGAATGTACTTGACCTTCCAACCATGGGAAGGATTAAAGTGGACCTGCAGTTAACCAATGGAGGTATCAAATGTACGAATTGCAAGTTGAGGGCATGACCTGTGGCGGTTGCGCCAATAGCGTTAAGAAGTCGGTGCAAGCAGTCGACAGTGCTGCAAAGGTGGAAGTTGACCTGGGCAGCAAAAAGGTCCGGATCGACACCACGCTCGGTATCGATCAGGTCAAGGCGGCCGTGGTGCAGGCGGGGTATCCCGTGACTGCGAGCACAACCGCATAACGCAAGAAGGGAGATAGCGATTCCGGCACGCCCAGTCCGTGCCGGATCCTGCTCCAATGACCAATTTCGGCAGATCGTGGCGCAGCCATATGCCGTTATTGGTCTATGCACGGCAAGCGCGCCTGCCGAGTCCGGAGCCGGCTTGCCTGCATTGGATCAGCTTGGAGACTGCGCCGCTACCGGCAGCACGAGACACTAGGTTCGTCAGGCCATATAGCCTGGTCTACTGACACTGGATCAGCCCCGAAATCACACTCAAAAAATCTTACGGAATCTACTTGACCTTCCCATGATGGTAACGGGCATCGTGTCTTCATGTTGAGGAAAAGGTAGAGGACCACACATGGACATTTCGAACAAAACGGTACTTGGCACGAACATATCACCCATCAGTTTGCCAATCGAGGGGATGACGTGCGCATCCTGTGTCGGCCGCGTCGAAGCGGCCTTGCGAAAGGTGGATGGTGTCGGCAGCGTCGCCGTCAACCTCGCTACTGAACGGGCGGAAGTACGGCCGAGCGGGCACGGTCCAGTCGACCGTGCTGCCCTTGTGCAGGCAATCGAAAAGGCCGGATACGATGTTCCTGCGCAGACCATCGAGCTGTCCGTCGAGGGCATGACCTGCGCATCCTGCGTGGGGCGAGTCGAGCGTGCACTTCAGGCCGTGCCAGGCGTTAGCCAGGCCACGGTCAATCTGGCCACCGAGCGTGCCACAGTGCGCGGCGTCGCGGCTACCGAAGCGCTGCTCGCTGCAATCGGCAAGGCGGGTTATGAAGCCAGGAACCTCGATTCCAGTACCGTTTCCGGCGATGACAAGGCCGAAGCGAGGAAAGATGCTGAACGAGTGGCACTCAAGCGCGACCTGCTGATCGCCTCCGCCCTGGCACTGCCAGTCGTCATCCTTGAGATGGGCTCGCACTTGCTACCGTCCATGCACCACTGGGTGATGGAGAACGTCGGACAAGGATTGAGCTGGCAACTGCAGTTCGTGCTGACGACGCTGGTATTGCTCGTGCCCGGCCGCCGCTTCTATACCAAGGGTCTCCCGGCACTGCTGCGGCTGGCACCAGACATGAATTCGCTCGTGGCGGTCGGCACACTTGCCGCCTATGGGTATTCGCTTGTCGCCACTTTCATGCCGCACCTGCTGCCGGCAGGTACGGTCAACGTGTATTACGAAGCGGCGGCCGTGATCGTGGCGCTACTTCTGTGGGGGAGATTCCTGGAGGCTCAGGCAAAGGGGCGCACTTCGCAGGCCATCCAGAGGTTGGTTGGCTTGCAGGCAAAAGTGGCCCACGTCGTACGCGGCGGCCGCGCCATCGACATACCTGTGGCGGAGGTTGTCGCCGGCGATGTGCTCGAGGTACGCCCGGGAGAACGGATTCCGGTCGATGGCGAGGTCATCGAGGGCGTCAGCTATGTCGACGAATCCATGATCACAGGCGAACCGGTTCCGGTAAAGAAAGCGCGCGGCAATGCCGTTGTGGGCGGCACCGTCAACCAGAGAGGTGCCCTGTCCCTGCGCGCCACCGCAGTCGGTGGACAAACGGTACTCGCCCAAATCATTCGCCTGGTGGAACAGGCGCAGGCCTCGAAGTTGCCGATTCAGGCGGTCGTCGACAAGGTAACCATGTGGTTCGTGCCGGCAGTGATGGCTGCTGCCACGGCCACCTTCCTGGTCTGGCTTGCGTTCGGCCCGTCCCCAGCGCTGACCTTCGCCCTGGTAAACGCGGTGGCGGTCCTGATTATTGCCTGCCCATGCGCGATGGGACTGGCAACGCCGACCTCGATCATGGTCGGTACCGGACGCGGGGCGGAGCTGGGCGTCCTGTTTCGAAAAGGCGAGGCATTGCAGATTCTGAAAGACGCCAGGGTAGTGGCGCTGGACAAGACCGGGACCTTGACCGAAGGGCGGCCGACGCTGACGGATCTGGAGGTCGGCACAGGCTTCGAGCGTGCACACGTGCTGGCACGCATCGCCGCGGTCGAGTCGCGCTCGGAACATCCGATTGCCCGTGCAATCGTCGAGGCGACTGAGAAAGAGGGGATCGACATCCCGGCCATTACGCAGTTCGAATCCATGACCGGCATGGGCGTGCGCGCGCTGGTGGACGGCATTCGAGTGGAAGTGGGCGCCGATCGGTACATGCGCTCGCTTGGACTGGACGTGGAGACCTTCGCGCAAACGGCCCAGAGGCTGGGAGCGGAAGGAAAGTCCCCACTGTATGCTGCAATCGATGGTCGCCTGGCCGCGATTGTCGCCGTGGCCGACCCGGTCAAGCCGGGCACCCCCATCGCCATCGCTGCTTTGCACCAATTGGGCCTGAAGGTCGCCATGGTCACCGGAGATAACAGGCGCACCGCCAACGCAATCGCGGCACGCCTGGGCATTGACGAGGTTGTCGCAGAAGTGCTGCCTGCCGGGAAGGTCGAGGCGATCCAAAGACTCAGGGACGCATATGGTCCTGTCGCGTTCGTAGGCGATGGCATCAACGATGCACCTGCTCTCGCCGAGGCCGATGTCGGCCTGGCAATAGGGACCGGTACCGATGTCGCGGTAGAAGCAGCGGACGTGGTACTCATGTCAGGCAGCCTGCAGGGCGTCCCCAATGCGATCGCCCTGTCAAAAGCAACGATCGGCAACATCCGCCAAAACCTGTTCTGGGCCTTTGCCTACAACACCGCCCTTGTCCCGGTTGCGGCAGGGATCCTGTACCCGGCATACGGCGTACTCCTGTCACCCGTGTTTGCGGCCGGCGCGATGGCCTTATCCAGCGTGTTCGTTCTCGGCAACGCGTTGCGGCTGCGCGGCTTCAAGCCGCCATTACACGAATGAATGAGACGGGAGAAATACATGAATATCGGTGAGGCATCGAACGCATCCGGGGTTTCGGCCAAGATGATCCGCTACTATGAAGAGATCGAACTGATTCCGCATCCGGCACGCACCGACTCCGGCTACCGGGCGTATACCTTGGCCGACGTGCATCGCCTGCGTTCTATTCGGCGTGCACGGGACCTCGGCTTCCCGGTAACGGAAATCGTGGAACTGCTCAGCTTGTGGGACGACCGATCGCGCAAAAGCGCTGACGTCAAGCGCCTTGCGCAAGGACATATCGCTGACCTTGAAGAGCGGATCAGAAATTTGCGGCAGATGGCCGACACCTTGCAGACCCTGAGCGATTGTTGCGCAGGCGACGAGCGGCCGGATTGTCCGATCCTAGCCACCTTGGAGGACAGGGCCGAAGAGCGGGAGCCTGCAGAGAGCCTGTCGCGGCCGACCGCTGCGAAGGACCGGGTTCAGACACGAGGGCGCCGGAATTGATGCCCCGCCGCATCCACGGCAGGGAAAAGAATAAAAAAGCGAGGCACAATCGCCGCGCTCAACCCTTCAGTTACACGCGTCCCTGAGAATCAGTGACTGTCGCGGAACTGACCGCGATGGTCGCAGCTCGGCAGTTAGCCACTGCAACCCGAATTCGATGAGTTACACATTTCCGTAGTTTAAGGTTGGCGTAATTGACAACGACATTCGACCGCTCTAGACTGCCCCTGACCATGAGACTTCCTCGCACATCTCGACTGATTGCCGCAACAGTTGTGCTGCTTAGCATATTGTTTATGCAGCTCGCTGTGTCGGCTTATGCGTGCCCGGTGCTGAATTCGGGGCGTGACGCTCAGTCGACCTCGTCTGTGCATGTGACGCAAGCCGAAATGGTCGCATGCGAGGACATGGATATGGAACAGCCTAGCCTGTGCCATGCTTCCAACCAGACAGGCAAGCAATCGCTCGACAAGCCGGCGACGCCACCCCCAATGCCCTTCGTGGCCGTCGGGTTTGGGCTTCCAGTAAGCCTGAACACATTGACCTTCCAGCCGCCTCTCGGCTCGCCTGTTCCCTCCTTCCTCACCTACGCGACGGCACCGCCTATAGCCATTCGCAACTGCTGCTTCCGCATTTGATTTTCCAGTTTGCTTGATTCCTCATCGCTGCGCTCTTGCCGCCGGCGGTGTTACTCAATGCATTCTGGAGGTTTCATGTCGTCCCCATGTTTCATTGCGTCTCACATGGCGCACCGTTCGGCTGCCCGGTCTGTTCGCGTAGTCTTACTTGTTATATCGATTGTCATGAGTAACGGTGCGTTTGCCACCGAAACGCCGTTGACCCTGGCCGAAGCCCAGCAGCGCGCGGTCGAGCGATCGCGAATGTTGGCAGCCAAAGACTACGCTGCCCAGTCCTCACGGGAAATGTCGGTCGCAGCCGGTCAGCTCCCCGATCCGGTGCTGAAGCTCGGTATCGATAACCTTCCGGTCAATGGACAAGACCGCTTCAGCTTGACGCGAGACTTCATGACGATGCGTCGCGTTGGTGTGATGCAAGAGCTGACGCGCTCCGACAAACGTCGCCTGCGCGCCGAACGATTTGAACGCGAAGCGGAAAAATCGATTGCGGAAAAGGCGGCGGCGACGGCGACAATCGAACGCGAGACCGCACTGGCCTGGCTGGACCGTTACTACGCCGAAGCCATGTCGACTGGACTCGCGGAGCAGATCGATCAGGCGAAGCTGGAAATCCAGGCGGCGGAGTCCGCCTATCGTGCCGGCCGAGGCAACCAGGCCGACATCTTCGGTTCACGCAGCGCACTGGCAGTCCTGGAAGACAAGGCAAGCGATATCAAGCGCCGCATCGGCAACGCCAAAATCGCACTGGCACGGTGGATCGGCGACGCGGCGCAACAGCCGTTGGGCGACAAGCCGGCGGTCGATACCATCCGCCTCGACGAGGCCACACTCGACACGCAGCTTAACCACCACCCGGAACTTGCAGTGCTGGCCAGGCAGGAAGACATCGCAGTCAGTGAAGCGAATCTTGCAAGGGCCAACAAGAAAGCGGACTGGAGCGTCGAGGTGGCAGTGCAAAAACGCGGTCCAGGGTATTCGGACATGCTGTCGATTGGCCTTTCGGTTCCCCTGCAGTGGGACCAGAAAAACCGCCAGAACCGGGAGCTGTCCTCGAAGCTGGCCCAGGTCGAACAGGCAAGAGCCGAACGCGAGGACACGTTGCTTGCCCATGTTGCGGAAGTGCGTGCCATGTTGAACGAGTGGCATACGAACAGGCAGCGACAGACCCGCTATGAGGAAGAACTGACTCCTCTGGCCAGCTCACGAACAACAGCGACCGTTGCCGCCTACCGGGGCGGAAAGGCCGCGCTGGCGGACGTCCTCGCTGCCCGGCGCAGCGAAATCGACGTACGCCTGCAGGCTTTACAGCTCGCGCAGGAAACCGACCGCCTGTGGGCGCAACTGAATTTTCTGTTTCCCCAAAACGGCGGGCCCGCGCACTGAAAAGCCGGGCGAACAAGGATTTTTATATGAATACTAAAAAAGTAACAATTGCCCTGCTCCTGGCTGCTGCATTGGGCGCTGGCGGGTATGGCGTGTACAAGCTCGGCATGAACCGAGGGATGGGGATGTCAAGCGCTCCACAAGTGGCGTCCTCCGCCCCAGGAAAGGGTGTCGACCTATCCAACGGACGAAAGGTACTTTACTGGCACGACCCGATGGTCCCAGGCCAGAAATTCGACAAGCCGGGCAAATCCCCGTTCATGGACATGGAACTGGTGCCGGTATATGCGGACGAGGCTGGCGACGAGGGCAAGGTCAGCATCAGTCCTCGAGTCGAACAGAACCTTGGTGTGCGTACAGCCGAAGTCACGAAAGCCAGCTTTGCCACCAATGTGGAAGCCGTCGGCAACGTGGCCTACAACGAGCGTGATGTCGCCGTGGTACAGGCGCGTAGCAACGGCTACGTCGAGCGGCTCTTCGTGCGTGCACCGCTCGACCCGGTAAAAAAGGGGCAGCCGCTTGCCGCACTGTATGTGCCCGACTGGGTCGCGGCGCAGGAGGAATACCTGACTGCAAGACAAATGAGCGGCCCCGGGACGGATGGACTGTTGGAAGGGGCGCGACAGCGTATGCGCCTGGCGGGCATGACAGATGCGCAGATCCGTAGCGTCGAGTCCAGCGGCAAGGTGCAGGCCCGCTTGACCGTCAGCTCGCCGATCAATGGCGTCGTCGGAGAACTGACTGTCCGTGAAGGGATGACGATCGCGTCGGGTGCGCCCATGTTCCGGATCAATGGGCTCGGCACTGTCTGGGTCAATGCCGAGCTGCCCGAAGCTGCGTCGGCGGCGGTACGTCCAGGCGCCCGGGTCGAAGCCCGCACACCTGCGCTGCCTGGCACGCTATTGCAAGGCAAGGTCAGCGCGATCCTGCCTGAAGTCGAAGCCGCAACGCGCACGCTGAAGGCACGTGTCGAACTGGCCAATCCTGGACAGCGACTGGTGCCAGGCATGTTCGCGACCGTGAGTTTCACACCAGCGGCCAGCGCGGAGACCTTGACGGTGCCGACGGAAGCAGTGATCCAGACCGGTACGCGCAGTGTCGTAATGCTTGAACAAGGCCAGGGCAAATTCATGCCCGTCGATGTACAGATCGGCCGCGAGAGCAATGGACAAACCGAAATCCTCAAAGGTCTCGAGGCTGGACAAAAAGTTGTCGTTTCAGGCCAGTTCCTGATTGATTCGGAAGCCAGCCTGAGAGGCACCGTGAACCGGCTGAGCGGTCCTGAGCCGGCGCGCGGCAGCAAGCAAACCGCGGGGCCGGCGACGCATCATGCGCATGGCAAGGTGGAAAATATCAACAAGGATGAAATCACGTTTTCTCACGATCCGGTTCCGAGCATGCAGTGGCCGGCGATGACAATGGGGTTCAAGATACCCGCCGGGGGCGTTCCGAAAAATCTGGCAGTCGGCGACACGGTGGACTTCGCGTTCCAGCAGACGAAGGAAGGATCGTTCCAGATCACCGGTATCGTCCCTGCCGCTGTGGGAGCTACCAGGAAATGATCGCCAAACTGATTCGCTGGTCGATCCTCAACCGCTTCCTGGTCCTGCTTGCCACAGTCGGGATCACGGCCTGGGGCATCTACGCGCTGCAGCGTACGCCACTCGACGCGCTCCCCGACTTGTCCGACGTGCAGGTGATTATCCGCACCTCCTATCCGGGCCAGGCGCCGCAAATTGTCGAGAACCAGGTCACCTATCCGCTGACGACGACGATGCTGTCGGTACCCGGAGCGAAAACGGTACGCGGCTATTCCTTCTTTGGGGATTCCTTCGTCTACATCCTGTTCGAGGATGGGACTGACCCATACTGGGCGCGTTCGCGTGTACTGGAGTATTTGAATCAGGTGCAGTCGCGCCTGCCGCCGCAGGCAAAAACCGCGCTCGGGCCGGACGCCAGCGGGGTTGGCTGGGTGTACGAGTATGCCCTGGTCGACCGCAGCGGCAAGATGGACCTGTCGCAGCTGCGCGCGTTCCAGGACTGGTTCCTCAAGTACGAGCTCAAGACGGTGCCGAATGTGTCGGAAGTAGCAAGCTTGGGCGGCATGGTTCGTCAATACCAGATTGTTCTCGATCCCGACAAGCTGCGGGCCTACAACATCTCGCATAACGTCATTATCGATGCCGTGCAAAAGGCCAACCAGGAGGCTGGCGGCTCGGTGCTCGAGCTGGGCGAAGCCGAATACATGGTGCGTGCGAGCGGTTACCTGCAGTCGCTGGACGACTTCCGCAAGATTCCACTGACCACCTCGGCGGCGGGCGTTTCAGTCCGGCTGGGTGACGTCGCGCGCATCCAACTGGGGCCGGAAATGCGGCGCGGCATCTCTGAACTGAACGGCGAAGGCGAGGTAGCCGGCGGCGTCATCGTCATGCGCTCCGGAAAAAATGCGCTGGAAACCATCGATGCGGTGAAAGCCAAGCTGGCGGACCTCAAGCCGAGCTTGCCACCCGGCGTGGAGATCGTGCCGGCCTACGACCGCTCGCACTTGATCAGGCGAGCGGTAGACAATCTGCGCGACAAGCTGGTCGAGGAATTCGTCGTCGTTGCGGTCGTGTGCGCAATCTTCCTTTTCCATTTGCGCTCCGCCCTGGTCGCGATTGTCACTTTGCCGATCGGTATTCTGGTTGCCTTCATCGTCATGCACTACCAAGGGGTTAACGCGAACATCATGTCGCTCGGCGGTATTGCGATCGCGGTGGGCGCCATGGTCGACGCCGCCGTAGTCATGATCGAGAACGCGCACAAACATATCGAAGCGTGGAATCACGCCCATCCGGGCGCAAAGCTGGAAGGAGAGGATCGCTGGCGGGTCATCGGAGACGCCGCAGCCGAAGTCGGCCCGGCGCTGTTCTTCTCGCTGCTGATCATCGTGCTGTCGTTCATTCCGGTGTTCACGCTCGAGGCGCAAGAAGGACGCCTGTTCTCGCCGCTTGCGTTCACGAAGACCTATTCGATGGCGGCTGCTGCAGGGCTGGCCGTGACCTTGATCCCCGTATTGATGGGTTACCTGATCCGCGGGCGTATTCCCGAGGAACACAAGAATCCACTGAATCGCTTCCTGATCGCCGTCTACCGGCCCTTGCTCGATGGCGTGCTGCGCTTTCCAAAGGCGACCTTGGTCGCTGCCGGCGTGATTGCCGCCATCACCATCTGGCCGATGACCCGGCTCGGCGGAGAGTTCATGCCGCCTCTTGATGAAGGCGACCTTCTGTACATGCCTTCGGCCCTGCCAGGACTATCGGCGGGCAAGGTGTCGCAACTGCTCCAGCAGACGGACCGCCTAATCAAAACGGTACCGGAAGTGCAAAGCGTCTTCGGCAAGGCGGGACGGGCCGAGACGGCGACCGATCCTGCTCCACTCGAGATGTTCGAGACGACGATCCAGTTCAAGCCAAGGGATCAATGGCGGCCGGGGATGACCACGGATAAGCTGGTGGAAGAACTGGACCGCGTAGTGAAAGTGCCTGGGCTTTCCAATATCTGGGTACCGCCGATCCGGAACCGCATCGACATGCTCGCCACCGGCATCAAGAGTCCGGTCGGTGTCAAGGTGGCCGGTACCAGCCTGCAGGAGATCGACCGCGTTGCCGCGGAAATTGAACGGATCGTCAAGACGGTCCCAGGCGTGTCTTCGGCACTTGCCGAACGCCTCAACGGCGGACGTTATATCGACGTCAATATCAACCGTGACCAGGCAGCCCGGTACGGATTGAATATCGCCGATGTGCAGAGTGTCGTATCGGCCGCGATCGGGGGCGATAACATCGGCGAGACCGTCGAGGGCCTGCAGCGTTTCCCGATCAATGTCCGCTATCCGCGCGAAATCCGGGATTCAGTCGAAAACCTCCGCCAGTTGCCGGTTCTGACACCCCGCGGCGCACAGATTCGCTTGGGAGATGTAGCGGCGATCCGCATCAATGACGGCCCGCCCATGCTCAGAAGCGAAAATGCACGGCTGTCCGGCTGGGTGTACGTGGACATCCGGGGGCGGGACATGAACTCGGTAGTGCGGGACATGCAGCAGGCTGTTGCCAAGGAGGTCAAGCTGCGGCCTGGCTACTCGATTTCCTGGTCGGGTCAGTTCGAATACCTGGAACGCGCCAGCGCGAAGCTCAAGGTTGTCGTACCGGCGACGCTACTGGTGATCTTCGTCCTCCTGTACCTGACATTCAAGCGCTTTGACGAAGCCATCCTGATCATGGCCACCCTGCCGTTCGCGCTGGCCGGCGGCATCTGGCTGCTCTGGATCCTCGGGCATCACCTGTCGGTCGCCAGTGCGGTCGGCTTCATTGCGCTTGCCGGCGTGGCGGCCGAGTTCGGGGTGATCATGCTTCTCTACCTGAAGCACGCCTGGGAGGCACGCCTGGCCGCCGGCAAGTCGTCCGAGGCCGATTTGCTGGACGCCATTCGGGAAGGGGCGGTACAGCGCGTCCGGCCGAAGGCCATGACCGTGGCGGTGATCATCGCAGGTCTCGTACCCATCATGATCGCGTCTGGTACCGGCTCGGAGATCATGCAACGTATCGCCGCGCCGATGGTTGGCGGCATGTTGTCCGCGCCATTGCTGTCGATGTTTGTGGTTCCAGCTGTCTACCAGTTGATGCGCCGTCGCGAGTTAAGAAAAGAAAACGCGGGGGAACCCACTCGCCGGGAGGCCAGTTATGAAACCACATGAGGTAGCACTGCAGGGTGGTTCAAGGGCCGCGCTATCGGCAGCGCCAGTGCCCAGGGGATCAACGCTCTGTCGCAGCCATGTTCTGCCGAGTCCAATTTTCGCAGTCGTTCAAGGAGTCAATCATGAAGAAGTTTCTTGTCACCCTGGTCAGCGCACTGTCATTTGCTGCCACTCTGCCGGCGTTCGCTGGTCCCGATTGGCAAATCATCGAGCACGGACGCAAAGTCAAGGCAGAGCGCATGCGGCAGGAACAAGCTCGGCGCGCCCAGGAAAACCCGCAGAAAAACTCGCAACAGTCAGGTAACCAAACCAGCAAGGAACAAATGATAAAGAAGTGTAAGGAAATGATGAGCAAGTCAAAAGCGCAGCCTGAGCGTCAATGAACAGGTCGCCTGAATTTCGTCGCAACAGCGTGCCGCTCCATCGGGAACGCACGCCTTTATTTACCACTGTAAGGAGAAATCTCATGAAACGCTTTGCCCAACTGGCTTTTATTTCTGCACTGTCAATCTCAGGGACCGCGTTCGCCCAGTCGGGCGATATGAAGGGTATGGAGATGAAAAATGGTTGTATGGACATGAAGGATATGAAAGGCATGGACATGAAGGATATGAAAAACATGAACATGCAGGAATGTAAGAACATGATGAAGGAGCGCACTGCCGACAGCAAAGCTCAGGGCGCGCACAAGCAAGGCACTGTGCACAAGACATCAGCCATGGTCAAGGCGGTGGATCCGGTTAACAGCAAGGTGACACTTGACCATGACCAGGTAAAGACCCTGAATTGGCCTGCAATGACGATGACTTTCGGCGTCAAGGAGAAGTCCTTGCTCGACAAGCTTGCAGTCGGCAAGAAAGTCAACGTTGAATTCACCCAGCAAGGATCGAACTACGTCGTTTCAGCCGTCAAATAAATAGGCACACGGGTTTCAGCTCGTGCTCGATTCGTCAGCACAGTGACAAACTGGGTAGCAACGCTTGCGGGTATGCCCAGCGTTGCTGTGCTAGCAGCTGCGCCGTCATTGTCGGTTGTACCGACCAGCAAACCACACGGCGCGAGTACAGGTCGAGGACGACAACGAGAAAAGCTAGCCTTCGCCAGTCCAGACGTTAGTAAAGTACGCTACCCGTTTCTGGTTCGGGCCAGTCGCCTCAACCTGCCGATCCAGCAGGTTGAGGCGCAATTGCGTGGACTGTCGAACCGGGTTGCCCTGGTGCGAGACACGCTTCTGATGCCCCTTGATGCCTGCTGCTTTTATCAATCGGGCTACGGTTCTTACTGCAGACAATGCCAGCATCGATAAGGTCTCGCACTACGCGCGGCGAACCATATCTTCCATCGCCGGCTTCGTGGCTGTGCTTGATTGCCTTGAGGGAGCTGGGCATTCTCACCTACATGTGCGCTTGGGCGCCTGCCGAGCCAGTCGTAAAAGCCACTGCTCGATACGCCAAGCAGACGCACATCGTTCGGGTTGGCCAGATGGTCCGATATCTGGCGACGAAGCCGTACTTCACTTGAGGTCGGCTGCGAAGCAGCCGAGCGCCTTTTTTAACATGTCGCGCTCCGTCTTGACCTTCGCCAGCTGGTGCCGCATGCGCTCATATTCCTAGGGCGATACCTTCTCGCACCCGACTGCGACCTCTACATTGAAGTTGGCATCTCACCACGGTCCGAGCATCTTGGCACCAAAGCCGAGGTCGCGGGCTATCGCCGCATTGCTCGCGCCAGGCCGGCCCATCACCTTGACCGCCTCGGGCTTGAGCTCTTCTGAGAACAACCGTCTGTCACGTGCCATGTAATACCTCTGATAGGAACATCATACCTATCGAAAGTGCCCGTCGCGGCTGCGGAAGGCCACTATCCGGGTTTCCGATAGTTATTGCCAGTTGTAGGTGGAGAATCCAGCAATCCAATTTTTCGTAATAGCGAATCGTCGCGGCTTGCGTTTGCACCGCCGTAGATTGCTGCCCTTTTGGAAAATTGCGTGACATATGCTTGACATTGAAGTTGCTTCAGGGCTTATAAAGTTCATTTACCAATTAGTCAAACCTATCCAATGATGCGCACCAAGATTAACTTCTGTGTCACCGCGGCATTACTGGCCATGTGTGCAGCGGCAGGATCCGCTTCCGCCCAAGCCACTGCGCTGACGCTTGCCGAAGCCGTTGCGAGAGCTCGCGTCCAAGCACCGCAACTGCAGAGCGCTGATGCAGCACTACGCGCTGCGGACGCCAATGTAACGATGTCTGGCCTGCGGCCGAACCCGACACTTTCAATGGAAGCTGAAAATGTGATGGGATCGGGGCGCTATTCCGGCTTCGGAGCGGGAGAGAAGACAGTTTCGCTGTCGATGCCCTTGGAATTAGGCGGCAAGCGGGCCGCAAGACTACGCGTGGCACAGGCCGAGCGTGCTGTTGCCGGCGTTGGCGCGCGCTCCACTGAAGCAGAACTTACCCTCCAGATCACCGAGGCATTTGTTACCGTCGCCGCCAGTGAGCACTACGTTGCGATCGCAAAAGCCAGTCAAGAACTGGCCGAGCGCGCGCATCACGTGGCACGTGAGCGGGTACGAGCTGGAAAAGCCTCTCCCATCGAAGAACAACGGGCGGACGTTCTACGAATCAATTCGCAGGTTCGCCTGGGCAAAGCGATACGTGCCGCCGAGCTGGCACAGAAAACGATCGCGCGACTGACGGGTGTGTCGATGCCACTCGCAATCGTGTCTTCTTGGTTCGAGCGGATCGAAGGCAATGAGGCGATGCCACCAGCTGGGCAGAAGCTGGCGATCGCCACAGCTGAGGCGGAACTAGCTGCTGCAGAGGCTCGCGTTGACGCGGCCAGGCGCGACCGGACACCGGACATAACGCTGACTGCCGGCATGCGGAAGTATGGCGAAACATCCGACAAGGCAGCTGTTTTAGGCCTGTCGGTCCCGCTGCCATTGTTCAATCAGGGCAGCGCCGCACTTGCGCGGTCCCGAGCGGAATTTGATCGCGCCGCCGCTATGCGCCGTGCCGTCGTACTGGAAGTCGAGCAGTCGACCGCGCGCGCAGAAACTGAGGTGGCCGACGCACTGGCGGCTGCGCAGGCGGCCAATGGCCCCGCGCTCGCAGCCGCGGAAGAGGCGGCACGTATCGCGAGGATCGGCTATGTCGAGGGGAAGTTCCCGCAACTCGAATTGATCGAGGCCGAACGCTCATTGGCCGAGACGCGCGAGAGCGCGGTCGATGCGCTCGCAGCACTTCATACAGCACGAGCGCGCCTGGCTCGGCTACAAGGTTCCAACTCTCCAATTTACAAGGATTGACCCATGCAAGCGGTATTCCGATCGGGCCTGTGTGCCGCGATGATCCTCTTGAGCGCATGCTCGCCCAAGTCAGAGACGGCCAATTCTAAAGAAGCTGCCGAACACGGCGAGCAAACCTCGAATGCCAAAGGTAAACAGGCCGAAAAGGCCGAGAAAGGCGAATCCAAAGGCGAGGCCGGGGAGCATCGCGAAGCTTCGGAGAAGGAAGGCAAGGAAGACTTTGTCACGCTTTCAGACCAGCAAATCAAAGCTGCGGGAATCGAGGTCATGCCGGTTCGGCAAGCATTCGCCGGAGCGGTCGAGGCGCCGGCAGTCATCGCGGTGGACCCGAAACATGCTGCCGTCGTTTCGAGCGCTGTAGGCGGCCGGGTAGTCGAGATCCGGCGCAACCTTGGCGACCCGGTCGCTCGTGGCGACGTGCTTGCCGTCCTCGAAAGCCGTGACATCGCCCAGCTCAGGGCCGACATTGAAATCGCCAGGCGGCAGTACGAACTGTCGCAGGCCACCTTCGCACGCGAAGAACGCCTGTTTGGCGAAAAAGTCACCTCGCGCCAGGAATTCGAAATTGCGCGCAATGCCGCGCAAGAAGCGAGCACCCGTCTTCGTTTGGCCGAGCAACAACTGGCCGCCGCCGGGGCAACAGGCGGAGGACAGCTCAATCGGCTGATGCTACGCTCGCCGATCAAGGGCAATGTCACGGCACGGCAGATCGCCCTGGGCGACGTCGTCGCTCCGGACGCACACCTTTTCGAGGTTGCGGACCTTGACGAACTGGCCGTCGAGCTTTCGTTATCGCCAAACGACGCAGCGCGCGTCGTCGTTGGTACGGCGGTTGATGTGTCGACCGACGGCCGAACCGGTGCCGGCCGCATCACCCATGTGTCGCGTGTCCTCGATCCCGCTACCCGCCAGGTACGAGCCATTGCACGGCTGGCGAATGGACAGGGAAGCTGGCGCGTCGGCGAAACGGTCAGGGCCTCGATCGCGCTCGAGGGCGGTGCCGGCGGCCCCCAGCTCGCCATTCCACGGACGGCTGTGCAGACTGTGGAGGACAAGCCCAGCGTATTCGTGCGGGAGAAAGAAGGGTTCGCGATCAAGCAGGTCGTCCTCGGCGGCAATGCGGCCGGTTACGTCAAGGTGATGTCGGGCCTCGCAGGTAACGAACAGATTGCGGTCAGCAATACCTATGTGCTGAAGGCGGAACATGGCAAAGGGGAGGCAGGAGACGATGACTGATTTCCTCATTCAATGCCTGCTGGAGGACACCCACGCATGATCGCTCGCATTGTCAATTTCTCTGTTGCGCTGCGCTGGCACGTCCTCATCGCAACGATCCTACTGTCGATCCTCGGGGCATTGGCGCTGACCCGTCTGCCCATCGACGCAGTCCCCGACATCACCAATACCCAGGTACAGATTAATGTTGTCGCACCTGCGCTCGCGCCCGCTGACGTCGAGCGACAGGTCACCTATCCTATCGAAACCGCGTTCGCCGGCATCCCGGGCCTGGAATCGACCCGCTCGCTGACCAGGCACGGCTTTGCGCAGGTAACGACAGTCTTCAAGGATGGCACGGATATCTATTTTGCGCGCCAGCAGGTGGCTGAACGGCTGCGCGCAGTCGAGCGTTCGCTGCCGCCAGGCGCTACCGCAAGCCTCGGGCCGATTGCGACCGGTCTCGGCGACGTCTATATGTGGACGGTGGAATTCGCATCTAAACCAACTCCTAAGACTGGTCCGGCGGCTGGGCTTCAGGCCGATGGCAGCTATGTCACCCCCGAAGGCGAAGTGCTGCGTAGTGCTGCAGAAAAAGCCACTTACTTACGCACGGTGCAGGACTGGGTCGTTGCGCCACAGCTCAAGAACACTGAAGGACTGGCGGGCGTCGACGTCATCGGGGGGTACGTCAAGCAGTACGTGGTTACGCCGGACCCGCAGCGTCTCGCGGCTCTGGGAATCAGCTTGACAATGCTGGGCGAGGCGCTCGAACGCAATAATACGAGTGCCGGCGCCGGTGTCGTCGTTCAGAACGGGGAAGCACTCACTGTCAAGGCCGACGCACGCATCACGTCGGCCGAGGAATTGGCGAAGACCGTCATTACCACCCGTAGCGGCACGCCAGTGCTTGTCTCCCACGTCGCTACCGTCGGCCTGGGACAGGAAGTACGCTTCGGATCTGCATCCGAAGGCGGGCAGGAGGTCGTCGTGGGTACCGCCGTGATGCGTATCGGCGAAAATAGCCGAACGGTTGCCGCAGCGGTCGATGTTCGCCTGAAAGAAATCGCACGCTCCTTGCCACCAGACCTGCTGATCCGACCGGTGCTCGACCGCACCCGGCTGGTGGATGCCACCATCAAGACCGTGGCAACCAACCTCACCGAAGGTGCGCTCCTGGTAATTGCCGTCCTGTTCGCGCTCCTCGGAAACCTGCGCGCAGCACTGATCGCCGCTGCGGTCATCCCGGTCACCATGCTTCTGACCTCGGCTGGCATGCTCGAGGCAGGGCTCTCGGCGAACCTGATGAGCCTGGGCGCGCTCGACTTCGGCCTCATCGTCGATGGCGCGGTGATCATCGTGGAAAATGCATTGCGTCGCATTGCGGAACGCCAGCATGCTACCGGGAGGATATTGACCAAGGCGGAGCGTCTCGATACCGTTGCTGCTGCCGCCCGCGAGATGATCCGGCCGAGCGTCTATGGCCAGGCGATCATCATTCTCGTCTACGTGCCGCTGTTGACGTTCCAGGGCGTCGAAGGCCGTATGTTCGCACCGATGGCGGTAACGGTAATCCTTGCATTGGTCTTCGCTTTCGTCCTCTCGCTCACCTTCGTGCCTGCCGCGATTGCGCTCTGGCTGTCGCGCCATGTCGATGAAAAGGAAAACAGGCTGGTGAAGGCCGTGTCGTCGTCGTACGCGCCGTGGCTGGACCGTGCGCTCGCAAGGCCTAAGCTGACAGGCGTGCTAGCGACCGTTGGTTTCGCGGGCGCCATCGGCCTGTTCACGACGCTCGGCCAGGAGTTTCTCCCGACGCTCGATGAGAAGGATGTGTTGTTGCAGGTGGCCCGCATTCCCGGTACGTCCCTGGACCAGAGCCAGGCCATGCAGTTTGCAGTTGAGAAGGCTGTCGGGAACTTACCCGAGGTGAAGCTCGTGTTTTCGAGAACCGGTACAGCTGAACTGGCCGCCGACCCGATGCCGCCGAACATCACGGACACCTTTGTCATCGTCAAGGATCGCTCGGAGTGGCCTGAACCCGGGATGAGCAAGGCTGAGCTCGTCGAAAAGATCGAGAAAGCGGTCGCAAGCATCCCAGGTCAGAACTATGAGCTGACCCAGCCCATCCAGATGCGCTTCAACGAGCTCTTGGCCGGCGTGCGGGGCGACATCGCTGTGAAGGTTTATGGCGACGATTTCGACACAATGCTTCGCACCGCAGAGCAGGTCGCGGCGAAGCTGCGTGCCGTCAAAGGCGCTGAAGATGTAAGGGTAGAGCAAGTGCAAGGGCTTCCGCTACTCGATGTGCGTCTTGATCGCGACGCCATGGCCCGGGTCGGGCTGACCGCCCAGGATGTGCATGACACGCTCGCTACAGCCGTGGCGGGCCGCGAGGCCGGCTCGATTTACGAAGGGGACAGGCGCTTTGACGTCGTCGTAAAACTGGACGAAAAGACCCGGAACGACGTACAAGCCTTGCGCCTGCTGCCTGTGCTGACGCCGGGAGGCAGTTTCGTACCCCTCGGATCGGTGGCGACGCTGGAGACGTCCAAGGGGCCGAACCAGATCAGCCGGGAAAACGGCAAGCGCCGTGTGGTCGTCCAGGCAAACGTGCGCGGTCGTGATATCGCAGGCGTGGTCAGCGACGCGCGGGCCGTCATTAACGCGGACGTCCGGGTGCCGGCGGGTGTATGGCTCGCCTGGGGAGGGCAGTTCGAAAACCTCGAGCGCGCGCGAATGCGCCTGGCGGTCGTGGTACCGGCCTGTTTCGCACTCATCGTCGTGTTGCTGTACTCGGCCGTCGGCTCCTGGCGCGCCGCAGCGGTGGTCTTCACCGGCGTTCCCCTGGCCCTGATCGGCGGCATCGCGGCGCTATGGCTGCGCGGCTTGCCGTTCTCCATTTCGGCCGCCGTCGGATTCATCGCGCTGTCCGGCGTCGCGGTCCTCAACGGACTGGTGATGGTTGGTTCTATCGACGACCTGGCAAAGCAGCTGCCGTGGGCGCAAGCAGTGCGTGAAGGCGCGCTGAGGCGCCTGCGGCCGGTGTTGATGACTGCCCTGGTTGCGTCGCTTGGATTCGTCCCGATGGCACTGGCGACAGGTGCCGGCGCGGAGGTACAGCGGCCGCTGGCAACGGTGGTCATCGGTGGCCTTATCACAGCCACAATTCTGACGCTGTTCGTGCTGCCGACGCTATATCAACGCTTTGCCCGCCCGGCAGAGAGCATGGCGGAAGGAATTTGAGCCGGTAGAGCGAAGGCATTTACTCGCACAATTGAAGGGTGTACATGGAAAAGCAATATGACGTAGTGATCATTGGAGCTGGTTCGGGCGGCTACATCGCCGCAATCCGGGCCGGGCAACTCGGACTGTCAGTGGCATGCATCGAATCGAATCCTTATGCCGCCGCTGATGGTCAGCCGCGTCCTGGCGGAACCTGCCTGAACGTGGGATGCATTCCCTCGAAAGCATTGCTCGCGTCGAGCCACCTGTACGAGCAGGTCGTGCACCATACTGCCGAGCATGGAATCACCACTGGCGATGCGGCGATTGACGTCAACAAGATGATCGATCGGAAGGATGGGGTGGTCACGAAGATGGCGAAGGGCATTGAATACTTGTTCAAGAAGAACAAGGTCGACTTCATCAAGGGACACGGACGCTTCGTTGGCGTGCAGGACGGGGTGTACGGCATGGAAGTGTCGTCCAACGGCTCTGTGCAACGGATTCGGGCCCGCAACGTCATCATCGCCACAGGATCGAAACCGCGGCAACTGCCGGGCGCCACGATCGACAATGCGACTATTTGCGACAACGCAGGAGCACTTGAGTTTCGTGAGGTGCCGCGGCGCTTGTGCGTCATCGGCGCTGGTGTGATCGGGCTTGAATTGGGGTCGGTCTGGCGACGACTGGGTGCGGATGTAACCCTATTGGATGCGATGCCCGACTTTCTGCCAGCCTGCGATAGCAGTGTGTCGAAGGAAATGCTCAAGCTGATGTCAGGTCAAGGGCTGAAGTTCGATCTTGGCGTGGCCATTGACCATATTGCGCTTACGACCGAAGGGGCAACAATCTCGTATCGCGACAGTGCCGGCGCCTCCCGGGAGCTCGTCAGCGATAAGGTGATCGTGGCGATCGGACGGGTACCAAGTACGGAGGGTCTGGGAATCGAAGCCATCGGCCTGCAGCTTGACCAGCGAGGCTATGTTCCTGTCGATGAGCACTGTCGGACTGCGCTGCCGAACCTGTATGCCATTGGTGATGTCGTCCGCGGGCCAATGCTTGCGCATAAGGCTGAAGAGGAAGGAATCATGGTGGCCGAGATCGTCGCCGGGCAAGCCGGTCATGTGAACTACAACGCCATTCCCTTCATCATTTACACGAGTCCGGAAGCAGCATGGGTTGGCAAGACGGAGCAGGAGCTGAAGCGCGACGGACGGGCTTTCAAGTCGGGACAGTTCCCCTTCTCGGCCAATGGCCGGGCACTGGGCCACGGGGACGCGCAGGGGTTCGTCAAGGTGCTGGCCGACGCCCAGTCTGACCTCGTGCTAGGCGTACATATCGTCAGCTCGCTGGCGTCGGAAATGATCGGCGAAGCGACGATGGCACTTGAATTTTCGGCATCGTCAGAAGACATTGCCCGCATCTGTCATGCGCATCCAACACTCTATGAAGCAATCAGGGAAGCGGCGCTCGCTGTCGACAAGCGTGCGCTCAACATCTGATCGCCGACTGTTCAGGACTCATATCATGGCCCGACCTATTTCTTCGACAGCTGCCATATCCGGCGCAGCCTTATTCGCCGCCGCTGATTTGGCGACCAAGGCCCTCATTGCGGCGCGGCTGCCCTATGACCAACAGGTTGAATTGCTCCCAACGCTGAACATTGTTCATGTGGTCAATCATGGAGCGGCATTCGGATTTATGGCTACGGCGGGCGGGTGGCAGCGCTACCTGTTTATCGCCATAGCGCTGTTCGCAACGGGGCTCATCATCCAAATGATCAGGAAGCCTACGACATCTGCAATCGAGCGGCCGGGCCTGGCCATGATACTCGGCGGTGCGGTTGGCAACCTGATCGACCGTGCAGCGCGCATGGGAGTTGTTGACTGGATCGACGTGCATGCAGGAGTGCATCACTGGCCGGCGTTCAATATTGCCGATATCGGCATCAGCGTCGGCGCAGCAGTGATCGTTTTCTACGTGCTTTTTGGCCCCCGCGCAGCGGAGGCGGTGCCTGAACGAACGCCATAACAACGGCTTCAGCGGCGCGGGCCAATCAGTCGGAGTGCTGCGAAAGCATTTCCCGGGTGCCGAAATTATTGCTGAGATTCTTTCGCCTCGGACAGAATCTCGTACCCCCCTTTCGCTGCAATTCCCGATACGACGGTTCCAAGAATCAGGTCGGGAAGGTTCGAATTCATCCACATCACTAGTGCACCAGACAAGACGATTGCACCGTTCACGATCGAGTCGTTATTGGTAAAGATGGCAGACGCTTTGAAATTGATGTCCTGGCCGCGATGCTGCTTTAGAAGACGGATGCAGTAAATATTGAGAAGCGCATTCGCGGCAGCCATCGCCATCATGGCCGGTCCCAGCGGGGATTCGCCGCCAAAAAAGCGACGAACGACCTCCACCAGCAGCAGGCATGCGAAGCCGATCAGGAGGCAACCGGACAGCTGGGCGGCACGCTTTTTGATTGTCGCCGACCTGCCGACGGCGTACAGACTCACGGCATAAACTGCGGCGTCCCCTAAATTGTCCAGGCCAGCTCCGATCACTGCGGTCGACGATGCCCAAGTGCCACCGATGATCCCTGCGAGGCACTGCCCGAGGTTAATCAACAGGACCTTCCACAGAATGCCGCGATCGCTTTCCTGGCTCGCATCCAGGCTTGGTTCGTCGTCTATGGCGTTGTCGCTTTCCGGCATACGCGCTCCAGTAATATCAGTTGGGATAAGGATTTCACGCCGGCTGTCAAGGTCGACGCAGCTACAATTGCGGCGCCTGCAAGCTTGGCCGCAGCGTTCGTCGATGAAGACGCTGGGTCAGTGTGAATGCTTCAATATCTGGACAACCTCTGGCACTGCCCCATCTTTGCACGACGGCGGAGAAAACTCGACCTTATCGTGGAGATGGAGCTTGATCGCCTCAGGGACCATGGCGCTTACATATCTGTATGACCGAAGGTGAGGAGTCGTAATTTCGACATACTGATGACTAGCAAGCTGCTCATCGCTGAGATTCTTTAGACATCCAGAGTGATTAGCCTGTAATTTCGCGGGCGTGTAGAGCTCGGTTACCCAGCCGGTTTTGCTGTTCGGACCAATTCTTGGATCGGCACAGCCAGCCAGGGCAGCCAGCGCGGCAAGCCCGACGATAAACATTTTTTTGGTAACCATAATTGCTCCTTTTCTTCCGTAAGCATCTTTCGAAATCCAGGTTCACAAGCCTGATCCTAGCGATCGCTATTTGCGGGCTCTGACCAGATTGAATCCAAAGCCGAGTCCAGCTGCCAGCAGCAACACCAGCTGCGCCCCATAGGTCTGCATCGTCGGATAAAGCCCGATCACAGGCACGCGCGGTCCGGTGGTCGGTGTAGCCTTCAGCCAGCCCGCTTCCTGCAGCCCGGCGATTCCTTTTCCGACCAAAACGACGGCCAAGGCGGCCACGAGTATCGAACTGAACGAGAAGAATTTACCGATCGGCATGCGGGCACTGGTGCGCAGGAAGACGGCAGCGATTATCGCCAGCAGGACAAGCCCTGTAATGAATCCACCTAACAGTGCGGGACCGTTACCGTCGGCCGCAAGTGCGGAATAGAACAGGACGGTTTCGAAGACCTCCCGGTAGACCGCAATGAATGCCAGGGCGAACAAGGCCCACGCCGAACGTTTTTCCATCGCTGCCGTGAGATGCTGCTTCAGGTAAGCCTGCCACTGCCCAGCCTGGCCTTTCTGGTGCATCCACAGGCCGACCGATAGCAGCACCGCCGCAGCGAAAAGCGATGATAAGCCTTCGGTGACTTCGCGGCTCGCACCGCTGATGCTGACCACGTAGGTGGCGACCAGCCACGTCAGTGCGCCGGCCGCCAGTGCGGAAGTCCAGCCGGCATGCACATAACGCAGCGCCTGGGGCCGTTCGGCCTTGCGCAGGAAGGCAACCATCGCGATCACGATCAACAGGGCTTCGACGCCTTCGCGCAGGAGGATAGTCAAGGCGCCCACGAATGCCGTGGTGGCGTCGGTCCGGTCCGCGCCAGTGACCGCCTCGACACGTACGAAATACGCGTCCAGTTGCTGGGCGTACCCGGACGCCCGCTCGACGTCGCCCTGTGCGACCGCGCCCCGGTACAGTTGCATGGTCCGTTCCACGTCGACCAGCAGCTGGCGGTCGGTAGCGTCGAGGGTTGCTTCGAGCGGCTCGAAGCCGTCCAGGTATGCCGACAAGGCGAGCTTCGTGGCGTTGGCGCCCTGGCCGTTCTTCAATGCATCTAAGCTGTCCTGCAGCAGCTTGCGCGCCAGGGCAATGCCCGTGCGTTCCTGCTGCTCCCTGATGATTTCCGGGTGGGCGCGCGCATACGCCATAGCCGCGCGCGCGGTCGCCGGGGGCAATCGTTTCGCCAGCTCGTCTTCAGTGGTAGTCACAAGTGCATTAATGTCGGGCAGTGCCGAATACAAGGTTTTATCCCGTTCAAAAGCAGCCTTGCCGGCTTCGATATCCGATTCAGCGAAGGACAGTCGTCCGACATGAAACGCCAGCGACCAGCGGTCGTGCTCGGACAGGCTGGTAAAGGCGGGCATCGACGTCCCGTGGACACCCTGGCTGATCACCTGGTACAGGGCCATGAGTGAACGAGAGCGGGCCCGCTCCTGATCGGTGAACGCGATCGGCTTGGGTTCGAGCCGGCTTGCAATCGGGCCATCACCCGCGCCGCCAACCCCGTGGCATGCAGCGCATTGCGCCTGGTAGAGGGTGGCGCCACGGGACAAGTCTGGCATGCTGCGCGGCGCAACAGGGAACGGGTACGCCTGAAGAAGTAGCCGTTTCGCCTCACGCGCGAGTTCGCCGACACGTTGCGGTGTGTCCTTTTGTTCGACCGCCTGCTTCAGGCGTGTGGCGGCCGTGCTCAACTCCGCCTGCAAAGGATGCGCCGGCAGTGCCGACACCTGGCTTTGCGCGCGCACGGTAAACTCCTTCATTTCTCCGTACTCGACCGCGCTGACGACCGATCCGTGCTGGACCGCGCCCCCGTAGTCAACGGCAACATAATCGAGCAACTGCCACAGCTGCCGGGCTTCCATTTCCGAGGATTTGGTATCTGCGTGCGCCGCGCCGATCGTGCAGCTGAAGAAAAATGCGAGGGAAATAAGCCAACGCCAGACCGAGAAATTCATAGGGAGGCACTTCTATTCGTATTGGTGAGCCTCGCATTTAACACCATGTAGCTGCTTCAGGGTCAAGTCTTTCCGCTACATTTTTCGGCTTGGTGCTCATCGCGGAGGCCGAAGTCAGCCCGTGGAGGCGGCAGGTGGAAAAGAGGCGCATGGATCAGCTCCCAGCGCCTGCAGGATTTTGCAGGTGCTCGTACTGTCGGTGGCGAGGCATTGACTCCTGAGGTCTTTGAGCTGTGCTTCCAGTGCTGACAATGCAGCAATGCGTTCGACGACATGCCCGATATGTTTATCGAGCAAGGCATTAACGCCGATGCAGTCCCGTTCCGGATGGTCGCGAAAATCCAGCAGCAACCGGATCTCGTCAAGTGTCATGTCCAAGGCACGGCAGTGCCGAATGAACAGCAGACGTTCAGCGTGACTCTCGGTATAGGCGCGATAGTTGTTCGACAAGCGCTCTGGCGGAGGAAGCAAGCCGCTATGCTCGTAATAGCGGATAGTTTCGACCGGGCAGGCTGAGCGCCTGGCAAGTTCGCCAATTTTCATGAAGGAGGTTCCGATATGTTAGTTTAGTGCTTGACCCTGTATCTGCTTCAGGGTGTTCAATACGGGACTATACACAGTTTCACAAGGAGTCGACATGTCGGAATGCCAGACCAAATCTTGTTGCGCGCTGCCGGAGCCAGCCGCATCGGTAAATGACTTGCCTTCAGCCCATGCCGGCTCGCTGGTCATTCGCATCGACCAAATGGATTGCCCGACAGAAGAGGGCCTACTGCGCCAAGCGCTGGGGCGCCTGCCGGGGGTCGGAGAACTTTCGTTCAATCTTGTCCAGCGCAGGCTACAGGTCGCGCACAGTCTCGCCGACCCGGAGGCCATTTTGGCAGCGGTACGTGCGGTCGGCATGGATCCCGTGGTCGAAAGCGCCTCTGGCACCAGCGCGGCGCTTCCTGGCACCGTGTTCCGGATCGAGAACATGGATTGTCCCACGGAGGAATCGCTCATCCGTGGCAAGCTCTCGACCATGCCCCAGATCGAAGGGCTCGACTTCAACCTGGTCCAGCGTCGCCTGAGCGTCAGGCACACTGGGCCAGTGGCACTTATCCAGGATGCGCTCGCCTCGATCGGTATGCAGGCTGTGCTCATCACTGCTGGGCAGGAAGGCGCCACCGCCGCGGCGCCCGCTTCGCGGAAGCGGCAGCAGGCGATGCTCGCGTTTGGACTGGCTGCGGCGGTAGGTGCGGAGATCATCGCGTGGACGACGGGCGATGAGAACTGGTGGCCAGTCATCCTGCTGTCGGTACTTGCGATCGCGATGACGGGCTTGGGCGTCTACAAGAAAGGCTGGATCGCACTCAAAAACCGCAATCTCAATATCAATGCCCTGATGTCGATCGCCGTCACCGGCGCCGTGCTGATTGGCCAGTGGCCCGAGGCGGCGATGGTCATGGTCCTGTTCGCTGTGGCCGAAGTGATCGAGGCGCGTTCGCTGGACCGGGCAAGGAACGCGATCCAGGGCCTGATGGGATTGACGCCCGACCGGATCAGCATTCGCCAGGCGGATGGCGGCTGGGTCGAGCAGGAAGCCGCCGGCGTCGCGGTCGGCGCGCTGGCGCGCGTCGCACCGGGCGAGCGGATTGCCCTCGACGGAGAGGTCATGTCAGGGCAATCGTCGGTCAATCAGGCGCCGATCACGGGCGAGAGCATGCCCGTACCCAAGACCGTCGGGGACAAGGTATTCGCCGGCACGATCAACGAGACCGGATCCTTCGAGTACCGTGTCACCGCCGGGCACAACAACTCGACGCTGTCGCGCATCATCCGGGCGGTCGAGGAGGCGCAGGGCAGCCGTGCGCCTACCCAGCGCTTCGTCGACCGCTTTTCCAGCATCTATACGCCGGCCGTGTTCGCCATCGCACTGGCGGTCGCCCTTGTTCCGCCGCTGTTACTCGGCGCCGAATGGATGCCGTGGATCTACAAGGCGCTCGTACTGCTCGTGATCGCCTGCCCCTGCGCGCTGGTGATCTCGACCCCGGTCACGGTTGTTAGCGGCCTGGCCGCGGCGGCGCGCGCCGGCATACTTATCAAGGGCGGTGTTTACCTGGAGCAGGGCGGCAAACTGCGCTCCTTGGCACTGGACAAGACAGGCACGATCACGCAGGGCAAACCAGAGGTGACGGACATCCTACCCCTGCAAGGCGACGCGCATGCCCACCTGCAGCTCGCGGCAGCACTCGCCGACCGCTCCGACCATCCGGTATCGACTGCGGTCAGCCGCCACTGGCAAGCGGCAGACCTCAAGCTCGCGCTGGCCCCGGTGAGCGAATTCGAGGCACTGACCGGACGCGGCACCAAAGGGCAGATCGGCGGCAAGTGGTACTACCTCGGCAACCACCGGCTGGTGGAGGAACTTGGCATCTGCAACGAGGAGACGGAAGCAGTCCTGTCCAGGCTGGAAGGCGAGGGCAAAACGGCAGTCGTCCTGTGTGACGACACGGCCCCGCTGCTGGTCATTGGCGTGGCCGATACGATCCGTGAAAGCAGCCGCGAAGCGATCGCCCAGCTGCATCAGCTGGGTATCCGGACCATCATGTTGACCGGCGACAATGCAGTGACCGCCGCTGCGATCGCACGGCAGGTCGGCATCGACGATGCGCGGGGCAATCTCCTGCCCGAGGAGAAGCTCGCCGCCGTCAATGACGAAATCGCCCACTTCGGCACCGTCGGCATGGTCGGCGACGGCATCAACGATGCACCCGCCCTGGCGAAGGCCGATATTGGATTTGCAATGGGTGCAGCGGGCACCGATACCGCCATTGAAACAGCAGATGTCGCGCTGATGGACGACGACCTGCGCAAAGTTGCACAGTTCGTCCGCTTGAGCAGGCAGGCGGCCGCCATCCTCAAGCAAAACATCGTCGCTGCCCTGCTGATCAAGGCAGTGTTCCTGGTCCTGGCCATCGCCGGCTCGGCCACCTTATGGATGGCCGTGTTCGCAGACATGGGAGCGAGCCTGCTCGTGGTCTTCAACGGGTTGCGGCTGCTTAAGGCGGGAGATGCCCGCAACCGGGGCTAGCATTCCAGGGCAGGTCTGGAGCGAGTCCACAGCGCGCATTTCAACCTGCCCAAGCTTTTGCCTCTTAGCCGCAGCAAGGACGCTCAATCTGAATGGGAGGGCATTTCACCGTGCCATATGAGCAAAAGACACAACAGTCGCCAGGCTTCGGCCGCAACACGGCGGTGCAAGTTTCGCATTGATAGAAAAACTGGCATGCGTCAGTGGGCATGGTTTCTTGCTTGCTCCCTTCGCAGTGCGGGCAAGTCAGGACCGATTCAAGTATTGCGCCAGTCATCGCGTCACTTCCTGACAGTCGACGGAAAGCCTGCATCCGTCGTTGCTTTGGTTAACACCCACGCATTGGCTTTGTCGGTATCCATGTGCACGGTGGCCGTCTTGTGCTCGAAATCGACTTTCACGTCACTCACACCGGGAACTTGCTCGAGCGCCTTCTTGACGGTGATCGGGCACGTGGCACAGGTCATGTTCTGCACGTTTAACGTGAGCTTTTCTGGCGTGCCGGCGAAGGCCGACCCAGCCAGCAGGAGAGCAGCAATCAATGTAGAACCACGCATCAGGTAATCCTTTCAATAAAAGATTGGGGCGTACAGAGGCATTGTCAGCAATAGCATTACAGGAACAGCGACGAGCCAGAACATGATGCGCTGATTCCTGATGACACGGCCGGTGGCACAGTCTTCATCAGGAGCGCAAGCGCGTCGACGCAAGTACAAATTGTAGAAAGCAGCGCCCAGAAACAGCACTGTCAGCGCGGTGAAATAAGGGCTATAAGGTTCGAAGGCGATCAAGCGAGACGCCCAGCCGCCGCCGACACCCAGCAACAGGAGGAAGAGCGGACCGGCGCAACATGCCGAGGCGCCAAGCGCCGCCAACACTCCTGCGACGAGCGATCCCTTTGTTCCCAATGCCATGCCTGCTCCAATTCTGTTGTCCGAAACAGGATAAACTCCGTACACAACTACGGAGTCAAGTGCATGCCTGAGAAAATGACGATCAGCCGCCTGGCCGGTGCCGCGGGCGTGAATGTGGAGACGGTCCGGTTCTATCAGCGAAGTGGCTTGATTGAGGAGCCGGCGCGGCCGTGTAGTGGCTACCGTACCTACGGGGCAGAGGACGTACGCCGGATTCGATTCATCAAGCGGGCACAGCTTCTTGGCTTTACGCTCGATGAAGTTGCGAACTTGCTCAAGCTGGAGGGGGCACAGACCTGTGTCGAAACGCGCGGCCTGGCGGTCAAAAAGCTTGCCATGGTAGAGGAAAAATTGAGCGATCTACTTGCGATGAAAACAGCGCTCGCTTCAATGGTGGCTCGCTGCGACAGCGAGCATTCCGGCGCACGCTGTCCGATAATCCAGGCACTGATCGATGACGCATCTGTCCTGCATTTTCAGCAATGATCGGACACTGGCACGCCCTTTATTCCATCGCTGAATCGACGTAGCGCGGTTTGCTATTTGGGCGGCGAGTAGTTTTCTCGTACGTGAGCTCGTTCGACCAGTTCAATCAGGATATGGATGAACTTGATATGCAGTTCCTGCACCGGGTTCGCATACCGTCCTGCGCTCATAGGTAAACCTCTCCGAGACCGGTTTGCTGCTCCGAGACTCTGTGATCCCACAGTTTCTTCTCGCGCTTGCACGTCGCGCGCGCCAGGCCAAGGCGCTTGCCTGCGGCGAGCGCGGTGCTGCGCAACTCGGCAAAGCAATGTCGATGCTCACCACCGAGATGCCACGACGATTTCGGCGCCCCGCACTTGCTGCATTGTCATCTCGACCAGGCCTGGGGCTTAGTCGGCATTCCTTCCACTTTGCCCGGTGTCTTGACGGCCGTTTCCTCAGCGTCTTCCGACTCTCCCAGTCCAGCAGGAGCGTCCTTCTTCCGGAAGCCGAAGGCGAGCCCAAGGACAACCGATGGGAGCAGTGCCTGGTACCTGCGTACCATAACGGTCGACCGGGTTGTCGCTTTTCAATTCCGCCTCGGTGCGTTGGCATACGGACGATATCCAGTATCGGCATTATTCTGGAATTTCCCAGGAACGAGAGGTCATATGGAACAATCGGAACGAGTGCGGCTTGAATTGCCGTTGATCCTGCCCGAAGTGGATGATGCGCACGATCCTTGCATCGACCGGCTCATCGGCCTGCTGACAGGCCGTCCGGGAGTGGAACGTGTTCATATAAAGAAACAAGAGGGATCGCCGCCCCTGCTGTGCCTGCACTATGACCCGTCCCTCATCACAGTGGCGCGGCTGCGTGAACTAGTCAGTGCTGTCGGTGCGCAGCTTACCGAAAAGTTCGCCCACTACGTCGGCTGCGCGCCTGCGCCGCTCCACTCGCGCAGCGCGCGGCTCTTTTCGCAGCGTTTGCGGCAGGTCCCAGGCGTGCTGGAGGCCGAGGTATCTGCCTCCGGCAGGATTCGTATCGAATACGAGCGCGCCACCGTGGCGCGAACGCGGCTGGAAGAGCTGGTCGGCGCCCTTGGTACGGAACTGACCGACACGGGCGCGGAAATGGAACACGATCACGATCACGGCCGCGGATCCAAAAGCGGGGTCGAGCATATAGGCGATCGAGAGCACGATCACGGTCACGCCGGTCACGACCACGCGCATGGGCAAAAGGGTGCGCATGCGGGGCACAAACATGCGCACGATGACAAGGGCGGTCACGCAGGACACACGCATGCGCATGGCGGCGTGTTCGGCGAACATACCGAACTCATTTTTGCCCTCATCGCCGGCGTCTGCGTGCTAGCTGGCTGGCTGCTCGATCGCGCCGATGCCGGTCCGGACTGGCTGCCGCAGGCTTTGTATGTTGGCGCCTACTTCTTTGGAGGCTACTTTACCGTCAAGGAAGCGCTCGAGAACCTGCTCGCGCGTCGCTTCGAAATCGATACGCTGATGCTGGTCGCCGCCGCCGGCGCGGCCGCATTGGGAAACTGGGCGGAAGGTGGGTTATTGCTGTTCCTCTTCAGCCTCGGCCACTCGCTGGAACATTTTGCAATGGGGCGCGCGCGGCAAGCAATCGAAGCGCTGGCCAAGCTGGCTCCAGAAACGGCAGTGCGCAAGCGCGGCGAAGCGTTGGAAGAGGTTCCGGTGGCTTCCCTCGTGCCAGGCGACATCGTGCTGGTCAAGCCGAATGAACGCTTGCCCGCCGACGGCGTGGTCGTCAAAGGCACATCCAGCGTCAACCAGGCGCCGGTGACAGGCGAGAGCATCCCGGTCGACAAGTCGCCGGTCCAGGATGGCGCTGGCGCGATTACCGCGTTCGACCGGGTCGATGCAGCCAACCGCGTATTCGCCGGCACCATCAACGGCGCCGGCGCGATGGAAGTGATGGTGGCACGCCTTGCTTCGCAGTCGACGATGGCCCGCGTTGTGCAGATGGTGGCGGAAGCCGAGGCGCAGCGTTCGCCTACCCAGCAGTTCACCGACAAGTTCGAACGTGTGTTCGTCCCGGTCATCCTTGTGCTTGTGGCACTGCTCATGCTCGCCTTCCTGGTGATCGACGAGGCGTTCTCGGCCAGCTTCTACCGCGCGATGGCGGTGCTGGTAGCCGCGAGCCCATGTGCACTGGCGATCTCGGTACCCAGTGCCGTGCTGTCGGGCGTGGCACGGGCCGGGCGCAGCGGCGTGCTGGTAAAAGGGGGCGGCCCGCTGGAAAACCTCGGCAGCCTCAATTCGATTGCCTTCGACAAGACCGGCACCTTGACCGAAGGGCGGCCGAAGCTGACGGACGTAATCGTAGCGAGCGGTGTAACCGAGGACGAATTGCTGGCCTTGGTCGTGGCGGTCGAGTCGCACAGCGACCACCCGCTGGCATCGGCGCTCGTCAAGGGCGGGCGTGACCGGCTCAAATCCGACACTGTTGCGGCCCGTGCCGACGATGTGCGTGGCCTCACCGGCCGCGGTGTCCAGGCAACGGTCGATGGCGAGACTGTCTATATTGCGAAGCCGGTACTGTTCAGCGAGTTGGACGGCATGCTACTGCCACCCGAATTAGCCGCTGCCAACGAGAAGCTAGTGCAGTCGGGGCGCACCACGATGATCGTCAGGAAGGGCTCGCGCTTCCTGGGGGTCATCGGCGTCATGGACACGCCGCGTGCGGCGGCGCCTGGCGTGATGGCGCAGTTGCGGGAGCTTGGCATCGAACGCCTGGTGATGATCTCGGGCGACAATCAGCAGGTGGCGGATGCCGTCGCCCGCACGGTGGGACTGACCGAAGCCCGGGGCGACCTGATGCCGGAACAGAAAGTCGAGGCAATCAAGGCTTTGCGCGAGCGCCACGGCAAGGTCGCAATGGTCGGCGACGGCGTCAACGATGCGCCGGCGATGGCGAACGCGACCGTCGGCATTGCCATGGGCGCGGCCGGCTCCGACGTCGCACTCGAGGCCGCCGATGTTGCTTTGATGAGCGACGATCTCAGTCAGCTTCCGTTCGCGGTCGGCCTGTCGCGTCGCACCAGGCGCGTGATCAAGCAGAATTTGTGGGTAAGCCTGGGCGTGGTCGCCGTCCTGATTCCGGCGACGATCTTCGGCCTGAATATCGGCACTGCCGTCCTGTTCCATGAAGGCTCTACTATTCTGGTGGTGATTAATGCCTTACGCCTGCTCGCCTACCCGGACGTGGTGAGTCAAACCGTCGACACAACCGTAGCGGCAGGTTTGGACGAGAGCCCAGTTCAATCCAAGGATCTCCGTCACACCGGTTCGAAGGAGGCATCATTGTGACAGCCACCTTGTCGAAAGTGATGATGTATGCGGCGCTCCCTGCCGTCGCCACCCTGGCCGGCGCCATGCTCGCGCTCATCAAGCAACCCGGCGCCGGCTTGCGCAGCGCGGTTCAACATTTTGCCGCGGGTACGGTCTTCAGCGTCCTGGCTGTCGAGTTGTTGCCGGACCTGATGCATCGGCGCCTCCCTTGGCCCACCTTGATCGGATTCTCGTTTGGCGTTGCCTTCATGCTTGGGTTGAAATGGTGGAGCGAGAGAGGCGGGGGCGACGAGGAGGGGCGCGATCCGCGCGCGCTGCTCACCGCGCTGGGCGTCGACGTTGTCCTCGACGGCGCATTGATCGGGCTGTCGTTCGCGGCGGGCGAGAAGCAAGGCCTGCTGTTGACGATTGGCCTGGTGCTGGAGACGTTCTTTCTCGGCGCCTCATGCGCCACTTCATTGCGTACTGCCGGCCAGACATCGATCAGGATAGGCGTTACTGCCGGGATCCTCGGTATCGGGCTGCTGGCAGGGGCCGGGGCCGGCGCAGCCATACTCAACAGCGTGACCCCGGTGTTTATCGACGCTTTACTGGCGTTCGGCGTGGCCGCATTGCTTTATTTGGTCACCGAGGAGTTATTGGTGGAAGCTCACGAAGGCAAGGAAACACCGGGCCAGACGGCAATGTTCTTCCTCGGGTTCATCCTGCTCTTTATGATCGATATGTTTATATGAGCTAAAGGCGAGAGCCAAATAAAGCAATTGTCCTGCCGCGCGGTGCCTTCGAATCGCCGGCGTGAGCATCTGTGAAGTGTTGTCGCATCAAGGAAAAAAACGATGATCAAAATTGCTGAGAGTGTGAAGATTGGAAACGATGCTCCGTTAGTGGTGTTTGGGGGGATTAATGTACTCGAATCCCTGGAATTAGCGCTCCGTACCTGCGAAGAATTCGTCCGGGTGACCGACAAGTTGGGTATTCCCTACGTGTTCAAGGCCAGCTTCGACAAAGCGAACCGATCGTCGATACATTCGTTCCGTGGCCCTGGACTCGAGGCCGGTATGCGTATGTTGGAGAAAGTCAAAACGACTTTTGGCGTCCCGCTTCTCACGGATATTCACGAACCGGCGCAGGCTGCCGTCGTCGCAGAAACCGTCGACGTGCTGCAGTTGCCTGCGTTTCTAGCGAGGCAGACCGACATCGTTATTGCGCTGGCAAAAACGGGGCGGGTTATCAATATCAAGAAGCCTCAGTTTCTCAGTCCAGCCCAGACGGCCCATATTGTCGAAAAATTCAAGGAGGCTGGCAACGATCAGGTCATGTTGTGCGACCGCGGCACCTGCTTCGGATACGACAACCTCGTCGTTGACATGCTGGGTTTCGGCGTCATGAAGAAGGCCTGCCCCGGCATACCACTTGTTTTCGACGTAACCCATGCACTGCAGCAGCGTGACCCGATGAGTTCGACTTCTGGGGGGAGGCGTGGGCAAATCGTGGAGTTAGCCCGTGCTGGTGTCGCTGTGAGCTTGGGCGGGATTTTCCTGGAAGCCCACCCGGATCCGGATTCGGCAAAATGCGACGGGCCTAGCGCCTTGCCCCTCGACGTCCTCGAAGCATTTCTTTTGCAACTGAAGGCGATGGACGACCTGATAAAGTCTCTGCAACCAATTGAAATCGCGTAGATCGATAGTGGGACTTTCATTTGAGTCGAATTTTTGGAGAATTTGATGGCAACAAAAAAACGTGCGCAAGTCCCCGCTCCGTCGCCAGACGATCCCAAGCGTCCTGAGAGCGAAACCGACGTCGAGACGACGCGCGGAATGAACGTCGATGCCGATGTTGAGCGCGTCGATAGCGATGCATCTCCCGTGATCGACAGCGTCGAAGATTCCGAGGACTCGGCGAACCGCGTCGATATCGAAAGCGGGGGCGAAACGGATGCGGGCGATGTTGAGCAGGGGCCGGCGTGATCGGAAGGGTGTGCAGGTCCTTGCCGGATCAAAAACGTCACTGACTGCGCGGACAGGGGCCGCGGCGGGCATCTCGAACCGGCGACGAAGACCAGTACCATCGCCTTCTGCCCGTCGCGAAGGTAAGATCGGGCGACGACTCAGCTGCAATGTAGTGAACGCCCTGCCTTCAATTCGGAATAAAATCGAGCAAACTGTTCATTGGCGCGCAAGATGATTCGCCTGTATTTGCTATATTTCTTTACCTTCTTCGCAGAGATGGTCGGAGGAGTCATCCCCATTTTCTGGCTGCATCACCGCGTTGCAACAATCTTCCTCCTTCCTGCGGCCATCGCCGGATCGATATTCTTTTACCTGCTCCACCGGCATCAAGCACCCCGCCAAAAGATATATACCGTTTACGCGGCTTTCTATCTAGCGGCAGTCATGTTGTACTTTCTCTTCGGCGAACAAATTTCACACCCCCGGATTTTTACCGGTCGTGATGCCTAGGATATGCGGCTGCCGCGCTGGTTCCACCCTGCTAAATACGCCTGAACCCGGCCGGTTCGCAGACCGGTTTTTAGGTAGCAGACCGCCTGAACGGAGCGTTGCAGCTCTGATACCCGAAAAGCGGCAGGTCGAGGATTCGCAACAGTAAGGTCTACGAAGAGGCAACTTGCAATTCCGCGCGTAATTATTACGTGTAGGTCTACCCTTGTGAATGCGTGAGAATCATTTCTTTTTTTGAACCCGCTAAGGAGGACCATATGCAAACTACAACGAGTCACGAGAACAACCTGCAGGCCTGTATCGAGGCATGTGAAGAAGCCATCCATGCCGCCCAAGCATGTGCTGCGGCCGACATTCGCGAGGGTGGCGGGGCCAATTGTGCATTGATCAATCTCGATTGCGCCGATATTTGCAGCGCAACCATGAATGCGTTAGCTCGCGGATCGGAGCATCACGGCGACTTTTGTACGCTCTGTGCGCATATTTGCAGGGCCTGCGCAGCGGCATGTGCACCGCATGCTGACAGGCATGCACATTGCGCCGCATGTAAAGCAGCGTGCGAAGCCTGTGCAGCTGCATGCGACAAACATGCCCGTGAGCGTGATATGTAAGAAGCCAGGCGCTATCCACCGTTGAGCCGGTGCATACCCAGAAGCCCACACCAGCCCGGTCGATGCCTATCGGACGAAACCGATAGTGGTCGCCCGGGTTTCCAGGACATGTATCCACAACGCCTGGCTAACGCCGCGACATCGATTCCGGCTTACTCCTTTGGCGGATAGTTCGTCGGTTGCAGACTACGTTCCACGAGCTCGATCAAGATATGGATGACCTTGATATGCAGCTCCTGAACCCGGTCAGCATATCGTCCTGCGCTCGTGCAGATGGTTACGTCGACAAATTGCTCGAGCTGCGATCCTGGCCGGCCAGTTAATCCAATGACCTTCATTCCTTTTGCGCGGGCGGCCTGCGCGGCAAGGACAACCGACGGGCTGCTACCGCTTGTGCTGATCGCGAAAAGAATGTCGCCAGCAGCGCCGTTCCCCTCGACGAATCGGGCAAACACTTGCTCGTACCCATAATCGTTGGCGACACAACTGATATAGCTCGGGTCGCTGATCGCCACCGCCGCCATTGCGGGACGGTTCTCGCGGAATCGTCCTGACAGTTCTTCGGCCAGATGCATGGCGTCGCACATCGAGCCGCCGTTTCCGCAAGAGATAACCCGTCGGCCATTGCCGAGCGCATCGATCAGGAGGGCCGCGCCCGCCTCGATATTGCCAAGCTGGACGCTGTCGTTGATGAGGCTGTCAAGCGCACTGCGTGCCTCAACCAGATTACTAAAAATATGGTCGATCATCGCTTTTCTCCTTCGTGTTCCTCGTGTCCGGAATGCTCTGCATGATCGATGTGGTCGGCATGCTCTTTATTGCCAGCGGGGCCAAAGCGATGCTCCTCGAGTGCCTCCTCACAAGGGCTCGTTTCGATCTGGACGGTGCAGTGGTGGATGTCATACTTCTCCGCGACGAGCTGGCGAATGGCCATTAACAGGGCCTGCGGATCGGTGACATCCTCACGCTGCACGACGTGTACTGTCAGGCTGGATTTTCCACTCGTAATCGACCAGACATGCAGGTCGTGCACACTGGCTACACCCGGCACCGCCGCGATCACCTCCTTGACCTCGCCGATGCCAAGTCCTTCGGGCGCGCCTTCAAGCAGCACATTCATGCTTGCCTTAAGCAGGGTCCAGGTGCGTGGCAAGACCCACAGCCCGATACCCACGGCGATGGCCGAATCAACCCAACCCCAGCCGGTATATCGAATCACGAGGGCGCCAATAATGACACCGATCGAGCCGAGCATATCGCTCCACACTTCGAGGTAGGCGCCCTTGATGTTCAGGCTACTGTCTTTACCACTCGACAGCAACCTCATGCTGATGAGATTGACGACAAGTCCAAAAGCGGCCACATAGAGCATTGTTCCTGACTCGATTTCGGGCGGATTATTCAGACGTTGGTACGCTTCGAACAGGATATAAATCGCCACCAAAAAAAGCAGTATGGCGTTGAAGGCGGCCGCGAGAATCTCGAAGCGGTAGTAGCCAAACGTGCGCGAGGTGTCTGCCGGCCGCCTACCGATGCGGATCGCGGCAAGCGAGATTGCCAGTGCCGCGGTGTCGGTGAACATGTGCGCCGCATCGGAGATCAGTGCGAGGCTGTTGGTAAGGATGCCCCCAACGATTTCGGCAATGAGAAACACCGTTGTGAGCATGAGCGCGATCCAGAGCGGGCGCTCGCTCTGGCCAGGCTGTGCTGCATGAGAATGTCCTGAACCCATCGTTTTTCCCTTACATGATGATTATTGCGGTCCTGTTGGATATGAAATGCATCCGTTCGAGTGGCCTGGATGTGTGACTTTTTACTTGGTGAACTAAGGTTTTTTTGCTTAACTTGGCGGATGTCCATTACTTTCGCTTTGCTTTGCGCTTCGTGCGCTTGCGAGGAGTATTTACCTTCGTACTGTCCCGATCTTTATACTTCAGCCATCCAAGGAACAGCATCACGCACCCGAACAGGACCAGTGCTGCGATACCAAATAATTTGCTTACTTGGTCCAGTGATTCTATCGGCAGTTGTAAAAGCTTCATTTATTCTCCTCTCCATAACGCTTTAGTCTAGTGCCCGCGCCAGGCAAACAAGGGTGCGTACACAAAGCATCAGAATAATCGCAAGGCCGACGATTGCATCGAGCTTTCCTCCATCAACCAGAAGCGCGCCGCCAGCGACACACAGAACAAGCGCACTCGGTACTGCTGACAAGACGGCATCTGCTTTTTCGGTGCACCTGTCCGGATAGACAGACCGGCGAATCAAAGCTGCAGTGGTAAGGCCGCCAAGCACCCCAGGCATCGCAAAGCCAAGCACGGCAATCGCATTGAGATGCTTGGCGTGAAACATACCGTGCGCGCCCCGCGACGCAACATAGACAGCAAGGATCATGCAGCAGGTCCAGAGGACGATCTGCACGATTGAGAACATAATATTGTCGCGTGGAGTCTGGGATTGTTCATTCCTTTGCTCAGCGGTTAGCAGTCGAATTCCAATCGTGGCTAGATGGTGGGAGGCCGCCCCCATCAAGACAACACTTTCCAGAAAAACTCCACCAATGGCGCAACTGACCAAGGCCGTTCCGTGCGCAGTCAGGTCCAGTCTTATCAGACTGCGCGTGCATAGGCTCGCGCGGTTCCGGCTCATTTCGTTCTCCTCAGCCGGGCCGCTTGATTCCTTTGCGGCCCGGCTAGCTCAATGCACCAGGACTTTTGCCGGCTCCGCCGGGACCTCATCGCTATCCTTGCGATGAACCAGACGGTAAAGCAGTGGAAGAACGAGGAGAGTCAGCGCGGTCGACGAAAGAATACCGCCGATAACCACAGTCGCGAGAGGCCGCTGTACTTCCGCACCCGTGCCGGTCGCGATCGCCATCGGCACGAAGCCGAGCGACGCTACCAGTGCGGTCATCAGCACAGGGCGCAGCCGTGTCAGGGCCCCATGTGTAATCGCCCGGTCTAGTCCCATTCCCTCCTCGCGCAAGGTCCGGATATACGAGATCATCACGAGGCCGTTCAGGACCGCCACGCCGGAAAGTGCAATGAATCCGACCGCGGCCGATATCGACATTGGAATGCCACGCAAAGCAAGGGCAATGACACCGCCGGTCAGGGCGAACGGGATGCCTGTAAAGACAAGCAAGCCGTCCTTAACATTGTTGAACATCATGAACAAGAGTACGAACACGATGAAGAGGGCTAACGGAACAACGACTTGCAGGCGCGCGGTGGCAGACTGCAATTGCTCAAAGGTACCACCCCAGCTTGTCCAGTAACCAGCAGGCACCTTGACCTGTTTTTGGATGGCGGCTGCAGCCTCCGGCACAAAGCTGCCGATATCACGCCCGCGAACGTTTGCACTGACGACGATGCGGCGTTTTCCGTTCTCGCGGCTGATCTGGTTCGGACCTGGCGCGAAATCGAGAGTGGCTACCTCACCGAGCGGAATATAGGTCGCCGCGGCGCCATCCTTGCTAGGAAGCGAGACAGGCAGCTGCCTGAGCGCATCCAAGTCGGTGCGCTGCGTTTCCGGCAGCCGAACGACGATGTCGAAACGCCGATCTCCCTCGAACATGGTTCCGGCCTCGCGGCCACCTGTTGCGATCGACAGAGCTTCCTGCACGTCGCCGATATTCAGTCCATAGCGCGCAGTTTTTTCCCTATCAATGTTCACAGTCAGCATCGGCAGGCCACCGGTCTGCTCTACCTTCACTTCCGCCGCACCAGGAATTCGCTGAAGCACTTCCGCGATTTCCTTGCCTGTAGTGGCAAGCACATCCATGTCGTCGCCGAAGATCTTGACTGCGACATCACTGCGCACGCCGGAGATCAGCTCGTTGAAACGCAGCTGGATTGGCTGCGAAAATTCGTAGGCATTGCCCGCGTATTTTTCCGCCTCCTCCTGGATCGCCGTGACCAATTCAGGGCGGCTCTTCTTTGGCGCCGGCCAGTCCGATTCGGGCTTGAGCATGATGTAACCATCCGAGATATTCGGCGGCATCGGATCGGATGCAATCTCGGCAGTACCGGTCCTGGCGAACACCCGATCGATCTCGGGGAATTTCGCCTTGAGTCCCGCTTCCACTTTCTTCTGCATTTCCAGCGATTGGCTCAGGCTGGTACCGGGAATGCGCAGCGACTGGATTGCAAGGTCGCCTTCGCTCAGGCTCGGAATGAATTCACTGCCGAGACGCGAGACGAGCAAGCCAGACAGGACCACCAGAACGATTGCGCTTGTAACGACCAGCGAGGCGTTCCGGAAGACCCGGTCGAGCATGGGTGCATAGGCCCGCTTGGCCATTTCCATGAGTTTGTTTTCCTTTTCCGCGACGCGTTTGCCAATGAACAGGGCGACAGCGGCTGGAATGAAGGTGATCGACAAAATCATTGCGCCGACCAGGGCGGCCACGACCGCGAAGGCCATCGGATGGAACATCTTCCCTTCAACCCCGGCCAGCGCGAAGATCGGCAGGTACACGACCATGATGATGAGCTGGCCGAAGAGCAGGGGCCGCCGTGCTTCCTTCGCGGCCGCGAAGACTTCGTGGAAGCGCTCGTTGAGGGTCAGTTCACGCTTGTGATGATCCTGTGCATGCGCGAGGCGCCGGACGCAATTCTCGACAATGACGACCGCACCATCGATGATGATGCCGAAGTCGAGTGCACCCAAGCTCATCAGGTTCGCACTGACCTTATAAGTCACCATGCCCGTAAACGTAAACAACATCGCCAGCGGAATGACCATCGCGGTGATGATCGCCGCCCGGATGTTGCCGAGAAAGACAAACAGGATGACAATAACGAGTACCGCGCCCTCCAGCAGGTTCTTCTTCACAGTGTGGATGGCCTTGTCGACCAGCACTGTACGGTCGTACACCGGGACTGCCTTGACGCCTTTTGGCAGCGAGCGATTGACATCGACCATTTTTGCAGCAACTGCCTGCGACACGGTGCGGCTGTTTTCGCCAATGAGCATGAACACGGTCCCCAGCACGACCTCGCGGCCGTTCTCGGTCGCGGCGCCGGTGCGAAGTTCGCGTCCGATGTCGACGGTCGCGACATCACGCACGCGAATTGGCACACCCTTGACGTTGCTGAGGATGGTGTTGCGAATGTCGTCCAGCGTGCGCACCTGGCCCGGTGCCCGGATCAGGAACTGCTCGCCCCGGCGTTCAATATAGCCTGCGCCGACGTTGCTATTGTTCCGGTCAATTGCCCCGACGACATCAGTCAGAGATAAGCCGTAGGAGCGCAGTTTCGCCGGGTCAGGGGCGACCAAATATTCCTTGGCAAAACCACCGATGGAGTTAATTTCGGTAACGCCCGGCACCTGGCGCAACTGGGGCTTGATGATCCAGTCCTGGATTTCACGCAGGTCGGTCGGCGTGTACAAGCTACCGTCCGGCTTTTTCGCGCCTGGGTCGCTTTCAACAGTCCAGAGATAGATTTCCCCAAGGCCCGTTGAAATCGGTCCCATCATGGGTACAACGCCACCAGGAAGGTTTTCCTTGGCCTCCTGAATACGCTGGTTGACGAGCTGGCGAGCGAAATAGATGTCCGTTCCATCCTTGAAGATGACGGTTACCTGCGACAAGCCATAGCGCGACAGCGACCGGGTCTCCTGCAGGGCAGGGAGGCCGGCCATGACCGTCTCGATCGGGAAAGTCACGCGCTGCTCGACTTCAAGCGGCGAATAACCGGCTGCGGACGTATTGATCTGGACCTGGACATTGGTAATGTCCGGGACCGCGTCGATAGGAAGTTTTTGGTAGTTGTAAATCCCGACAGCCGCCATTGCGATTACAGCGAGCATGACGAGCCATCGGTGCTCGATGGCAAAGCGAATTATTCGTTCAAACATGTCATTTCCTCGTTCAGTCTTCGTGCTCGGCGCTGCCCTTGCCCTGCTCGGCCTTCACAACGTAACTTCCCGTTGAAACGTATTCCGCGCCAGCACTTAATCCACCAACGATTTCCGTGATCTTCCCATCGCTCGCGCCAATCGTGACGGGTTGCGCTTGGAAGCCCTCGGCCGCCTTAACGAACACAACGGTCTTGCCCTCGATTGTCTGAACAGCATCGGCCGCAACGGTCACAGCGGCGTTTTTGCTGCCGCGCACGAGCGAAACGTTGACGAACAGGCCAGGACGCCAGGCGAGGCCCGGGTTATCGATGACCACGCGGGCTGTCGCGGTCCGGGTCTGTTCACCGAGCAGGCTGCCGACGTAGCTCACTTTGCCGGTGACGGATTCCGTGCCGGAGGCAGGCCGGATGGTCACGTTCTGGCCGACACGAACGAAGGGGAGGTCCTTCGCGCTTACGACAATCTCGACCCATACTTTCGACAAGTCAGACAGAATGAAGGCGTTCGCATCTTCCTTGACGGCCTCACCCTGGGCCAGGTGCTTTTCAACCACTACCGCGTTGAAGGGGGCCCGCAATTCGTAACGGTTGATGGCGCCCGACGAGGAACCGGCGCCAAGTGCCGTGAGTTTCGAGCGCGCCGACTGAGCTTCAATCTGAGCCTCGCGGTATGCCTGTTCAGCCTGAAGGTAATCTTGCTGTGCGGAGATCTTGTCTTCCCACAGCTTCTTCTCGCGTTCGTAGGTCACCCGTGCAAATCCGAGACGCTTGTCAGCGGCGAGAGCAGTGCTTCGCAGTTCGGCAAGTTCCGCGCTTGCGATGACAGCCAACGGTTGGCCTTTCTTGACGTTCTCGCCGAGCGAGGCGAAGACAGACTCGACGACACCTGCGACGCGAGGAACGACGTGTGCCGTCCGGTCTTCGTTGAAGCGCACTTCGCCCGGCAGGATCACGGCAGTATCGATAGAGGCCGCCGCCGCCCGGGTAGTCAGGATGCCGGCTCCTTGAATTTGCTGGGGCGTCATCTTGACAAAGCCTGGCTTGTCGTCCGCATGGCCCCCTTCCTTGCCTTCAGCATGGCTGCCTTCCCTGGCGTCCGCCTTGCCTCCTTCCTCGGTTTCGGCGTGACTGCCTTCCTTGGAAGCCGACTTTTCCGTTGTCTCCTCTGCGTGTTCGCTTGCGCCTTCGGCAGCAGGGGAATCTTTTTTCCAAAAGATAATTGCCAGAGCGAGGATAACTCCGACCGCAACGACAGCCAGTATGGAGAAAATAGACTTTTTATCGATGTTGAACTTCATGGGGCGATCCTGTTATTTGGGGTGGTGCTGTCGGCGTCGACGAACCGGCCGAGATCTGCTGCGGCGCGGTAGCGGTCGAACTGCGTCTGGATATACTGGGTGCGGATTTGCAGGAGCGTTCGCTGGGCGTCGAGAACATCGAGGAAGCTGAACTTGCCCGCTTCAAACCCTGTTACGGCAGCATCGAACACACGCTGCGCCCTTGGCAAAACGTCATCACGCATGGTACGTACCTGTTCGCGGTAAAGCTGCGTTCGCTGGTAAGCACTGGCCAGGGACTGATTCAGGCGCAGCCTTTCGGCCTCCAGCTCGGTTCGGGCCTTTTCCGCGCGGCTCAGGGATGCCTGGAGGCTGCCCTGGTTACGGTTAAACAGTGGAAGCGGTACCGAAACGCCGAGCACGGTTTGCGATCGCCCGATTTGGTCATCCTTCTTGCTACCGACGATCAGGGTGACATCAGGAATGCGCTGGGAACGATCGACGCCCACCTGGGCTTCTTCGCGCTCCACCTGCAATCGGGCGCGCCGCATCTGCGGTGAGGAGTCCAGCCGCTGTTGAAGTTCGTTCAGCGACGGCACTGGCGCAAGGTCGAGCCCTGGGGCTACGAGTGGACGGGAAACGGCGACAGTCTCGCCCCAATATGCTGCCAGTGTCAGCAGCGCGATGGACAACTCGCTCTGCGCTTGGGAAAGTTCAAGGCGTGCCGTTGAGAGCGCGACTCCTGAGCGATCCTGTTCGACAGGCGAGACACGTCCTGCGGCAACCCGCCTTTCGGCAGCAAACGATGCCTTGCTCGCTACATCGAGTGATACCTGTGCTATCTGGACCCGTTCCTGCGCGCTTAGCGCGTCAAAATAGGCGGCGGTGACTTCAGCGCGCAGGTCCGTACGCGCAACACTCAGGTTTCCAACTGCGAGGCTGCGCTCACGTTCAGCAAGGTTTATCCGGGCGGAACGCTTGCCTCCAAGCTCGAGCACCTGGCTTAGCTGAACCGTTTGCGTCCGGGTGCCGCGTTGCGTGCCTTCACGGACAAACGAGACTTCCGGATTACGAAATAGCCCCGCCTGACGCCGCGCGCCTTCCGCAATGGCTACATCGAGTGCTGTCGCGCGCAGCCCGGCGTTCGCAGCGAGCGCCTTGGCAACAGCTTCTTCGAGCGTCAGTGCTACGCCCGTGGACGGGATTTGCTGCTGGGTAGTGGGTCCAGAGACCAGGGGCTGCGCGGTCAACTGCGCAGCACTCGGGAACGCCTGTGCGAAAAGCACGGCCGCCCCGAGGAATAAATACTTGGGATGCATGAATAACTCCGGTTGTTGAAAACGAAGACTATTCAGCGAAGATGCGTATTGGAACCCCTCTCAGGGCTCCACATAAATGATGAGTGATTTATACGATCTGCCGCCGAATCAAACGGCGGAGATCCACTGCGGGCGCTCGGGGGGGGCCGAGTAGGAGGATGTGTAGTGTGGTGAGACAGACAGTGGCGCGACGCGGACCGGCTTCAGGATCGCTACCGTTGCCGGGAGAGCGTCGAAGGACAAAGGAGCGTGAGCACAGGACGAGCAGTGCGAATGCATCACTGTCTTTTTCGGCGTACCAGAGGGTTTGTCCTTGGCGTTGAAGGCGAACTTATCTGCGTCGGAGTCCGACGAGTGGTGCCCGAAATGCTGGGCGGCGCGACCGGATTCATGCTCACAATAGGCACTGATCGCGCCCCAGCTTAGCTGAAGAGCGAGGATTGTCAGGACAAGGTAGATGAAGCGTCGTGCAGCCATGGGGGAAAAGTATAGCACGGTGCATCGGTCACCCTCGTTCTGATAGGTTCAAACTCGTCATCCGCAGCACATTGCGGCAGGCTGGCGAGCGAGCGCAGCTGAACGGTGCGCAGCTATAATGATGCAGTGCTGCTATTGGATGAGAACTAGGTTGATACTGAAAACTACACTGCTTTTTGTTGCCACCGCCATCGCTGAAATCGTCGGCTGTTTCCTGCCTTACCTTTGGCTGCGCAAGGGTGGCTCGATTTGGCTGCTTGCCCCGGCTGCGGCCAGTCTCGCGATTTTTGTCTGGTTACTTACTCTGCATCCAGCAGCTAGCGGGCGGGTGTACGCAGCCTACGGCGGCGTCTACGTCGCGACGGCCCTGGTCTGGCTCAGATTCGTCGATGGGGTGAAGTTATCGACGCTGGACTGGGCAGGGGCGGCAGTTGCCTTGTTCGGCATGGCGATCATTGTCTCTGGGTGGAGCAAGGGAAGCTGAAACAGCTGTATCGAAGGAGACCAGGGCGGGAGGCGCCGGATTTCCTGCACGATTCAGATTTTTTGTATTTGGCGATCAATTGCTTTCTGAGCGCGCTCGTTACGTTCGCTATACCTGTCTGTCAGGTAGTCCGTGCGACCGCGAGTTAGCAGCGTCAACTTGAACAGCTCCTCCATGACATCGACCACGCGGTCGTAGTATGCCGAGGGACGCATGCGCCCCTCATCATCGAACTCCTTGTAGGCCATTGGTACCGAAGACTGGTTCGGGATCGTGAGCATGCGCATCGAGCGCCCTAGCAATCGCAAAGTGTTCACCACGTTGAACGATTGCGACCCGTCACAAACTTGCACGACTGCCAGCGTGCGCCCCTGGCTCGGGCGGCGGATGGTTCATGTCGCCAACCGGTGCGAGCTTTTCGACGGTCGGAATGTCCAGCGGCTGCGGCTGGACATTGGGCAGGCTGAGATCTTGCTCATTTAATTCGTTTCCTCTCGCATCGACGAGGGCTTCGCCGTCTGAATGGCCAAGACCAGCCATTCGACAGTTGTCGGCGGCCCAGCTCTGGAACCAGTGCATCCGTCGTTTTACCTCTTCTAGGTCGTCAGGCTTGCTTCAGCGCATCATGCCGTTCGCGCTGGTTGAACGTATGCCAGGCAAGATATCCAAGCACCAGGTAGGACAGCACTCCAAGGCCCATTTTCAAGCCCGAGTCAGCCACCAAGGGTGCAAGCAGGCCAGAGACAAATGTCATCACCATCGTTTGCACGAAGCCCTGCATCGACGCGACCATGCCCCGCATCGAAGGGAACAGGTCAAGGGTCAACAGCGTGATGCTGGGCGCTGCGAATGACATTCCGACGGTATAGAGCATGATGGGCAGAATCACCCAAGGCAGGACTGGGGGCAAGAAAGCGTTGTAAGCCAGGTTCAACGGGGTGGCCACGCCCATCGTCAGGTAACCGTAGCCGATGGTGGTTGCCGGTGCAAGTCGCTTGGCGACTTTTCCTGACAGGTACGCGCCGAGAATGATGCCGGCTGTGGCTGGTATGAACAGCCAGCCGAATTCTGCCTTGCTCAGCCCGAGGTACTGGATAACAAAAATAGGGGCCGACGACACATACAGAAAAAAGCCAACGAAATTGCAGCTCAACGCCAGCGACAGCAGCCAGAACGGTTTGCTCTTCAGGACAGCACTATAGCGCTGCGCGAGCGCCTTCGGCTTCAATGACGTTCGATCTTGTCGTGGCAAGGTCTCCGGAAGGGAAAGATAGCTGGCGACCAGTTGCAATCCGCTAAAGAGCGCCATGAAGATAAATACGGACTGCCAGGAAAACCAGTTCTGGAGCCATCCGCCGAACACCGGCGCAATCGCGGGCGCCAAACCAAAAATCATGGTCACCTGCGCTAATAATTTCTGCGCGGCGGGACCTTCCAGCCGGTCACGGATGACAACCCGGCCGACGACGCTGCCTGCGCCCACAGAAAGACCTTGCAGCGTGCGGCAGAACAGCAATGTGCCAAGTGTGCCGGCCAATGCGCCTCCAATGGAAGCGATCAGGTACACGGCCAGTCCACCCAGGATGACCGGGCGACGGCCCAACGCGTCAGACAAGGGTCCATGTAGGAGCATCATGAACCCGAACGCTGCCAGGTAAGCGCTCAGCGTCTGTTGCAATTCGATCTGCGTGGCCCCAAGGCTGACCATCAGCATCGGGAAAAACGGCATATAGGTCGAAATCGAGAACGGGCCCAGCATGGTGTAGCTGCCGAGCAGCCAGGCCAGCCATTTGACCTTCGCCTCATCAGGCGCAGTGTTGTTTGAGACCGGGGTCGTCATCGATTGTCAGGATGCTTGCGAAGGGTCGAAGGAAATCCAGCCTTGACTGTAGCCTGGACCAAGGCTGCGGTATTGGTCTTCGCTGGATCAAACTTCACTGTCGCCGTTTTCTTATCGATGTCTAACTTTGTTTCTTCGACACCCGGGACGTTCCGCAGCGCCTTTTTTACCGTATTCAGGCAGGCATAGCAATGGATGTTCTGCAGGTCCATGACGGCGGTCTGCGACTCGCCAGCAATCGCCGCGGCGATCGGGAACAGTGCAATGACCAGCAGCTTGGCAAGCGGATGCATGTTATTTGCTTTCATCAGGTAAGTGCATCAGTGGTGTGGCTTCTGTCCGAGCAAACGAGCCGCCCCCAGGTAGGCTTGGTCAACGCGTGCTTTCTCCTCGGCGCGATCTGCCATAGCCTCAAGTGCCCGCAACAAATGCTCGGCCACCTGCAAATCGCCTTCTTTACACGCGCGTTCGAACGCTGCCAGCACGTCGTCACCTAAAGTAGGAATCTGCTTTTCCATGACATCTAACCGGCTAACTCCGGGATCCAAAAGAAATAGGCATTCAACAGGTACAGACCGGCGGCAATCAAGGCGATGCCGCCAAGGGTTTCAAACGCGCGCGAAAACTTTGCAAGCGGTTTCAGGCTCTCCAGCCAGCCGACCGCCCATGCCCCTAAGGCAATTGGAACAGAGCGGCCGAGTGCGAACGCCAGGAGCAGGACTGCACCGAGCAAGGGCGAACCGACGGTGGCCACCCCGCCGAGCAACACCATCAGGGCCGGGGTGCAGAAAGGACACACCGCTACCGAAAAGGGAACGCCCAACGCAAACGCGCCCCAGATGCCGGTAGCACGCTTGCCACGAAAGGACCAGGCCCGCAGCGGAATACGTATCCATCCTGGCCATAGCAGCCCGAGCAAGATCAGAAAGGGACCCAGCACGAGTCCCCATTGGCGCCCCAGCAGCTTGGACACCCACAGTCCCCCGAGCCCGGCAATCAGCCCAAGCAGCACATGCGTCGCGATCATGCCGAGAATGAACATGCCGCCGAAACTGAGGGATTCTCCCTTATTTCGCGCCTTCGTGACGTAGGCAAGCGATACCGGAATAGCGGCAACCGCTACCGGATTGAGGCTGAAGAAGAGTCCGGTCAGAAAGCCGATGCCGGCAGCGGCAAAACCGGCATTCTGGATCGCCAGGCCAAGTGCATCAGTATCCATCTCAAGACCTTGCCACAGTGTTGCACTTGCGAGTGATGGCGTCGACCAGCTGCTTGACGCTCGGCAGTGCAGGAAACGCGAGCACGCCGTCAATGGCCATGGCCGGCAGGGTGAGCACACCCAGATCGACCGCATAGTCCATGTTTTCCAGTACATCGAGTTCGCGCCATTCCAGGTCGGGCGCCACGCGCTCAGCAGCGACTTTGAGGCTTTCCCGGCTGGCTGCGCACTTGTCGCATCCGCGTGCGTAAAACAGGTCGATTTTCATTCTTCTCAGCCCGGTTCAGTTGATGCCGTTGCCTGCTCGAGTGATGCCAGAATCGGGCAGCCATTGATGGGATGGGATTCGTTTGCGCAGTCTGCAATCAGATGATCCAAGGCCTTGGACATGGCCGAGAGCGCCCGGATCTTGGCTTCCAGCTGCAGCTTTTTTTCAATTGCGCGCTGGCGCACGTCGCCGCAGCAGGCCTCGCTCTGATTGCGCAACAGCAGCAATTGCTGGATTTCGGTCAAGGTAAATCCGCAGTCCCGGGCCTGCTTGATGAACCGCAGGCGCACGACCGCATCTTCGTCATATAGCCGATAACCACCGGCGCTCTTGCTCGACGGTGCAATCAGCCCCTCGCGCTCATAAAACCGCAGCGTGTCGGTGCTGATGTCTGCCAGCGTCGCCAGTTTCCCAATAGTCAGCATGCTTTCCTCCGAATTTCATTCTAAACCTTGGAGGTAGGTTCAAGGTCAAGCGTTTATGTGCCATTCCAGTCGTTTTATTGAAGTTCAGGAGATCAAAAAAAGCTTGACCCTTGAGTACACTCCAACGTCCACAATGAGGTCGACAGTGCAAGATTTTTCAAATTAGGACCGACGATGAACACTGCGAACTCCATGCTTCCCCCGACACCTGAGCTGCCAAGTCCATTGTGGACACAGGAATCGGCCAGCCGCCCCGACCGCGTCCGCATCCGTGCCCGCATTGCAGGTATGCATTGTTCCTTATGTACGGGCACCATCGAGAAGGCACTGACCCGCCACGCTGGCGTTGAAACTGTATCGGTCAGTCTGACGCACGAACAGGCGCTCGTGGAATACGACCCCAGCAAGGTTCAGCCGCAGGTCTTGCTGGAGACGCTGCGCCAGATGGGCTACAGCATTTCGGACCCACGGAAATTGAAGCCGTTTGAAGAAGACGAGCGGGACCTGGTGGAAGGCGGCAAGCGCTTCCTTTGGGCGACGTTTTTCAGCTTGGGTTCACTGACGCTCGTGGCGCGCCCAGGTGACTTCTGGTACGCGCTGCTCGAAGCCTTTGTGGCCTTATCGCTCATAGGTGCGGTATTTCTGGTGCTACGCCCCCGTGGCTGGGCAATGGCCGGTCTGGGCACCTTGATCGCCCTCTTCGAAGTCGTTGGCCTGACATGGCTGAGGCAGACCGGTCGCATGGGCGGCTACGAAGCGTGGATTGCCGCCGCACTGGCGGTTGCCGTCGTCTTCGTGCTGGCGCGCCAGATCCTTTCCATTGCCTGGCAATCGCTACGACGGGGCATCATCAACCAGCATGTCTTGTTGGAAGGCGCCGCATTTGCCGGTTTGGCCGGTGGTGTGTATGGCGTGACGGCTGGAGGACCTGACTTTCCCGCAGCGCCGTTTTTCTGCGTCGCGGTCATGGTTTGTAACTACCATATCTTTTCCGAATGGCTGTCGCTCATCGTTAAAACACGCAGTTCCCAGGCCGTACGGCGCCTGCTGGACTTACAGCCGGACACGGCGAACGTGGTACGTGATGACCGGGAGCAGGAACTGCCCATCGAACAGGTCATGGTGAACGACCTCGTGCGAGTGCGCCCAGGAGAGCGGATTCCGGTGGACGGCGTGGTGACGGAAGGGTACTCGGCGATCGACGTCTCGCTGGTGACGGGCGAGCCGCTTCCAGTTGAGTGCTCCGTCGGCAATACTGTGGTCGGCGGCTCGATGAATGGCTTGGGAACATTGCTCATTCGCGTGACGGCCGTGGGGGCAACCAGCTTCCTGCAACGTGTCGTGCAGGAAGTCGAAGATGCACGGGCATTGAAGCCCGGCATGCTGCATCTGGTTGATAAGGTATTGAAGCTGTACGCGCCGGCCGTGATCTCGCTATCCGTCATATCCTTCCTTGGCTGGCTCGTCCTGCCCATGGTGGCCGGCGGCGCAGCCGATATTGAGCGCGCCGTGTTTGCCGGTCTGACCGTCCTGGTCATGGGCTACCCATGCGCATTGGGCATTTCGGCGCCATTGGCTATCGTCCGCGGCGCCGGCGAAGCAGCCGAGCGTGGCGTCCTGATGAGAACCGGGGAGGCCTTTCAGGGATTGCGCCTGGTGACCCACATCGTGTTTGACAAGACCGGTACGCTGACCGAAGGCAAACCCGCTTTGCTTGAGCTCGAGGCAATTCATGGCTCCGAAAATGACCTGATCGGCGTCGCCGCCGCTGCGGAAGCGGCTTCTGAACATCCGCTGGCGAGGGCAGTGATGGCCGCTGCACTCGAGCGCGGCATTGCGCCGCCCCAGCTCGATGGCTTTGAGGCGGTGCCTGGCCGCGGCGTGCGTGCAACGCTGGATAATGAGGCCGTCTTTGTTGGAAATACTGCTTTTCTTGCAGAGCAAGGATTTGCTTTGGGAGCGGTACAGGAACGGGTTCGCGCTCTGGAAGACAAGGGCCGCACAGTGGTCGTCGTGGCGCGGGCGGGTACGGTATTGGGCCTTCTCGCGTTTGGCGATGCACTACGGCAGAACGTCGCGCGCGTGATTGCAACACTACGCCAGTCTGGCGTAAGCACGATCCTGATGAGTGGGGATAACAAGGCCGCAGCCGAGCGCGTGGGCAAGGAAGTCGGCGTCGATCAGGTCCATGCCGAGCTCCTGCCACAGGATAAGGCGGCCCTTATCCGCACCATTCAGGAAACGGGAAATGTCGCCATGGTAGGAGATGGCATCAACGACTCCGTTGCACTGATGCAGGCCAACGTCGGCATAGCCATGGGAAGCGGCGCCGACATTGCGATTGATTCGGCCGACATCATCATCCTGAACAATCGCCTGGACTCGGTACTCGATGCGCGCGAGATCAGCCGGTGGAGCTACCGAAAGATGTTGCAGAACGTGTGCCTGGCCATGATGTTCAATGGCATCGGCATCCCACTTGCCGCAACCGGGCTGGTGTATCCGATCTGGGCGATGGCAGCGATGGCGTTCAGTGTCACCGCTATTTTTGCGAACTCGCTGCGTGGCCGGCCGCGCCTGTTCTTTGATGCGATACTGAGCGTTGGCCGCACTGCTGAGCCTGCAAAGGCGCAATCTGCCGTAATGAAAAGAGCACCAAAAGGGGAGCTACATGGTCGTCAAAGTTGATTTCGAGGTCGTGGGTGACGAAAAGATGCATTGCGGTGGCTGCGAAACGCGGGTGCGCTTCGCTTTATCGCGGATGCCGGGTGTGCAGGAGGTGCTCGCCAGTTCAAAAACGCAGCGCATCGCTGTCGTTATCAATCCAGCCCAGGTCACGCTCGAACAAATACAGGCGAGGCTGTCGGATGCCGGGTTCGAGGCCAAGGTAACAAACTAATTGCTCGCCCCGGCTACCATGACTCTTTTCCGTGGAAGCTTGAATGCAAGCTGTCCAGTCATCCAGGCATTGATCTGCGACTAACGGTGCGGCCGGCCGTGAATTTTAAACGAGGATCAAGGCCGAGATAACCCTGCGTAGCATTACTGTATGGCAGCAGCAAGAAGCGTCGAGTGAGTGCGGCGATGGCCTTTTCGAGAATGGCTCCTATTGGAAATGCAAGCGTTTGGCAAGGCTGGGCGGCGCTGCTGACGAAGTACGGCGAAAGACTATGCGACCGTAAAGGGAGTACAAAGCTTGTCGAGGAAGGCCCCTACATCCCGGATGTCGGCATGAAGCGTATTCCCCGATATTGGAATCGGAAAGGTATTTGCAGACCTTCGGTTTAAGGCCATTTTTCGGTCGGGCAGGGCGCACTGAAGTGATCAAAGTAAAGGAAAACAGGACTAGCCGCGTCCGCTTTCCTCGCCTTCAGATTTTTTGTAGTTGCCGGTCGATCGCTTTCAATGCACGTTCGTTACGTTCGCTATACCTGTCCGTGAGGTAGTCCGTGCGACCACGAGTTAATAGCGTGAACTTGAACAGCTCCTCCATGACATCGACCACGCGGTCGTAGTATGCGGAGGGACGCATGCGCCCCTCATCATCGAACTCCTTGTATGCCATTGGTACCGAAGACTGGTTTGGGATCGTGAACATGCGCATCCAGCGCCCCAGCAGTCGCAGCGTGTTGACCACGTTGAACGATTGCGACCCGCCGCAGACTTGCATGACTGCCAGCGTGCGCCCCTGGCTCGGGCGGATCGCGCCCATCTCGAGCGGTATCCAGTCGATCTGGTTCTTCATCACCGCAGTGATCGCACCGTGACGCTCCGGGCTGCACCAGACCTGGCCCTCCGACCACAGGCACAGCTCGCGCAGTTCAACCACTTTTGGATGGGTCTCCGGCACGCTGCCGACCATTGGCAACTCCATCGGGTCGAAGATCTTCACTTCGGCGCCGAACTGCTCGAGGATGCGCCCAGCCTCGTACGTGAGAAAGCGGCTGAAGGAGCGTTCGCGCAGGGAGCCGTAGAGCATCAGGATGCGCGGCGGGTGGTTCATGTCGCCAACCGGTGCGAGCTTTTCGACGGTCGGCATGTCCATCAGCTCCGGCTGGATGTTGGGCAGGTTCGGGATCTTGCTCATTTGATTCGCTTTCCTTGCGCATCGACGACAGCCTCGCCGTCCTCTTTCGTGAAGGCGCCTTGCTGCGGCACCGGCAGGATATCCAGGACGACCTCGGAAGGACGGCACAGGCGGACGCCAGCTGGCGTCACCACGAACGGGCGGTTGATCAATATCGGGTGCGCCAGCATCGCATCGATCAGTTGCTCGTCGGTCGTGGCTGGATTGTCCAGGCCAAGCTCGACGAAAGGCGTGCCATTCTCGCGGACAGCCTCGCGCACCGACAGGCCTGCCCGCGAGATCAAGTCGACGAGCGTCGCACGGTCGGGTGGGTTCTTCAGGTACTCGATAATGGTTGGCTCGATTCCTGCATTGCGGACCAGGCTTAAGGTATTGCGCGACGTGCCGCAGTCCGGGTTGTGGTAGATGGTGACGTCCATGGTTCTGTAGCCTTTCTTAGCTAAGGCGCAGGGCAAGCGCGCACAGGGTAACGAAGAGGATCGGCAGCGTCAGCACGATACCGACGCGGAAATAGTAGCCCCACCCGATATGGATGTTCTTCGAGTCCAGCACGTGCAGCCAGAGCAGAGTGGCGAGGCTGCCAATCGGCGTGATTTTCGGGCCAAGGTCGGCGCCGATGACGTTCGCGTAGACCATCGCCTCGCGCACCACGCCCGTGGTCGTCGTGGCGTCGATCGCAAGGGCGCCCACCAGCACGGTCGGCATGTTGTTCATGATCGAGGACAGGATCGCCGTAATGAAACCCGTACCGAGCGCCGCACCCCAGACTCCGTACTGCGCGCACTGGTTCAGCACCTCAGTGAGGTAGTTTGTCAGGCCTGCATTGCGCAGTCCATACACGACCAGGTACATGCCAAGCGAGAATACGACAACCTGCCATGGCGCGCCGCGCAGCACCTCGCGCGTCGAGATGCGGTGGCCGCGTGCGGCCACGGCCAGCAGCAGGGCTGCGCCGACTGCCGCCACGGCACTGATCGGGACGCCGATGTCGTCGAGCCAGAAGAAGCCGACGAGCAGCATAGCCAGGACCCACCAGCCTGTCACGAAAGTGGCGCGGTCATGGATGGCCTCTTCGGGACGCTTCAATTGCGCCAGGTCGTAGTTTGCCGGAATGTCCTTGCGGAAGAACCAGACCAGGGCCGCGAGCGTGGCCGCCACCGACACCAGGTTGACCGGCACCATCACAGCGGCGTAGCGGGCGAAGCTGATGTCGAAGTAGTCGGCCGAGACGATGTTGACGAGGTTGGACACGACCAGCGGCAGACTGGCTGTATCCGCGATGAAGCCGGCGGCCATGACGAAGGCCAGCGTAGCCTTTGGCGTGAAGCGCAATGCGACCAGCATCGCGATCACGATGGGCGTCAGGATCAGCGCCGCGCCGTCATTGGCGAACAGGGCCGCCACCGCCGCGCCGAGCAGGACCAGCAGGACGAACAGGCGCCGGCCATTGCCTTTGCCCCAGCGGGCCACGTGCAGGGCCGCCCATTCGAAGAAGCCAGCCTTGTCGAGCAGTAGACTGATGATGATGACGGCTACGAAAGCCCCCGTCGCATTCCAGACGATGGCCCACACCACCGGGATGTCGGTTACTTGGATGACGCCGGCGAGCAGGGCGACGATGGCGCCGGCAGTAGCGCTCCAGCCAATGCCCAGCCCGCGGGGCTGCCAGATGACGAAAATGAGTGTAGCGAGGAAGATCAGGAATGCGATGAGCACAAAGGGTCCTAGTCAGCAGGTCAATAAGTTAAAGCGTCTATAACAGCGTCCCGCGCCATGCGGGACGTCCTGCTCAAGGCAACAGGGTGCCGATGCGGTCGAGCTCGGCCTTGAATCGGGCCTTGTCACCTTTCAGCTCTTCCAGCGGCAGTGCCAGGAAAGCTTGCGTGCGGGCCAGAATGATTTCATACGTGCGCTCGAATGCTGCTTCGATTTCCTCGTCAGTACCGACGACGTGGCCCGGATCTTCCAGACCCCAGTGGGTGCGCAGCACCGGACCCAGGTAGGCAGGGCAGGTCTCGCCGGCGGCGCTGCCGCAGACGGTAACGACAATGTCAGGCGTTACCGGAAGGTCAGCCCAAGATTTGCTGTAGTAGCCCTCGGTCGAAATCCCTTTGCGATGCAACAGGGCGACTGCGCGCGGATGCAGGGAGCCGATGGGCTGGCTGCCAGCGCTGATCGCCTTCAGGCCTTGCGGGGCGAGATGATTGAAAGTGCCCTCGCTGAGGACGGAGCGGCAGGAGTTGCCAGTGCAGAGAAACAGTACGTTCATGTGGAGATATGGTCGGGTTGGAGGGTTAAACGGGTGTGTTACCGATAGCACTTACTTCGGCTTGGATCGCGTTCTTCTCGAGCATATGCAGCGGAAGGCTGGCGAACACGTTCACGCGCGCCAGAATCTGGCGGAAAATTTTTTGAAACATTGCACGTTGTTCGGCCTCGCTGCCTATGCAGGCTGCCGGATCTTCGAAGTCCCAATGCGCAGAGATTGGATGGCCAGGCCAATATGGGCAAGCTTCGCCTGCGGCCTTATCGCAGACGGTGAAGATAAAGTCCATATGCGGCGCTTCTGCGCTGCCAAACTCATCCCAGCTCTTGCTGCGCAACTGGTCGGTTGGGTAGCCCGTAGCCAGCACCTGTTCAATAGCGAGCGGATGGACCGCGCCAGCTGGATGACTACCGGCCGAGAAGGTGCGAAAGCGCCCCTTGCCTACAGTCGAAAGCAGTGCTTCGCCCATGATGCTGCGCGCTGAGTTGCCGGTACAGAGGAACAGGACGTTATAAACCTTTTCTTGCATGAGGTTTCCTTTCGATAGGATGGATGGCGTCGGATCGTGGCCGGCTTCATTCCGCCTTGCATACGTCGTTTATCGCTGTGTCGCAGGGCACGCCTCCGCAGCAGTTTTCAGTCATAAAGCCGATCAGCCCATTCATCGTTTCGACGTTCGCCGTATAAATCACGAAGCGACCGTCCTGCCGGGAAGCGAGCAACCCGGCATGCGACAGTTCTTTGAGGTGAAACGACAACGACGAGGGAGGAACGTCCAGGTGTTCGGCAATTTTGCTGGCTGCGAGGCCTGCCGGTCCCGCCTGTACAAGCAGCCGAAATACCGCCAGGCGGCTTTCCTGTGCCAGGGCCGCGAGTGCTGCGAGTACTGCTTTGGTATCCATGGCGTTCCAATCTGGTGAGTTGCAAGATGTCAGAATCATACACGAGCGATACGACATTTCCAATAATATCGAAACATATTGACAGTTTCATGACATGCGGTCTATCCTGTATTCGTTGATTGCCGAATTACGAACAAACGATATGACGACCTGCTGTGCACCGAAGAACGGCGCTGCCGCGCCCGAGATTAACGCTGATGAACTCGCCATGTTGTGCAAGGCCCTTGCCCATCCTGCGCGTGTCCAGTTGCTCAACTACCTGTCGGCCTACGGCGCCTGTTACTTCGGCAGCCTGGCCGATGTCCTGCCGCTGGCCGCATCGACGATTTCGCAGCACGTCAGCGTGCTCAAGCAGGCCGGCCTCATCATCGGCTCGGCAGACGAGCAGCGCGTCTGCTATTGCGTGAACGTGGAGCGGCTCACACAACTGAAACAGATGATCGCAAAACTCTAAAATTTTTTGCTGTGTTATTCGTATTTCGGCGAATGACTAACGCGGACGTCGACTGACATACTTAACTTGATGACTTGGGAGACAACATGAACAACATCCTCAACAAAACCCTTCCTGTCGCCGTGCTTGGGGCCGGTCCCGTCGGCCTCGCCGCGGCAGCTCACCTGGTGGCGCGTGGCTTCACGCCGCTGATCCTGGAAGGGGGTGCACAGGTGGCCAGCAACCTGGAAAGCTATCGCCACGTGCGCCTGTTCTCGCCATGGCAGTACAACGTCGACAAGGCCGCCCGGGGATTGCTCCTGGAAGCCGGCTGGCAAGCGCCGGAGCCGGAAGCTCTGCCCACCGCAGGAGAGATCGTCGAGCACTACCTGAAGCCGCTCGCCGCGCTACCTGCGCTCGCCACCGGTCTCAGGCTCGGGCACCGCGTCGTCGCGGTCACCCGCGTCGGATTCGACAAGGTCAAGACGCGCGGTCGCGAGGATGCCCCATTCGTTATCCGCGCTGCAACGCCTGAAGGTGAGCGTGAATACCTGGCCAGCGCCGTGATCGACGCCACCGGGACCTGGTCGCAGCCCAATCCGCTCGGTGTCGGGGGCCTGCCGGCCCAGGGCGAAAGTGCACTACGCGACCGGATTGCTTACGGCATGCCGGACGTACTCGGCGCCGAGCGGCAACGCTACGCCGGTCGACGCGTACTCGTGGCCGGTGCCGGGCACTCGGCAGCGGGCTCCTTGCTGGCACTGGCGACGCTGGCCGAACAGGCGCCTGGCACCCGCCTGGTATGGGTCATCCGCGGACGCCAGAGCGCCAAGCTGTTTGGCGGGGGAGAAGCCGACGGCCTGGCGGCGCGCGGCCTGCTGGGCATGCGCCTGAAGGCGCTGAAGCAGTCGGGCAGGCTGGAGCTGCACGAGGAGTTCCGGATCGCGTCCCTCACCGCTACCGCCAGCGGCATCACGGTGAGCGGCGATACCGGCGCGACCATCGAGGGCGTCGACGAGATCATCGCCGCCACCGGCGCCCGTCCGAACCTGGACATCACGCGTGAACTGCGGGTGCGCCACGATCCCTGGTTGGAGAGCACTGACCTGCTGGCACCGTTGATCGACCCGAACGAACACAGCTGCGGTACGGTACGCCCCCACGGTCACCGCGAGCTGGCGCATCCGGAACACGGATATTATGCAGTTGGCGCGAAGAGCTACGGGCGGGCACCAAACTTCCTGATGGCGACCGGCTATGAGCAGGTGCGCTCGGTGGTCGCCGCCCTGGCTGGCGACATGCTTGCCGCTGACGACGTGCAGCTGGAACTGCCGGAAACCGGTGTCTGCAGCACCCGGCAAGCGTACGACAGGGAACCGGTGGCATCCGCTTGCTGTGGCGGGCCGGCGCCGAGCCAGGAAACGGCGTGCTGCGTTGCAGATGCAGAGGCGAAGGAGCAAGGGAAGGGCGGATGTGGCTGCCCCTCGCTGCCGAACCTTGCGCCATCGGCCAGGCCGGCATGCTGCGCCTGAGCGATGTCGATTCCGGTGGTGCCGTGCGCCGCCTGCTCATGAACGAGGACATATGACTACCCAGTGGCGCGCCATCGGCATCCTTGCTTGTACCCAGATTGTGTCCTGGGGGTCGCTGTACTACGCGTTCAGCATCCTTGCGCCGAGTATCCAGCGTGAGCTCGGGTGGAGCCCGACACTCGTTTTCGGCGCCTATTCATGGAGCCTGCTGATCGCCGGCCTGGTGGCGACGCCGATCGGCATCCTGCTCGATCGCCACGGCGGACAGATGGTCATGGGCGCGGGCTCGGTCGTGTGCGCCATCGGTTTTTTCCTGCTGAGCGAGAGCCGCAGCCCGGCCGCTTATGTCACGGCCTGGACGATTCTCGGCCTCGCGATGGGCCTGACGCTGTACGAAGCGGCGTTTGCCACGATTAACCGCAGGTTCGCAAGCGCTGGACGGCAGGCAATATCGACCTTGACCCTATTCGCAGGCTTCGCCAGCACCATCTTCTGGCCGCTGACGCAGGCATTGAATATGTCTGTTGGCTGGCGCGACAGCTACCTATGGTTCGGCGCCTTGCAGTTGCTGATTTGCCTGCCGCTGCACCTGCTGCTGGGCCGTGAGCAGCCATTGTCACGGTGTCCGGTCGCTGTAGCGCAACGCGGCCATACCTTGGCCGAGGCAGTGCGCCATCCGGCGTTCTGGAAGCTGGCGATGGCGTTCTCGGCCAATATTTTCGTTTTCTCCGCGTTGTCCGTTCACCTGATCCCGCTGCTGCACGGACTAGGGCACAGCGCTCGCGTAGCAATCCTGGTCGCCATGCTTATCGGCCCCATGCAGGTAGCCGGCCGTATCCTGGAGCGGACAGTCGCCCGTGACACGGCGCCGCAAACCGTCGGGAAGTTCTGTTTTAGCACACTACCTGCCGCTCTTATTGCAGTTCTCTGGTTTGGAACCCAGGCGTGGGCGGTTGCGGTCTTCTGCATCTTGTATGGCCTCAGCAACGGCATCATCACGATCGTTCGCGGCACCTTGCCGCAAGCGATGTTCGGCAGCGAAAACTACGGCGCCATTTCCGGTGCATTGGCTGGCCCGTCGCTGCTGGCAAAAGCGAGCGGGCCGATTATCGCAGCGTGGGTACTTGGGCAGGGTGGGACGCCGACTCTGCTGCTCGGAGTGCTGTTTGGCGTCGCCGTCGCGTCTGTCAGCCTCTATTTCGCCGCAATCAGGGGGGAGGCGCCGCGGGCAATAACGAACTCAGCGTAATGGACTCATTTGCCGATGAATATCGGACATCCAAATAATTCCGCGGATGGTATGCAGGCCAAGGGCACCCCTTGTGTAGAGTGTGAGAACAAGCATGGGGCTTACAACGGTGGGAAGGTCAAGAGCTTCTCGAGCGGGCGAATCAAGCTGTTCGGTCGCTTCGGCTTCTGGGGTATGGGGGTGGCAATGACGGAGGGCCTACTGAATGGCCTGCTCGCACCGCCCGGCTACATCGTGCCAACCGAAGCTGAGCCAAAGTATTCCTGACAACTGAGCAGTCGAGCCATCTCGGCCTGACTCGCTAGTCTCCGCGAGAGCCGGAGCAGTCAACGTGTGCGAGTCAAGAACGTGGGGCTACATGTCTGTTATATGTGTGATGATTGATGAGGTACAGCACGCTGCTCTGCAATAGAAGATGTTGTTTATAAGCACTTTTTCACTGATCCTACGCTAGGATTCACGTGGTATACTGAATGCTAGCGACACAAGCCGCCAAGGAGGCACCATGTTTGCATTCAGCCCGGTTTTCTCTCGTGAAGACGTGCGTCGCGTCGGCGAGAAGATGAACAGCAACTCCACCCCCCAACTTTCTGATCGAACCAGAAAACTTCTTACTACTGTCCAGTTCTCGAGCGGCGATCTTGTCAAAGCAACATCGGGCGCTGTACTTGAAAATTCGTTGGAACAACAGAAGGGCAAGTAACATTTGCATTACCTTTATCCACTTCTGGTTTCTGGTCCCAACGATGTTCCAGGCGCGCTAGCTTACTTCGTATATAAACGAAGCAAAGTGGAATGGCGTGACAAATTCGTCCTTGATCATGGTCGTCAACCTTCTCCGGATGAGGAAGAGGAATTCGTCAGGATTTTGTCGCTCCCAGAAAGTGTCGCGAGCTTCAAGCAGCGAGGCGAACAACTTGCTACGCTATTTGCGAACAAGCTGCTTGAAGAAAAAATGGCAGCTCTTGCTGCCGAAGTTGTGCAGTCTGAACTAGCGACCAAATTTACTTCGCTTGAGTCCCAAGTTGCATCGTCCATGACTCGCATTGAGGCCCGGTTCGACGAAAAGAAAACACTTGGCGGCTGGTTACGCGATATCGGCACTTCATTGATTTCTGGCTTCGGCTTGATCATCATTCTTGGTGCCGCAGCGCTCGGGTATGCCATGCTCAGCAAGATGAACTCCTCACTGGAGGAGGCTTCCGGGGTTGGTACACCCAAGGACCAAGCGGCTGCAGCGAAATAGTCGCGCATTGGCCGGGATTTCCGACCACCTCCCATACCTTACGATACCGATGGTCCCAGCGCAGCCTTTGCTTATCTATCGTAGCTTCGTCAATAACGACGAAGTACGCAGTTCAGTTAAGAATGTCAGGTATTGCATTTCAGCCACTGCAAGTACCCCGGAGACCACGCCCTACGCCAAACAAGTCCATGCGACTTTCGCGCGCGAAAGTGTGTAGCTTGAGATTTCAACGTTGCTACAGGTCATATCTCGCTCTCGCGTGTCTGAGGAATACAAATTCGTGGCCCAGCTAGGAGAAATGTGCATCATCTTCCGCGCCTGAACATGGCTGTACAGTCAGCGCTATACTGGAGCCGGTAGACAAACAGCTCGGAGAATGTCCCTACATTTCAGAGGTTCATTAAATGAGCTTACAAGATGCCGTAGACGTATTGAGCGACCAAGCCGCTGGCCGACTAGTGCAGAGCCGATCCCAGCTGATTTCGGCCGCCCTCGCTCTAGAAACAGCAGGTCTTAACACAACCAGCAGGGATATCCTTGACGCAGCAGTAGGACTCAATTTGCTTGCAAGGGGAGGCGACCAACTGCTTGATCAAAAGGGACGTCTGCGCCGACCTTTATATCACGTAGAACAGCATAGGTCATGCTGCGGCGGAAGTCCCGGTCATGCTGTTCGGTCAAGGTAAGATAGCCCATGTGTACAGGCTGGGCTGTTATAGACCGATGGCGGGGAAGGGGTCTGCCATCTTCGAATAGCTGAGCGACACGAACGAACATGACATACAGAATTCTGTATAAAAACACAGTATAGCAGGTGCCCGATTGTCAAAGAATCTGTGGCAAGTCAATCGCAGCCAGACACAGCCGTCCGATGAAGGAAATGTGTGACTACTTACGAAGCAAATGTGTGATTCCTTGGCGGAGATGAAGCAAATGTGTGACTGTTTCGTCTACGCACGTCATCACAGTTATTGTGTGCTACACGCTGGGGCATGTGCTCGGACAACGATACTTAACGAATGTTGAATGTGCTGACGGTGTCTGGCTGGTGATCTATTTGAGATATGCGAGCAGCCTTATGCGAGGAAGCATAGTGCCCTTCTCAGTAAGTGAAAACATGCGACTCATCGGGAATAGCCGGCGGGAGGAATCAGCCTGCATCTGACATTATGGGAATAATGTCTCACGCAGTGACGACTAGGTTGCTCAAGTCATAGGGGACAAATCAGGGGCCGGACTGCGCATAATCGGCAGAGTTGCTGATGCGGATACCGGTTAGCGGGATCGTGCAGGGTACTTGATCTTGCCCCGCTAATCCCGGACACAGCCTAATGCTTAGTTAGCGTCAGTTTCGAGAGCCTGACGCGGTCGCTCTTTCCTAAACATGCGTGGCGATTTATAGCCCAGCGCCGAGTGCGGATGCACCTCGTTGAAATGCTTGAAGGCGTCAGGCAACTGGGCCAGCACGACGGTGCCATTGCTGCGCTCCATGCAACCGACATAATCGCGCTTAGAGACGGTTTAATAACTCACCGGAAACGCATCCGGTGCAGTAATGAAGAGCCGAGCGCGATGAAAATCATCGCTTCCGACACATCAAGGCGCTGCTCGTAGTCCCGGACAAGACGGCGATAGCGCA
>NZ_PPXQ01000024.1 GCF_004798585.1 Massilia sp. Mn16-1_5
CCAAGATGGCCGCTATCGGCGCTGCAATGCGTAAGCTGGCGCATCTGTGCTTTGGTGTCGTCCAGACCGGCAAGCCCTACGATCCAACATTTGCGATGTAAGGCTTGACGAGCAAGACGGTATCTACCAAACCCAGGCGATCTAGCGCTCGATCAGGTGCCGCAGCCCGCTCGCCCGGTGCGTCCGTCGCGCCACCGCTTCGGCCAGCACCGAGCCGTTCGGCGTCACCAGCGTGAACTGCGCGCTCGCCCGCGTGATGCCGGTGTAGACCAGCTCGCGCGTGAGGATGCCGTGGCGGTCTTCGGGCAGCACCAGCACGGTGTGGCGGAACTCCGAGCCCTGTGATTTATGCACCGTCATGGCGTACGCCGTCTCGACGTTGCGCAGGCGCGTGGCGAGCACGCTGCGGACCTCGTCGCCTTCCAGGAAGTAGACGCGCAGCGAGCCGGGGCGGGCCGGGTCGCCCAGGGTCAGGCCGATGTCGCCGTTGAAGACGCGGGTGCCATAGTCGTTGCGGGTCACCATCACCGGGCGCCCGACATACCATTCGCCGGCGCGGCGCAGCAGGCCGGCCGCCAGCAGGCTGGCCTCGATCGCCGTGTTCAGGCCGGACACGCCCCACTCGCCCTCGCGCACCGCGCACAGGATGCGGAAGGCCTCGAAGCGCTGCAGGACCGCGCGCACCCAATCCTCATGTGCGCCCTGCGGTCCTTCGCGCAGCAGTTCCAGGTAGGGCTGGTAGCCGGCCAGCGCCAGGCTCACCACCTGGTGCTGATGGGCGCCGTCGATCCAGCGCAGGGCACCCTCGCTCTCGCCACGCAGCACGGCTTCGGCGGCGCTTGCCTCGCCCGCGTTGACGGCCAAGGCCAGCTGGCCGATCGGACCGCCGAAGCGGCGGCTGTGGCGCAGCATCACGGTCTGCTGGGCCAGCGGCCCGGCAGCGCCCAGGTACTCGGGCGGCACTTCCTCGCCGCTCGCTTCCAGGACATAGGCAGCCGTATCGAGGCTGTAACCGCCGGACTGGGCGTCGTGGCACAGGTCGCCCAGCACGGCGCCCGCTTCCACCGAGGCCAGTTGATCCTTGTCGCCCAGCAGGACCAGGGTCGCGCCAGGGGGCAACGCGTCAAGCAGGCTGGCCATCATTTCGAGGTGCACCATCGAGGCTTCGTCGACGATCAGCACGTCGACGTCGAGCGGGTTGCCGGCGTGATGGGCAAAGGCGCGGCTGTCGGGACGCGCGCCCAATAAGCTGTGCAAGGTGCGCGCGGCCCCCATGCGGCCGGTGAGTTCGCGCAGCGGCAGCGCGTCGCCGACGCGCTCGGCCAGGTCGGTGAGCGCCTTGTCGATCGACTGTTTCAGGCGCGCGGCGGCCTTGCCGGTCGGCGCGGCCAGGGCGATGCGCTGTTGCCCGGCACTCGGCGCGGTCGCGAACAACAGCGCCAGCAGGCGCGCCACCGTATAGGTCTTGCCGGTACCCGGACCGCCGGTGATGATCGCGACCGAGCCGCGCAGGGCCACCGCGCAGGCCAGCTTTTGCCAGTCCGGCTTCTGCTCCGCGCGCTGGGAGGCGAACAGCAGGTCGAGCCAGGTGCGCACGTCCCCCGTGGCGACCGGCCGCGTGCTTGCCGCGCGCGCGCGGATGCTGTTCGCGACCAGGGTCTCGTCGCGCCAGTAACGGCGCAGGTAGAGGCGCTCGCCGTCGAAGACGAGCGGCGCGCCGAAGTCGAATTCGCCGACCTGCCAGACCTCCTCGCAGGCGGCCAGTTGCGCGGCCCAGGCCTTGGCACTCTTCGGCAGCGGCGCCACCGTGCCGGCCAGCCCCTGCCACCCCTCCCTGGTCCAGCCCAGCAGGCCGGCCGGATCGTGCGCCAGGTCGGCCACCTGCAGGCAGCTGTGGCCATGGCCCTCGAGTTCGGACAGCACCAGGGCTGCCAACAGAACCGGCGGAGCGACGGGTCCCAACGAATCGACGAAGCGGGCAAAGGCCAGCGACAGGCGGCGCAGCTCGCCGGCGTCGACCAGGCGTCCCGCTTCTTCCCACAAGGCCGTGGGCGAGGTGACGATCGCGCTGGTATGCGATTTCATGCGCCCCTCCCCAGCAGCTGGTCCAGCCCGTCGAGCAGTTCGACGTCCGGTTCGAGCAGGCAGCAGCCGTGCGTCGAGGTGTTGGCGATCCCGCGCAGGAACAGGAACACGGCGCCGCCCAGCTGCTGCGCCGGGTCGTAGTCCTCGCCGAGGCGGCTCTTGAGCAGGCGGTGCAGGGCCAGCATGTAGATCGCGCCCTGGATGTCGTAGCGGTGGCCGGCCATGCCCTCTTCCATCGCGCGTTTCGTGTAGGCGGCGTCGCCATTGCCGAGTGCATTCGACTTGTAGTCGAGTACCCAGTATTTGCCTTCGTGTTCGAACACGAGGTCGGCAAAGCCCTTGAGCATGCCGTGCAGCGCACGCTCCGGCAGCGTCGGCCGCGCGGCCTTGCCCAGCAGGCGCCGCCGGCACAGGCGGTCGAGAGCGGCCAGGTCCAGGCCCTCGCTCGGAAACCAGAATTCCATCTCCGGCACGGTGTTGGCCAGTTCGCTCAGGCTGGCGCCGATCGGCGGCAGGCGCGTGGTCACGACGGCGCGCAGCCAGGCCAACGCGTCGTCCAGGCGGTGGCCCCAGCCGGCGCGCTCGATACGCTGCGTGAGGCGTGCATCGAAGTGTTCGTCGTCGATCTTCTCGAACCCTTCCTGTCCGATCCACTCGAGCTGCTCGTGCAGGAAGTTGCCCGGCACCGAGCCGCGCGGGAAGCGATGCCAGGGCGCGTCGTCGACCCTTGGCGCCGGCAGCGGCTCCTCGTCTTCCAGCAGCGTTTCCTCGGCGGCGCGCATCGGCGGCGCCGTCGTGTGGCGCGTGATCGAGGTGAAGGAACCGACCGTCCAGTTGCGCTCGAAGTCGGCCCCGAAAGGCGCCGCCTCCACCAGGCCCGGGCGCTCCTCGACGCGATCGAGCATGGTGCAGCCGTCCAGCGGATCGAGGGTATGCAGTTCGATGCCGGCGCAGTTGCCGCGCAGGCGGGCCAGGTGCTCGCGCAGGCTTGTGGTCGGCACGGGCTCGCCGCCGCTCAGCAGGTAGCCGAGCGCCGATTCGTGCAGCAGGTTCTCGCCCTTCTTGCGGCTCGCCACGGCCGCCACGCCCAGCCACAGGAAGTGGCGCGCGCGTGTCAGCGCCACGTAGAGCAGGCGCAGGTCTTCTTCCAGGCGCGCCCGGTCCACCGCCTGCAGCGCCTCGTCCGACAAGGCCAGATCGATGCGCCGTCCGCCCTCCTCGTCGACGTATTCGAAGAAGCTGCGATTGCGCTTGTCGGTCTTGCGCGCGGTGACGGCAAAGGGCAGGTAGACCAGCGGGTATTCCAGGCCCTTCGACTTGTGCACGGTGATGACCTTGACCAGCTCGGCGTCGCTTTCCAGGCGCAGCACGCGCTCGTCGCCGCCCTCGCCCAGGCCTTCGATCTGTTCGGCGAACCAGCGGATCAGGGCCTGCTCGCCATCGAGTTGGGTGCTGGCCTGCTGCAGCAGTTCGGCCAGGTGCAGCAGGTTCGTGAGCCTGCGCTCGCCGCCCGGCTCGCGCAAGAGCCGCGCCGGCAGCCCGAGTTCGTGGATGAAGCGGCGCAGCATGGCCAGCACGCCCTGGCGCTGCCAGGTCGCGTGCAGGGCTTTCAATTGCTCGACCCGTTCTTCCCACACGGTTTCGTCGCCCGAGAGGCGCGCCAGTTCGCTCAGCGGCAGGTCGGCCGTGCGTGTGGCCAGCGCCGCGCGCGCCAGCGTGCCGTCGAGGGGACTGGCGACGGCGTACAGCCAGCGCAGCATGTCCTGGGCCTCTTCGCTGTCGACCACCGAATCCTTGTCGGACAGGTAGACGCTCGCGACCTTGCGGCGCGCCAGCGCCTGGCGGATCGCCGCCGCCTCGCGCCGGTCGCGCACCAGCACCGCGATGTCGGCAGGCTGCAGGCGCACGAAGCGCCCGCCCAGCTGCTCGGGATCGGGCTCGGCGAAGCCGACCTGCGGGTCGTTCAGCAGCGAGACGATGTGTTCGGCGCAGTGATTCGCGAAGAAGCTCCGGTACTCCTCGGCCTTCATCTCTTCCTGGTCGGTGGTGCACATCGCCAGCGCCTGGTACGGCCCGTCGACGCCGACCAGGTGCGCACCCCTGCCCGCCGCGCGCACCGAGTCGAAAGGCAGCGGATTGATGTTCCCGCGCCGGAAGCGGAAGGCACCGGCCGCGTGGCCCGGATGTTCACCATGCCCTTCGGCGTGGCGGAACAGCTGGTTCACGGCATCGACCAGTGCGGCGGTCGAGCGATAGTTGGTGCCGAGCTGGTAGTGCCGGCCCTCGGTTGCGCGGCGCGCCGCCAGGTAGCTGTGGATGTCGGCGCCGCGGAAACCGTAGATCGACTGCTTCGGGTCGCCGATCAGAAACAGGCCCTGGGCCGGATCGTTGTCCTCGACCCGGTACAGCAGGTTGAAGATGCGGTACTGGTCGGGCGAGGTATCCTGGAATTCGTCGATCAGCGCCACCGGATACTGGCTGACGATGCGCTGGCGCAGCGCTTCGCCGTTGACGCCCTCGAGGGCGTCCTTCAGGCGCGCCAGCATGTCGGCAAAGCCGAACTGGCGGTTGCGCGTCTTCAGTTCCATCATGCGCTGCGCGATGTGGCCGGCCGCATGGCGCAGCAGCGCATGCGACAGCGGGGAAATCGCACCCAGCGCCTCACGCAGGTCTTCCGTACAGCCGAAGCAGTCCGGCACCACGGCATGGAAATCCTTGCCGAACGCGTCTTCCAGGCCGTGCGGGGTCAGGCGCTTCCAGGCCGTCTCGTTCAGGTCGGGCATGAGCATGAGCGGATCGCCGGCCCAGCTGCGCAGCGCCTCGAACCACTTCGGCACCGAATCGACGCGCATCTTGTTGCCGTTGAAGGCTTTCGGGTTGCGCTCGCGGTGGCCGGCGATCCAGCGCTCCATCTCGCCCGCGCGTTCGAACCAGCCCTCCTTCAGGCGCGCCAGCTCCTCCTGCAGCCTGCGCTGCACGCGCGCGACCAGGCTGGCCAGCGGCTCCGGATCGGGCATGCCGAGCGTGGCCGTGCGCCCCACCAGGTCGCGCACCGCGCCCTTCAAGGCTTCGACGTCGCGCCAGCAGCCGAGCACCGCCGCCAGCGCGCCGCTGTTCAGCGGGTACACGTGCTGGCGCCAGTAATCGTGGGCGGCGTCTTCGAACAGCGCGCGCTCGTCGCTGACCAGTTCCTCGTCGAACAGGCTGCCGCTGTCGAAAGCGTGCTCGCGCAGCATGCGCTGGCACCAGGCGTCGATGGTGAAGATCGCCGCCTCGTCCATGGTCTCGGCCGCCAGTACCAGGCGGTGTGCCGCGATCTGGCGTTCGGATTCGGTGTCGTAGCTGCTGGCCAGCGCTTCCAGGTAGGGGTCGGACTCCTTGCCCTCGCCACGGAAATAGGCCGCGGCGCCGACCAGGCGCTCGCGTACCCGGTTGGCCAGCTCGCGCGTGGCCGCACGCGTAAAGGTCATGACCAGGATCTGCGACGGCAGCAGCGGCTGGGCAAAGGCGTCCGCGCCGCCGTGGCCGAGGACCAGGCGCAGGTAGAGCGCGGCGATGGTCCAGGTCTTGCCGGTGCCGGCGCTGGCCTCGATCAGGCGCGAGCCGTGCAGCGGGAAGCTCAGGGCGTCGAGCAGCTGGCTCATTGCGCGTCCCCTCCGTGTGGCGTGACCTGGATGTGCTGGCCGAGCCAGGTCGCCAGGGCGCCGTACAGGGCATCGGCGAGGTCGGGCCAGCCGCCGGCCGCGACCAGCAGCGAGAACTCCGGCCACAGGCGCGCGAGACAGGGCTCGCGTTCGACTTCGCCCGCGATTTCGTAGCCGCCGTCGTAGACCGCGCGCGGATCGCCTTCGGCCAGGTAAGCCAGCGCCGTCCTGCAGGCCACCGGCAGCGGCGCGTTCAGGTTGTGGCGCCACAGTCCCGCGATCTCGTTCAGCTGCGCCAGCGCCAGTTCAGGCTCGATGGGGACCATGGTGACGACGGCGTCGCGCGCGACCAGGTAGCCGGTGACCGCCGCGCCGGCTGCGCTGGCCGCGAGCTGGCGCAGCCAGGCATCGATCAGCTTGTCGCCGCGCGGGGCGCCGGATTTATCGAGCACCTTCGAGGAAATCTGCATCAGCCAGGCGGTCTGCTGCCCATCGCTGCGCAGGCGGTCGATCCAGTCTTCGAGCACCAGGCCGTCGAGGCCGAGGGTGACGGCCAGCTTCGGCGCCGCCTGCGGGAAGCGCCGGCCCAGTTGCAGCCAGGCGCGCCGCACCGGCACCAGGCCGTCGACCAGCTGCTGCTGCCATTGGCGCCCGACCAGGCCGATCGGCAGCACGCCTTCGCGCGCCAGGCGTTCGGCCCGCGCATCGAGCGTCTGCCGCACTTCGTCGGGTTCCTCGGCGGTGCCGGAATCGTCGAGCAGGCTGTCTTCCAGGAAGTAGCGGTCCAGGGCGTCGAGCGAGAACGGTTCCTCGTCCTCGCCCAGCACTTCGGCCGCGTTGAAGATCACGCCCAGGCGGCGCCGGAAGAAGTAGCGCGCCGGCTGTTTCAGGAAGCTCGCCAGCTCCGAAAGCTTCAGGCGGAAGTCGTCTTCCAGCTCGTAGGGCGGCAAGGCGTCGCCATCGTCCGCACGTTCGCTCTCGCCATGCGCGGTCCGCCATTCGCGTGCATAGGTCAGCAGGCCGCCCTCTTCGAAATAGCGACGGCTGAAGGGCTGCAGCGCGTGTTCGGTCGTGAGGGTAGCGAGGTCGAGGTCCCAGCCCGCGTGCAGGTAGTCGCGCAGCTGCGCCACCAGCACCGAGGCCGGCTGCTCGCTGTTGTCGCGCACGTTGCGGCCGACCCAGCTGACGTAGAGCCGGTCGCGCGCCGCCAATAAGGCTTCGAGCATCAGGTAGCGGTCGTCGTCGCGGCGCGAGCGGTCGCCGGGCCGGCTCATGCCCGGGAGGGCCAGCAGGTCGAAATCGTTCTGCGGCGAGCGGCGCGGGAAGTCGCCGTCGTTCATGCCGAGCAGGCAGACCGCACGGAAGGGAACAGCGCGCATCGGCATCAGCGTGCAGAAGGTAACGCCGCCCGAGACGAACTGGTGGTTCAGGGTCGGCTGGTCGATCTGGCCGAGCCAGGCTTCGCGCAGCACCGCCAGCGGCACGGGTTCATCGAAGCCGCCCGCTTCCGTCATCTCGAGCCAGCAATTCAGGGCTTCGTGCAGCTGGGCCAGGGTGATGCGGTCGTCTTCCTCGCGGCCGTCGAAGAAGGCGGCCAGCAGGGCGCGCGCCTGCACGCCCCACTCCGCCGGGGTCCGCGCCTGCGCCAGGCGCGCGCGCCACTCCAGCAAGGCTTCGACGAACTGGGCCAGCGAGCCGGCCAGCGCCGCATCGAGCCCACCCACTTCGGCATAGGGCTCGATCTCGCCGAAGCGCGCGCCGGCACCGCTGGCGTAGCCGAGCAACATGCGCCGCACACCGAAGATCCAGGCGTTCTGTTCGCCCGCTGCGCCAAGGCCCAGGCCGGCGCGGTGCTCGCGGTCCAGGCCCCAGCGCACGCCGGCGCCGTCGATCCAGGCGCCCAGCGTGGGCAGGTCGTCTTCGCGCAAGCCGAAGCGTGTGCTGACGGCCGGCACGTCGAGCAGGTCGCGGATCTCGCTCTGGCGGCAGCGCTGCTGTGGCAGGCGCAGCAGCCATTCAAGCGCCACCAGCAGCGGATTGACGCTGCGGTCGCGCGTGTCGCCGATCTCGAACGGGATGTGGCGCGGATCGCTGCGCTTATGCTGGTCGAAGACGGCGTGGATCGCGGCCGAGAAGGTGTCGATGTCGGGCACCATGACGACGATGTCGCGCGGACGCAGCGTCGGGTCCTGCTCGAACCAGGACAGCAGCTGGTCGTGCAGCACCTCGACTTCGCGCTGGGTGCTGTGGGTGAGGTGGAACGCGATGGAACGGTCGTCGGGCGGCGGCGGCAGGTGGGGATGTTCGGACAGCGGCAGCAGGTCGCGCACGGCGGCCTGCACCTGCTGGAGCAGGGTCTCGCCCTCGCTTTCCGAGAACAGGTCGACCCGCATCTTCGCGATGCCGTCGGTTTCAGGGCGCCCCTCCTCGTTGTCGAATTCGTCGAGCATGCGCACGAAGTCGCGCCCCTGGCGCCCCCAGCTGGCCAGCAGCGGATGGCTGTGCGCATGCAGTTCCTCGATCGGCAGCGTGGCCAGGTCGATGCCGCCGCGCGCCGGTTGGCGTTTATGGGCGGCCCTCAAGAGTTCGCGCCCTTCGATGATGTCGCCCCAATAAAACTGGCAGGGATTCGGCACCGCCAGCAGCACCTGCGTGTGGCGCGAGAGCGCGGCAATCGCCTGCAGGGTCTGGTACGGCAGGGCCGACATCCCGAACAGCACCACGCGGCGCGGCAGGCGTCCGCTGGGCGGGTCGCCCGACAGGATCCTGGCGACGAAGACTTCGTGGATGGCCGCGCGGCCGGTACCGCGCTGCATCGGCGGGACGCTCTCGTGCACGGCGCGCCACAGGCGTGCCTGCCAGCGCTGGTCCGGAGCGAGGGGCACCGGGTCGCCGCCGGCGCGGCGCAGCTGGTCGCGGCCGATTTCCCAATCGGTCAGCCAGTCGGCGCGATACACCTGGTACTGGTCGTAGAGATCGGCCAGGCGTTCGGCCAGCTGCAGGCGGCGCTCGGGGCAACCGTCACCGAGGAAGTGGGTCAGCGGCGCGAACACGGGTTCGTCCAGCAGCAAGGGCAGCAGGCGCATCAGGCGCCAGGTCAGCGGATCGCGATCGAAAGGCGAACGGCTCGGGACCCGCTCGCGTCCCAGCATGGTGCGATAGGCTTCCCACAGGAAGCGGCCGGGCAGCGCGACGCGAGTGGCGGCGCAGACCCCGAGCTCCTCGGCCAGCGCGATTTTCAGCCATTCGGCGAAGCCGTTCGACTGCACCAGGATGGTCTCCTGTTCCAGCGGCCCGAGCGGATGCCCGCGCAGCCAGTCGAAGACGGCGGCGCGCAGCATTTCCATCTGGTTGCCGTGCAAAATCAGCAAGCCGGGGGTGATCGCGGAGGACATCGGGAGGAGGTGTGGTCGTTTGGGCAGCTCAGGCGCAACAGGATACTCTTTTTGGCGGCCCGAAGGAAGGCAAGGGCGTGCTCAGCGCCCATCCGTGGCGCGGGCGCCAAGTTCGGCTGCGACCTGGCGCTCGAGCCTGGCAAAGATGCTGCGCAGACGTGCACTCATGGCTTTTGCCTGGGCGCCATTACCGGGGCCGTGATGCCGCTCCAGCTCGGCACACAGATTGGCAAAACTGAAGGCGCCCACGGCGCGCGCCGAGGATTTCATGCGGTGGGCGACCGATCCGGCGCGCGCCAGGTCGTTCGAGACCAGGGCGATGTCGATTTCGGCCAGGCCTTCGCGCGCGCTGTCGAGGAACATGAAGGCGAACTTGCGCATCTTGTCCGGATCGCTGCCGAAGGTGGCGGCGAGCGCGCCGATGTCGAGCAGGGACTCCGCCGCCGGCGCCGGCGCAGCCGCCTGGACCTTGGGTGCGGGCGGCTGCGGCACGGCGGGAGCGCCCTGCCGTCGCGTCCCGGCCCGTTCGATGGCGCGCGCGATCGTCGCCGCCAGGTGCTCGGGCGCCACCGGCTTGGTGAGGAATTCGTCCATGCCGGCCGCCATGCAGCGCGCCTGGTCCTCGACGCCGGCATTCGCCGTCATCGCGATCACCACCGTATCGCGCAATACCGGATCGGCGCGGATGCGGCGCGTGGCCTCGAAGCCGTCCATGACCGGCATCTGCACGTCCATCAAGACACAGTCGAAGCGCCGCCGCAGCATCTGCTCGAGCGCCTCGCTGCCGTTGCCGGCGACGACCACCGCCGCGCCCGCGCTTTCCAGCAGCTCGCGCCCGACCTGCTGGCTGAAGACGTTGTCTTCGACCAGCAACACCGAGGTGCCCGCCAGCGTACCACCAGGCGTACCGTCGAGCCGGCGCGCGGAGGTACCGGGCGCCGGCGCCGGCGTAGCGCTGCGCGCTGCGCGTGCGCCCGCGGCGCCGCCCTGCCCCAGGCGCGCCGTGAACCAGAAGGTGCTGCCGCGCCCAAGCTCGCTCTCGACACCGACTTCGCCGCCCATGAGTTCGGCCAGCTGCTTGCTGATCACCAGGCCCAGCCCGGTGCCGCCATAGCGCCGCGTGGTCGAGGGATCGGCCTGGTGGAAGGAGGTGAACAGCTGCGCCCTCTCGCCAGGCTCGATGCCGATGCCGTGGTCCTCGACTTCGAAACGCACCAGGGTGTCGTGCCCGATCGGGCCAAGCGCCCGCGCGCGCACGGTAATGCTGCCCTGCTCCGAGAACTTGATGGCATTTCCGACGAAATTGAGCAGCACCTGTTCAAGCCGCAGCGGATCGCCGCGCAGCGGGCGCGCCAGCTCGGGCGCGATGTCGCACTCCAGGCGCAGGCCCTTGGCCGCCGCCGTTTCCCCGAGCTGGGTGTCGATGTTGCGCATCAGGGCGTCGAGGCGGAAGTCGAGCAGTTCCAGCTCGACGCGCCCGGCCTCGATCTTCGAAAAATCGAGGATGTGGGTGATGATCCCGAGCAGGTGCTGGCCCGAGTGCCAGATCTTTTCCAGGTAGCCGCGCAGCCTGGGTTCGTGGGCGGACTGGAGGGCCAGGTGGGTCATGCCGATGATGGCGTTCATCGGTGTGCGGATCTCGTGGCTCATGTTCGACAGGAAGTCGCTTTTCGCCTGGTTGGCGGCATCGGCGGCGGCCTTCAGCTGGTGCAGGTCGGTGACGTCGGTGGCCACGCACAGCACGCCGCCGACGTCGCCGCCAAGCTCGCCATCGAGGCGCACCGGCACCTTCACTTCCCACAGCTGGCGCACGCCGTCTTCCAGCGCGATTTCGACCTGGCTGGCGCGGCGCGTGCCGTCGAACACGGCGCGCTCGCGCTCCCAGGCGGCATCGGCCAGCTTGGCCGGCATCACCTCGCGGTCGCTGCGGCCGACGATGCGCTCGGCGCTCTGGCCCAGCACCAGCGCCGTCTTCGCGTTCACGTAGCGGAAGCGCCGGTCGCGGTCCTTCATGTAGACGAAGGCGTCGAGGTTGTCGAGCACCGTGTCGAGCAGGGTGCGCTGCTCGATCGCGACCCGGCGCGACCAGTACAGCGACAGGAACAGGCTATATACCAGCAAGGTGGCGGCAAAGCCGGTTGCCAGCGCCAGCAGCGGCAGGCGCCGGTCCAGCGGCAGGTGCAGGGCCTCCTTCGGGGCGCTGAAATGGGCTTTCCACAAGCCGCCGCCGAAATCGACCGGCAGCACGGCAGTGAAGGTATCGGCCTCGTCGAACACGCGGGTGCGCACGGAACCGTCGCCGTACAGCAGGCGGTCGGCCGGACTCAGCGCCAACGCGGCCCCGGCTGCCGTCCTGGAGACGTTCGTTGCAAACAGCGCCATCGAAACGGGATCGTCGGCATGGCCGCCGAGCGCGCGCTCGACCAGGGCCGGCACCGAGAACGCGACGCCGACGCCGCCCATGTAGGCGGCGCGCCGTTCGGCCACCGTGGCGGGCGTGGCGCCGCCGCGGTACACGGGGGCGCGCATGTTAAGGACCAGGTGCGGCACCGGGAGCGGCACCTGCAGCGGCGCGCCCGAGGCGCTGATGCCGCCGCTGTCGCGCGCCTGCGCCAGCGCATCGGCCACCGCCGGGCGGGCGGCGATGTCCATGCCGAGGCGGTCCAGCATCATCTCGGGCGGCTCGATATAGCTCAGCACCGTATAGCTGGGGCGGCGTCCGGGCGGACGGACCGTGAAGTCCGGGTAGCCGCCCGGGACCAGGCTGCGGTCGGCGCGGACCGTGGCCTCGAAAGCGGCGCGATCGGCATCGGGCACGAGCTGCGCATAAGAGATGGCATCGATCGCCGGATAGTGCGTCTTGATGTCGAGCGCATCGACGTAGCGATGGAACTGCAGCCGGGTGACCGGCGTATCGTTGGCTGCGAACAGCGAGACCAGGGCGCGCGTGACGTCGGTATAGGACTTGATGGCGCCCGCCAGGCGTTCCTGGGTGGCGCGGGCGCGGTTCTCGAAGCGGCGCCGCGCTTCCTCCTCGACCGTGCGCGTCGCCGCCATGTGCAGCAAGGCCCCCACCAGCAAGGACAGCCACAGGCCCGCGCCCCACAGCACGACGCGGGTAGTGCCGCGCGCGCCGGCGGCTGCGCCTATGCTGCGGGTGATCGACAGGGCCATCGCTGTGTCATGCTCAGTGTCATGCGTGCTCGATTAGGAAACATTGTTGATAATATACGCTAATGGATGTCGTTGGGGCGTCCGGCAAGCGAGGCGTTCGATGCGGAAAACGGCGGCAAAAGCGATGATGGGCCTGGCGGCATTGGCAGGCGGCGGCGCGGCAGCGCAGGAGAAGGCGGACCCTTATCTGTGGCTGGAAGACGTGGGCGGCGACAAGCCGCTGGCCTGGGTACGCGAACACAACGCGGTCTCCGAAAAGGCCCTCGGCGGCGCGGCCCATGACGCCCTGCGCACCCGGTTGCAGTCCATCCTCGACGCCAAGGAGCGCATCCCCTACGTCAGCCGCCACGGCGACTACCTGTACAACTTCTGGCGCGACGCCGACCACGTGCGCGGCATCTGGCGCCGCACCACGATGATTGAATACCGCAAGGCGGCGCCGCGCTGGGAGACCGTGATCGATCTCGACGCGCTGGCACGCCTTGAGAACGAGAACTGGGTGTGGGCCGGCACGACCTGCCTGGAGCCGCGCGGCACACGCTGCCTGGTCTCGCTCTCGCGCGGCGGCGGCGACGCCGAGGTGGTACGCGAATTCGACCTCGAAGCGCGTGCCTTCGTGAAGGACGGCTTCGCGCTGCCCGAGGCGAAAAGCAGCGTCGCCTGGATCGACCGCGACACCCTGTTCGTCGCCACCGACTTCGGCCCCGGCTCGATGACCAGCTCGGGCTACCCTCGCATCGTCAAGCAGTGGAAGCGCGGCACGCCGCTGGCAAACGCAGTTCCCGTGTTCGAGGCCGGCCTGAAGGACCTCTCGGCCTCGGCGCGCAAGGACATGACGCCCGGCTTCGAGCGCGAATTCGTGACGCGCCAGATCGGCTTCTACAGCAGCGAACTGTTCCTGCGCCGCGACGGCCGCCTGCGGAAAATCGAGAAGCCGGACGATGCCAACGCCTATGCGGTGCGCGACCAGTTGCTGCTCGAACTGCGCTCGGATTGGACGGTCGCGGGACGCAGCTGGCCGCAAGGCAGCCTGCTGGCCATCGATTTCGAGCGCTTCCTTGGCGGCGCGCGCGATTTCGAGCCCCTGTTCACCCCAAACGCCACCAGTTCGCTTGACGGCGTGGCCGTCACCCGCGGCGCCCTGCTGCTGACGGTGCTCGACAAGGTCAAGAACCGCCTGTTCGAACTGCGCAGGGAGGATGGCCGCTGGCAGCGCCGCGAAGTAGCCGCACCCGGCATCGGCACCCTCGGCGTGGCCAGCCTGGACGAGATCGAGTCGGACGACTACTTCCTCAGCGTGACGGGCTTCCTGACGCCGACCACGCTCTATCTCGGCCATGCGGGCACGGACACGCGCGAGCAGCTCAAGGCCATGCCGTCCTGGTTCGATGCGACACCGTACACGGTGTCCCAGTTCGAGGCGAAGTCGAAGGACGGCACCATGGTGCCCTATTTCGTCGTCATGGACCGGCGCGCGAAACTGGATGGCAAGAATCCGACCGTCCTGTACGGTTATGGCGGCTTCGAAGTGTCGCTGAAGCCCTCGTACAGCGGCTTGATCGGCGCCGGCTGGCTCGAGCGCGGCGGCGTGTATGTACTGGCGAACATCCGCGGCGGCGGCGAATTCGGTCCGCGCTGGCACCAGGCGGCCCTGAAGGAACAGCGGCAAAAGACCTTCGACGATTTCCTCGCGGTGGCGCAAGACCTCATCCGGCGCAAAGTGACGTCGCCGCGCCACCTCGGCATCATGGGCGGCAGCAATGGCGGCCTGCTGGTGGGCGCGGCGCTGACCCAGCGGCCCGATTTGTTCAATGCGGTCGTGTGCCAGGTGCCGCTGCTGGACATGCGGCGCTACCACACGCTGCTGGCGGGCGCCTCGTGGATGGGAGAGTACGGCGATCCGGACGATCCGGCGCAGTGGACAAGCATCGGCAAGTACTCGCCTTACCAGAACGTTTTCTCGGACAAGCACTATCCGCGTGTCTTATTTACAACATCGACCCGCGATGATCGGGTCCATCCGGGCCATGCGCGCAAGATGGCGGCGCTGATGGAGAGCCAGGGGCACGATATCCTGTACTGGGAAAACACGGAAGGCGGCCATGCGGGTGCGGCCAACAACACCCAGCAGGCACGCATGTGGGCGCTGACCTGGTCCTTCCTGCACGAGCAGCTGAAATGAACACACTATATAGAGGCGACGCCGCCGTGCGTCGGCTGGCCGCGCACGAGTGGCCGCTGTATCGGGCGCTGCGCCTGCGCGCGCTGGCCGATGCGCCCGACGCCTTCGGCAGCACGCTGGCCGAGGAGGAGACGCGCAGCGACGCGGACTGGGCCTGGCGCCTGAACCTGGGCGCCGCATCAAACCGCGACCTGCCGCTGGTGGCGCAACTGGCCGGCGAGCCGGTGGGACTGGCCTGGGCCAAGGTCGATGCAGCCGACCCGGCGCGCGTGAACCTGTTCCAGGTGTGGATCGCACCGCAAGCCCGCGGCCACGGGCTGGCGGGCGCCCTGCTCGATGCGGCCCTGGCCTGGGCACGCGGCACGGGCGCACGGGCAATGCAGCTGGGCGTCGTCTGCGGGAACGATGCCGCGCGCAGGCTCTACGAGCGCGCGGGGTTTCGCGACATCGGCGAGCCGGAGCCGCAGCGGCCGGGTTCCAGCCGCATGGAGCAGATAATGCGTTTGGAACTGTAGGGGTCATCGAGGCCATTGGCCTCGATGACCCCGTACGGTACACCGCCGCCCGCGTTATTGCGGCAAGCCGCGCGTACGCTGCTTGCCCGCCCCATACCGCACCACCGCCGGATAGCTGGCGTCGATGTCGACGTACAGCGCCACCGCCGTCTCGACCCCGATCACGACCGGGTCGCCGAGGCGCTCGGTGACGATGCCGGCGCGGCGCAGCAGGCGCTCGATGGCGGTCGTGGTGACCGTCACGTACTTTTCGATGCCGTGCTCGTAGCCGTAGCGGGTGATCGCGGCGAAAGACTCCATCGTGATTTCCGAGAATCCGAACTGGCCGCTGCCGCCGGTCTCGATGGCGAAGCGCGAGAGTTCCCAGATGTGCTCGTCGCTAGGAGCGTCCTGCCCGTGCAGCAGCTGGGGGAAGGAATCCTTCAGCATGTAAGGGCCGGTGGTCGGCAGCAGGCGCCAGCAGCCGCGCAGGATGCCCTGGCCCGGCTCGCGCATCATCATGTAGTGCGGCTCCAGTGCATCGTAGCCGTCGATTTCCATACCCGACAGGACCGGCACTTCCCAGCCCAGCCGGCCCTGGAACACCTTTGCGCGCAGTGTGTGCATCTCGCGGAGATCGCGGGATTGGAACTCGCGCCGTGCTGCGATATCGATTTGCAGTGCCATGTCGTTCTCCCTAATTGTTGACGAAAATATCTATGCGACAGGCATGAAGCTTCATGCAATCCGGGCAGCACCGGTACTAGCAAGTCTGCTAGGTGGCTAGGAAGTGACACAGTGGAATACTAAGTTTTTCACCCGAACAACCAAGGAGAGGGACCATGCCAAACGACTTCATCAGCGAATCCATGCTTGCCCGTCCGGGCGTCCAGCCGGTCATGCCGATGCCGATGCAGATGCGGGCGCCGCACGCGGACCTGCGCCAGTTCCGCATCAGCAAGCGTGAAAGTCAGGAGAAATTCTGGGGCCGCTTCGGCGTGACCCAGTCGAGCGGTAGCCGTTTCGAGACCGGGCTGGCGATTCCGGCCCCGGTGGCGATCCTGTTGAAGCTCTACGTTGCCGGCAAACTCAACGATGGCGATCTTCAGGGTTGAGCAGCCCGAGCGCGATCGCTTTCACGACCGCCTGCTGGCGTGTGTTGACGTTGAATTTCTGACGCACGTTGGCCAGGTGGAAGTTGACGGTCGCTTCGGAACACCGGGTGATCATCGAGATCTCCCATGAGGACTTGCCCGCCATGACCCAGTTGAGCACTTCGAGCTCGCGCCGGGTCAGGCGCGGCACCTCCTCGCCCCCGCTCGGATGGGCGAAGGGCAGCGAAGCGGCAAAGGCATAGTCGCGCACCAGCGTCAGGTCGGCCATGCCATGGGCGATTTCGCGCGTAAATTTCTCGCCGGGCGCCGTATCGGACGCCAGGCTGAGCAGCCCCACCTCGCCGTTCGGCCCGTGGATCGGCAGCGTCACGCCCGTGCGCATGCCGTACGCGCAGGCCTCTTCATACAGGACGCGCCCGCCCGAGGTGGCGAAGGCTTCCGGTTCCCAGACGATGGGCAAATTACTGATCAGACAATGGCCGACCGTCGGATCGACGTAGGCGAAGCGTTCGGCATCGTAGCGTTCGCGCCATTCGGGCGAATAGTTGGTCTGGACGAAGGCGTTTTCGTACTGGGCGTGCCGCGAATGCACTACCGCATACATCACATGCTCGAAGCCGATCTCGCCAGCGATTCCGAGCAGGGCCCGGCGCCAGGATTCGGCGTCCTTGGATTCCAGTAGCTGCACCAACTGTGCAGTTTCAATCATGGCGCTTGGCTCGCGTAGAAGTAGGGATCGACTATGCTAATGGCATACTGCAAAGAAAGCATGCGTCCTAGCAATTCTAGCAAGTTAATTGCATATTTAGTTAACAAATTTTGTAGCGATTTTGCGACGACTTTCAGTACCGCAATCCAATCGTGCGCTCTGAAAAGTTTGTTTCCGCTACCCTCCCCCGCTCGCTTGCAAAAATTCCCAGATTGCAAGTTTTATTCTCCTGTAGAGCTTGACTTGATATCGCACAAGAGTATCGTTTCATATTTCCGTGTAACAGTTTCTCCTGCGCGCGACACAAGCCTGTCGAACGCACAACAAGAACGCCGTACCCATTTTCCAAAACAAGGATGACACGTCGATGAACACAATGACCGACATGGCCGAACAGCTGGACGTCAAGCTCCTGCTCGCAACGCTGATGGCCCTGAAAAAGGGTGACTTCTCGGTACGCATGCCTTCCGATTGGACTGGCGTCTCGGGCAAGATCGCCGACACGCTGAACGACATCATCGAGACCAAGTCGAAGATGGTCGAAGCCGTGACCGAAGTGTCGCGCGTGGTCGGCCGCGAAGGCCACCTGACCCAGCGCGCGGACGTGCCGGGCGTGGTCGGCGGCTGGAGCACCCTGATCAGCTCCGTGAACTCCCTGATCGACGACCTGGTGCGCCCGACCACCGAGATGGCGCGCGTCATCGGCGCCGTGGCGAAGGGCGACCTGTCGCAGACCATGGCGCTGGAAGTGGACGGCCACCCGCTGAAGGGCCAGTACCTGCGCGCGGCAACCACCACGAACACCATGGTGGAACAGCTCTCCTCCTTCTCTTCCGAAGTGACGCGCGTGGCGCGAGAAGTCGGTACCGAAGGCAAGCTGGGCGGCCAGGCGCAGGTGAAAGGCGTCGCGGGTACCTGGAAGGACTTGACCGACTCGGTGAACTCGATGGCGGGTAACCTGACCTCCCAGGTGCGTAACATCGCGGAAGTGACGACCGCGGTGGCGAACGGCGACTTGTCGAAGAAGATTACCGTGGACGTGCGCGGCGAGATCCTGCAGCTGAAGGACACCATCAACGTCATGGTGGACCAGCTGCGTTCCTTCGCATCCGAGGTGACCCGCGTGGCGCGTGAGGTGGGTACCGAGGGCAAGCTGGGCGGCCAGGCCTACGTGCCGGGCGTCGGCGGTACCTGGAAGGACTTGACCGACAACGTGAACTTCATGGCGTCGAACCTGACGGGCCAGGTGCGTAACATCGCGACGGTGACGACCGCGGTGGCGAACGGTGACCTGTCGAAGAAGATTACCGTGGACGTGAAGGGCGAGATTCTCGAACTGAAGAACACGATTAACGTCATGGTGGACCAGCTGTCCTCCTTCTCCTCCGAAGTGACGCGCGTGGCGCGGGAAGTCGGTACCGAGGGCAAGCTGGGCGGCCAGGCGCAGGTGAAGGGCGTCGCGGGTACCTGGAAGGACTTGACCGACTCGGTGAACTCGATGGCGGGTAACCTGACCGGCCAGGTGCGTAACATCGCGGACGTGACCACCGCCGTGGCGAACGGCGACTTGTCCAAGAAGATTACGGTGGACGTGAAGGGCGAGATTCTCGAGCTGAAGAACACCATCAACGTCATGGTCGACCAGCTGAACTCCTTCGCATCCGAGGTGACCCGAGTCGCTCGTGAGGTGGGTACGGAAGGCCGCCTGGGCGGCCAGGCAAACGTGCCTGGCGTCGCGGGTACCTGGAAGGACTTGACCGACGGCGTGAACTCGATGGCGGGTAACCTGACCGGCCAGGTGCGTAACATTGCGGACGTGACGACCGCGGTGGCGAACGGCGACCTGTCCAAGAAGATTACCGTGGACGTGAAGGGCGAGATTCTCGAACTGAAGAACACGATTAACGTCATGGTGGACCAGCTGTCCTCCTTCGCATCCGAGGTGACCCGAGTCGCCCGTGAGGTGGGTACCGAGGGTAAGCTGGGCGGCCAGGCATACGTGCCGGGCGTGGGCGGTACCTGGAAGGACTTGACCGACAACGTGAACTTCATGGCGTCGAACCTGACGGGCCAGGTGCGTAACATCGCGGCGGTGACGACCGCGGTGGCGCGTGGTGACTTGTCGAAGAAGATTACCGTGGACGTGAAGGGCGAGATTCTCGAACTGAAGGACACGATCAACGTCATGGTGGACCAGCTGTCCTCCTTCGCATCCGAGGTGACGCGCGTCGCCCGTGAGGTGGGTACGGAAGGCAAGCTGGGCGGCCAGGCAAACGTGTCGGGCGTTGCAGGTACCTGGAAGGACTTGACGGAAAACGTCAACCAGCTGGCGGCAAACCTGACCAACCAGATGCGCGCGATCGGTGAGGTGGCAACCGCGGTGACCCGTGGTGACTTGTCGCGTTCGATCCAGGTCGAAGCGCGCGGCGAGGTGTCCTACCTGAAGGACAACATCAACGAGATGATTCGTAACCTGAAGGAGACCACGCAGAAGAACGCGCAGCAGGACTGGCTGAAGACCAACCTGGCGCGCTTCACGCGACTCCTGCAGGGCCAGCGCGACCTGGGCGCGGTGACCAAGCTGATCCTGTCCGAGCTGGCGCCGCTGGTCTCGGCGCACCACGGCGTGTTCTACATGATGGATTCGCAGGAAGCCGATGCGCGCCTGCGCATGATCGCCTCCTACGGCTACCGTTCCAGCCGCAAGCTGCCGACCTCGTTCTCGCCGGGCGAAGGCCTGGTGGGCCAGTGCGCGCTGGAGAAGACCCGCATCTGGCTGACCGACGTCCCGCGCGACTACATCGTCGTCTCCTCGGGCCTCGGTTCGGCGCCGCCGAACAACATCGTCGTGCTGCCTATCCTGTTTGAACAGCAGGTCAAGGCCGTGATCGAGATCGCTTCGCTCGACCGCTTCACCGAAACCCACCTGTCCTTCCTCGACCAGCTGATGGAATCGATCGGCGTCGTGTTGAACACGATCGAGGCGAACAGCCGTACCGAATCGCTGCTGACCCAGTCGCAGTCGCTGGCGCAGGAACTGCAGCAGACCAACCAGGAGCTCGCAGAGAAAGCGCGCCTGCTGTCCGAGCAGAACATCGAGGTGGAACGCAAGAACCGCGAGGTGGAGCAAGCCAAGCTGGCGCTGGAAGAAAAGGCGACCCAGCTGGCCCTGTCCTCCAAGTACAAGTCCGAGTTCCTGGCGAATATGTCGCACGAACTGCGTACGCCTTTGAATTCGCTGCTGATCCTGGCGCAGCAGCTCTCGGATAACCCCGAGGGCAACCTGTCCGGCAAACAGGTCGAATTCGCGAAGACCATCCACGGCTCCGGTTCCGACCTGCTGACCCTGATTAACGACATTCTGGACCTGTCGAAGATCGAGTCCGGTACCGTCACGCTGGACGTGTCGGAATACCGCTTCGCGACCCTGCGCAACTACGTGGACCGCACCTTCCGCCACATGGCCGAAGCCAAGCACCTCGGCTTCACCGTCGACCTGGCGGACAACCTGCCGACCGCGGTGATGACCGATACCACGCGCCTGCAGCAGGTCCTGAAGAACCTGCTCTCGAACGCGTTCAAGTTCACCAGCCATGGCCAGGTCGCGCTGAACATCAGCCTGGTCACCAGCGGCTGGACCGCCGACCACCCGCACCTGCTGCATGCGGACGCCGTGCTGGCCTTCTCGGTCAGCGACAGCGGCGTCGGCATCCCGGCCGACAAGCTGCAGCTGATCTTCGAGGCATTCCAGCAGGCCGACGGCTCGACCGCGCGTAAATATGGCGGTACCGGCCTGGGCCTGTCGATTTCGCGCGAACTGGCGCGCCTGCTGGGCGGCGAAATTCGAGTGGAATCCACTGTGAACGTCGGCTCGACCTTCACTCTGTACCTGCCGTACAACCGCGCCGGTTTCATCAACTACGAAGCGACGCGCCAGCCGCAGCCGGCCCGTCTGGCGGCGCCGAACTCGGCACCCGCATCTTCCTTCACCTCGGCACCGGTCGTGTATGCCCTGCCGGAGGCGGCGGAGAATGGCAGCGTGGCCACGATCGAAGTCCAGGCACCGACCAACAGCAACCTGGTCGAATATGCCTCGATGCTGGACGACCGCGGCCTGATCGCCCCGGGCGACCCGTCGGTGCTGATCGTCGAGGACGACGACCGCTTCGCCAAGACCGTGCTGGAATTCGCACGCGAGAAGAACTTCAAGGGCATCGTCACCCACCGCGGCGACTCGGCCCTGTCCCTTGCCCGCGACTACCTGCCGTCGGCGATCCTACTCGACATCGACCTGCCGGACATCGACGGCTTCACGGTCCTCGACCGCCTGAAACGCGACCCGAGCACCCGCCACATCCCGGTGCACGTGGTGTCGGCGCTGCGCGAGCGCGAGCGTGCGCTGCGCCAAGGCGCGATTTCCTTCATCAGCAAGCCGGTCGACCGCGACGCGCTGAACGAGGAATTCACCCGCATCCAGAAGTTCCTGGTGGGCGGCAAGCGCACGCTGCTGGTGGTGGAAGACGACATGGCCCAGCGCGAGTCGATCGTGTCGCTGATCGGCGATGCCGACATCGACATCAAGACCGTGGAAACCGGCAAGGCGGCGATGGAAGCGCTGGCGGCCCAGCACTTCGACTGCATGGTGCTGGACCTGACCCTGCCGGACATCTCGGGCTTCGAACTGCTCGACGAGATTGGCAAGAAGCCGGCCCTGCGCGACCTGCCGATCGTGATCTACACTGCGCAGGAACTGAACCGCAAGGAAGTCACGAAGCTCAAGAAGTACGCCAAGACCATCGTCATCAAGGACGCCCGTTCGCCGGAGCGCCTGCTGGACGAGACGGCGCTGTTCCTGCACCGTTCGCACGCTTCGCTGCCGGAACTGCAGCGGCGCATGCTGGAAGAGATCCACGCGGCCGACGGTGGTCTCGCGGGCCGCAAGGTCCTGATCGTCGACGACGACCTGCGTAACATCTTCGCGCTGTCCTCGTTGCTCGAGCGCCAGCAGATGCAGGTGCTCTTCGCCGAGAACGGCCGCGACGGCATCGAGGTGCTGGAGAAGGATCCGACCATCGAGATCGTCCTGATGGACATCATGATGCCGGAGATGGACGGCTACGACACCATGCGTGCCATCCGCCGTATTCCGAAGTTCAAGTCGCTGCCGATCATCACCCTGACCGCGAAAGCGATGAAGGGCGACCGCGACAAGTGCATCGCCGCCGGCGCTTCCGACTACATCACCAAGCCGGTCGATGTGGCGCAGCTGCTGTCGCTGATGCGAGTGTGGCTGCATTGACCGCCTTTGCCGCCTTTGCCGCCTCGCTGGCAGTCGAAGAGCTGGAAATCGACCTCTTGCTGGAAGCGCTGTTTCAGCGCCACGGCTACGATTTCCGCGACTACGACCGCCAGCTGGTGCGCAAGAAGCTGCTTGGCGTGCTGGCCGCACGGGATTTAAAAACCGTCTCGGCGCTGCAGGAACGCGTACTGCACGAACCGGGCGCGGCCTCGAACGTGCTGCGCGCGCTCGCCGTCGCTCTGTCCGGCCTGTTCGACGATCCGGCCTGGGCACGGGAGGCGCGCGAAGTGCTGGGAAAGTCGCTGCCCTCGGCGGCCCTGCCGAAGATCTGGCTGGCCGAATGCGCCGGCATCGGCGAGGCCTGGACGCTGGCGATCCTGCTGCAGGAAGCGGGCCTGCTGGCGCGCACCGAGATCTTCGCCACCATCGCCAACGAGGAGATGCTGGCCGAGGTACGCGACGCCAGCCTCGATGCGGCCGAGCTGCCGGCGCTGCAGGAACGCTACCGGCAGGCCGGCGGCAACGCTGCGCTGCTTGACTGGTTCGAGGTGAAGGATGGCCGCGCCCTGCTCCTGCCGCGCCTGCGCGCACGCATCACCTGGGCGGGTCACAACCTGGTGACGGACGCCTCCTTCAACGAGTTCCAGGCCATCCTGTGCCGGCGCGCCCTGGCCGACTTCGGCCCAATGCTGCGCCAGCGCGTGCTGCGCCTGTTCCACGAGAGCCTGGCGCGTTTCGGGGTGCTGGGCATCGACCGCGAGCTGGCGCCGGGGGATGCGCATGCGGGGGCCTACAAGCCGCTATTGGGGGAGTCGCCGTGGTATCGGCGGGTGGAGTGAATCCTGTATAAGGGCGGCGATTGCCGCCCTTTTTTATTATTTCGACCCGATCGCGCTCGGCCGCTCGGCGATGCGGTCGCGCCAGGCCTGCAGGTTGGCCATGCCCTCCTCGCCCGGCCGGAAGCGCAGCAGGCCGCGGCCGAATTCGAGGGCGCAGAAGGCGGTGATGTCGGCGATGGTGAAACGCTCGCCGGCCACGTAGGGCTGGCGCGCCAGCACCTGGTCGAGCCAGCGCGCGGTGATGCGCATCTTGTCGGCCTGCGCCGCGCCGTAGTCCTTGAACTGCGGCTGTTCCAGCGGCGCCAGCGCCGGGTGCGTGTGGCGCGCGCCGTGCGCCGTTTCCAGCAGCAGGTGCAATTCCATGCGGCGGTCCGCCATTTCGATGAAGGCGCGCTCCTCGAAGTCGACGCCCATCAGGTTCGGCTCCGGATAGCGGCCCTCGAGCCAGGTGCAGATCGCCCGGGTTTCGCTCAGCACGCGGCCGTCGTCGAACTCCAGCGCCGGCACGCGCCCGAGCGGGTTCTTGGAGAGGAAACGCTCGCTGCGCTGTTCGCCGGCGAGGATGTCGACCATCTCGGTGTCGATCCCGGCGATGCCTTTCTCCAGCATGAACATGATCACCCGGCGCGGATTCGGCGCATGGCTGCTGATGTACAGTTTCATAGGTCTCCTTCGATTTGTTGTGATGAGGTGCTGTGGGAATCATAGCCGCAAACGCCGGGCACGGGCAGCTCTCCTTGGCAGATTGACATGCCAAGGACGGGAGGCTAGATTGGCGCATTCACTTGCCGCCTACGACGAAAGAACCCCATGCACCGCAGCCTGTTGTCCGCCGCCCTCGCACTCGCCTTCGCAAGCCTCCCTGCCCTGCCCGCCCTTGCCGCGCCCAAGGCCGCTTCCGCGGCGCTGCTCGAAACGACCACCCAGCTTCCGCGCGGCGTGCGTCCGCTGCACTACGACATCGCACTCGTGCCGGATGCGCCGAACGCCCGCTTCAGCGGCCAGGCAGCGATCGATCTCGAGGTGACGGCGCCCACCAGCAGCATCACGCTGAACGCGGCGGACCTGACGTTCGCGAAAGCCACGCTGATGCCGAAGTCGGGCGCGGCGCAGGAGGCCCGCATCGCCGTCGACGAAGAGGCGCAGACCGCCACCTTCCGTTTTGCGCGCCCGCTCGCCAAAGGGCGCTATACGCTGCGCCTCGACTACACGGGCGTGATCGGCACCCAGGCCGTCGGCCTGTTCTCGCTCGACTACAAGGACGACAATGCTCCCGAAGGCAAGCGCCGCGCCCTGTTCACCCAGTTCGAGAATTCCGATGCGCGGCGCATGATCCCGTCCTGGGACGAGCCGGCCTACAAGGCCACGTTCGCCCTGCGCGCGACCGTCCCCGCCGGCGAGATGGCCGTCAGTAACATGCCGGTGCAATCGCGCACGACGCTACCCGACGGCCGCGTCGAGCTGCGCTTCGCCGATTCGCCCAGGATGTCGACCTATCTGCTGTTCTTCGCGCTGGGCGACTTCGAGCGCGCCACGGCGAATGTCGACGGCACCGAACTCGGTGTCGTCACGCGCCGCGGCAGCCTGCCGCAGGCCGCCTTCGCGCTCGACTCCTCGAAAGCCATCCTGCGCGAGTACAACGATTATTTCGGGGTGCGCTATCCGCTGCCGAAGCTGGACAACGTGGCCGGTCCGGGCCGCAGCCAGTTCTTCGGCGCGATGGAAAACTGGGGCGCGATCTTCACCTTCGAGTACGCGCTGCTGCTCGACCCGGCCATCTCGACCCAGCGCGACAAGCAGGAGATCTTCGCCACCGCCGCCCACGAAATGGCGCACCAGTGGTTCGGCGACCTGGTCACGATGCGCTGGTGGGACGACCTCTGGCTCAACGAAGGCTTCGCCTCGTGGATGGAATCGCGCATGATGGCGCGCCTGCATCCCGAATGGAACACGGCGCTGGAAGCCGTGAACAGCCGCGACGGCGCCATGCGCCGCGACGCGCTGGCCACCACGCACCCGGTGGTGCAGCACGTGAAGACGGTCGAGCAGGCCAGCCAGGCCTTCGACGAGATCACCTACCAGAAGGGCGAAGCCGTGATCCGCATGCTGGAAGCCTATGTGGGCGAGGATGCCTGGCGCCGTGGGGTGCGCGCCTATATGCGCGAACACGCCTACGGGAACACGGCTTCCAGCGACCTGTGGCGCCAGGTCGAGCGCGCCGCCGCCAAGCCGGTAACGGCGATCGCCCACGACTTCACGCTGCAGCCCGGCGTGCCGCTGATCCGCGTCGGCGAGCCGGTGTGCAAGGGCGGCAACATGACGGTGAGCCTGAGCCAGGGCGAGTTCTCGCGCGACCAGCCGGACCGCAAGCCCCTGGCCTGGCGCGTGCCGGTGATCGCCCAGGCGGCAGGCGCCACCACGCAGGCGCGCACCCTGGTCGCTGGCGGCAAAGGCAGCCTGACCCTGCCCGGCTGCGGCCCGGTGGTCGTGAACGCCGGCCAGAGCGGCTACTACCGCACCTTGTACAGCAAGACCGGCTTCGCACAGCTGGGCCAGCAGTTCGCCCGCCTCGCCCCGATCGACCAGCTCGGCATGCTGAGCGACAGCTGGTCGCTCGGCATGGCCGGCCTGCAGCCGGCCTCGGACTTCCTCGACCTGGCCGCAGCGGCCCCGGGCAACGCCGATCCGCAGGTCTGGGCCCTCGTCGCGCGCGGCCTGGGCAGCCTGCATGCGATGTATGGCGAGGACAAGGCAGGCCGTGCGCGCCTCGATGCCTATGCCGTCAAGCGCCTGGCGCCGGTGATGGCGCAGATCGGCTGGAACGCGAAAGCGGACGAGCCGACCTCGCACGCCAACCTGCGCACGCAACTGATCTCCACCCTGAGCCAGCTGGGCGACGAGGCGACCATCCGCGAGGCCCGCCGCCGCTACGCGCTGATGGACAGCGATCCGTCGGCCGTCCCGGGTCCGCTGCGCAAGACCATCCTGTCGGTGGTCGCCGAACATGCCGACGCCGCCGGCTGGGACGCCATGCGCCGCGCCGCGCAGCTGGAAAAGTCGCCGATGATCAAGGACACGATGTACGCCCTGCTGGCCTCGAGCGATGACCGCCAGCTCGCCGAACGCGCGCTGGCGCTGGCCCTGACCGAGGAGCCAGGCGCCACCAACGGCGCCGCGATGATCGCCACCGTCTCGCGCAGCCATCCTGAACTGGCCTTCGATTTCGCGCTGGCCAACATCGATGCGGTCAACGCGCGCGTAGACGCCACCTCGCGCAGCCGCTACGTCCCGGGCCTGGCCGGCAGCGCCAGCACGCCGGCGATGATGGACAAGGTGCGCGCCTATGCCGAAGCCCACATCGCTCCGGAAGCGCGGCGCGATGCCGAGACCGCGATCGCCGCGATCAAGGACCGCATCGCCGTGCGGCGCGCGCGCCTGCCCGAGATCGATGCCTGGCTGGCGCAGCACGTGAAATAAACCCGCGGCGGAGGGATAAAAAAAGACCCGCGCGGCCTTGCGGCCCGCGGGTCTTTTCACGTCTGCCGATCGGCTGCGGCGCTTACCAGCCGATGTCCTTGAACAGCTCCAGCGTCAGGTCGGTCGGCGCCGTGACCGCGTGGGTCAGGTCGGCGCTGATCGCCGGCTCCATCAGCTGGTTGCGGGTCGCGGTCGTGTTGTAGTGCGAGACCGACGAACCCGGCTGGTAAGGATCCGGGGTGAACATCGTGATGCGGCCCTGTGCATCGGCACCCGACAGCTGCGACTTGGAACGCTGCAGCTTGGCCACGGTCCCGTTCGTGTTGCCGTTCGGCTTGGTCAGGCTGGCGGCGATCAGGGCGCCATCGGCTTGCGTCACGCGCACCGACGGGATGGTGATCGACGCATCGGCGCCGCCCATGCCCGTCACCGCGCCGGGGGCGTTGTCGGCCACGATCACGCCGATCGCGCCGGCGTTCTGGGCGTTCTTGACCTTGACGGCGAAGCCGCAGGTGCCGCGGCTGACCAGGGCGATCTTGTTGCGCACGGCTTCGGCATTGGCGGCATTGAACGGGGTGCAGGCCGAGCCCGGGCTGTCCGACTGCAGGGCCACCTGGGCGACCTGGCCGGTCAGCGGCGACTTGTCCAGCTTCGGACCGAAATCGGCTTCGCCAACCGCGTACATGTCGCCGCTCGGCGAACGCGCGCCGGCGCCGACCACGCGCAGTTCGGCCGTGGCGGTCAGCACCGACGGCACGGCCGCGGTCACGCGCGGACCGGTCCAGGACAGGCCCGAAGGCTTGAGCGAGGAAGCGGCGCGCTCGGCATTGGTCATGTTGACCCACAGCTTGCCGGTCGTGTTGTCGAGCAGGTAGTGGTCCCATGCCGACGGGTAGCCGGCGAAGGTTGCACCGGTCTGGCCGTTGGTGAAGGTCTGGAAGCCCAGGCCGTGGCCCATCTCGTGCAGCAGGGTGGCGACGAAGTCGATGTTGCTGCCTTCGTTGGCGTCCAGGCCCAGGTAGAAGGAGCTGCCGGCCAGGCAGTTCGCCTTGCCCAGTTCGGAGTTGAAGCGGGCGTTGATCTGCGGGCCCGGCGTGTCCGAAATTTCGCTGCCGTACAGCTTGTTGGCCAGGGCGTAGGAGTACAGGGTGCCGGCCTTCGGCGCGCCCGGGAAGTCGGCGAACACCTGGGTGGCGCCGGCGCTGCCCAGCACGGCGCTGCTGGCGGTGCACGACAGCGGGACGAACTGTGCGTTGACGACGATCGGCACATTGCTGGTCAGGGTCGCGCCCCAGATGTTCGCCGCGTGGGTGAAGGCGATCAGGCGCTGCTGGCCGATGGTGGTGCCGGTGTTGCCGCCGACGGGGGTGGCCGGGGTCGGGTCGTTGAAACCGACGCCAGGCGCGTTCAGGTTGTTGATGACGATCTTGGCAGCTGCGTGAGCGGAGCCCATGCCGGCACAGGCAAGCGCCAGGGCCGCGGCCACCAGGGTCAGGCTTGGGCGCTTATTGGACTTCATGCTGGTGCTCCTCGGAATGCTTGGTCACAGGGGTGGTCAGGGCGGCTTCGGCAGCGGTCTTGCCGTGGATGCAATCGGCTTCGAGCTTGCCGTCGGCGGTGCGGTGCACGACCGAGTAGGACACCGACTCTTCGTCGACGTGGGCGGCGGCGATGCCGTTCTGCTGCAGGCGTACGACGCCGGTAGCCGGGGCACCGGCAGCCTGGCGCGCTGCCTTCTGGGCGGCGCGGTCGGCGGCGCGCAGCTCGTTCAACTGCTTTGCTTCGGCGGCGGTTGCATTGCGGATCTTGCCCGTGCGCTGATCCTTGGCGACGACCTGGCCTTCCTGGCCGGCGGCGAAAGCCGAACCGGCGAGCGCCAGCGCCCCGATGGCGACGACGCTACGCAGCGTGATTGCTGGAATGTGCATGTTTTCTTGTCTCTCGGAAAAATGAACTTCGATCGGTGTTTCCTGTCGTGCCGGTCTTGGTGCCGGTTGCAAATAAGAATAGCCGAGGCAACAATCCGGCAGACGAAATGTTGTTAAAAATATTATATTGTTATGGGCTTAAAACGGCATATATTATTTGGCTCATACTCTGAAAAAGCAGAGGCCGCTTTGCATGCGTGAAGTGTTGTTTTCGCCCAAAGACCAGCTCGCCTGGACCGGAAATGCGCTGCCGCCAACGAGGACCTCAGAGCGCCAGCGCCCCTTGCCGCGTGGCGATCCACTCGTCCAGCAGCGCCGCGCTGCCGGGCGCCAGGTGCAGCCCCAGCTTGGTACGGCGCCACAGGATGTCGGCGCTGGCGCGTGCCCATTCGTGCTGCATCAGGTACTCGATCTCGGCCGCATACAGCCCGGGCACCACCTCAGGGCCCATGTCGGCCAGGCAGTTTCGGCGTGCCAGCAGCGTATGGACGCGGGTACCGTAGGCGCGCAGGTAGCGCTCCAGCAAGGGCGCCGGCAGCCAGCCGTAGCGGCCGGCCTGGCGCGTGCTCCAGGCGGGAAATTCCAGCACGCCGCGCTTGTCGGGACGCGGACCGTAGAGATCGCCGCCCGGCAGGCAGGCGCGCTCGGTCCAGGCCGGCACGGCGCGTCCGAGCGCCGAGCAGATCCAGTCCACGGCCTGCTCGGCCAGCTTGCGGCTGGTCGTGATCTTGCCACCGAAAACGGACAGCAGCGGCGCCCCGGCCAAGTCGGGCTCCAAGCGGAAATCGCGCGTGGCCTTCGCCGCGCTGGCGGCGGCATCCTCGACCAGCGGGCGCACCCCGGCATAGCTCCACAGCACGTCGGCAGGCGTCAGCTGGCGCCGGAAGTAGCGGTTCACCAATTGGCACAGGTAGTCGATTTCATCAGCGCTGATCGCCACCTTGTCGAGGTCGCCCCGGTAATCGACGTCGGTGGTGCCGACCAGGGTGAACGCCCCCTCGTAGGGCAGCGCGAACACGATGCGTCCGTCCGGGTGCTGGAAGATGTACGCGTGCGGATGCTCGAACAGGCGCGGCACGACGATGTGGCTCCCCTTGATGAGGCGTAGGGCCTGCCCGCCCGGGGCGTTGGTGGCGCCGAGCAGGAAACGCGCGGCCCAGGGACCGGCGGCGTTCACCAGGCAGCGCGCCGTGACGTGCAGGTGACGGCCCTCAGATTCCAGCGTGGCGCTCCAGCCGTCGGGATGGCGCTGCGGCCGGGTGCAGCGCGCCCGGGTGAGGACGACGGCGCCCCGCTCGTGGGCGTCCAGCGCGTTCAGCACCACCAGGCGGGCGTCGTCGACCCAGCCGTCGGAATACATGAAGCCGTGCGTGAACTGCGGCTGCAGGCAGTCGCCGGCGGGATGGCTGCGCAGGTCGAGCGCATGCGAGCCGGGCAGGAATTCGCGCCGCGCCAGGCGGTCGTAGAGGAACAGGCCGGCGCGGATCAGCCAGGCGGGCCGCGCTCCGGCGTCATGCGGCATGATGAAGCGCAGCGGCCGCATGATATGCGGCGCGCTGCGCAACAGGGTCTCGCGTTCGAGCAGGGCTTTACGTACCAGGCCGAATTCGTAATGCTCGAGGTAGCGCAGGCCGCCGTGGATCAGCTTGCTGGAGGCCGAGGAGGTGTGCTGGGCCAGGTCGTCCTTTTCGCACAGCACGACGCGCAGGCCGCGCCCGGCAGCGTCGCGCGCGATGGCGGCGCCGTTGATGCCGCCGCCGACGATCAGCACGTCGCATTCGTAGCGCTTGGGTTGTTCGTCCACGGGGCCTCCTTTGGAATCGCAAACCGATCCAGTGTATGCCGCCTCCACGCCCCCATGTTCGCATGGATCAAGGGGCCCTGTATGCGTCTGTCCGGGCCGCAACGGTTCGACCGGCCTGTGTAGAATTGGGGCCATGAGAACGACGAACCGATTTCCCTGATGGCCCAGCAACGCGCCTGGGTGCGCATGCCGTCGGGCAAACGCCTGGACTTGCTGAACCCGACCCCTTTCGACTGGGACGACGCCGACCTCGCGCTCGGCCTGGCCCGCACCTATCGCTGGGGCGGGCACTCGGCCTGGCCGCTGCCGCTCTCGGTGGCCCAGCATTCGATCACGGTGATGCTGCTGCAGCGCGCCGCCCTCGGCCGCGTCGATCCCCTGCTGGAACTGCGCGAACTGCTGCACGACGCCGAGGAAGGCCTGCTCGGCTTCGATGCCTTGTCGGTGATCAAGCCCTTCCTCGGCGAAGGTTTCCGGGAATTGAGCAAACGCCTGGAACAGGTGGTCTTCCTGCGCTACGGTCTGCCCTCGTGGACGGCGCTCGACCACGCCCGCCACAAGCGCGCCGACCGCCTGGCCGCGGCCAGCGAAGCCGTGCACGTGGCCGGCTGGTCGCCCGAGGAAGTGCGCAGCACCCTCAAGATCCAGGCCGCCGTGCTGCAGGAAGATCCGCTGGTGGCCCTGTACGGCGGCACGCCCTGGGAACCCTGGCCGCCGGCGCTGGCCTGCGAGCGCTTCCTGGAACAATTGCGGCGCCTGACGACGGCGATGCGCTGAACACGGAGAATCAGACGCGATGAAACGCCTGCCCAGCCTTGCCGCAGCCCTCGTCTTCGCATGCGCCATCCCGGCCCGGGCCGCCTGCCCCGTGGCCGAGCACCTGATCGACGCCTATGGCATCTCGTTTTCCGGCTTCGGCAAGCCGCTGCCGAAAGCCGGGCGTCCGCAGCTGCATGGCGCGCGCGCCGCGGACCTGGTCGTGGTGCGCCTGCCGAACCGGAAGGGCAATGTGTCCGACGGTTTCCTGCATTCGGCCCTGGTCGACAAGGGCAGCGGGACGGTATGGATACGGCGCAAAGGCGGCTTCGTCCCGGTCGACGAATGGTATGGCCCCGTGAAGCTGAAGGCGCCGGACCTGGCCGGCTGCGCCGTCGAGGCGTATCGATGAACGCATCGATGCACGACGCCCTCGAACAGGCTGCCCGGCAGCTGCAGGATGCCGAGGCACTGCTGGTCTGCGCCGGCGCCGGCATGGGCGTCGATTCCGGCCTGCCCGACTTTCGCGGCAGCCAGGGTTTCTGGCAAGCCTACCCTGCCCTGCGCGCGTCCGGCATCGTGTTTCACGAGATCGCGAATCCGGCCGCCTTCGAGGCCGATCCCCTGCTCGCCTGGGGTTTTTATGGCCACCGCCTCCAGCTATACCGCAACACGGTGCCGCACGCCGGCTTCGGCATCCTGCGCGAACTGGCAGCGAACATGCCCGGCGGCGTCTTCGTTTTCACGAGCAATGTCGACGGCCAGTTCCAGCGCGCCGGTTTTGCCGAAGACCGCATTGTCGAATGCCACGGTTCGATCCACCGGCTGCAATGCACCCGGCCTTGTTCCGATGCGACGTGGGCGGCGGATGCCTTCGTGCCCGTCATCGACGCCGCCGCCTGCCGGCTGCGCTCGGCGCCACCCACCTGCCCGCAGTGCGGGGCACTGGCCCGGCCCAACATCCTGATGTTCAATGACGGCGCCTGGATCACCGGCCGGACCGATGCCCAGTACGCGCGGCAGCAAGCGTGGCGCCAGGGCGTACGCAAGCTGGTGGTGGTCGAAATCGGCGCCGGCGTCGACATCCCGTCGGTGCGCCGCATGAGCGAAGTGCAGGACGCGCCCATCGTGCGCATCAACCCACGCGCGCCGCAGCTCGGCCGCCATCCGGGTGTTGCTATTTCGCTCACGGGATTGGAAGCGCTCAGCGCACTGCAGAGTTTGATATATCGCAAACTCTGACACTCAAGTCATTGATTTAAATAGGAATGCACTGATATCCACAAGAATTGTGGATAACTGTGTGGAAAAGCACCACTTGACAAGCCGCAAGCGCAGTATTGATGCGGGTTTCAACAAAATGCCCATTCTGAAGGCAGAAATTGTGCCCTTTAAAATCAATGGCTTGCACGAACTTGCGCGGGGTCTACAGCAGGCTTATCAGTAAATTCCTACAAAGTCCTACAACGGGGGATAAGTCAGCCTTGTCACCCCTGCGCTCGCTTATTTCCATGCATTCCTGGCCCGATCGCGCACCAGCATCCTGACGCTATCGGGCATCGGCTTTTTCAGCTGCGCCTTGTCGGCCGTAATCCAGACGCACTCCTCGAAATGCTTGAGCATGGCGGGCGTCAGGAAGCGCGTGCGCGAGGCATACACGTGGCGGTCGCCCATTTGCGCCTGCTGCTTGATGAAGAAGCGGTTCGGCACCACCAGGTGCAGGTGTTCCTTGGCGCGCGTCATGGCCACATACAGCAGGCGCCGCTCTTCCTCGATTTCCTCGGCGCTGCCGGTGCTCATGTCCGAGGGAATGCAGCCGTCGACGACGTTCAGGACGTGCACCGACTTCCACTCCTGCCCCTTGCTCGAATGGATGGTCGACAGGATCAGGTAATCCTCGTCCAGCAGCGGCGGGCCGGCGCGGTCGCTGGTCGCCTCCGGTGGATCGAGCGTGATCTCGGCCAGGAAGTGTTCGCGGCTGCCGTGGCCGGCGGCGAGCTGGGCCAGCTGGGCGACGTCGGCCGCGCGCACCGCGGCATCGTCGTGCAGGCGTTCCAGGTGCGGCTGGTACCAGTCGCGCACCAGTTCGATGTCCGCCGGCCAGCGCAGCCCAGGCCTGCGCAGTCTCCGGTACAGGGTAACGAATTCCTGCCAGTCGCCCTGGCTCTTTCCCGGCGGAGTAAAGGCTTCGACGGCATCGAGCGCTTCCGGCGCCTCGGCCACCGCGTCGAGCAGGCGCGTGGCGGTGGCCGGGCCGATGCCGGGAATCAGCTGCAGCACCCGGAAACCGGCCATCCGCCCGTTCGGATTCTGGGCGAAGCGCAGCACGGCCAGCACGTCCTTGATATGCGAGGCTTCCAGGAATTTCAGGCCGCCGAACTTGACGAAGGGGATGTTCCGGCGCATCAGTTCGAGTTCCAGCGCCGCGCTGTGGCTGGCCGCGCGGAACAGCACGGCCTGGGTCGTGAGCTTGATGCCGGCCTCGCGGTGCTCGAGGATGCGGTTGCAGACCCAGCGCGCCTGTTCGGCTTCGTCGGGAATCAGCACCATCTGCGGCAGCTGGGTCGCCACCTTGTCCGTCCACAGCGTCTTCGCATGGCGCTCGAGCGCGGCCGCAATCACCGCGTTCGAGGCGTCGAGGATGGGCTGCGTGGAGCGGTAGTTGCGGTCCAGCGTGATCACCTCGGCCGGCTGGCTGAACTGGCGCGGGAAATCGAGGATGTTGCGCACCGTCGCGCCGCGGAAGGAATAGATCGACTGGGCGTCGTCGCCGACCACCATCACGCCTTTTCCGTCCGGCTTCATCCCACTGATGATGGCGGCCTGCAGCCGGTTGGTGTCCTGGTACTCGTCGACCAGCACGTGGTCGAACAGGGAACCGATCTCGGGACCGAGTTCCGGGTCCGAGGCCATCTCGGCCCAGAACAGCAGCAGGTCGTCGTAGTCGAGCACGTTCTGCTCCTGCTTGGCGTCGACATAGGCGCCGAACAGGCGCTTCAGGTCCGCTTCCCATTCCACGCACCAGGGAAAGGTACTTTGCAAGACCTGGTCCAGCGGTTCGCGCGCGTTCACGACCCGCGAATAAATCGACAGGCAGGTGCCCTTCAGCGGGAAGCGCTTGGCGGTCTGGGTCAGGCCGATCTCGTGGCGCACCAGGCCCATCAGGTCTTCGGAATCGCCGCGGTCGTGGATCGTGAAGGATTCGTCGAGGCCGATGTGGCCGGAAAACTCGCGCAGCAGGCGCGCGCCGATGCTGTGGAAGGTGCCGGCCCAGGGCAGGGTTGGCGTCCCGGCGCTGCTGCTCTTCAGGATGCGCTGCAGCACGTTGCCCGCACGCTGTGTCATCTCGTTGGCGGCGCGCCGCGAAAAGGTCAATAACAGGATCCGCTGCGGATCGGCGCCCGACAGGATCAGGCGCGCCACCCGGTGCGCCAGCGTATTGGTCTTGCCGGAACCGGCGCCCGCCACGACCAGCAAGGGGCGGCTGTTTTCCGCACCGATGTCATGCTCGACTGCCGCGCGCTGCTCGGGGTTGAGACTGGCGAAAGGATCATCAATAGGGGGAACGGCTGCGGCAACGGACATGAGCAAATGGCAAGGAGCAAATAACGCAACTGTACATTTGTCCAGTAAGGCTCAGCAAGCCTATTTTGCACTCGGCCATTTGTACCTTGTGGCAAAAAAGTTGCGAAAGCGTAGAGAGAACTTCGTGTACTACGCGATCCTCACGGGCTAAGTAGCCGTAACTAAAGAACTTTTCCGGATATCCACAAAGTCTGTGAATAACTTTGTGGAAAAGGCGGGACTTGACAGCCCGAAATGCTGTCCGCATGCGGCTTACAACAACTTGCCCATTCGACGGGCAGCGTCGAACCCACTAAAAATCAATGACTTGCGAGATCATGTGCACAACCATCCCGAATACGGTCAAAGATAAAAAAAAGAAATTAATGTGCATAAGCGCAGCGCATGTTTTGCAACAAACGTGCAGTTTTGACATCGAAAAGAGCTAACGTCCGGAAACATTCAAGAGCGGGAACGGCGCCGGTGCGGTTCCAGCAGCACGCGTTCGATGACGGCGGCACCGATATCGCGCCGGCGCAGGTATTCGACGGCGGACATCGTATTCATGCTGCCCTGTACTGCGATGCCGGCGTCGACGATACGGCGCTGGCGCAGGTTGGTACGGGCTTCTTCCACGGTCGCCAGCTCGGCCGTTTGTTCGCTTGGCGCTTGCTCCATCCTGACCTCGTCTTGTCGGGTTGAATTTTCCTAAGGAGTATTCATCAATACAAGACAATGTCAATGTCAACTTCCTATCGAAAAGTGTAAAAAATCGAAATAGTCGCTCGGCAAGAGAGCGCCGCCATGGAAACGATCGTCCTAGAATGGCCGTGCTCAATTCCACCTGCGAGGCATCCATGGCGACGACGAACGAACCCGACCTGAATCCCGGCGACGAAGCCTCTCCCGGCACGCCCGGGGCCGGCGAAGACGTATGCGAGGCCTGCTCGGGCAGCGGCAAACTGGCCGACGGCAAGTCCTGCCCCCAATGCGGCGGCAGCGGCCGCGTGATGCGTGGGATCGGCGGCGGCTGAATACGGGAAATCACGGATGAGCCTTCCGTGACAGGAAGACGTACGGGCGCGATAATGGCGGGATGACTGCACCGCTTCGTATCGATCATCCGCCCGACCGGCCACGCCCCACTTCCCTGCCCGACCTGTTCGTCGCCTTTACCGTCCTGGCCCTGCAAGGCTTCGGCGGCGTGCTGGCGATCGTCCAGCGCGAACTCGTCGAGCGCAAGCGCTGGCTGACCCAGGACGAATTCATCGAGGACTGGGCGGTGGCCCAGATCATGCCGGGGCCGAACGTGGTCAACCTGTCGATGATGATCGGGGCGCGCTATTTCGGCCTGCGCGGCGCACTCACGGCCCTGGCCGGCATGCTGGCCGTGCCGCTGGTGCTGATCCTGCTGCTGGCCATCCTGCATGCAGGCTTCGCCGACAACACCTACGTCGCGGGCGCCCTGCGCGGCATGGCGGCTGTTTCCGCCGGGCTGATCGCGGCGGCCGGGCTCAAGCTATCGAGCGCATTGGCGCGCAGTCCCGTACCCCTGCCCTGGTGCCTGGCCATCGTGGCCGTCGGCTTCGTGCTGGTCGCCCTGCTGAAATTCCCGCTGGCCTATGTGCTGCTTGCGCTTGGCAGCCTGGGCTGCATTCTCGCCTACAGGGAGCTGCGATGAACGGCGCGATCCAGATCACCCTGAGCTGGCACGACTGGCTGAACCTGTTCGGCCACTACCTGCTGCTGTCGCTGATGTCGATCGGCGGCGCCATTTCGACCACTTCGGAAATGCATCGCTTCCTGGTCGAACAGCACGGCTGGCTGACCCAGGCCCAGTTCAACGAATCGATCGCGCTGGCCCAGGCCGCGCCCGGCCCGAACGTGCTGTTCGTGGCACTGATGGGCTGGAAGGTGGGCATGAACGCCGGCAGCACGGCGGCCGCCGTGCTCGGCGTGGCGACGACCATGATCGGCATCCTGCTGCCCTCGACCATCTTTACTTACCAGGTCGCGCAATGGGGCCACCGCAATCGCGAGCTGCGCGCGGTGCGTGCCTTCAAGCAGGGCATGGCGCCGGTCGTGATCGCCCTGCTGCTGTCGACAAGCTGGATCCTCGCGAGTTCGGCGGGAGCCGGTGCCGAGCACTGGCCGCTGTGGCTGCTCGCGCTGGCGAGCTGTATCGTCATCTGGCGCACGAAACTGCATCTGTTATGGGTACTGGGTGCCGGCGCGCTACTGGGAGCACTTGGTTACGTCTGAGACAGTGCGTCTCGCTTGCTGAACTGGCATACTTGTGCTCATCACCACAGGGGACCCTTCCATGACCACACTGATCAGCGAGCACGCCAGTTTCGGCGGCGTCCAGCGTTTCTACCAGCATGATTCGAGCGCGATCGGCCTGCCGATGCGCTTTTCCGTCTACCTGCCGCCCGGCCACGAGGGCAAGCGCCTGCCGGTGCTGTTCTACCTGGCCGGCCTGACCTGCACCGAAGAGACCTTCGCCATCAAGGCCGGCGCGCAACGCGTCGCGGCCGAACTGGGCCTGATCGTCGTCGCGCCCGACACCAGCCCGCGCGGCGCCGGCGTGCCCGGCGAGAGCGACAGCTGGGATTTCGGTGTCGGCGCCGGTTTCTATCTCGACGCCACCCAGGAACCCTGGGCGCACCACTATCGCATGTCGAGCTACATCCTCGAACTGCGCGAACTGGTGCTGCGCGAATTTGGCGCCGACGAGGCCCGCTGCGGCATCTTCGGCCACTCGATGGGCGGGCACGGGGCCCTGGTGCTGGCCATGCGCCACCCGGACCTGTTCCGCTCCGTCTCCGCCTTTGCCCCGATCGCCGCGCCGAGCCGCTGCCCCTGGGGCGAAAAAGCCTTCGGCGGCTACCTCGGCACGGACCGCAAGGGCTGGGCCGACTGGGACGCGACCGAACTCGTCAGCAAGGGGCCGGTGCGCTTCCCGGCGGGCATCCTCGTCGACCAGGGCCTGGCCGACAAGTTCCTGCCCGACCAGCTCAATCCACACCTGTTCGAGGAGGCCTGCCGCGTCGCCGGCCAGCCCCTGACCCTGCGCCGCCACGAAGGCTATGACCACGGCTATTACTTCATCGCCAGCTTCGTCGAAGACCACCTGCGCTTCCATTCCAGCCAGCTGAGCCAGCTCGCCTAGCCCTCTGTTTACCGACCGCCGGAACCGCTTTCGGTTCCGGCTGCCTGCACCTTTTCTGCCCTCTCGCAAAGCCGCCGCAACGTACCCGCGCGCGCCTCTGTCCTACCCTTGAAAACGCCTTCACGCTGCCCTATAAAAAAGGTGCGGCGCCATGCCGCGCCTGCTCATGTGTAACAACATCGTGTTGAGAAAGGAGGCTTACCATGAATCTCGTCAGGAGAGGAACGACGCCCCTGTCGGCCTACCGCCCTGGCACGGTCGAGGACGGGTTTGGCCGCCTCGTGGAAAGCATGTTCGAGGACTTCTTCGCACCCATGGCCCTGAACGCCGGACGCCGCCTCGACGAAGGCACGGGCGTACCGCGCCTGGACCTGGTGGAAACCGACCAGGCCTACGAACTGCAGGCCGAGATGCCGGGCGTCGAGAAGGAAGACCTGAAGGTCGCGATCGACCACCAGCGCGTCACCATCGAAGGAGAATGCCGCAAGGCAAACGAGCGGCGCGAGGGCGAAAACGTGGTGTATTCTGAACGTTCAGCACGCAAGTTCATGCGCAGCTTTACCTTGCCTTCCGAGGTCGACGATGCGGCCGCGCAGGCGAAACTGGAGAACGGCGTGCTGCACCTGACGCTGCCGAAGAAACAGGGCAGCACGGTGCGGCGTATCGATATCCAGTGACCTGCCTGGCATAGCCGCGGCAGCGTGACGCGTGTGCATGTCAGGATGATCGCGATGACGGAGGTACGCCGTTTCAGGAATCGCGCGCAGGCCGGCAAGCTGCTGGCAAAAGCGCTTGGCGCCTATGCGCACCAGCCGGATGCGATCGTGCTTGCGCTGCCGCGCGGCGGCGTGCCGGTGGCTTTCGCCGTCGCCATGACGCTCGGGCTCACGCTCGACATCCTGCTGGTGCGCAAACTGGGGCTGCCTTACCAGCCCGAGTACGCGATCGGCGCTGTCGGCAGCGGCGGCGTGCGCGTCCTGCAGGCGGGCGTGCCCGGCCTGATGGGCGTGACGCAGGAACAGCTCGACGCCATCACGGCGCGCGAGCTGCTCGAAATCGAGCGCCGTACCCGCCTCTACCGGGGCGGGCGGGCGCAGCCGGTACTGGCGGACCGCACGGTGATCATCGTCGACGACGGGATCGCCACCGGTTCGACGGTGCTGGCAGCGGTACAGGTCGCACGCGGGCATGGTGCCCGGCGCGTGGTCGTGGCCGCACCGGTCGCCCCGCCCGACACGCTCGACGCGTTGCAGGCGGTGGCCGACGAAGTGATTTGCCTGGCGACGCCGCCGCAGTTTCGCGCGGTGAGCCAGTGGTACGACACGTTCGACCAGACGAGCGACGAGGAAGTGCAGGACTTGCTGGCGATGGCCTGGCGGACCCAGGCCGATCGCCCGCTCCAGATGCAAAGAAGCCGCAACTAAAGCCTACTAAAGGAGAGGACGGAACATGAGATACCCCACCACCACCGAGCGCAATATCGAAGCAGCCGATCTCGCCAAGCTGCTGGGCGGCGCCGCCGCCGGCGCCCTGCTGATGTACATGCTCGACCCCGACCGCGGCAGCGCACGGCGCGCCACCTCGACCACGGCGCTGCGCAACGCGGGCTCGCGCACCGGCAGTGCGCTCGGCAATGCCTGGCACGGCATTGGCGAGCGCATCGGACTGGCCGCCCACCAGGCGAGCGAGGCCGCCGGCGACCTGATCGACGACGCCCGCAAGACCGGCGGCAAATACCTGGACGAAGCCAGCTCGCGCACCCGCGACTACCTCGACGAAGCGGGTTCGCGCGCCGACCGCATGCTCGAATCGGCCAAGCCGAACGGCTCGGCTCGCCGCAGCTATGACGACGCCATGGACAGCGCCTCGCGCATGCTCGACGATGCCTCCAGCAGCGTCGGCGCCGCCACCTCGCGCTATGCCCGCATGGCCAGCCAGGCCGCCGGCAGCGCCGCGCGCGCCCTGCACCTCGACAACCGCGAAGACTTGTCCTCGCTGCTGCGCAACCCGGCCGTGGTCGGCGGCGGCCTGCTCGGCCTGATCGGGCTGTTCCGCCGCTCGCCGGTCGCGGCTGCGGTGGCACTCGGTGCGGTGGCGCTGGCGGCGCGCAGCGGCGGCACGGGCGGCTCCATGCTCTCGAACCTGCTGGGCGGCGGACGCGGACAGAGCATCGATCTCGAAAAGAGCATCCGCATCGACGCCTCGCCCGACGAGGTCTACGACATGTGGAGCAAGTACGAGAACTTCCCGCGCTTCATGTCGCACGTGATCGAAGTGCGCGACATCGGCCGCCGCCGCTCGCACTGGGTCGTGCAGGGTCCGGCCGGTACCCAGTTCGAATTCGACTCCATGCTCACCGAGCAAGTAAAGAACCGGCGCCTGGCCTGGCGCAGCGAACCTGGCGCGGAGATTCCGAACTCGGGCTCGGTCGAATTCGAACCCTACCGCGGCGGCACGCGCGTCACGGTGCGCTTCTCGTACTCGCCGCCAGCGGGCGCGGTCGGCCACGGCCTGGCCGCCCTGCTCGGCTCCGATCCGAAGCGCCAGATGGACGACGACCTCGCGCGCATGAAGCACTTCATCGAGCGTGGCGCCATTCCGCACGACGCCGCCCAGCGCGAGAAGTCTGGCAGCCGCTTCCTGCATTGACGCCATGACGGCCGCGATCGACATCAGCGCGGCCGCCCTGGCGGCTGCCGCCCGTCCGCTCAACGGCGGACCGGGCGACTACGACGCCCTGATGAACCTCGTGGGCGACGCTCGCTTCGTCCTGATCGGCGAAGCAACCCACGGCACCCACGAGTTCTACGAAGAACGGGCGCGCATCACCCAGCGCCTGATCCGCGAAAAGGGATTCACCGCGGTGGCGGTCGAGGCCGACTGGCCCGACGCCTACCGCGTCAACCGCTACGTGCGCGGCGAAGGCAGTGACGCCGACGCCAACGCCGCCCTGTCCGGCTTCGAGCGTTTTCCCGCCTGGATGTGGCGCAACACCGACGTCGCCAACTTCGTCGACTGGCTGCGCACCCACAATGCCGGCGTCAAGGCCGGACCGAAGGTCGGCTTCTACGGACTCGACCTGTACAGCCTGTTCACCTCGGTGCGTGAGGTGCTCAATTATCTGGAGCAGGTCGACCCGGTGGCGGCCGAGGAAGCGCGGCGCCGCTACGCCTGCTTCGACCATTACGGCGAAGACAGCCAGCACTACGGCTACGCCACCGGCGTCGGACTGTCCGAATCCTGCCAGCAAGGGGTACTGACCCAGCTGCAGGAACTGCAGCAGCGCGCCTTCGACTACATGCAGGCCGACGGCGCCTCGAGCGAGGATGCTTTCTTCTACGCCCAGCAGAACGCGCGCCTCGTGAAAAATGCCGAGGAATACTACCGCACCATGTTTCGCGGCCGCGTGTCCTCATGGAACCTGCGCGACAGCCACATGGCCGAAACCCTGGACGCGCTCGCACGCCACCTCTCCAAGGACGGCACGCCGGCCAAGATCGTCATCTGGGAACACAACTCGCACATCGGCGACGCCCGCGCGACCTACATGGGCAATCTGGGCGAATGGAATGTCGGCGAGCTGGCGCGCAAAGCTTACCCCGGGCAGACCTGCCTGGTCGGCTTTTCCACCTACGAAGGTCACGTCACGGCCGCGTCCGAATGGGACGGGCCGGCCGAGCGCAAGCGCGTACGTCCCGGCATGCCTGGCAGCTACGAGGAACTGCTGCACCACGTCGGCGTGCCACGCTTCTACCTGAACTTGCGCGACGAGAGTCCCGCCCGCCGCCTGCTGCTCGAGCGGCGCCTGGAACGGGCCATCGGCGTGCTCTACCTGCCGCGCAGCGAACGCCAGAGCCATTACTTCGATGCCCAGCTGGCCCAGCAGTTCGACGCCATCATCCACATCGACAAGACCGAAGCCCTGGTGCCGCTCGATGCGACCAGCGGCTGGCATTCGGGCGAACCGCCGGAGACGTATCCAGAGGGGATTTAATTCGTAGATGTAGGGTGGACGGCTTCGCCGTCCACGCGTTTACTGCCGCTCGCCACACTCCGTACAGAACTTGGTCCCCGGCTGCAGCATCGTCGAGCAGGCGCGGCAGGCCACCTGCTGCGCCGTCCTGTGTCCGCATTCCGGACAGAACTTGGCGCCATGGGTCTCGGCCCGGCATTGCGAGCAGACCAGCTGCATGGTCTGGGTCACGTCATGACGTCCGCCCCGGACCTGGCCTTCGAGATTCGCCTTTTCCGACGCGGCGGAGACTTCGCCCTGCGCCCGCGCCTGCGTGATCTTGACTTGCACGTTGGGGGGCGCGATCGAAGCAGAGCCCACTGGCGCCGTCGAAGCACTGGCCGCAGACGTAGTCGTGGCAATTGCCGCAGCGGTTGAAGTGCGCCTTGCCGGCGGCGACGGCTTCGGTGAAGGCTTCGTCGCGCGCCGAGTGCCAGCCGGCTTCCGCCATGCTGCCGAGCACGCTGCCGGCATTGCCCAGCAGGCCGCCGAACATGTTGGCGCCCTTTTGCAGCCAGCCCGAGGCCTGGGCGCTGCGATAAGGCCTGAAATGGGTGCGCCAGCGGTCGCTGCAGCGCTCGCAATAGAACTCGAACTGGAAACCGGCATCGACGCCCGTCGAATTGCTGAGGTCGCGGTAGTTGTTGGAAAACTGCATGTCGGACATACGCTGGCACTCCCGGTTAATCCAGTGCAGCGATTATAACTAGTTAGCAAAAAACACTATCAACCTTCGGTGACAAGCACACGGTCGTCGCGCCCGCACCACGATTCGCCCGTCATCGCCAGCCCGGCAAACGCGCCCTCGCTGCGCCGCTGTCGCTAGCAACAATTCTCTAACAATAATCTTTCCACAACCCACTCTCGGCCCTGCCCCTTTTTGATACGATGCACGGATTTACAGCCAGGCAAGGAAGAGCCGATGACGAAGACCACGCTGAACATCAATGGCAAGCGGCACGAGCTGGATGTCGAGCCCGACACCCCGCTGCTGTGGGCACTGCGCGACGGACTGGGACTGGTCGGCGCCAAGTACGGCTGCGGCGCGGGCCAGTGCGGCGCCTGCACCGTGCATCTCGACGGCGCCCCCACCCGTTCCTGCCTGCTGCCCGTGTCCGCCATCGGCAAGGCGAAGATCACGACCATCGAAGGCCTGCACAAGCAGCACCAGCATCCGCTGCAGCAAGCCTGGCAGGAACTCGACGTGCCGCAGTGCGGCTACTGCCAGTCGGGCCAGATCATGAGCGCCTGCGCCTTATTGAAGCAACACCCGCAGCCGACCGACGCCCAGATCGACGAAGCCATGGCCGGCAACTTGTGCCGCTGTGCGACCTATACGCGCATCCGCGCCGGCATTCACCGCGCCGCCGAGATTGCCACGGGTGCAAAAAATGGAAAGGGCAAGGCATGAACGCTCCCGCCTCTGCTTCGCGCCGCGGCTTCCTGCGCGCAGTCGGCGCCGGTGCGCTCGTTATCGGCATGGGCCCGGGCGGCGTCCTCGCCGCGCAGACCACCGGCGCCGCCAATACCGCCACCGACTTCTCGCCGAACGTCTTTATCCGCATCGGCCGCGACGGCGTCGTCACCCTGGTCTCGAAGCAGCCGGAAATCGGCCAGGGCATCAAGACCTCGCTGCCGATGGTCATTGCCGAAGAGCTGGAAATCGATTGGAAGGACGTGCGCATCGTCCAGGGCGACCTGAATCCGGCCTACGGTAGCCAGGGCGCCGGCGGCTCGACCTCGACCCCGACCAACTACAACGATTTCCATCGCCTGGGCGCGACCGCACGCACCATATTGGTGCAGGCAGCGAGCCAGGCGTGGAATGTGCCGGTGTCCGAATGCCGCGCCGCCCATGGCGCCGTCCAGCACACGCCGAGCGGACGCAAGCTCGGCTATGGCGCGCTGGTGCCCGCCGCTGCCAAGCTGCCGCTGCCGGAAGCGGCCCAGGTCCAGCTGAAGGATCCGGCCACGTATTCCCTGCTCGGCACCCGCATCGGCGGCGTCGATAACGCCGCCATCGTCAGCGGCAAGCCGCTGTTCGGCATCGACGTGCAATTGCCGGGCATGCTGTATGCGGTGTACGCAAAATGCCCGGTCTTCGGGGGCAAGCCGCTCAGTGCCAACCTGGACGCGATCAAGGCCATGCCGGGCGTGAAGGATGCCTTCATCGTCGAGGGCACGGCCAACCTGAACGGCCTGCGCCCCGGCGTGGCGATCGTCGCCACCTCGACCTGGGCCGCCTTCAAGGCGCGGCGCGCACTTGAGGTCAAGTGGGACGAGGGTGAAGGCGCCGGCCACAGCTGGGCCGATTTCGCGGCACAAGCCCGGCTTGCTGCCGGCAAGCCAGGCACGACGGTGTTGCGCCAGGACGGCGACGTGCGCGCGGCCCTCGCCGGCGCGGCGAAAACCGTGGAAGCGAGCTACACCTACCCCTTCATCTCGCACGCGAGCATGGAGCCGCAGAACTGCACGGCCTGGTTCAAGCCGGCCGACGGAACGCTGGAACTGTGGGCGCCGACCCAGAACCCGGGCGCCGGCCAGGCACTGGTCAGCAGCACTTTCGGCATGCCGAAGGAAAAGATCCTGCTGCACATTATCCGCAGCGGCGGCGGTTTCGGGCGGCGCCTGAGCTCCGACTTCATCGTCGAAGCGGCAGCTATTGCACAAAAGGTCGGCGCGCCGGTGAAGCTGACCTGGACCCGCGAAGACGATTTGCAGCACGACCATTTCCGCGCCGGCGGCTTCCACCACCTGCGCGGCGGTGTCGATGCCCAGGGCAAGCTGGTCGCCTGGCACAACCACTTCGTCACCTTCGCCAACCGCGTCGAGCGCGACGGGAAAAGCATCCTGCAGCCGGGCAGCGGCGGCAGCCTTTCGGGCGACGAATTCCCGGGACGCTGGCTGGCCAACTGCCAGCTGGAACAGACCGCCCTCGAATGCCGGATTCCGATGGGTCCCTGGCGTGCTCCGGGCAGCAATGTCTTCAGCTGGGTCTTCCACAGCTTCATCGACGAGCTGGCCCATGCAGGCGGCCGCGATCCGGTCGAGTTCCGCCTGGAACTGCTGGGCGACAAGGACATCGTGCCGGGCACCGGCGAACGCGGCCAGCCGTATAGCGTAGCGCGCATGCGCAATGTCTTGAAGGAAGTCGCCGAGAAGTCCGGCTGGGGCAAGAAGAAATTCGCGCGCGGCCAGGGCGCCGGCGTGGCCTTCCACTTCAGCCACCGCGGCTACGTCGCCGAAGTGGCCGAGGTGACGGTCTCGAAGACGGGCGAGCTGAGCGTGGACCGGGTCGTGGTGGTGACCGACATCGGCGCCCAGATCGTCAACCTGTCCGGCGCCGAGAACCAGGTGCAGGGCTCGGTCATCGACGGCCTGTCGACGCTGCTGCATCCGGAGCTGAACATCGAAGGCGGCCGCGTGGTACAAAGCAACTTTCACGAGTACAAGCTGCTGCGCATGCCGGAAACGCCGACCAGGATCGACATCCACTTCCTGAAGACCGATTATCCGGTCACGGGACTGGGCGAACCGGTACTGCCGCCGCTGGCGCCGGCGGTCTGCAATGCGATCTTCGCCGCCACCGGCAAGCGCGTGCGCGAGCTACCGCTCAGCAAGACCGACCTCAGTTGGAGCTGAGCTGGAGCTGAGCTGGAGCTGCCGGGACGCTCCCGGCCGCTTAGCTGTGTTTAGGCGTTTTCGGCGGCAGGTGCGCGGGATCGGCGTCGAAGGCGCCATTGTGTTCGAGAATGGCGGCCGCGCGTTCGAGCTGGGATGCGTCGGCCACCGTTACCGTCATCACGCACAGATCGCCCCGGTCGGCGGGCTTGAAGACGTCCTTGTAGTCGGTGCCCCCTTTGACCTCGGGCGAATCGCCGACGTAGAAATGGCTCTCGGCGGGACCGGCTTCGTCGCTGGTCACGTTGATATCGATGCCGTTGCCGTCGAAACCCTCGGCCAGCAAGCCCTTGCGCGCCGCCTCGGCGGCCTCGAAGTTGGGCAGCATGCGTACGATGTGGTGGTTCATGGTCGCTCCATTGTTGCAGTTGTGACCACCGTACCAGAAAGCCCATTCCTGCGGCGCTCGCCCGACTCGCCAAGGCGCGTAGCATGGCGGGAATTTCCGTGTGCGCCTGTTGTAACGGAACGCGCGCATTAGAGTTTCTTTGAATCCATTTGCGCTCGCGCAAAGACAAATGTTTAGTACAATCAGGAAATGTTGTGGCATGCGGAAGCCACACGGAGACACATTGTTAATCAATTATTCATAAAGCATAATAATGAAGATTTCGCAACGGATTGCCGCCTCCCGCCCCCTCGCAACGACCGCCATGCACGGCCGCGTCGAAGACTTCCGCAACGAGGGGATGGGCATCATCGATTTTTCGATCGCCATCTCCCATTTCACGCCGCCCGCCTCCGTGCTCGATGCCGTCGCGCGTGCCGTTCAGGACGAGCGCACCATGCCTTACACCGGCGTCGCCGGCGCGCTCGACGTGCGCCGCGGCCTGTGCGTCAAGCTCGAGCGCGAGAACGGCGTCCAGGCCGAGGCGAACGAAGTCATCGTCACCAACGGCGCCAAGCAGGCCCTGTACCAGGCGCTGTACGCGATGACCGACCCGGGCGACCGCGTCCTGATCTTCAAGCCGCACTGGCCGGCCTATGTCACTACCTGCCAGCTGCTGGGCCTGGTTCCGGTGCTGGTCGACCTGCCGCAAACAATCACGCCCGCCACCCTGGCTAGCTGCCCGCAGGCCGACCTGGTCATCGTCAACAACCCGCACAACCCCACCGGCAAGGTGTTTACGCGCGCGGAGCTCGAGCACCTGCGCGACTGGGTGCAGGCGCGCGACGCCCAGGTCATCGTCGACGAGAGCTACGAACACCTCAGCTTCGGGCCGGTCCACACCAGCTTCGCCGCCCTGTGCGACTGGCGCACGCTCGGCGTGGTGACGATTTTCTCGGCCTCGCAAAGCTATGCGATGATGGGCTGGCGCCTCGGCTTCGCGCTGGCCCCGAGCGCGATCGCGAGCGCGATGCAGACGCTGCAGGGCCCGATCACGGCCGCCACCTCGCACCTGGCCCAGGTGGCCACTGCCGCCGCCTTCGACTGCGGGCCGCAGCAGCACATGATCGACGAATACCGTGCGCGCCGCGACCGGGTGCTGGACATGGTGCGCGCCGTGCCCTGGCTGGACATGCGGTGCCCCGACTCCGGCCCCTACCTGTGGGGCGACGTGCGCAGCCTGACGCTCGATGCCGAAGCCTTCGCCGAAGGCCTGCTGGCCGAGGAAGGCGTGGCCATCATGCCGGGCGACGCGCTCGGCGTGCCCGGCTTCATCCGCATCGGCTACATCTGCGACGACGTCGACACCCTGGTCGAAGGCGTGCGCCGCCTGGTGGCCTTTGGCGACCGCCTGCTTGAGCAGCGGGCGGCGGCGTAATGAAACCGGGCCGCCCACTCTTCAAGCTGAACAGCCTGCGCAGCAGGCTGATGCTGCTGGTCGCGCTGGCGATCCTGCCGCTGGCCATGATGACCATCCTGGGCGGCCTGCGCGAACGCGAACAGGCGGTCGAGGCCTCGCAGGAAAACCTGCGCCGCCTGACCAACCTGGCCGCGGCCAACGAGGCGCAATCGATCGAGCGCGCGCGGCAGATCCTGGTGGATCTGGCCAGCGTACCCGACCTGATGGGCGAGACGCCGCGCTGCAATGCGCTGCTGGCGGACGTCCTGGACCGCAACGAAGGCTATGTGAACTTCGGCCTGATCCAGCTGAACGGCGACGTCACCTGCAGCGCCGTGCCCATGCTCCATCCGGTCAACCTGGGCGACCGCAGCCACTTCAAGCGCGCCATCGCCGAGCGCCGCTTCATCGCCGGCGATTATGTCTTCGGGCGTGTCATCCGGCGCCATACGATCAACCTCACCTACCCCGTGATCGACCGCGCCGGCAAGGTCGTCGCCGTCGTCTTCGCGGCGATGGACCTGGCCGGCCTCGACACCTTCGTCGCCGACATCAACCTGCCGCCCGGCTCGGTGCTGGTGACGACCGACGCCAACGGCACCATCATCTCGCGCCGCCCCGATCCGGAGCGCTGGTTTGGGCACAAGGTCTCGAACACCATGCGCGATGCGATGCGCGAATCGATGAAGGGCAGCGGCCGGCGCGCCGTGGTGGTGCGCGACGACGACGACGTCGAACGCCTGCACACCTTCGCGCGCGTGGGCGCCCCTGCCCTGTCGGACTACACGGTCACGATCGGCATCCCGGTCGACACCGTGACGGCGGGCGCGCGCCGCGCCCAGCTGATGTCGCTGATCGGCCTGGCCGCCACCACCATGCTGGCCCTGCTGGCCGCCTGGCTCGCGGGCGACGTGCTGATCGTGCAGCGCGTGCGCAAACTCATGGACACGGCGCGCCGCATCGCCGCCGGCGACCTCGATGCGCGTTCCGGCATCGCCTACGACCGCGAAGAGATCGGGCGCCTGGCCCTGGCCCTCGACGAAATGGCCGCCACCCTGCAGAAGAAGGAAGCGGCACGCGGCCTGGCCGAGCGCGAGCTGCGCGCGGCCGACCAGCGCAAGGACGAATTCCTGGCCATGCTGGCGCACGAGCTGCGCAACCCGCTGGCGCCGATCAGCACCGGGGCGCACTTGCTGAAGCTCCTCCACTCGGACAATGCGCAGATCACCCAGACCTGCGCCATCATCGCGCGCCAGGTCGAGCACATGACGGGCCTGGTGGACGACCTGCTGGACGTCTCGCGCGTCACCCGCGGCCTGGTATCGATCTCGACCCAGGTGCTCGACCTGAGGAAAGTCATCGACGATGCGGCCGAACAGATCCGGCCCCTGATCACGACCCGGCGCCACAGCGTCGTGCTCGACCTGCCGCCCGATCCGGCGACCGTGAAGGGCGACCACAAGCGCCTGGTGCAGGTGGTGGCCAACCTGCTGAACAACGCCAACAAATACACGCCCGAGGGCGGACGCATCGAACTGCACCTGCTTGAAGACGGCCCGGACTACGTGATCACCGTCAGCGACGACGGCATCGGCATGGAACCGCAGCTGGTCGCCCGCGTCTTCGACCTGTTCACCCAGGCCGAGCGCACCCCGGACCGCTCGCAGGGCGGCCTGGGCCTGGGCCTGGCGCTGGCGAAAAGCCTGGTCGAACTGCACGGCGGAACGGTGCAGGCACAGAGCCCGGGCCTGGGCCAGGGCAGCACCTTCACCGTGCGCCTGCCGCGCCACACCCAGGAAGTCCTGGCCCCGGTGGCCCAGACCAGCGGCCACACCCAGCTTGCGAAGCCCTTGAGGGTGCTGCTGGTGGACGACAACCTCGACGCCGCCCACACCCTGCAGCTGTTCCTGGCCGCCGGCGGCCACCACGTGGAGATCGCCTACTGTGCGGCCGACGCGGTGGACCTGGCGCGCGTCTTCGTCCCCGACGTCTGCCTGCTCGACATCGGCCTGCCCGACTTCGACGGCAACGAGCTGGCGCGCCGCCTGCGCCGCCTGCCGCAGGCCACCGGCGCCACCCTGATCGCGATGACCGGCTACGGCCGCCAGCAGGACCGCGACGCGGCGATGGATGCCGGTTTCGACCATTACATGGTCAAGCCCGTGGATACGGTGGAGTTGTCGGATCTGCTGGCGGAAGCGGGAGCCGAGAAGCATCCGCGTTGATTCGTACGGGCTCCGTGTTCGTGCGCGAGGGTTCCGCCGTCGCGTATATCCGCGTGGGCATGCCCACCCTGCGGTGCACCACCGTTCGTAGCAAGTTCACGGAGCGGTGGCGTAACGTAGGGCGGGCATGCCCGCACGGACGTACCGATGCATACCCACGTCCGACGCTCCTGCCCACATTCCCGTATCATGCCGCTTCGACATGAAGGAGAATGAATGGAATCGGTAGGCGTCGTCCTCGCAATGCTGCTGGCGGTGATCGGCAGCGGTTACCTGGTGCGCCTGCTGCCCTTCGCGGTGCCGCTGCCGCTGGTGCAGATCGCCCTCGGCGCCGTGATTTCCGGGGTGTTCGGCCATGGCGTGGCGCTCGATCCCGAGATCTTCTTCCTGCTGTTCCTGCCGCCCCTGCTCTTCCTCGATGGCTGGCGCATCCCGAAAGTCGGCCTGTTCCGCGACAAGGGCACGATCCTCGAGCTGGCGCTCGGCCTGGTCGTCTTTACGGTGCTCGGCGCCGGCTTCCTGATCCACTGGCTGGTGCCGACCATGCCGCTGCCGGTCGCCTTTGCGCTGGCCGCGATCGTGGCGCCGACCGATCCGGTGGCCGTGTCCTCGATCGCCGCGCGCGTTCCCATCCCGCACCGCCTGATGCACATCCTGGAAGGCGAGTCCCTGCTGAACGACGCCACCGGCCTGGTGTGCTTCCGCTTCGCCGTGGCCGCCGCCATGACCGGCGCCTTCTCGCTGGCCGACGCCTCGCTGACCTTCCTCTGGGTCGCGCTGGCCGGTATCGCCTGCGGCGTCGCGATCACCGTGGGCGTCGCTTTTGTGCAGCGCGTGGCCGGCCAGCGCCTGGGCGAGGAGCCCGGATCGCCGATCCTGGTCAACCTCCTGATTCCCTTCGGCGCCTACCTCGCGGCAGAACACCTGCACGCCTCCGGCATCCTGGCCGCGGTGGCGGCCGGCGTCTCGATGAGCTATGTCGAACTCTCCGGACGGGCCCTCGCCACCACACGCGTGCGCCGCGCCGTGGTCTGGGACACGGTGCAGTTCTCCCTGAACGGCGTGATGTTCGTGCTGCTGGGCGAGCAGCTGCCGGAGATCGTCGCCCGCGCCCTGCACGACGCCCGCCTCGACGAGCACATGACGGAATGGTCGCTGCTCGGCACCGCGCTCCTGATCAGCCTCGGGCTGATCCTGCTGCGCCTTAGCTGGGTGTGGGTCTCGCTCAGGCTCACCATCCTGAAGGCGCGCCGCCACGGGCGCCAGGTCTATCAGCCTAACTTCCGGCTCGTGGTGGCGACCTCGCTGGCCGGCGTGCGCGGTGCGATCACGATGGCCGGCGTGCTGACCCTGCCCCTCGCGCTGCCGAATGGCACGCCCTTCCAGGGCCGCGACCTCGCCATCTTCTACGCCAGCGCCGTGATCATCGTCTCGCTGCTGGTGGCCAGCGTCGGCCTGCCGCGCGTGCTGCGCAACCTGCAAGTGCCGGAGGAATCGGCCGAACTGTCGCAGGAAGACCGCGCGCGCCACGACGCCGCCGTGGCCGCGATCAATGCCATCGACAAGGCGGCACACCTGCACGCCGAGCACCAGGAGGATGCCGACGTCCACGCCAGCGCCATCGACCACGTGCGCGGCGTGTACGAGCACCGGCTCGGCGTGGGCGGCCTGTACGACCCGTCGCGGGTGCGGGTGGCCGAGCAGGCCGAGCGCGAATACCGCCTCGCCGCCCTGCAGGCCGAGCGCAAGGCGATCCTGGCGCTGGTGCACGGGCGTGAACTCTCGGACGAAATCGCGCGCAAGCTGCTGCGCGAGATCGATCTCGTCGAAGCCCGCTACGGATAAGGATTAACGCACCGCGTCCGCCAGGATCGCTGCCAGCGCTTCGAGATCGACCGGCTTGACCAGGTGGTGATCGAAGCCGGCGGCCAGTGTCGCCTTGCGGTCGTTCTCCTGGCCGTAGCCGGTGACGGCGACCAGCAGCGCGTCCGCCGTCTCCGGCTGGGCCCGCAGGCGCCGCGCCAGTTCGTTGCCGTCGATGCCGGGCAGGCCGATATCGAGCAGGAACACGTCGGCCGCCTCCTCGCGGCTGCGCGCCAGGGCCCGCAGCGGGTCGTGTTCGACCGCCACCCGGTGGCCCGAGGCTTCGAGCAGCATGGCCAGCATGGCCGCCGCATCGACGTTGTCGTCCACCACCATCACGCGCAGCGGCTCCACCGGCGCCGGTGGCGCGCCCGGCTGGCCGGCGTCGCGCGTATCTGCGCCCTCTTCCATGGCCAGGCGCGGCAGGCGCACCGTGAAACGGCTGCCCTTGCCGATGCCCGCGCTGCCGCAGGTGACCGAGCCATGGTGCAGCTCGACCAGGCTGCGCACCAGCGCCAGCCCGAGCCCGAGGCCACCCGAGGCGCGGTCCGAGCTGCGCCGCGCCTGGGTGAACAGGTCGAAGGCGCGCGCTGCCAGGTCCGGCTCCATGCCGATGCCGTCATCCTCGACCGCGATGACCACGTCCTGCCCATCGACGGCGACATCGAGGTCGATGTGGCCGCCCTCGGGCGTGTACTTGGCGGCGTTGTTCAGGATATTGACGATCACCTGCACCAGGCGCTTTTCGTCGCCCATCACCATGACCGTCCCGGGCGGCAGGCGCAGCTTCAGCGCATGGCGCCGCGCCTGGATCGGCGGCATGGCCTGTTCCACGGCGTTGGTGGCGATGCCGCGGATGTCGAGCGGCGCGTTGTCCAGCTCGACCAGGCCGCGCGAAACGCGCGAGACGTCGAGCAGGTCGTCGATCAGGGCCGTCATATGGCGCACCTGGCGGCTGATGATCTGGCTGCTGTGCTGCACCCGGCCGGTGTCGAGCCGCGGCGCCTGCAGCAGTTGCGCCGCGGCGCTGATCGGCGCCAGGGGATTTCTCAGCTCGTGCGCCAGCATCGCCAGGAACTCGTCCTTGCGCCGGCTCGACTCGCGCAGCCTTTCTTCGGCTTCCTTGCGGGCGGTGATGTCGCTGGCGGCGCCGATCCATTCGTAGATCTCGCCCGCCGGGTCGAGCATCGGCACGGCGCGCGAAAAGGCCCAGCCGTAGCTGCCGTCGAGCCGGCGCACGCGATGCTCCAGCTCGTAGACGGTCTTCGTGCGCATCGCCCGCTCGATCGCCTCGTGGACCAGGGCATGGTCCTCGGGCGGAACGTAGTCGTCGATCCAGAGGCGGCGCGGATCGCTCGTGTCCTGCAGGAAGCCACGCCCTTCGAGCTGGTGCAGTTCGGTCCAGTCCGGGCTCATGCGGTACACGACTTCCGCGCTGGCGCTCACGAGCGCCCGAAAACGTTTTTCGCTCTCGCTCCTGGCCACCTCCGCCCGCACCATGGCCGTAACGTCGCTGGTGCTGTGCGAGATGCAGACCAGCTGCCCGTCGGGGCCGAAGATCGGCGTGCTGACCGCATTCCAGAAGCGCTCTTCGAAACGCACCTCGCCCGAAGGCAGTACGACACGGATCGGGTAACGGATTCCCGGCAAGGTATCGACCTGCCCGCTTGCGATGACACGGGCGAACGACCGGCGCAGATCATCTTCGCCGGTATCGTTCGGATCGTCGGCGTTGCGCGGAAAGGCGACGAACAGGCTGGTGCCGACCAGCTCCTCGCGCGTGCGTCCGGAGGCGTTCAAGAAGGCGTCGTTGACCGCGAGGATGACTGCATCAAGCGTAGGCGACAATAAATAGTGCCCTGTCGGAGAGGCATTGAAGACTGCTTCGTAGAGCGCTGCTGGAACCATCGTCAGGAGGGGCCGGGGGAAGAAAATGAACAATGAAACAACACGTCAGCAGGCATCTTATCCGATTCCGGTGCACTGGGGAACGTTAAATCGCAGGCGGAGAATGTCACGCCCGGCCGTGCGCCTGCGTTAGCTCCCGAACGGTGCGCGCCCGGGAGAAGCGTAAGATCGGCCGGGCCTGTTTCCACTTTGCGTTTCCACTGCGAGCCTCCATCATGACCCTCGACGTCCAGACGCCGCCAGATGCGGCCCCGCTCAGCGCCCCGCCCGCCGCCGCCAAGGCCGCCGGCCTGCGCTATGTCCACGACGACCGGCCCGGCATCCGGCGCGAGCCGGCCAAGGAAGGCTTCGACTATTTTTCCGCGAAAGGCGAACTCATCGACGACGAGCCGACACTGAAACGCATCAAGTCGCTCGCCATTCCCCCGGCCTGGACCGAAGTGTGGATCTGTCCCCAGGCGAACGGCCACCTGCAGGCCACCGGACGCGACGCGCGTGGACGCAAGCAATACCGCTACCACCCGAAATGGCGCAGCGTGCGCGACGAAGTAAAGTACGAGCGCATGATCAATTTCGGCAAGGCCCTGCCCGCCATCCGGCTTGAGGTCGACCGCGCTCTCAAGCTGCCCGGCCTGCCGCGCGAAAAGATGCTGGCGACCATCGTCTACCTGCTCGAGGCGACGATGATGCGGGTGGGGAACGAGGAGTATGCGCGCACCAATAAATCCTTCGGCCTGACGACGCTGCGCAACCGCCACGTGAAGGTCGACGGCAGCGACGTCGAATTCAAGTTCCGCGGTAAAAGCGGCGTGTACCACAAGATCCACGTACACGACCGGCGCCTGGCGCGCATCATCCGCAGCACACGCGACCTGCCGGGCCAGGAACTGTTCCAGTACGTGGACGAGGACGGTGAGACCCGCAGCATCGATTCCTCGGACGTCAACGATTACCTGCGTTCGATCACCGGCGAGGACTACACGGCCAAGGACTTCCGTACCTGGTCGGGGACGGTGCTGGCGGCGCTGGCCCTGCAGGAATTCGAGAAGTTCGATTCCGAAACCCAGGCCAAGAAGAACGTCGTGCGCGCCATCGAATCGGTGGCGCAAAAGCTCGGCAACACGCCCTCGGTCTGCCGCAAGTGCTATGTGCACCCGGCCGTGCTCGACGCCTATATGGAAGGCGCCGTGATCGAAGCCATGCGCGAGCGCACCGAACAGGAGCTGGTCGAGGACCTGCACGCCCTGCAGCCCGAGGAAGCGGCCGTGCTGGCCATGTTGCAGCAACGCCTCGCGCACGAAGCCGAAACCGCATCCGCCGCCCAGAAAAAGGCGGCCTGACCCTACTCAACCACTCGAAAGAGCTCCATGACAGATAAACACACCATCGATTTCCAGGAAGGCCGCTGCAGCATCGAGCGCGTGGCCCGCTTCGAGCACCAGGTGACCGGCGTCACCGTATCCGAAGACAATCGCATCTTCGTCAACTTCCCGCGCTGGACCGAGGACACGGCGGTGTCCGTGGCCGAGCTGCTGGCCGACGGCAGCGTCAAGCCCTACCCAAGCGAGGAGTGGAACAGCTGGCGCAACGCGCGCAAGGACGAGGTGTCGCCCGAGGATCACTGGGTCTGCGTGCAGAGCGTCGTCGCCGATGGCCGCGGCAGCTTGTGGGTGCTCGATCCGGCCGCCCCGGCGCAAAGCCACGTGGTCGATGGCGGACCGAAGCTGGTGCGCATCGACCTGGCCAGCAACAGCGTCAAGCAGACCATCGCCTTCGGCGAAGACACGGCGCCGCAAGGCTCCTACCTGAACGACGTGCGCTTTTCGCCCGAGGGCGACTTCGCCTACATCACCGACTCGGGCGTGCAAGGGGCGCTGCTGGTGGTGGAGATCGCGAGCGGCAAGGCGGCACGCGTGCTCGACGGCGATGCGTCCACCCAGATGAAGAAAGGGCTCGATGTCAAAGCCGACGGCAAGGTGCTGCGCCGCCCGGACGGACGCGGCGTCGAGTTCTCGGCCGACGGCATCGAACTCTCGGGCGACGGCCAGTACCTGTACTGGCAGGCGATCAAGGGCGACACCCTGTACCGCATCAAGACGGAACTGCTGCGCGGCGCCGGCATGCGCGGCGAGGACCTGTCCAGCTCGGTCGAGAACTACGGCACCAACGGCGTCAACGACGGCCTGCTGATCCCGCGCGGCACGAACCGCATGCTGCTCACCAGCGTGGAAGAGAATGCAATCCGGATGCGCGACCTCGACCAGGGTCCGGGCGCGCCGATCCAGACGCTGGTCCAGGACCAGCGCCTGCGCTGGCCGGATACCTTCAGCCAGGGCCCCGACGGCACGGTGTATGTGACCAGCTCGCACATCCAGGATTCGGCCTTCTTCAATCCGGACGCGCCGCCCGCCCTGCCGACCGAGCTGTGGAAGCTGCAGTCGCAGGGCAAATGAGTAGTAGGGTGGACGGAATCCCCGTCCATCCTACGAACCCGTGTGCTGGAACACCTGGCGCAGGTAGGCCATGAAGGTCTCGTCGGTGCACATCGACTTGCCCGGCGTATCCGACAACTTCGCCACCGGCTGGTTGTTACAGCGGGTCAGCTTCATGACGATGTTCAGCGCTTTATAGGGCGTATCGTTGGTGAGCTGGGTGCCGATGCCGAAGCCAGTCTGGGTGCGGTCGGCGAAATGGCGGTAGAGGGCCAGGGCCTTGGGCACCGTCAGCGCATCGGAAAACACGAGGCGCTTGGTGCGTGCGTCGATGCGCAGCCTGGCGTAGTGCGCCAGCGCCTTTTCTCCCCACTCGGTCGGATCGCCCGAATCGTGGCGCAGGCCGTCGAACAGCTTGGCGAAATACAGGTCGAAGTCGGCGAGGAAGGCGTCCATGCCGACCACGTCGGTCAAGGCGGTGCCGAGGTCGCCACGGTATTCCTGGACCCAGTCCTCGAGCGCCGCCTTCTGGAAGTCGCGCAGGCGCACCGGGAAGGCCTGGAAGGCCTGCATGTATTCGTGCGCCATGGTCCCGATCGGCACCAGGTTGTACTTGCGCGCCAGGTGCACGTTCGAGGTACCCTTGAAGAACTGCGGCAGCTCGCGCGCCAGCGTCGACACGACTTCGTCCTGCCACTCGCCCGAGAAACGGCGGCGCACGCCGAAATCGAAGAACTCGAACGGGTGGGCGCGCTTCGGTTCCGCGTCAAAAGCGCGGAACTGCTCGACCTTCAGCGCCAGGCGCTTGCGCGCCTCCTCGATCGCGGCCTGTTGATCGAAACGCCGGAAGTACAGCTCGTTGACGATGTAGAGCACATAGATTTCGAAGCCCATCACGTGCACGATCGGACCGGTGGCGCGGATGCGCAGGTGCGGGCCGTCGGTCTCCACCGTGATGAACTTGCGCTGGAAGCGGAACACCGTGAGGAAGTCGGCGAAATCGCTCTTGATGAAGCGCAGCCCGCGCAGATAGGCGATCTCCTCTTCCGTGAACAGCATCTCGCACAGGTGGTCGAGTTCGCGCTCGACTTCGTCCTTCAGCTCGGCCAGCGGGTATTCGGGCTGGTTCCGGCACAGGAACTCGTACTCGCCATGCGCGTTCGGATGCCGGTGCAGCAGGGCTTGCCACATCGTGAATTTGTAGAGATCGGTTTCCAGCAGGCTGCGGACGATGGGCTTCATGAAGTATTCCTTTACGCCTTTTTCTTTTGGCGTTTCTTGGGCGCCAGCATGGTCCCCGTGCAGCCGGGCGTGCCGCAGCGGCATGCGAACAGCTTTTTCAGGGCCGGCGTGTGGCGCTCGTCATAGATGAGCGCGTAATTGTAATTCAGTTCCTGTCCAGGCTCGATCGGGTGCAGGGCGTGAATGTAGACCCGGCCCTCGTCCTCGTAGGCTTCGCAGTTGGGCGTGCAGGCATGGTTGATCCAGCGCGCTTCGTTGCCGCGCCGGCCGCCGTCGATGACGCGGCCGTCGTGCAGGCTGAAGTAGAAGGTGTGGTTGATCGGGCCGCCGCGGTCCTCGGCGCGCTGGGTCGCCTCGTCCCAGGTGATGCGTTCGCCGCGGTATTCGATGATGCGTTCGCCTGCATCGATGTGGCGCCGGGCGAAGACGCCGTTGCCGTGGACGGGAGACTTCTTCACTTCGTAGGCCGGCTCGGCCTTGGCTGCGGATTTGGTGGGCATGTAGTGTGAGTTGGCAGTCGATGCGCGGATTGCATCATTACTATTATGGTACGTTTTTGCCGTCTGTGCCGCACATCATTATCCGCGCAGACGCAAAAAGGCGCGCGCCGCGGAGGGGACCCGCGGCGCGCGCCAAAGCGCCAGCGCCCTTATTGCAATTCGATCTTGCCGTACTGGCCGTGGGTCTCGTTGGCCGGCCCGGCCGTGTAGAACAGGCTCGTGGTGGGTTGCTGCTGCACGCCGTTGCCGAAGGCGATGCCCCACAGGCCATCGATGACGATCGGCGACTTGTCCGCGCGGCTGAGCGTACCCATCAGCGCGCCGGTCGTCGGGTTGTACGCATTGATCTTGCCGTCGCCGAAGTTTGCCACCAGCAGGCTGTTGCTGAAATCGCCGAAGGCGGCGGGTGCGATCGCCATGCCCCAGGGCGCGTTCAGGGCGCCGCCGGTGGCGATGCGTGCCACGAACGCGCCGCTCGTATCGTAGGCGTCGATCAGCCCCAAGCCGGCGCCCTTCACTTCTTCCGTGCCGGCCGCGTTGCGCTGGGCATAAGCGACGTAGATGCGATTGCCGGCGGCCTGGATGCCAAAGGGCGCATAGCCCGAAGGCAGGTTCGGATCGGTAAAGCCGCCGCCGGGCAGCGTCACTTTCTGGAAGTTGGCGTCGTAGACGTCGATCCGGCTGTTGCGGAAGTCGGTCGCATAGATGAAGTTCGCGCCGTTCGCGCTGGCGATCGCCAGTCCCTTGTAGCTTGATGCGCCGCCGGTGTCGACGACCGTCACGGCGTTGGTGCGGTTCACCGTCGGCGACCAGCCGGAGACGGTACCCGCCTCGCCCACGAAGATGAAGGGGCTGGCGCCGGTGACACCGTTCTGGGTCACCTTGAAGTCGGTGCTGGCGTTGAACACGATGCCGGTCGGCTTGGCGGGACCTGCGCTGCCGGCCGGGATTGCGACCACCAGGGTCTGGGGTACGCCGGTGCCGTCGTACAGGGTCGAGGTCGAGCTGCCCTGGTTGTTGACCCAGACGAAGCCGGTCGGGTTGAAGGCGATGCCCCAGGCATTGACCAGGTTCGGATCGACGTGGGCAGCGGGCGCGGTGTCGGCTACCAGCACGCTCGTGGTATAGGCGCTGGTGGCGACCGGCGGCGTGACCACGGGCGGCGGCGCGGGGTCGTCGTCGCCGCCGCCGCCGCAGGCAACGATGCCGGCGGCCAGGACGGCGCCGGTCATGGCGGCCCTGCACCAGGCGGCCGCTTTGAAGGGGATGCTCATGGCTGCTCCTTGCGTGATCGAGTCGGGAAGGTGAGGTCCCGTTCATACCCGCCCGGCGCGGCGTGGTTCAAGGAGATGGCGGAAAATCGGACGCTGCTCAGAAACCCAGGCTGGCGCCGGCGAACAGCGCACGGGCGCGTGCGGCCCGCAGGCCCGGGTCGCGTTGGCGCGCCTGCACACCGATCTCGATGCTGGCGTCGCCGATGTCGGTGGCAATGGCGGCGCGCAGGTCGATGCGATTGCGCGCGGCGGCGCCGTAGCCGCTCAGCCAGTGCAGCAGGCCGGCATGGCCGCTCAGGCGCCAGCGTTCGCCGAGCGGCTGGACGCCGTTCAGTTCGAAGTAGGCGCTGCGGCCGGCGCCGTAATACGCAGGCGACAGCGACAGCCTGGCGCCGGCGTCATCATGACTGATGCCGGCATACGCCTCGACGTAGCTGTTGCGGGCGTCGCGCAGGAAGACGGCGCGCTTGACGCCGGCGTCCCAGCTCCAGCCGGACGGCAGGCGCCGCGCGTAGCCGGCATAGCCGATCGCCAGCGCCGTTGCGGGACTGGCACGCAGGGCCATGCGCGAAACGAAGGCACCTCCGTACCAGCCGCTGTCGGTATCGTGGTCGATGCGCAGTTGCGGCGCCGGGCGGCCGTCGCTCAGCGACAGGCCGCGCAGGCTGTATTCGGAAACGAGGCCGAGGGTGATGCTGGTCTGTGCCTGCGCGCCGCCGGGGGCGTACAGGGCGACAGGAAGAACGAGGCCCGCAAGGGCTAGGGAGAGTGTTCGGCGGTCGTTGCGGCGGTCGGGTGACATAGGCAAACGCAGGCTCCGGCGGCGCGCCCGAGGACTGCGCATGCGCCTATGCTACCAGCTTGTCCGGCTTGCAGGGCAAGCGTCCGTGCGGAGCGGTGTGTCCCCTCTTCCTCGCCCAGGCCGCTGCGCAGCTGGGCCGGCGTGATGGCGGGCCGCAGCTCGGCCAGCAAGGCCGCCAGGCCCGAGACATGCGCCGCCGCATACGAGGACCCCGTTACCAGGCCCCAGCGCGCACCAGGGAGGCAAGTCGGTACGTCGGCGCCCGGCGCACGCAGCGTACCCGGCGGCGCGACGGCGCCGCCGGATTGCGTCACCGCGATCACACCGGGATGCGATGCCGGGAAGCCGCCGTCGGCCCGGCGCGGATCGGACGCCGCCACGACCGCGACGCCGCGCGCCAGCGCCGCGTCCAACAAGGCCTGGAGCAGCCGGTCAGGCGGCCCGCTCAGGCTCAGGTTGATGATCTTCGCGTCGTGCATCAGTGCATAATTGATCGCCCGTCCCAGTGTAAAACTGTTGCAGCGCACCGGCGCACCCGGGCTTTCCCAGCAGGCGCGCAAGGCCATCAGCCTGGCCTGGGGCGCGACGCCGGCGATCCCGACGCCGTTGCCGGCGCGCGCGGCGATGATGCCGGCCACCGCCGTGCCGTGCGCTTCCGGCGCCTCGGGCGCGGCGTCGACGAAGTTCTCGTGCAGCGCCACCTGGCCTGCCAGGTCCGGATGGGCCGGGTCGACGGCGCTGTCGATCACGGCCACCGCCACCTTGCGGCCGGTGCTGGCGCGGTGCAGGGCGGCCAGCTGCCAGTCGCGCCCGGCCGGCTGCACGGGGTACAGCGGGTCGGCCGCATCCATGCCCGCGTTCATGCCCTCGTACAGGCTGACCGGCTGCGCCCACAGCACGCGCGGGTCCTGCGCCAGCGCCGCCAGGGCGCGCTCGACCGGGCCGCCGCCCGCCTCTTCCATCACGAAGCAGTCGACGCCGATGGCCGGCATCGGCCAGGCGTGGACCAGTTTCAGGCCGTGGCTGCCGGCCAGTTCCGCGGCCAGGCGCCGGCGCGCGGCGCGCGCGGCGTCGCCTGTATAGCCGCCGCCATAGGCGCTGTCGGGCCGGAAGTGCTGCGGCGGCAGGCGCAGCATGACCAGCACCTGGCGCGAAGGCTGGGCTTCGCGCGTCGCCGCCGGAGCGTCCTCGGCGGCACGGCAGGCGCTCGCGCCCAGCAGTGCCCACAGCGCCAGCGCGGCCAGGACGATGCGGATCACGGCCGGCCTTCGGCGCCGAGCGGTTCGGCCAGCAGCACGGCCGGCTCGGCGCGCAGCCGCGCCAGCAGGCGGGCCGCGTCGTCCCGCGGCAGGGTTAGCCCCCAGGCGTCGGTCACGGTCGGTCCGTCCACGATGCGCGCCCCGCTGGCCTGCACGATGCGGCGCAGTTCGCGTTCCGTCGTCTCGGGGCGGAACACGACCACCGCCTGGCCCTGCACCGCCGGCGCCGCGCCCAGGCCGCGATACGCATCGGTCCCGTCGCCGCGCCAGGCCAGCAATGCCGCCAGCAGGACGATCACGCCGCACTGCGCCAGGACGGCGCGGCGCAGCCAGCGAGGGTCATTGGCGGCGGCAGGCCGTGCGGGCGGGCGCTCGGGGGCGTCGAGACGTGCGCGCAGACGCCCCAGCGCCGCGTCCGCGTCGCACGGCGGGTCC
>NZ_PPXQ01000025.1 GCF_004798585.1 Massilia sp. Mn16-1_5
CGCGCGAATAGCCCATCAGGGTCCAGCACCTGGAGCAGGTGCGGTAGCACGAGACCGGATATACGTGAGCAGTCGTACCTCACGGCCTGAAGACGGATTGTTTGCAAACGAGGAGGAGTCCATATACAGACGTTCAGCTCGCCTGCCCACGGAAATGACAGACCTGACCCTGTTGGTGTAATTGCATCATCCCAGTTAGGTCTGCTCAGCGGCGGAACCTGCTATGCCACTCAGCTCTCGGGCTGCTGATCATCGATAGGATCAGCAAAAAATCTGCGCTCAGGGCTTTCGAAACACGATCGCATGCTGCATCGGCAGCGATTCGACACTACGTTCCCACTTCAGGCCATGTGCCGTCGCTTCACGCCGTACCTGCCGCTCGCTCATCTTGTGCAGCGGCTTGATCGCGACTGCGGGATCCTCGGCCCGGTATTCGACGAAGACGACGCGGCCGCCCGGCTTCAGCGCCTTGACGATGCTGTCGAGGACCTCGGCGGGATAGGCGAGCTCGTGGTAGACATCGACCATGATTGCCAAGTCGACGCTGCCCGAAGGCAGTTTGACGGTGGTTTCGCTGCCTAGTACCGAGACCACGTTGCGCACGCCGCGCTTTGCCATTTGGTTGTCGAGCATGCTGATCATTTCCGGCTGCACGTCAACTGCATAAACACGTCCGCCGGGCCCGACCTGTTTCGCCAGCTGCCAGGTGTAGTAGCCGGTGCCGGCGCCGATGTCGGCTACCGTCATGCCGGGTGCCAGCGCCAGTTCCCGCAGAAGCAATTCCGGCCGCTCCTCGCGTGCGCGGCTTTCGCGCTCGAGCCATTGCGCGCCTTCCCATCCCATCACGCCAGCAATCTCGCGGCCCATGTAACGCTTGCCGATGCCATCCGGGCTGGGTACGACGCGTTCATAGCGCGTATCGGCGGCTGCCTGTGCTGCGGCATCGATGCTAGCGGATGACAGTAGCGTCAGAGCCGACAGGCAGGCCAGCAGGATGGGCAGCGTACGGTGAGTGTGGAAGATGCGGTGCATGATCGGTTTCCATAAGAGATCGCTGCCTGCACTGGCGCCGGCAGGCTTGCCGTGAATGGAATGATCAGTGTAGCGGCATTGGCTGCCTGGCGTACGTTGGCTACATCTGTACGGTCAGGTCCGCTCAGTCCGCCACCACAACGCGATTCTTACCCGTCTGCTTGGCCTGATACATCGCCTTGTCAACGCGCGCCAGCAGCGTCGCCTGGTCTTCGTTCGGCAGGCGCAGCGCCACGCCGGCGGAGAAGGTGATCAGCAGCTTCTCGTTATCGTGCAGGAAGAAGTGCTTGGTCAACTCGCGCTGCAGGCGGATCATGGTTTGCACGGCCGCGTCGACCGGGGTTTCCGGCAGCATGATCATGAATTCCTCGCCGCCGAAGCGGGCGATCACGTCGATCGAGCGCAGGGTCGATTTCACGACCTTGGCCAGGTGGCGCAGGGCGTTGTCGCCGGCCAGGTGGCCGTAGGTGTCGTTCAGCTTCTTGAAATTGTCGAGGTCGAGGAGGGCGACGCACAGCGGCGTGTTGCGGCGGTCGGCGCGGGCGCTTTCGCGTTCGAAGACGTCGTCCAGGCCGCGCCGGTTCAGGGTGCCGGTGAGCTGGTCTTCGCGCACCAGTTCGCTCATGTGCTGCAGCTTCGCTTCCAGTTCCTTGATGCGGCTTTCGGCTTCCTGCACTTCCTTGTGCGCCGCCAGCATGCGGTCGCGCGAGGCCAGGGCCTCGGCTTGCGCCTGCTTCGTTTCGCGCAGCACTTCGTCCAGCACTTCGTTCAGTTCGGTGATGTCGGCGGCGTGGCGGATGCGGTCCGAGAAGCCACCCAGCTTGTCGTGGAAGTCGCCGGTCGAGGCCGCCACCGAACCGAGGCGGTCGATGAAGGTCATCATCATGTTCTTGACGGTGGCTTTCACGTCCGACAGGTTGTGCTTCAGCTGCCCCTGTTTATAAATCACGTCCTTCAAGCTGCGCGTTACGTCTTCCAGCGAGCGCGTGTCGATCGGGCCACTGATGAGTTCCTGCACGGCGTCGATCTGGCCGCGCATCCAGCTGTCGTCGTCCAGCAGTTCGCTGACGTTCTCAAGCAGCAGTTTAAAAAGGCGCAGCAGCAGTTCCTGCTGTTCGCCGGCGTCGCCGTTGTGCAGTTCGATCTGGAAGCACAGTTCCTTCAGGCGCGTGGCGATTTCCTGCAGCGCCGCTTCGCTGTGGGCCACCTTGACGGCCGCGCCCAGCGATTCGGCTTCGCTGGCCAGCGTGGGGCTGGCCGGCAGCAGCGAGGCCAGGGCGAACGCCAGCGTGCGGCTGAGCAGTTCGCGCAGGAGGATGGTGTCCTTGCTTTCCATGCCGTAGGTCACGCCCGGCGGAATGCCGCGCCGCAGGTGCTTTTCGACCAGCTGCGACAGGGCGCGCGCATAGCCGTCCCAGTCGCGCGCCTTCACGGCGCGGTTCAGGCGGCGTCCGTACTCGGCCAGCTCGCCCGGGGTGTCGGTCAGCTGCGTGGCGAAGTCGCCCAGCACCAGCTCGGCAGGGGCGGGCGCTGCGGGTGCAGGCGCCGGCTTCTGGATGCCGGCGATCTCGTCGTAGATCTCGCGGTAGGCATCGGGCGTGGGCGCGATGCGGCGCGTGGCGAGGCGCCGAAAGGCCTCGCGGGCAATGTCGACGGGATTCTGTGCGGGCGGGTTGGACATGATGCAAAGGCTACGTATTTACTATGCAGCAATGATAAGCATCTTTTCTTTTCGGCATCGCACGAAAAGAGGCCGGAAAGTCTCTTACTAAACGGCAATGGATGAGCTGGCCTATTCTACGAGCTGGTTGCGGATGGCGTAGTGGGTCAGTTCTGCGCTGGTTTTGAGGTTCATCTTCGCCAGCAGGCGGGCCCGGTATTCGCTCACCGTTTTCACCGACAACGACAATTCGCGCGCGATCTCGCTCACCGTCTTGCCCGAAGCGATCATCGTCAGCGTCTGGAACTCGCGGTCAGAAAGGCTGTCGTGTGGCGGCGCTTCGTGATCAGCGCCGACCTGGCTCGCCAGTGCCTGGGCCAGCGTGGCGCTGACGTATTTCTGGCCGCTCGCTACCTGGCGGATCGCGGTGACCAGCTCGCGCGGCGCGCTCTGCTTGGTCAGATAGCCGGCCGCGCCCGCCTTCAGGGCGCGGATCGCGTACTGGTCTTCACGGTGCATCGACAGCATCAGTACGGCCAGTTCCGGGCGTTCCTGCTTGATCTGCTTGAGCACCTCGATGCCGTTGCGGTCGGGCATGGAGATGTCCAACAGCATCACGTGGCAGCGCGACTTGCGGAAGAGCTTGATCGCGTCCAGGCCGTTCTCGGCCTCGCCGGCGACGACGATGTCGCGCTGTTCGGCCAGGATCTGTTTCAGGCCTTCGCGCACGATGGCGTGGTCGTCGGCAATGAATACGCGGATGGTGGCTTTGTCGGTCATTGTTCCCTGGGCATTTCACTACGGGCGGTTGGCGATGGAGCCAGCCGGATCTTGATTGTCACCATCGTGCCACCTCCTGGCGCCGCCGACAAGGTCAACGTGCCGCCCAGCGCGCGCGCCCGTTCGCTCATGCCGCGCAGGCCGAAGGAGTGCGGCTTCAGGCGGTCGGCCGGAGCGATGCCGCGGCCGTTGTCGCAGATGGCGAGCGTCAGGTGCTGGCGCTGGCGGCGCAGGGTCACCGTCACGCGCGTCGCGCCGGCATGCTTGGCGACGTTCGTCAGCGCTTCCTGGAAGATGCGGAACAGCGCCGCCGCATGGTCCGGATCGAGTTCGATCTCGCGCTCGGCGCTGCGGAAGATGCAGGCAATGCCGGAGCCCTTCTCGAATTCGCGCGCCTGCCATTCCAGCGCGGCGACGATACCCAGGTCCAGGGTCGAAGGGCGCAGGTCGAGCGAGATGCGGTGCACGGCCTCGATGGTGCGATCGACCAGGTCGTCGAGGTAGGTCGCCTTTTCCAGCAGGGCAGGCTGGTCCTGGGGCAGGCGGCTACTCAGCATCGACAGCGCCATCTTGATCGCGGTAAGGTTGCCGCCCAGGTCGTCATGGATCTCGCGCGCGATGCGGGCCCGTTCCTGCTCCTTCACCTGCTCGCTATGTTCCGTCAGCTCGGCCAGCCGCGCGCGCGAGCGCAGGGCTTCCTGCTGCTCGATCTTGCTGTCGGTGATGTTGGTCATGATGCCGTCCCACTGGACCGCACCGCCGCCCGCCGCATGGGGCGTAGCGCGCAGGTTGATCCATTTGACGTCTTTCCAGGCGTCGATCCAGATCCGGCCTTCCCAGTTCCAGCTTGATAAGGAAATCTTCGACACCGCCATCGCTTCCAGGTAGCCCTTGCGGTCTTCCGGCAGGATCAGGCGCAGGAACAGGTCCGGGTCGAGCTGCAGCTGGGCCGGCTGCACGCCGAGCAGGGAGGCGCAGCCTTCGCTCAGGTAGGGGAAAGAATGGCGTCCGTCGGCGGCGAGCAGGAACTGGTAGACCAGGCCCGGTGTGTGATCGACGATGGCGTTGAAGCGCGTCTGGTATTGCGCGAGGGCGCTGGATGCCGCTTGTTCAGGCGAGAGGTCGTCGCCGATCGCCAGCAGCAGAGAACGGCCGTCGCGCTGGGTGCGCAAGAAGGTCAGCTTGGCCGGATAGCTGCTGCCGTCGGCGCGCCGCAATTCGGTGCGCAGGCAGCGCTGGTCGCCGATGTCTTCGCCCAGGCTGGCCAATAGCGCATTCAGGGCGCCGTCGTCCAGGCCGGGGGCGACGTCGCTGGCGCGCAGGCCTTGCGGCATGGCGCCATCGTAGCCGAGGTTGGCGCGGGCGCTGGTATTCATGTCGACCAGGGCCAGCGTGGCCGCGTCGATCAGCAGGATTTCGGCCGGCGCGGCGTGCATGGGCGCGGCCAGCAGGGGTTCGGTGCTCGTCATGTCCTGTCGTTTTCTGGTTTGCGGCGCCGGCGCCAGAGAGAAACGAAGCGGCGCAGGGCGCGCGCGCTGCGCGTGGCGTGGCGGCTGCCGAAGGGCACGGAAGGGCGCAACTGGTAGCGCAGCCGGCGCAGGGTACGGCGCAGGCTCGAGAACGAACGGCGCGCCTGACTGTACATGACGCTGGCGCGCAGGCGGGCAATGAGCTGGTCCTTGAACATAATGAAGCGATTGTGCCACCGCGCAAACCAGACGAGCGCCAGCAAGGACGGCAGGGTCAGCACGTAGATGCGCGCCACCACCACCGCTCCGCCCAGCTTGGCGACAATGAAGACCAGCAGGCCGGTCAGGGCGTGACCGTGGGCGATCGCGAGTAAAGCCAGAAACTTGACCGGCAACAGCAGCAGGCCGGGCAGGGCAAAAGCGAGCAGGGCGGCCCAGGGCGGCAGGCGCCGGATGCCGTTTTCCAGCATCCGCAGCGGCGGCCAGGTGGCCAGCCCGCTGGCGAAGCGGCTACCCGTTTCCCACAGCCATTGCTCGGCCAGCAGCAGGAGCGCCACCAGGTAGAGCAGGGGCGCAAGCAGCGGACTGCGGGAAGGAAGTCGACTCGTCATGCTGCGCATGATACGGCATCCGCGCAAGCAATCCTTAGGCGAAGCTGAGCAATCCGGCAACGGTTTTTCAAGCCGCCGGATCTGGGGCTACAATGGACGAATGAACAAGGCATTTGTAAAAGAGTCCGACAACGACGACGATGACGAAGCCGTCGCCCTGGCGCAGGCGATTCCCGCCGGCGCCAAGAACTACATCACTCCTGGCGGCTACAAGGCCATCAAGGATGAATTGCTGCAGCTGATCGACGTCGACCGTCCGGAAGTGGTGCGCGTGGTGCACTGGGCCGCTTCGAACGGCGACCGCTCGGAAAACGGCGACTACATCTACGGCAAGCGCCGCCTGCGCGAGATCGACCGCCGTATCCGTTTTCTTACCAAGCGCATGGATTCGGCCTTCGTCGTCGATCCGAGCGTGCATTACGGGAACGACCAGGTCTTCTTCGGCGCCACCGTCACCTACGTCAACAAGGCGGGAGAAGAACACACGGTCACCATCGTCGGCGTCGACGAGCTCGACCCATTGCGCGGACGCATCAGCTGGGTCTCGCCGGTGGCGCGCGCGCTGACCAAGTGCCGCGAGGGAGATATTGCCACCCTGCAGACGCCGCAGGGCAGCGACGAACTGGAGATCGTGTCGGTCGAGTATCCGGAACCCATCGCCGACTGAATTATTCCTGGGCTGGTAAGATGTCTGCTTTGGCGCACCTGGCCCCCACATGAACCGATCCACCGACACCGCACGCGAGTCCGACGTCCTGGCCGCGCTGCGGCGGGCGACAAGCTCGCGCCACGAACGCCTCGACAGCGGCCTGCCGCTCTCCGCGCCCGACGCCACCCTGGCCGACTACCATCAACACTTGCAACTGCTGCGCGCCTGGCTGGCGCCGCTCGACGCCTGGCAGCAAAGCTACACGGACGGCCCGCAGGGACCGGCCGGCCTGGCTGACGCCCCGCACCTGGACTTGATCGAGGCTGACCTGGCCGATCCCGCCCTGAGCGGCTGCACCGAACCCGTGCAGGCAAGCCCTGCACCCTGGCCGGTCGATGCCTCGCCCGCCTACCGCTGGGGCGTCGCCTATGTCGTCGAAGGCTCGCAGCTGGGCGGCGCCGTGCTCTATAAACGCCTGGCGGACCAGCTGGCGCCGCACCCGCTGCGCTACCTGCGCGGCGCGGGCGAAGGCGGCCCCGGTCCGCGCTGGCGCGCCTTCATGGAAGCGTTGCGCGCCGAAGTGCATGGCGAGGGCGACGTGGCCGAAGCCTGTGCGGGCGCCTGCGACGCCTTCGATCGCATCCTCGGGCTGGCCTTCGGCGGAAAAGATTGATTCCACACCAACTCAGGGATACCGCCATGCCGCTGCCGCTGGAAACGAACGCACCGACCGACTTCGATTTCATCATCGGCGACTGGACCGTCGAACACCGGCGCCTGAATTCCCGCCTGACCGGCTGCAGCGCGTGGACCACGTTCACGGGCCGCTCCTCGACTGTGAAAACCCTCGGCGGCTTCGGCAACCTCGAAGACAACATCCTCGACTTCCCGGACGGACGCGTGCGCGCGCTGGCGATGCGCTCGTATTCCCGCGAAACGGGTACCTGGTCGATCTGGTGGCTGGACGGCCGCAACCCGGGCGCGCTCGACGTGCCGGTAGTCGGCAAGTTCTCCGATGGCGTCGGCCTGTTCTTTGCCGACGATGTGCTCGATGGGCGGGCGATCAAGGTGCGCTTTACCTGGACGGCGCTGCCGGGCCGGAACCCGACCTGGGAGCAGGCGTTTTCGAACGACGGGGGAGAGAGTTGGGAAACGAACTGGACGATGACCTTCGTTACGGCTGTGTGATTGACTTTGTTCACGGCGGGGATGAACAAAGACCATTGGCCTCGGTCGATGTGTGAAAAGCGTCTGGTTTGCCTCAGTGCGCGCTGGAAGCAGCGTTCTGCGAAAGTATGTCAGCATCAGCCGCCGTCAGCTTTACATACTGGACGTTTAAGGTAATAGCTTCGCTATATCGCAATACGAAATTGTCGCCGTCAATTGGGTAGAAGCGCTCTTTGCCCTCTTCGTCCGCGCCCGGCTCGGTAGACTTATCTCTCGATAAAGGACGGCGCAGCACCCCTTGCAGGATCAAGCGGTCGAGCTGCCCCTCTGAATCGAAGTAGAAGTCGTCCAGGATGCCTACGTATAGGACCGCCTCTTTTGCTACTTCGACGATTGCCGATATGAAGATGAGATCCGGTTGCTCATCCTCGGTAAAGTCGGCTCCGGTCAGGAGGTAGTACCAAGGTGCGTCGTGGAAACGGAACACGGTGCTCAGCGGCGCGCCCTCGCGGTCTAGTCGAAAGGCCGAGATCTTGCTGCGCACTACCATGGGAACGAGGTAAGAGGCGATCAGCAGGGAAATGCAATAAGTTGCAATCGGGCGAAATTCGACAGCGACTTGCTGTGCCGCAGCGGCTTGGCTGACCGGCACAGAGGATAGCAAGTTCATCAGTACGATCGGTTCGAACTCACGCGAGAAGAACAGGTGCGCCCCTGTCAGCCATGCCAGATGCAGCAGAATCGCCCAAAGGACAGCTTCGGCCACGACACGGCCGAACGGTGAGAAGTCGACGGAGGTCCGTTCCGCCCGCTTCAGGCCACTACGGAAGATAAAGCCGGGAAGAAGAATGACAAATAGGATGAGTGTCGGCAGCGCGACATTCATTTGTCAATTTAAGCAGCCTTGGCGGCTTTTGGAACGACGCTTGCTTGCACGGTCAGTGCTCCGTTCCTGCTGCGAATGACGACGCGTTCCGTCGCAGCCTGTTGTGGCCGCGAACCGCTTGCTGGTCTATTGACCAGGAAATTGCGCAGTTGGTCGCTCGCAGCAGGGTCTGCCAACAGCTGGGCCGCCAATTTGCTTTTGAGTGCTTTCATAAGACTACTATGCCATAAATACGGCGATCAGTGGCGCATAGGCCGGAGATGTTGTGAGTGCACAAACACCAGATTTCATGCCCGCTCGCGCTCCACGCGATTGACCCCCGCCACACGCCGCAAGTTGCGGATCAGATGCGCCAGGTGCACCCGATCCTTCACCTGAATCGTAAAGCGCAACTGCGTCATCATGTTCTCGTCGTCCTCGTCCATGCCGACATAGGTGATGTTGCCGTCCGATTCGCCGATCTCGGCCGCCACGCGCGCGAGGATGCCCTTTTCGTTGTTGATCAGCAGTCGGATGCGGCAGTCGAAGCGGCGGTTCAGCTCCTCGCCCCACTGCACGGCGATCCAGCGGTCCGGCTCTTTTGCACGCATGCGCTTGGCCGGCAGGCAGTCGCAGGTGTGCACCACCAGGCCCTGGTCGCGCCGCAGCTGGCCGGTGATCTGGTCGCCCGGGATCGGCAGGCAGCAGGGCGCCAATTGCACCGAGACGCCTTCGCTGCCGTAGATCGTGACCGGGTCGATGTCGGCGGCGGGTGGCAGGTTCGAGGGCAGGGCGTCGGACTCGCCGCCGTCCATCAGGCCGAAGATGTGGCGCGCGACGAGCGCCGGCATGCGCTTGCCGATGCCGATGTCGGCGTACAGTTCGTCCATCGACTTGGCCGAGGATTCGGCCAGCAGCTTTTCGATCGTGCTGGCCGGCAGCTCAGGTTCGATGTTGCGCGCGGCCAGCGCCTGCGCCAGCAGTTCCTGGCCCAGTTCCACCGACTCGTTGACGTTGATGGTGCGCAGGTGGTGGCGGATCGCCGAGCGTGCCTTGCCGGTGCGCACGTAGCTGAGCCAGGTCGGGCTCGGGCGCGAATCCGGGTCGGTGACGATCTCGACGATGTCGCCGTTGTGCAGCTCGGTGCGCAGCGGCTGGGTTTCGTTGTTAATTTTCACCGCCACCGTGTGGTCGCCGATGCCGGTGTGGATGGAGTATGCGAAGTCGAGCGCCGTGGCGCCGCGCGGCAGGGCGATGATCTTCGACTTCGGCGTGAACACATACACCGAGTCCGGGAACAGGTCGACCTTCACGTGCTCGAGGAACTCGGCCGAGTCGCCGGTCTGCTGCTGGATGTCGAGCAGCGATTGCAGCCAGGCGTGGGTGCGCTGCTGCAGGTCCGACATGTTCTGGTCGCCCGTCTTGTACAGCCAGTGCGCCGCCACGCCGCTCTCGGCGGTGCGGTGCATGTCCTGGGTGCGGATCTGGAATTCGACCGGGGTGCCGTAGGGGCCGATCAGGGTGGTGTGCAGCGACTGGTAGCCGTTCAGCTTGCGAATCGCGATGTAATCCTTGAACTTGCCCGGCATCGGCTTGTACAGGCCGTGCAGGGTGCCGAGCGCCACATAACAGTTCGGGACCGTGTCGACCACGATGCGGAAACCGTACACGTCCAGCACCTGCGAGAAGGACAGGTGCTTGTTGCGCATCTTTTTGTAGATGCCGAACAGGGTCTTCTCGCGGCCGTAGACTTCGGCGTGGATGCCGGCCATGGCCAGCGTGTTCTTGACCGCTTCCAGGATCTTCTTGACCACCTCGCGCCGGTTGCCGCGCGCCGCCTTCACCGCCTTCGAGAGGGTGCGGTAACGCAGCGGATACAGGTGCGAGAAGGCGAGGTCCTGCAGCTCGCGGTAGATGTTGTTCAGGCCGAGGCGGTGGGCGATCGGCACATACACTTCCATCGTCTCGCCGGCGATGCGGCGCTTCTTCGCCGGCGTCATCACGCCCAGCGTGCGCATGTTGTGCAGGCGGTCGGCCAGCTTGATCAGGATCACGCGCACGTCGGAGGCCATCGCCAGCAGCATCTTGCGGAAGTTTTCCGCCTGCGCTTCGACCAGGCTCTGGAACTCGATCTTTTCCAGCTTGGAGAGGCCGTCGACCAGGTTCGCTACCTGCGGGCCGAAGCGCTCGATCAGCTCTTCCTTCTTGACGTCCTGGTCTTCGATGACGTCGTGCAGCAGCGCGGCCATGATGGCCTGGGCGTCGAGCTTCCACTCGGCGCAGATTTCGGCGACGGCGATCGGATGGGAGATATACGGCTCGCCCGACTTGCGGACTTGCCCGAGATGCATCTCGTCGGAGAAGCGGTAGGCTTCCTTGACCTTCTTCAGTTCGACGGGAGTGAGGTATTCCGACAGCTGGTTGACCAGCTGGGTGACCGAGGCAACGCCGGGAGCGGGCGGCTCAGGTAGGTCTTGCGGCTTGCCCGGACGCTTGGTCCGGGCGGTGGTGTTGCCTGATTGTGTCGAGTCCGGGGGGAACAGGTTCATACGTTAGTCGATCAGCCGCAGTGTGGTGACAGAATAACAGAATCAGGCATCGACACAGTCTGGCGCACCGGTGCTCTTACATCGGCACTTTTTTCAGCATTTCCAGGCCGATCTTGCCGGCGGCGATTTCGCGCAGGGCGACGACGGTCGGCTTGTCCTTGGCTTCGACCTTCGGGGTATGGCCCTGCAGCAGCTGGCGTGCGCGATAGGTTGCGGCCAGGGTCAGCTGGAAGCGGTTCGGGACGTTCTTGAGGCAATCTTCGATGGTGATACGGGCCATGGTCTAGCTCCTGTGGTGGAAGCTCGATAAACCTACTGCGCGTCGAATTTTTGGCCTGCGATGCTCGCTGTACTCAAGTACAGCTGCGCTTCTCGGCCAAAACTTCTTCCGCTCGCTACGGTTTCTCGAGCTTCTGTTACGTTAGTTGAATTAAGTCGGTTGAATCGCGTGGATACCCAGCTGGGCAAACAGCGAGGCGTTGCGGGCAGCCTGTTGGGCGAAGCGGCAACGTGTCGCCTGGACAATCGCCTGCAGTTGGGCCAAGGCGACGTTGAACTCTTCGTTGATGATAGCATATTCGAACTCGGGAGCGTGAGCGATCTCACCCCCGGCGGCCAGCAAACGGCGCGTGATGATGTGCGGTTCGTCGGTGCCGCGCTTGTGCAGACGCTCTTCCAGTGCCTCGATCGAGGGCGGCAGGATGAAAATGCCGGCCGCGTCCGGGAACTGCTTTTTCACCTGGCGCGCGCCCTGCCAGTCGATTTCCAGCAGGATGTCGGTACCGGTCTTCATTTTCTCTTCGACGGTCAGGCGGCTGGTGCCATAGTAATTGCCGTGCACCTCGGCCCACTCCATGAATTCGCCGCGATCGGCACGCTTGACGAAGTCCTCGGCGGTGGTGAAGTGGTAATGCACGCCATCCTGCTCGCCCGGACGCGGCTGGCGCGTGGTGGTCGAGATCGACAGCTGGATGCCCGGCTCCTGTGCCAGCAGCGCATTGACCAGGGTCGATTTGCCGGCGCCGGAAGGGGCGGCGACAATGAACAGGCTGCCGGAGAAAGCGGTGGTGATCATGGGTGTTTCCTTTGTTTCTTATCGCGATTGTTCATCATATAGCTGAACGCGTGGACGGGAAACCCGTCCACCCTACAGTTTGATACACGTAGGGTGGACGGGGCCCCCGTCCACGCGTTCAAGCGGCTGCGAGATCATCGCACCGCCATTCAAATTGGTTTTATTCCAGGTTCTGCACCTGCTCCCGCATCTGCTCGATCAGCAATTTGAGCTCCATCGACGCATCCGCCAGCTCTTTGACCGATGCCTTGGCGCCCAGCGTATTCGCTTCGCGGTTCAATTCCTGCATCATGAAGTCGAGGCGCTTGCCGACCTGGCCGCCCTTCTTCAGGATGTGGCGCGTCTCGTTCAGGTGCGCCGACAGGCGCGACAGTTCTTCGGAAACGTCGATGCGGATGCCATATAAAGTGACTTCCTGGCGGATCCGTTCGAATACTTCCTGTCGCGTCAGCGTCGACGGATTGCCGTGGCCGGCCAGGCCCAGCGCATCCTGCATGCGCTCGACGGCTTTCTGCTGGAACTGGGCGATGACTTGCGGGATCAGCGGGGTGATGCGCTTGACGATGGCTTCCATCGAATCGATGCGCGATTGCAGCATCGTTTCCAGCGCCGCGCCTTCGCGCTTGCGGCTTTCGACGAAGGCGGCGATGGTCTTGGCGGTGAGGGCGGCGACGTCGGCCTGAAGCGATTCCTGCCCGATGTGCGATTCCTCGACCACGCCGGGCCAGCGCAGCAGCTCGGCCACCGACATGGCTTGCGCCTGCGGGAAGTGCTGGCTGACTTCGCCTTGCAAGCGGGCCAGGTCGGCCAGCAGCGCCTGGTTCAGCGCCTGGGCGCCGCCGGCGACCTTGCGGCCGAAGGACAGGCGTGCTTCGACTTTGCCGCGGGTAATGGCGGCCATGATGGCGGCGCGCAGGTCCGGTTCCAGCGCGCGCAGTTCGTCGTTGATACGGAACTGGAGATCGAGAAAACGCGAATTGACGCTCTTGATCTCGATCGTCAGGGTGCCCGCCGCGCCTTCGCTGGTGGCCACCGCATAGCCTGTCATGCTTGAAATGCTCACTAAAGTCCCCGGTTTTTATTCTTTACAAGTCCGACATTTATCCACACAATCGCCGTGTTATGCAAGGAACTCTTCAGTATGGCCGCACAAAATAACGCACCCTTGCCGGAAGGGCTGGAGATTGCCGGTTATCGCATTGTAAAGAAAATCGCGTCTGGCGGGTTCAGTATTGTCTATCTTGCATATGATGCCGAAGGCAGCGCGGTGGCCATCAAGGAGTACCTGCCCAGCGCGCTGGCGCTGCGCCAGCCGGGCGAACTCGTGCCCCTGATCGCGCGCCCGAACCAGCCGCTGTTCCGTATCGGCCTGAAGTGCTTCTTCGAGGAGGGCAGGGCGCTGGCGCGCATCAACCACCCGAACGTGGTGCGCATCGTGAACTTCTTCCGCGCCAACGATACGGTCTACATGGTCATGGCCTACGAGTCGGGCCAGTCGCTGCAGGAGCACATCGCGCGTATGATGGCCAAGGGCGGCCGCCTGGGCGAGGGTTTTGTCCGCAAGACCTTCGACGGCGTCTGCCGCGGCCTGCGCGAAACCCATGCCAACAAGCTGCTGCACCTGGACCTGAAGCCGGCCAATATCTACCTGCGCAGCGACGGCTCGCCCATCCTGCTCGACTTCGGCGCCGCGCGCCAGGCGGCCGGGCTTGACTCCCCCATGCTGGCGCCGATGTACACCCCGGGCTTCGCGCCGCCCGAGCTCTACATTAAGGGCCAGCCGCTCGGTCCCTGGTCCGACATCTACAGCCTGGGCGCGGCCATGTACGCCTGCATGTTCGGTACGCCGCCGCAGGCGGCCGATGCGCGCAAGCAGGGCGACAAGCTGGACGACCAGTTCGCCAAGCTGGAAGGCGCCTATTCGCCCGAGCTGGTGGCGACCGTGCGCGCCTGCCTCGCGCTCGACCCGATGGCGCGTCCGCCCAGCGTGTTCGCCGTCCACAAGGTACTGCAGGCCGCACCAAGCAAACCGCTCGCGGCGGAACCTGAAGCACCGGCGCCGCAGCCCACTGCCGGGTTGCGCGGCCTGCTGGGCCGCATCGGCGGCTTTGGCCGCCAGGGCAAATAAACCAATCACAGGCAACCAGGAGCCGCCATGCAGTTTTCCGTCTACCAGCACAGCCACATCGGCGGGCGAAAGCTCAACCAGGACCGGATGGGCTACTGCTTCACGCGCGACGCGCTGTTGCTGGTGCTGGCCGACGGCATGGGTGGCCACCAGCATGGCGAGATCGCCTCGACCATCGCGATGCAGACCCTGTCGATGATGTTCCAGATGCAGGCCCGCCCGACCATCAAGAAGCCCGAGCGCTTCTTGGAAGAGGCGCTGCTGCAGGCCCATCGCGACATCCTGGCCTATGCCGCGCGCCACCAGCTGGCGGAAAGTCCGCGCACCACCGTGGTCGTCTGCCTGGTGCAGCACGGCTGCGCCATCTGGGCCCATTGCGGCGACTCGCGCCTCTACTGGACGCGCCGCAACCAGGTGCTGGCGCAAACGCGCGACCACTCGCACCTCGAATACCTGATCGCCAAGGGCCTGGCCAGTCCGGCCGAGCGCGCTACCCACCCCGACCGCAACAAGCTGTACAGCTGCCTGGGCGGCAGCAGCACGCCGCGCTTCGAGCTCTCGCGCCAGGCCAGCCTGGAAGCGGGCGACGTGCTGCTGCTTTGTTCCGACGGCCTGTGGTCCATGGTGCCGGATGCCGAGATTGTCCAGAAGCTCGACAGCCGCAGCGTGGTGGAGGCGGTGCCGGAACTGGTGAACATGGCGGTCGCCATCGGCGGCCCGCGCGCCGACAACACCACCGCGCTGGCGATCCGCTGGCAGGGCGCCGACCATCCCGGCGCCGCCGATCCGAACGTGATCTCGACCCAGCTCCTGCCCGAGGACCAGGTCAGCAGCACGATCAGCAATGCCGGCGCGCTCGATCCCGATGCCGCCATCGACGCCGACCCCTTCGACGAAGACGCCATCGAAAAGGCGATCGCCGAGATCAACCAGGCGATCGAGAAATCGTCCCAATTACTTAAATAAAAAGGTTCACCATGACGTTCAGCACCCGCCCGAGCGGCCGCGCAGTCGACCAATTGCGCAACATCCGCATCACCCGCCAGTACACCAAGCACGCCGAAGGTTCGGTCCTGATCGAGTGCGGCGACACCAAGGTGATCTGCACCGCCAGCATCGAAGAGAAGGTGCCGGGCTTCCTGAAGGGCAAAGGGCAGGGCTGGCTGACGGCCGAATACGGCATGCTGCCGCGCTCGACCCACACCCGCATGGACCGCGAAGCCGCGCGCGGCAAGCAGTCCGGCCGCACGCAGGAGATCCAGCGCCTGATCGGCCGCTCGCTGCGCGCCGCCTTCGACCTGGAAGCTTTTGGGGAGCGCACCCTGCACCTGGACTGCGACGTGATCCAGGCCGACGGCGGCACCCGCACCGCCTCGATCACCGGCGCCATGGTCGCTGCCTACGACGCCTTCAGTGCGCTGGTTGCACGCGGCGCATTGACCGCCGTGCCCGTGAAGCATTTCGTGGCCGCGATCTCGGTCGGCGTCTACCAGGGCACGCCGGTGCTGGACCTGGATTACGTCGAGGATTCGGGCTGCGATACCGATATGAACGTGGTGATGACGGAGGCGGGGCATTTTATTGAAGTGCAGGGGACGGCGGAAGGCGCCGCGTTCGACCGTGCGGGCATGAATCGCTTGCTGGACCTGGCTGACAGCGGAATCAAGGAACTGGTGCGTTTGCAGAAAGGCGCACTGGGTTTGTAGGGTGGGCATGCCCACGCGGGAACTTTGCAATGTGTTGGCTTCGTTTTAGGAAAGACCGCGCCAACACGATGCGAGCGTCACGCGCGGGCATGCCCGCCCTACGAACGGGGTAAAATATGCGCTTCGTTTCCGCGCCTGACTTCCCACCATGACCCAACGCCTCGTCCTCGCCTCCAACAACGCCGGCAAGCTGAAGGAATTCCAGCAAATCCTCGGCCCGATCGGTTTCACCCTGCACCCGCAAGGCGAATTCGACGTCCCGGAAGCGGAGGAGCCGCACGCCACCTTCGTCGAGAACGCGCTGGAAAAAGCCCGCCATGCCGCGCGCTTGACCGGCCTGCCGGCGCTGGCCGACGACTCCGGCGTGTGCGTGAACGCGCTGGGCGGCGCGCCGGGCGTGTATTCGGCGCGCTTCGCCGGCGAGCCGAAATCGGACGCGCGCAACAACGCGAAACTGGTGGCGGACCTGGCCGGCAAGGAAGACAAATCGGCGTATTACTACTGCGTGCTGGTCTACGTGCGCCACGCCGATGACCCGCAACCGGTGATCGCCGATGGCCGCTGGGACGGCGTCATCATCGACACGCCGCGCGGCGGGAACGGCTTCGGCTACGATCCGCACTTCCTGATTCCGGAACTGGGCAAGACCACGGCCGAGCTGACCCCTGACGAAAAGAATGCGCGCTCGCACCGGGGCCAGGCCCTGCGCGCACTGGTCGAGAAACTGAAATGATTCCGATTAAAGTCGCGGGTTCGACCTCGAAGGAACCGCGTAATCCCGCCACCGCGGCCCTGCAATACCTGCAGCCGGGCGCCCTCAACCTGACGGCCTTGCCGCCGCTGTCGCTCTACATCCACTTCCCCTGGTGCGTGCGCAAGTGCCCGTACTGCGACTTCAATTCGCACGAAGCGAAGGGCGAACTGCCGGAAAAGGACTACCTGGACGCGGTGCGCCTCGATCTCGAACAGTCGCTGCCGCTGATCTGGGGCCGCAAGATCCACACGGTCTTCATCGGCGGCGGCACGCCGAGCCTGATGTCGGCCGCAGGGCTGGACCGGCTGCTGTCGGACGTGCGCACCTTGCTGCCGCTGGAGATCGACGCCGAGATCACGATGGAAGCCAACCCCGGCACCTTCGAGATCGAGAAGTTCCGCCAGTTCCGCGACAGCGGCGTGAACCGCCTGTCGATCGGCATCCAGAGCTTCAATGGCGAACACCTGAAATCGCTGGGCCGCATCCACGACGAACGCGAAGCCTTGCGCGCGGTCGAGATCGCGACCTCGACTTTCGAGAACTTCAATCTCGACCTGATGTACGCGCTGCCTTCGCAGACGCTGGCACAGGCCGAGCACGACCTGAAAACGGCGCTCTCGTTCGCGCCGCCGCACCTGTCGCTGTACCACCTGACGATGGAACCGAACACGGTCTTCGCCAAGTATCCGCCCAGCCTGCCCGACGACGACGCCAGCGCCGACATGCAGGACATGATCGCGGAAACGATGGCGGCCGGCGGCTACGACCACTACGAAGTCTCGGCCTATGCGCGGCCCGGCCGCCAGGCGCGCCACAACCTGAACTACTGGACCTTCGGCGACTACCTCGGCGTCGGCGCCGGCGCGCACTCGAAGCTCTCCTTCCCGCACCGCATCCTGCGCCAGGCCCGCTTCAAGCAGCCGGGCTCCTTCATGGAAGCGGCCAAGCGCGGCAACCCGATCCAGGAAGAACACGAGATCGCCCGCGCCGACATGGGCTTCGAGTTCATGCTCAACCTGCTGCGCCTCACGGGCGGCTTCGATCCGAACCTGTTCAACGAACGCACCGGCATGAGCATCACCGCCATCAGCAAGGCCCTGGACGCCGCCGAAGCCAAGGGCTTATTGACCCGCGACTTCAAGCTGATCCGCCCGACCGAACTCGGCCAGCGCTTCCTCAACGACCTGCAAGAGATGTTCCTCGGCGAGACCAAATGAAGGCATTCAATTCGTAGCCTGGGCTCTCGAGCCCAGGATTCACCGCCTGCACCCCGCTGCCCGCCTTATCCCTGCTTCGCCCCTGCCAACGCCACAATCGTCTTCGCCAACCCGTTGACGACCCGCGCCATGCTCTCGTAATCGAGCTTCTCCGGCGTATCCTGCGCCGTGTGGTAATACGGATAGCGCATGAAGGCCGTATCCGTAATCATCAGCGCCGGATACCCATGCCGGTTGTAGGAAGAATGATCCGACAGCGTCACCCCGGTCGTATGCGCCGGCGCCGCCAGTCCCTCGGCCGGAAACTCCGAATGCGCCCGGAATGCCGCCAGCGCCTCGCGCACCAGGCTCGATGATTCCAGCGTGCCGACAAAGGCAATGAAGTTACCGGTGGACGGATAGCGGCCTTCGAGTCCCGGCGGCAGCTGCTGGCTGTTCGGCGCATCCGTGTAATACCCCATCGTTTCCAGTACCAGCGCTGCCTGCACGGGCTGGCCCTGGCGCTTCATCTCGGCCGCATGCACCATGCTGCCCATCTGTTCGCCCATGAACCAGGGCGGCTCCTCGTTCACGAACAGGACGAAGCGCAGTTCGGTCCCGGCGCTGAGCTGCACGTTCTTCAGCAGGCGCGCCAGCTCCAGCACGGCCGCCGTGCCGCTGCCGTTGTCGTTCGCGCCCGGCGCACCCGGCGCCGAATCGTAGTGCGCACCAACGATGAAGATCCGGTCCGGGCGCTTGCCCGGAGCAACATTACTCACCGCGACCTCGATATTGCGCACGCGCTGTCCGCCGGCGGCGTATTCCTGGCGCGCCGGCCGGTAGCCGGCCTCCGTCAACGCCGTTTCGATGTAGGCGGCCGCGCGCTCGAGCGCGAGCGGTGTGCCCGTGTTGTGCTCGCTGGACGCGATTGCGCTCGCGTGCGCACGCAGGCGCTCGTCCAGCGGCGGCGCAGCGGCGGCGGAAGTGGAGGTCGGACTCACCGTCAGCACCGCGACCAGGATGAGCAGGATGAGCGCGACAAGGACTTTCCAGTGTGAATGAAAAAAATTCCGCATGACAGTCTCTCGGCGTCGGTTGAAGCCATCAACTGGTAGACCGGTTCAGTCTAGCCAAGTTCACGCAGCGGGGACGCACGAGTGCGCCAGTGCATCGCGATACGAAAAGCCGCATCTGCATGCGCGATTCCGAGTCATATCTTGCCGATCTGAACCCGCCCGAATCGAGATTGTTTCGTGATGCCCCCATTTTTGGCTCTTGCAGCTGGCAGACGCTGCCCTAGACTGAATCATCCGCAATCGGCATTGCCCATTGCGGCTCTTCCAGGGCAGGGCACCGCGCCGACCCGCGTGGTGACTGTCCCGAACGCCCATCCACGCTTCGTGAAGGAATCCATCATGCGTCCGCACTCTCTGCTGCTCCCCGCCTCCCTGCTGTTGCTGGCCTCCAGCGCGCTCGCCCAGACCCAGGCTTATCCGCAGACCGCACCGCTCTCGACCGTGCAGGTGACGGCGCCGATGAAGACAGTCTGGATCGACCCCGTCCAGGCACGCGAGCTGGCCGGTTCGTATGCGATGTCGAACGGCTGGCATATGAAGGTACGTCCGGCGGCCCGCTACATCGACGCCACTATCGACGACCAGCAACCGATGCGGCTCTCCTCGGTAGGTAACGACAGGTTCGTCTCGGCCGACGGCAACGTGACGATGGACTTCAACCGCGGCGAGGCCGGCGACGAGATGCTGATGAGCTATCGGCCCGATCCGCGCCTGGCCCAGGTCGTAGTGATCTCCTCGCGGCTGGCGCAGCGCTGAGCGGTCGCGAGACAAGCGCGCCTCTCGATTGCGGCGCGCCTGTTTCCACGGCCCAGCCTTGCTTCACCAAGGAATAGTCATGCGACCTCTTTCCCTCCTGCTTCCCGCATCCCTGTTCGTGCTGGCCGCGAGCGCCGGTGCACAGCAATTACCTTACCCGCAGTCCGGCGCGGCCACGCTTAATACCGTCCAGGTGACGGCGCCTGCCAGGGCATACTGGGTGCGCCCCGACGATGCGAAACAGATCGGCGGCGATTACGAGCTGTCGAACGGCTGGTTCATGCGCGTCAAGACCGCGCCGGAGTACATCGAAGCCACCATCGACACGCAGCAACCGATCCGCCTCACCGCGGTTGCACGCAACAAGTTCGTCTCCGCAGATGGCAGCGTCCACATGGTGTTCGCCCAGGGCGTCTGGGGCGATGAGATGACGATGCGCTATCGGCCCGATCCGGCCCTGGCCCAGGTAGTGGTCCTGACGTCGCGGGTGGCGCAGCGCTAAAAAGCTGGGATCAGGTCTGACATTCGGACACGGCCTCAGCCGCTGCTCATGCCTGCGCAGCAGCGCGGCCTTGCTGTATATTCTGGGCGTGCAAACCCCATCCCAACTCCTGTTTCTTCCCGGCGCGTCCGGGCAACGACAATTCTGGCATCCGGTGTCCGGCCTGCTGGCGCACCCGGCATCCAGGGTGCACGTCACCTGGCCCGGCTTCGACGGCGTGCCGCGCGACCCGGCCATTCGCAGCATGGACGACCTGGTCGGCGGAGTCGTCGACCGCATCGACCGCCCGAGCGCGCTCATCGCCCAGTCGATGGGCGGTGTCGTCGCGCTGCGCGCGGCGCTCCGCATGCCCGAGCTCGTCACGCACCTCGTGTTGTGCGTGACATCGGGTGGCATCGATCTGTCGGCGTTCGATGCCCAGGACTGGCGTCCGGCCATGCGCGCCGCCCAGCCCGATTTGCCTGACTGGTTCATCAGCTACCGGGAAGACCTGGCGCCCCGCCTGCCTGGGCTGGGTATTCCGACGCTGCTGTTGTGGGGCGATGCGGACCCGATCAGCCCGGTGCAGGTCGGGCAGCGCTTGGCCAGCCTGCTGCCTCGGGCGGCGCTGCATGTCTTCCCTGGCGCCGATCACAGCCTCGGCTGCACGCTGGCAGCGCGTGTCGCGCCGCTCATCGACCGCCATTTGATGTCGGGGCAGGCATGATGCTGCCGGATTATCTTCCCTCGTTCAGGCAAGCCGTCAGCGCCGACATCCCGGCGATGTCGCGCATCCGGCTTTCCGTGACCGAAAACGTGCTGTCTGATCCGGCGCGCGTCACGCCGCAAATGTACCTGGACTTCCTCGACAAGTCAGGCCGCGGCTGGGTCGCGGAAGGCGATGGCGAAGTCGTCGCTTTCTGCTACGCGGACAAGGAGAATGCCTCGATTTGGGCGCTCTTCGTCCGCCCCGGACACGAAGGACGCGGCCTCGCCAAAACACTCCTCGTACTGGCAGCCGACTGGCTGTTCGCGCTGGGCCACGAGCGCGTCCACCTGAGTACGACGCCCGGCACCCGGGCCGACCGCTTCTATGCAGCGCAGGGATGGCTGCGCCATCCACCTGAAGCGAAAGAGGTCGTTTATACGCTGAGCAGGCGAGCATAAAAAAACCGAGACACGCAGTCTCGGTTTTTTTACGACGCAGCCGCCGATCAGCGTGCCGCTTGCGCGTTCGACGCCGGCTCGCTCCAGCCGCCGCCCAGCACGCGGTACAGCGTGACCTGGTTCTGCAGGCGCGCCAAGTTCGCCTGCACCGCCAGCTGCTGGGCCTGGAACAGCGAACGCTGGGCGTCCAGCAGGTCGAGGTAGCTGGCCGCGCCGCTCTTGTAGCGCAGGTCGGACAGGTTGAAGCGGTCCTGCTCGGCCAGCGCCACGGCGCGCTGGGCGCGCAGCTGCTCGCTGAACGTCGCCTGGCCGGCCAGGGCGTCCGCCACTTCACGGAACGCGGTCTGGATCGACTGCTCGTACTGGGCCACCGCGATGTCGCGGCCGGCTTTCGCCGCATCGACGCCGGCGCTCACGCGGCCGAGGTCGAAGATCGGCAGCACGGCCTGTGGTGCGAAGGTCCAGCCGAAGGAGCCCGACTTGAACAGGCCGGACAGCTCGGTGCTGGCGCTACCGACGGAGCCGGTCAGCGAGATGCGCGGGAAGTAGTTCGCGCGCGCCGCGCCGATGTTGGCGTTGGCCGCGATCAGCTGCTGCTCGGCCGCGCGGATGTCCGGACGGGCGATCAGCAGGTCGGAGGGCAGGCCGGCCGGCAGGTCGGGCAGCTCGGTCGTCGCCAGGGTGGCGCCCGGCACCAGGTTGTCCGGGATCGTCTGGCCCACCAGCAGGGTCAGCAGGTTCACGTCCTGGGCGCGCTGGCGCTGGAATTGCGCCAGCGTGGCGCGTGCCGTTTCGACCAGCGAGGCCGACTGCTGCAGTTCCAGCTTCGAGACGACACCGTTCTCGAAACGCAGGCGCGTCAGGCGGTCCGACTCTTCGCGGGTTTTCACCGTCTGCTCGGTGATGGCCAGCAGCTCCTCGTCGGCCAGCATCGTCAGGTAGGTGTTCGCCACCTGCGCGATCAGGCTGATCTGCGTCGTCTTGCGCGCTTCCTCGGTGGCGAGGAATTGCGCCAGCGCGGCCTGCGACAGGTTGCGCACGCGGCCGAACAGGTCGAGTTCGAAGGCCGAGACACCGAAGCCGGCCTGGTACACGCTCGAAATCGGCTGGTCTTCGCCGGTGGTCTGGCGGTTGCCGCTGACGATCGCCGAAACGGTCGGCACACGGTCGGCGCGCGTGATGCGGTACTGGGCGCGCGCCTGCTCGATGTTCAGGATCGCCACGCGCAGGTCGCGGTTGTTCGCCAGCGACAGCTCGATCAGCTGGCGCAGGCGCGCGTCGGCGAAGAAGCGCTGCCATTGCAGGTTGCTAGGTGCTTCCGTGGTTGCCGTCGGCAGCGTGGTGCCGCCGCTCTTCGGCAGTTCAGGGAAGGCCTGCGCCACCGGCGCGGCCGGACGTTCGTACTTCGGTGCCAGCGACATGCAACCCGCCAGCGTCATTGCCAATGCAAGTGGAGTCAGTTTTTTAAGTTGAGCGATCATATTTTTTCCTGAATTGCGGTCGCGGCATCTTCCTCGTGCGCGTACTTCTTGCGCTGGCGTTCGCTGCCCTTGAAGATCTTGCGCACCACGACAAAGAACATCGGGACGAACAGCACGCCCAGCGTCGACGCGGTCATCATACCGCCCATCACGCCGGTACCGATCGCGCGCTGCGAGGCCGAGCCGGCGCCGCCTGCGATCACCAGCGGCAGCACGCCGAGGATGAAGGCCAGCGAGGTCATGATGATCGGACGGAAGCGCAGGTGCGCCGCCTCGATCGCCGCTTCCATCGGCGAGCGTCCCTGCGCCTGCAGGTCCTTCGCGAATTCGATGATCAGCACCGCGTTCTTCGCCGCCAGGCCGATGATGGTCACCAGGCCGATCTTGAAGTACACGTCGTTCGGGTAGCTGCGCAGCATGGCCGCCAGCACGGCGCCGAGGATACCGAATGGCACCACCAGCAGCACCGACACCGGGATCGACCAGCTTTCATACAGCGCGGCCAGGGCCAGGAAGATTGCCAGCAGCGAGAAGGCCATCAGGATGCCCATTGTGCCGCCGGAGAGCTGTTCCTCACGCGACTGGCCGGTCCACTCGAAGGCGAAACCAGGCGGCAGCTTGGCGGCCAGCTTTTCCATCTCGGCCAGCGCGTCGCCGGTCGAATAACCCGGCTTGGCGTCGCCCGAAATGCTCATCGCCGGATAGCCGTTGTAGCGCAGGGTCTGCATCGGACCGGTCACCCACTTGGTGGTGGCGAACGAGGACAGCGGCACCGGCTGGCCCTGGGCATTCAGGGCGTTCAGGCGCAGCAGGTCGTCCGGCTGCATGCGGGCTGCGGCTTCGGCCTGCACCACGACACGCTGCAGGCGGCCGGCGTTCGGGAAGTCGTTCACGTAGCTCGAACCCAGCGCGGTCGAGATCGCGGTATTGATCGAATCGAAGCTCACGCCCAGGGCCTGCGCCTTGTCGCGGTCGATGTCGAGCATGACCTGCGGCGCATCTTCCAGACCTTCCGGACGCACGCCGGTCAGGATCGGGCTTTGCGACGCCATGCCGAGCAGCTGGTTACGCGCTGCGAGCAGGGCGTTGTGGCCGTTGCCGCCGCGGTCCTGCAGGCGGAAGCTGAAACCGGTGCCGCGGCCCAGTTCCGGGATCGGCGGCGGCGACAGTGCGAAGATGAAGGCATCGCGCACGCCCGACAGGCCGCCGATGATGCGGCCGGCCAGGGCCTGGGCGCTCGAGCCTTCGCCCTTACGCTCGCTCCAGTCCTTCAGCGGGATGAACGCGAGTGCCATGTTCTGGCCCGCGCCCGAGAACGAGAAGCCCAGCACGCTGACCATGTTCGCCACTTCCGGCTGCTTCATGATGAAGTTTTCGGCGGTGCGCATGACCTCGTTGGTGCGCTCCAGCGTCGCGCCAGGCGGCAGCTGGATGTTGGCGATCACGTAGCCCTGGTCTTCGTTCGGCAGGAAGGAATTCGGCAGGCGGTTAAACAGCAGCACGACCAGGCCGATCACGAGCACGAAAGCGACCAGCGCACGGCCCGAGCCGCGGATCAGTTTACCGACCCAGCCTTCGTAGCCCTTGGCGGTACGCGCGAAGCGGCGGTTGAACCAGCCGAAGAAACCCTTCTTCTCGTGGTGGTGGCCGGCTTCGACGGGTTTGAGCAGGTGCGCGCACAGGGCAGGGGTCAGCGACAGCGCCAGGAAGGCCGAGAAGGCGATCGAGGACACCATGACGACCGCGAACTGGCGGTAGATGTTACCCACCGCACCGGCAAAGAAGGCCAGCGGCACGAACACCGACATCAGGACCACGGTCACGCCGATGATGGCGCCCGAGATCTGGCTCATCGCCTTGCGGGTCGCCTGCAGCGGCGGCAGGCCTTCTTCCGACATGATGCGCTCGACGTTCTCGACGACCACGATCGCATCGTCGACGACGATACCGATGACCAGCACCATGCCGAACATGGTCAGCACGTTGATCGAGTAGCCCAGCGCGAGCAGGGTACCGAGGGAACCGAGCAGCGCGACCGGAACCACGATGGTCGGGATGATCGTATAGCGGAAGTTCTGCAGGAACAGGTACATCACCAGGAACACCAGCACCAGCGCTTCGACCAGGGTATGCAGCACCTGCTCGATCGAGATGTCGATGAACTTCGAGCTGTCGAACGGCACGGTGGCCTTCATCCCATGCGGGAAGAACTTCGACAGTTCGTCCATGCGCTGGCGCACCAGCTTCGCGGTCTCCAGGGCGTTACCCGATGGCGCCAGCTGGACGCCGATACCGGTGGATGGTTTACCGTTCAGGCGCGCCGAGGTGCCATAGGCCTGGCCGCCGATTTCGAGGCGGGCCACGTCCTTCAGGCGCACGGTCGAGCCGTCCGGGTTCGCGCGCAGCACGATGTTGCCGAATTGTTCGACGGTCGACAGCTGGCCGGTCACGACCACGGTCGCGGTGATTTCCTGGCCTTGCGCCAGCGGCAGGTCGCCGATGGTGCCCGACGCCACCTGGGCGTTCTGGCTGCGGATCGCATTGTTGACGTCGGCCGGCGACAGGCGGAAGCCCACCAGCTTGGCCGGGTCGATCCAGACGCGCATGGCGCGCTCGGTACCGAACAGCTGCGCGGTACCGACGCCTTTGATGCGCTGGATCTCGGGCAGGACCGTACGCGAGGCATAGTCGCCCAGCGCGATCGGGTCCCACTTCGGATCGTCCGACGAGAGGATGGTAAACAGCAGGAAGTTCGCGCGCACCTTGTCGACGCGCACGCCCTGCTGGTTCACCGCCGCCGGCAGGCGCGGGGCCGCGCGTGAAAGGCGGTTCTGGACGTCGACCTGGGCCAGCTCCGGATTGGTGCCGGTTTCAAAGGTCAGGGTGATCGAGCCGCTGCCGTTGGCGGTGCTGCTCGACTCCATGTAGACGAGGCCCGGGGAGCCGTTCATCTCGCGTTCGATGACGGAGATGACGGAATCTTCCAGGGTCTGTGCCGACGCGCCCGGATAGGCGGCGTTGATCACGATCGATGGCGGAGCCACGTTCGGATACTGGGCGATCGGCAGCTGGGTGATCGAGACCGCGCCGATCACCATGATGAACAGCGCGATCACCCAGGCGAAAATAGGGCGGTCAATAAAGAAACGTGCCATTGCAATAGTCCTGTTCTGTGCCTGGAACGCTTAGCGTGCGGTCGAGGCGGCGGCCGGTGCGGCGCCCGCGGTGGAGCCCGACGGGGCCGAAGCAGGCAGCTGGCGCGCGTTGTTGGCGGCAGCCTGGCCGGCATTCGCCGTGGCGTTCTGACCGCCGGCTGGCGCGGCTGGTGCGGCGGCAGGAGCGGCGGCGGTAGCTTCCGCGCGCGGCTGCCATGGCACTGCCTTGACCGGCGTACCCGGCGGCAGCATCTGCAGCTTCTGGAAGCCGTCGACCATCACGCGTTCGCCTTCCTTCAGGCCTTCGGTGACGACCCAGTTCGAGCCCTGGCCGGACGCGATCTTGACGGTGCGCGGGGTCGGCTTGTTGTCGGCGCCGACGACCATCAGGGTGTCGCCCTGGGCGCCACCGCGGGTGACGGCCTGCTGCGGCACCACGATGCCGTTCGGGACCTGCGACTGGGCGACGCGCACGCGCACGTACTGGCCCGGCAGCAGGGCGTTGTCCGGGTTCGGGACGGTGGCGCGCAAGGTCACCTGGCCGGTGCCCGGATCGACGGTCACGTCCGAGAACAGCAGGCGGCCCTTGGTTGCCAGTTCGGTGCCGTCGTCGAGCAGAACGGTGACCGGCATGTCCTTGGCCAGGCCGTTGCCGTTGGCGGCCTGCTTACGCAGGCGCTGCAGCTCGGTGGCCGACTGGGTGATGTTCAGGTACATCGAGCTGGTTTGCTGGATCAGCGCCAGCTGGGTGCCTTCGGTCGCCGAGACGAGGGCGCCTTCGGTGACGAGGGCGCGGCCGATGCGGCCCGAGATCGGCGCGTTCACGCTCGCGTAGCCGGAATTGATCTGGGCGATGCGGACCTGGGCGCGCGAGGCGGCGACGGCGGCTTCAGCCTGCTTTTGGGCGGCAACGGCGTTGGTATACTCCTGCTTGCTGATCGCATTGGCTTCGACCAGCGGCTTGTAGCGCTCGGCCTGGGCGGCGGCCTGGGTCAGCGTGGCCTGGGCGCGGCCGAGGTCGGCCTGGGCAGCGGCCAGCTGGGCCTGGTAAGGTGCCGGGTCGATCTGGAACAGCGACTGGCCTTCCTTGACTTCGCTGCCTTCGGTGAACAGGCGCTTGAGCACCACTCCGTTGACGCGGGCGCGGACCTGGGCGGTGCGCACCGGCTCGGCACGTGCCGGCAGTTCGGTTTGCAGCGCAACCGTTTCGAATCGGGTGGTGACGACGCCGACTTCCGGCGCCGGCATCTGGCCGCCGGCGCCAGGACCGGCCTGGGCGGCGTCCTTCTTGCCGCAGGCCGACAGCAGGGTCACCGCCATCAGCGTGCAGGCGGCGATCCGAGTGAGGGATAGGTGTGAGGAGTGGGCAGAGCGCATTACGTGCTTCCTTCTGGTTTTTTGGAAAAGACGCAACCGCCCTCAGGTATCCTCTTGGGACCTGCGCACGGTTGCATCACTGGCTTTGTCGAATTTTTTTATATACTATCACGAGTGTATGTTTAACGTGCAGGACCACACAAAAACGGAGAAGACATGGCCCGCAGGACCAAAGAAGAAGCGGCAGCCACGCGAGACAGCATCTTAGATGCTGCGGAGAAATTGTTTGTCGAACAAGGCGTATCGCGTACGACCTTGCAGCATATCGCAACGGCCGCCGGTGTGACGCGCGGTGCAATTTATTGGCATTTCGACGACAAGGGCGCGCTGTTCAACGCCATGATGGAGCGGGTGACACTGCCTTTCGAGTGTGCCCTGAGCGGGCTCGGCAAGTCGGACGCCAGCACCGTGCTGGGCGATCTGCGCCAGTTCTTCGTCGAGATCTTCCGCGTCACGGAAACCAATCCGCAGGCGCGGCGCGTACTGGAAATTGCTTCACTTAAAGTAGAGTTCGTCAGCGAGATGGACGCCGTACGCGTACGCCGGCGCCAGAGCAAGGGCGACCTGATCGCCCAGGTGGTCGAGCGTCTGGAGCTGGCCCAGTCCGGCGGGCTGATCCGGCAGGACGTCGATCCGCGCCTGCTGGCCACCGGCATGTGGGCCCTGATGGATGGCCTGATCCGCAACTGGATGTTCGAACCGGGTTCCTTCAGCTTGGTTGCGCTCGGCGACAACATGATCGGCACCGTGCTCGACGGGGTCCGCACCGGATAAGTTCGCCCCCGAAGGATCTTGAACCCGCCGCATCCTCGCGCCGGGTGCCGCCGTATGTATGTTTCATATGGCGTATATCCAACAAGTTTGTCCCAAATCAATATCTTTCCTGTAGGATCACGCCTTTACCGTGCGTCCCGGAAAGTCCGGACTCGGCGCCCTGGTTCACTCATGCATGAGAGCCGTAGGCGTTTGCCGTAAGGCAAGACGTACACCGGCCTTTGTTATCCGGACTTCATGGAGACATCCCTGACAGCGCTGCGCAGCCGGCCTCGCATGGTCATCGCCTGTGTTCTGATCGTGCTGGCCGCGTTCACGGTCGAGGCGCGACGTTGGGCCGTCTCCACGCCGCCTTCCATCCAGGCCAAAAGCAGCCTGCCGACCCGGGCCGTACTGACCGAAACGGCAAAGTCGCTGATCCCGATGCCTCCCGATACGCCATCCGCGCATGCTAGTACGCTGGCGTCGGTGCCGGGCGGCATGCTCGCATTCTGGTGGGCCGGCAGCCGCGAAAGCGGTCCCGACGTGAAGGTGTACGCTTCTCGCTGGACCAACGGCAAGTGGAGTGCCCCCTGGGAAGTCGCCAGCCGCGAGAGCCTGGGCAAGGCGCTCGGCTTCGGTGTGCGCCGCGTCGGCAATCCGGTCGCCTGGACCGCGCCCGACGGCCGCGTGCATTTATATGTGGTGGCGACCGGCCTGGGCGGCTGGGCGGCCTCGCGCATCGTGCACATGGTGTCGAGCGACGCCGGCGCCCGTTTCGAGACGCGCCGCATGCTGCCGCTCTCTCCGCTGTTCAATACCAGCGTGCTGGTGCGCACCTCGCCGGTCGGCCTGGCCGACGGCGGCTGGTGGCTGCCCCTGTATTTCGAGATCGGCATCAAGTACCCGATGCTGATGGCCTTCGACCGCGACGGCGAGCCGACCCGCGTCGGCCGCATCGGCGAAAGCATGTCGACGCTGCAGCCGGCCATCGTGCGCGTTTCGCCGACCGAGGTGCGTGCCTGGATGCGCGACGCCGGCGGCGAGCAACGGGTGCAGCAGGCCCTCAGCCGCGACGACGGCGCCAGCTGGGAAGACCTGCCTTCGCTCGACCTGTCCAGCCATAACACCTCGCTGGCCGTGATCCGCCTGACCAGTGGCGAGATGCTCATGCTGCACAACCATGTCGGCGCGGACGATTCCTCGCGCAGCACTCTGCGCCTGTCGATCTCGAAGGATGGCCAGGTCTGGCGCACGATCGGCGATATCGCCGACGGCAAGGACGGCGACGAATTCTCCTATCCGACGATGCACCAGGTCGGCCAGGAACTGCATATCACCTACACCCATCAGCGGCAGGCGATCGCGCATCACACCTACCGTATCGCCACCGGAGAGAATATCTGATGAGTTTGCCTGACCTGGCTTTCCAGATCGTGTACGGCCGGCTGGCCTGGGGCATTGTGCTGCTGGCCCTGGTGGCGGCGCTGATTCCGCCAGGCTGGCGCCTTGGGCGCCGCGTGCTCGGCGCCGCGGCTGCCGGCGTCGCCCTGCTGATGGCCCTGCCCGGATCACTGTCACCGGCCTGGGGTCTCGGCCTGGCCTTCCAGTATCCGAGCGGCCTGCTGGTGGGCTGCTGCCTGCTGGGGCTGCATGCGCGCTGGCGCAAGGAACCGGTGCCGGTCATGATGCCGGTCTCGCTGGCCGCGCCGCTGGCGATCGCCGGCGCCGCCCTGTATCTCGACGCCATGGGCCTGCTGGCCCAGGGTTACTATTACGCCGCCTTCGGCCCGGTCGGGGCGCCGCTGCTGGCGCTGCTGGGCGTGGCCGGCTGCGCGCTGGCGATCGCGCGCGGGCAAGGCCGGGGCCATGCCCTCGTCCTGCTGGGCGCGCTGCTGCTGTACACGCTGCTGCGCCTCCCGAGCGGCAACCTGTGGGACGCGATCCTCGACCCGCTGCTGTGGGGCTGGGCCGTGGTGGCACTGGTGCGGCATGGCCTGCGCCGTTATGCCCGCTCGAAGCGCCGCGGCGGCGAGGCAGATCAGGGACTCACTCCCGAGCTGCAGCCCGTTGATCTTCAGCCGCTGTTCGCGGCGGGCGGCATCGAACATCTATCATCAAGCAAGGAGCAAGTGAGTGGTAAACAGTAATTGGTATAAGCATCCCGTGATCGTCATGGCGATCGCGATCAACGTCTTCCTGCTGGGCCTGGCCGTGGCCTGGTCCGGCAACAGCCAGCAGTTGTCGCGCCTGCTGGTCGAAGACGGCATCGTCGAGTGGATGCAGTTCCTGTGCTTTGCAAGCATCGCCGGCATGCTCGGCTTCGTGTTCATGGAACGCCTGAAACAGCCGCAGCGCTCGAGCCTGGAGCTGCTGGCGCTGGCCGGCCTGACGGTGCTGGTCGCGCTCGCGGCGCTGGAAGAGATCAGCTGGTTCCAGCGCATCCTGAAGGTGAGTTCGCCCGACTTCTTCGTCCAGAACAACCGCCAGGCCGAGACCAACCTGCACAACCTGGCCATCGGCAGCAGCGGCAGCATCCACAAGACGATCCTGCTCAAGCTGATCCTGATCGTCGGCCTGACCCATAACCTGGTGCTGCCTTTCCTGGCGCGCACCCGTCCCGGCATTGCCCGCTGGATCGAGAACCTGGGCGGCTACCTGCCGCCGCTGGGCGCCTCGGTGATCTACGTGGTCCTGGTCGCACTCTCGCACGCCCTGGTCGACCACCCGCGCAAGGGCGAGCTGGGCGAAGTCTTTGGCGCCGTGCATTACATGGCGACCGTGTTCTACGCCTATTTCGTCGGCTTCGGCTACGGCAAGCCGGCGCTGTTCGAAGCGCCGGTCGAGAAGCGCCGCCTGTCGACCCTGTTCGCCATGCTGATGGCCTTCCTGCTGCTGGTGTCCTGGCTGCTGAGTGCCGGCGCAGGCGCCGTGCAGATGCTCGGCGGCGAGTGATCCTGTAATCATCCCACTGCCCGGGCCCTCAGCGCCCGGGCGCATCGATCCAACGAACCTCTCTCCACGCTTCCATGCAACGCATCACACGACTTCTCGATGGCTGGGCAGTGCGCCTGGCACGCCTCACGCGCTGGGCCGGACCGTACGCCGGCCTGGTCCAGATGGTTCTGCTCGGCGCGGCGCTGTTGACGCTGTCGCGCGCGCTGCTGGTCGCCTGGCAGTGGGAGCGGGTGAGTGCGGCGAATATGCTCGGCACCATCATGCTGCAGGGCGTGCGCGCCGACCTGATCCTGCTCGGCTACTTCCTGGTCCTGCCGCTGCTGCTGGCGCCGGTGCTGGCGCAGCGCTTCGCCGTCAAATGGTGGCGGCCGCTGGTAGCAAGCTGGGGCACGATCGCGCTGGTCTTCATCGTCTTCATGGAGACGGCCTCGCCGCCCTTCATCGCCCAGTTCGACGTGCGTCCGAACCGCCTCTTCATCGAATACCTGGCGCATCCGAAGGAAGTGACGGCGATGCTGTGGGAGGGCTTCCGCGCGGCCGTGCTGCTCGGCCTGGCCTGCACGCTGCTGCTCGGCGCGGCCCTGTACCGGGTGCTGCGCCGCGCGTCCTTCGATGCCGTCACCTGGCCGCGCCGCACCGTGCTGCTGACCTGGCCCCTGCTGGTGGTGCTGGTGTTCTTCCAGGTGCGCTCGACGACGGCGCACCGGCCGGCCAATCCGGCCCTGTTCGCGCTGACCAAGGATGCGCTGGTCAATTCGCTGATCATCAATTCGCCCTGGTCGGTGATGGACGCGGTCAATTCGCTGGGCAAGGAAGCGCGTTCGTCGGAGATCTACGGCGACATGCCGCGCGAGCGCGTGCTGGCCGAGGTCAAGGCCCAGCCCTGGCTGAGTACCTACCAGTATCCGCAGGCGGAGCTGCCGACCCTGCACCGCCAGGAAGCGGCCGTGCAGCGCACCAGGCCCCTGAACCTGGTGATCGTGCTCGAGGAAAGCCTGGGCGCGACCTTTGTCGAATCGCTGGGCGGCCTGCCGGTCACGCCGGAGCTGGAAAAGCTGAAGGGTGAAGGCTGGTGGTTCGAGCAGCTGTACGCCACCGGCACCCGTTCGGTGCGCGGCATCGAGGCCGTGGTGGCGGGCTTCCCACCGACGCCGGCGCGCAGCGTGGTCAAGCTCTCGCTGTCGCAGCAGAATTTCTATACCCTGGCCGCGGGCCTGAAGGAGCAGGGCTACCACACCGAATTCGTGTACGGCGGCGAAGCGCATTTCGACAACATGCGCAGCTTCTTCACCGGGAACGGCTTCCAGAACATCGTCGACCGCGCGCAGATGAAACCGAAGTTCGAGGGCAGCTGGGGCGCCTCAGATGAGGACCTGTTCGACAAGTCGCTCGAGCGACTGAAAACCCTGCACGCGCAGGACAAGCCTTTCTTCAGCCTGATCTTCAGCTCCTCGAACCACGAGCCCTTCGAATTCCCGGACGGCCGAATCGACCTGCACGACACGGCCAAGCAGACCGTCAACAACGCGGTGAAGTATGCCGATTTCGCGCTCGGCAAATTCATCGCCGCGGCCAAGAAGGAAGCCTACTGGAAGGACACGGTCTTCCTGATCATCGCCGACCACGACACCCGGGTCTACGGCAACAGCCTGGTGCCGATCAAGAAGTTCCACATCCCGGGCCTGATCCTCGGCGCCGACATCGAACCGAAGCGCATCCGCACGGTCGCCAGCCAGATCGACATCGGCCCGACGCTGCTGTCCTTGATGGGCGTGTCGAGCGAGCACCCGATGATCGGGCGCGACCTGGTGCGCGACAGCGAGGGTCCGGGCCGCGCCCTGATCCAGTTCCAGAACAACTTCGCCTACCTCGAAGACGGCTCGGCGACCATCCTGACGCCGGACCACGCGCCCATGCTGGGCCGCTACGACCCGGCCAAGGGCCAGCTGGCGATCGGCGCCGACAAGCCGGGCCAGGCGCAGGTGGACAAGGCGCTGGCGCATGTGATGTTGCCGTCGCTGCTGTATCGGCAGCAGCAATATAAACTCCCGCGCTAATGTAACGCGCGGGCATGCCCAGTGAACCCGCAATTGAGGCCATTGGCCTCAATTGCCCCTACCTTACGCGACGGCCTGGATCAAGAATGAGGACGGTGGTGCACCGTAGGGCGGGCATGCCCGCGCACTGGTCTCGGCGGGCCAGCTGCTGGCTTGCTAAAGAATAAGGCCGCTCCGATGCGAATCGAAGCGGCCTTTTTAACTGATCGACAGCGCTGTCTGTTCAATGCGCTACCGGTATCGGCATCAGCGCATCTCTTCGATCATCTTCTTGAGCTTCTTCGAGTCCGCCACGAAGGCGCGGATGCCCTCGGCCAGCTTCTCGGTGCCCATCGCGTCTTCGTTGAGCATGAAGCGGAAGTTCTTCTCGTCGACTTCGATCTTCTCGATGGCTGCATCGCTGTCCTGGGTCAGCTTGCGCTCGACCGGTGCGTCGCTGTCGGCCAGCTTCTGCAGCAGGTCCGGCGAGATGGTCAGCAGGTCGCAACCGGCCAGCTCCAGGATCTGCGAGGTGTTGCGGAAGCTCGCGCCCATGACTTCGGTCTTGTAGCCGAACTTGCGGTAGTACTGGTAGATGCGCTTGACCGACTGCACGCCTGGATCGTCGGCGCCTTGATAGTCGGTGCCGGTCGACTTCTTGTACCAGTCGTAGATGCGGCCGACGAAAGGCGAGATCAGCTGGACGCCCGCTTCGGCGCAGGCCACGGCCTGGCACAGCGAGAACAGCAGGGTCAGGTTGCAGTGGATGCCGTCCTTTTCCAGGATCTCGGCGGCGCGGATGCCTTCCCAGGTCGAGGCGATCTTGATCAAGACGCGCTCGCGCGACACGCCGGCCGCTTCGTACAGCGCGATCAGTTCGCGGCCCTTGGCGACGGTGGCTTCGGTGTCGAAGGAGAGGGCGGCATCGATCTCGGTCGACACGCGGCCCGGTACGAATTTCAAGATTTCGACGCCGAAGGCGATCAGCAGGCGGTCGACGATCTCTTCGGTCGAGCCGTCCTTCGACTCGGCCACGGCCTTCTGCAGCAGCGGCAGGTATTCAGGCTTCTGCACGGCCTTCAGGATCAGCGACGGATTGGTCGTCGCATCCTGCGGCGCATAGGCCTTGATGGACTGGAAATCGCCGGTGTCGGCGACGACGGTGGTGTATTGCTTGAGTTGTTCGAGCTGGTTCATATAATTTGCCTAAGTGTCAAGAAATGCAAACAATGTTTGCACCGCGTTGTATGTAGGGTGGAGTCCTGACTCCACGCATTACGGCGGTCGATCCGCCACTAACTGTTCAGCAGTCGGTTGCCTCGATAAACGCCGCCACCATCGCCTCCAGTCCCACCCGATCCTCTTCCGAGAACCGGTCCAGGACAGGGCTGTCGATATCGAACACGCCAACCAGCTTGCCATCCTTAATCACCGGCAGCACGATCTCCGAATTCGACGCCGAATCGCAGGCGATATGCCCCGGAAACGCATGCACGTCCGGCACGACGATGGTCTTGCGCTCGACAGCCGTGGTGCCGCACACGCCGCGTCCGAAGGGAATGCGGGCGCAGGCAGGTTTACCCTGGAAAGGCCCGACCAGCAAATCCTGGCCTTCGCCTTTTTTCGACGGTACGGTGAGGTAGAAGCCGGCCCAGTTCAGGTCGGCGAGGGTGTCGTAGACGAGCGCGGAAAACTGGGACGCGTTGGCGGTCAGGTCGCGTTCGCCCTCGAGGACGCTGGCGACCTGGCGCACCAGCAGGTCGTAATCGGGACGGGTGCTGCGTTCTGGATTGATGTGCATGGCGCTGGGATGAGGCTGGACGAAAAGCGCTATTTTACAGCCAGCACGGCCGATCCTGGGCGGGCCCGGCATATACTGGGAATCGCATTGTCATATGGACATCGGCCTATGGCCGCGGTAGTCTGCGGACTCACACCAGATGAAGGGAAACGCATGCGGCACACGTACGCCGGGATGGGAGCGGCATGGCACTGATCGTTGGAGCGCTGGTGGCCCTCGGCGTCGGCTTGCTCGCCGCGCTGGCCGGCCTGGGACGCGAGCGAAGCTTCTATCCGACGATCGTGATCGTCATCGCCTCCTATTACGTGCTGTTCGCGGCCGAGACCATGTCGCCCGCGGTCCTAGCCGTGGAATGCGCAGGCCTGGTCCTGTTTACCGGGCTGGCGATCGGCGCCTTCAAACGCAGCCTCTGGTTGGCCGTTGCCGCGCTGGCGGCGCATGGGCTGTTCGACTATTTCCATCAGCACATCGTGGACAATCCTGGCGTACCGGCATGGTGGCCACCGTTCTGTCTTGCTTACGATGTGGCGGCGGCCGCGTTTCTGGCGTGGCAGCTCGTCGCCGGCAAGCTGCGCGCGGCACCGTTGGCTGAGCGGTAGTTCAATCCTTCCGCAGGAAGCGTCCGGCTTTCGTTTCCAGCAAACGGACGAGTTCCGGCTGCATGTAGTCGTAGTCGTCAGGAATGTCGAGGCAGACGACACGCTTGCCGTTCAAGTGGCGCCGGAAACCGGAGGAGAGCCTGGCCTTGTGCTTTTTCTCCATTACGAACACGATCTCCGCCCAGACCAGCTGTTCCGGCGAGAGCGGCACATCGGCGTCCGCGCCCAGTCCCGCGGAGTCGGTCTCGACGCCCGGCCAGCTCGCAAAAACCTGTTCGGCGGTCGGGCTGCGCAGGCGGTTATGAGTGCACAGGAAGAGGGCGCGGGTCATTCCTTCGTTTCCACCAGCTCGAAATGCAGCGCCACGAACTCGAACTCGTCATGCAGGTCGAGGTGCGGCAGGCAGCGCACGTGCACGTCGCGAAATTCCTGGGCGCTGCCGAAGGTCTCGCCGCGCCAGACGGCTTCCGGGATGTCACCGAAGCGGATGATCTCGACCTTGGTCGCCCGGATCGTGCAGCGCGGCCGTCCCTTCAGGTCGTAGACGTCGATGAGGTCGCCCGCCGCGTAGCCGCCGTCGCCGAGTTCTCCATACCCTTTGTAGTAGTCCTCGACCGTGTCGGCGGTGACGGTCTTGTGCCCGGCGATGACTTCGCGTACCAGGCTGTCGTCGTTTTCATTCGCGCCCCAGAAGGTCAGCTTCTTCCTCACTTCGTCACCTCCGATTCACCCGCTACCGCCCGCTCCAGCGCCTCGAGCGAAGCCGGTTTGGTGAGATGCGCGTCGAACCCGGCGTCGCGCGCGCGCTGGATGTCCGATTGCTGGCCGTAGCCGGTCAGCGCCACCAGGCGGGGACGGGCGCCGGTTTGCCTGATCGCGGCGGCGAGCGCGTAGCCGTCCATGTCGGGCAACCCGATGTCGAGGACGGCGACGTCGGGCTGGAAGCGTGCGCAGGCCGCCAGCGCGGCGGCGCCGGTATGCGCGACGTCGACTGTGTGGCCGAACTGTTCGAGGATGCGCGCGGTCGTGGCGGCGGCGTCGACGTTGTCGTCGACCAGCAGCACGCGCCGCGCCGCCGAAGGCAGGGCCGCGGCGGGAAGCGGCAGCGGTGCCTGCGCGGCCGCCAGCGGCAGTGCGACCAGGAAGCGGCTGCCCGTGCCCGGCCCGTCGCTGTGGGCCGAGACGCGTCCACCGTGCAGCTCGACGATCTTGCGCACGATGGCGAGACCAAGACCGAGGCCGCCGGTAACACGCGCCACCTGTTGCGGCGCCTGGTAAAACGGTTCGAACACGCGCGCCAGCAGTTCCGGGTTCATGCCGATGCCGCGGTCGCGCACTTCCAGCTGCGCCCATGCCGCGTCCGTGCGCAGCGTGACTTCGGTAGCGCCATCGCCGAAGCGCTCGGCGTTCGAGAGCAGGTTGTTCAGCACCTGCACCAGGCGGCTTTCGTCGCCTTCGACCCACACTGCCTCCGGCGCCGTCAAGGCGACCGGTTGGCCGGGACGGCTGGTGACGGCGTGGCGCACGACCTCGGCCAGGTTCAGCGGCTGCAGCGCGAGCTGCATCTTGCCCGAGGTGATGCGCGAGACGTCGAGCAGGTCGTCGACCAGGCGCTTGAGGTGGTTCACCTGGCGCCGCATGATGGTGCGCTCGCGTACGCTGGCGCCGTCGGCGCGCAGGTCCATCAGGTCGAGCGAGGTAACGATGGGACTCAGGGGATTGCGCAGCTCGTGCCCGAGCACGGCCAGGAATTCGTCCTTCACCCGGCCGGCATCGCGGCTGGCGGCCAGGGCTTCCTCGAGGGAGGCGAGCAGGCGCGAACGCTCTTCCTCGTGAGCGGCGTGCTGGCGCGCCGCGGCGTCGAGCGCCTCGCCCATCTGCGCCAGTTCGCGGATGCGCGAGGGCGCCACTTCGACCTGCTTTCCGGCGCCGAGCGCCGCGGCGCCACGCTGCAGGTTCGCAAAGCTGCGCGTGACGCGGATCGACAGCAGCGAAGCCAGGCCGATGCAGGCCAGCAGGGACGCGGCGAGGCCCCAGCCATACATGGTGATGCCGGTCAGCGAAGCCGGACCGATGCTCGGACGCGGCACGCCGACCGCCACCGTCCAGCCGTGGCGCGACACCCGTGTAAACGCGCTGGTGAGCGGGTCGCCTTCGAAGTTCGTGTTGCGGCCGACGCCTTCCGGTGCCCCGCTGCTCATCATGCGCGTCAGCGCGGGGCCGGGCGAGCCGGTGACGCGCTTGTCGTGGTCTTTCGAGCGCGCCACGATGGAACCGAAGGCATCGATGACCGCGATGACGGAGCCGGACGGCGCCGCCTGGCGCTTGACGACGCCGAGGATGCGGTCCGGCTTGATGACGGCGGTGAGCGCATACAGGTGGCCGGCCTGGTCGCGGATCGGCACCCGCACCGGGAAGGCGACCCGCCCGCGCTGGCCGCGCGCGACATGCCCGACCAGCGGCCGCTGCACCGCCAACAGCTGGCGCAGGCTTTCCGGATCGGTGATGCGGCCTTTGGGCGCATCGTAGGGATCGGTGGTGCGGAACAGGATGCGGCCCTCGGCGTCGGTCAGGATGATCGCCAGCCATTCGGGCTGCGCCTTCACCTGCTCGCGCGCGATGTCGTAGAAGGTTTTGATGTCGCCGGCGTCGATGGCCGGCGTGCGCGCCAGGCTGGCCAGGGTGGCGATCGAACCGTCGAGCTCCGCATCGACCGCGCTGGAGAGGGCGCGCGCCAGGTCGAGCAGGGCGCGGTCCTGTTCGCGCTGCTGGTATTGGCTGGCCGTGTGCACCGACCACAGCCCCAGTAAAGCCAGCGGCAGCAGGCCGATCCCGCTCAGCAGGATGAGCAGTCGGCGCAGGGACAAGGTGAAGCCGGTGGTCGACCGCATGGGATGACTTTTTGGTAAAAAAGCATTATATGTTGAAACCTCGCTTACCGGACCAGATCGAAAGGCGGCCATGACCATGACGAAGACCATCCTCATCACCGGCGGCGGACGCGGCATCGGCGCCGCCTGCGCGCGCCTGGCAGCGCAGCAGGGCTATCAGGTGTGCATCAACTACCGCAGCGACGATGCGGCGGCTTCCAGTATCGTGGACGCCATCGAGGCGGCGGGCGGCACGGCGCTGGCGATCCGCGCCGACGTGGCGCAGGAGGGGGACGTCGAGCGCATGTTCGCGCAGGTCGACGCCCGCTTCGGCCGGCTCGATGCCCTGGTCAACAATGCCGGCGTGCTGGCGCACCAGATGCGGGTCGAGCAGATGGACGCGGCGCGCATCGAACGCATCCTGGCGACCAATGTGCTCGGCCCCTTCCTGTGCGCACGTGAAGCGGTGCGGCGCATGTCGACCCGGCACGGCGGAAACGGCGGCGCCATCGTCAACGTTTCCTCGCGCGCAGCGGTGCTGGGATCAGCCGGCGAATACGTCGACTACGCGGCCTCGAAGGCGGCGCTCGACGCCTTGACGATCGGCTTGTCGAAAGAGGTGGCGGGCGAGGGCATCCGCGTGAATGGCGTACGTCCTGGACTGATCCATACGGAGATGCATGCAGATGGCGGCGAGCCGGGAAGGGTGGAACGCCTGCAGTCTTCGGTGCCGCTGGGGCGGGGCGGAGAACCCGAGGAGGTGGCGCAGGCGGTACTGTGGCTGCTGTCGGATGCGGCCTCCTATACTACGGGCAGCTTCATCGACGTGTCGGGCGGTCGGTAGGTCTCGTTCAACCGATGAAGGAGTCGAACTGCATGTCGAACTCCTGCAGCGCCTTCTGCGCGTTCTGCATCTTCTTGCGGAACTCCGGCCCGCGTTGCAATGCGAGACCGACGGCCAGCACGTCGATCACGACCAGGTAGGCCAGGCGCGCCGAGATCGGCGTGTAGGGGTCGATATTGAAAACCAGGTCGATCGGAATCAGCACGCTCGCCATGTCGGCCAGCGGCGTGCCCGACGGCGCCAGCACGATCACGTCGGCGCCGCCGCGGCGCGCCAGTTTCGCGGAGCGCACCAGCTGCGGGTTGTTTCCGCGCTGCGAGATGGCGACCACCGCATCGCCTTCGCGCAGCAGGGCGGCGGCGATCGAGTGGATGGCCGGGTCGGCGTAGGCGACGGTGGGCACGCCGGAGCGGAAGAATTTGTGCTGGGCGTCGGCGGCGACAATGCCCGAGGTGCCCTGGCCGTAGAACTCGATCTTGTTGGCGCGCGAGAGGATGTCCAGGGCCTTCTGCACCGACTCCGCGTTCAGGTTGTTGCGCAGGTCGAGCAGGGTATTGATCGAGCGGCTGCAGATTTTACTGACCAGGTCGGCCGCGAGGTCGTCCTGGGTCGGCTGCTCGTTGGTGCTCGGCAGGGCCAGCGCCAGGCCCTGCGCCAGCTTCAATTTGAATTCGTGCCAGCCGTCATAGCCCAGCGTGCGGCAGAAGCGCACCACGGTCGGCTCGGACACGCCCGCGTTCTTGGCCAGGGCCGTGATGTTCTGGCTGACCGTGGCGCTGGGCGCTTCCAGCACGGCCAGCGCCACCTTGCGCTCGGACTTCGAGAGCGAATCGAGCTGGGTGCGGATCGAGTCGAGCAGCATCGCTCAGTCTTCCGGGAGCGCTTCTTCGCGCCACTGCAGGCCGTCGCGGCCGATGAGGGCGGACGAGGCCGCAGGGCCCCAGGTGCCGGAGGCGTAGGGCACCGGCGCGGTGTCGTCCTGTTCCCAGTGGTCGAGGATCGGTTCGACCCATTCCCAGGCGGCTTCCAGCTCGTCGCCGCGCATGAACAGGGTCAGCTGGCCGCGCAGCACGTCGAGCAGCAGGCGCTCGTAGGCTTCCATGCGCGGCGCCTTGAACTGCTCGCGGAAATCGAGTTCGAGTTCCGCCTGCTTCAGGCGCATGCTGTCGCCCGGGGTTTTCGCCATCAGGTTCAGCGACAGACCCTCGTCCGGCTGCAGGCGGATCACCAGGCTGTTGGGCTGGAAGCTCGACGTCGGCTGGTTGAAGATCGAATGCGGGATCTGCTTGAAGCGCACCACGATCTCGGCCAGGCGGTCGGCCATGCGCTTGCCGGTGCGCAGGTAGAAAGGCACGCCGGCCCAGCGCCAGGTGTCGATCTCGGCCTTCATGGCGACAAAGGTCTCGGTCTTCGACTGCTTCGGCGCCTCCGGCTCGTCGCGGTAGCTCGGCACGGCCTGGCCGTCCACGAAGCCGCCGCGGTACTGGCCGCGCACGATGTTCTGCGAGAGCGTGGTCGGGGTAAAACGCTTCAGCGAACGCAGTACCTGCAGCTTGGCGTCGCGCACGGCGTCGGGCGCGATCGAGGTCGGCGGTTCCATCGCGACGATGCACAGCAGCTGCAGCAGGTGGTTCTGCAGCATGTCGCGCAGGGCGCCCGAGGTGTCGTAGTAGCCGAGGCGGTTGCCGACGCCGATCTTCTCGGCGATGGTGATCTGTACGTCCGAGATCCATTCGCGCCGCCACAGCGGTTCGAACAGCACGTTCCCGAAGCGCAGCGCCAGCAGGTTCTGCACGGTTTCCTTGCCGAGGTAGTGGTCGATCCGGTAGATCTGCGATTCGGCGAACACCTTGCCGACGTCAAGGTTGATCTGCTTGGCCGAGGCGAGGTCGCGTCCGAGCGGCTTTTCCAGCACCACGCGCGACGCGGGCGTGGCCAGGCCCGTGGCGGCCAGGTTGTCGCAGATCTTGGCGAACAGGTGCGGCGGCGTCGCCAGGTAGTAGACGCGCGTGATCGCTTCTTCCTTGCGCAGCACCTCGACCAGCGGGCCGAAAGTGGAGACATCGGTCGCGTTCAGGTCGACGTAGGTGATGCGCTTCAGGAAGTGGCGCCACTTGGTGTCGTCGACGCTGTCCTGGTCCTTGATGTGCTGCTTCGAGTGCGTGTCGACAAAGGCCAGGAACTCGTCCTGCGGCATCGCGTCGCGGCCGACGCAGATGATGCGGGCGGTCGGCGGCAGGTCGCTGCAGACATCGCGCGCATACATCGCAGGCAGGAGCTTGCGCATCGCAAGGTCGCCGCTGCCGCCAAAGAGAACGAGGTCGAAATCGGATAAGGCCATGGTGGTGTTCGGTCGCAAAGGGAAAGGGAGCTGTTCGTGTAAATTTACTACACGATTATGCACTTGGCAAGAAACTCTACTACGTGGTTGAGAGATTCATGGTGCCACATGCGGGCTGGATGGGGCGTTCGGGTTGGAGGGACGATATGGTGGGCACGGGGCGCCCACCCTACGAATACGACATCCTGCGATAACGTGACCGATTTGTAGGGTGGGCGCCCCGTGCCCACCATGCGCGATCAGCGCTTGTATTCCGGCTGCACCTGACCAGCGACGTCCACCCGCACGCACAGCACCCTGCCCGTCAGCGGATACTGCGCGATCTCTTCCGCCGAGCGCCCGTGACTGGCGCTGGTGATATACAGCGTGTGCAGGTCGGCCCCGCCAAAGGCGACCGCCGTCGGGCAGCGCAGCGGCAGCTGGATCTCGCGCAGGAATTCGCCTTCGGGCGAAAGCTTCAGCAGGCGTCCGCCTTCGAACATCGCGACCCAGTAGTTGCCCTCGGCGTCCACCGCCGCGCCGTCCGGCCGGCCGCCGTAGTCGGCCGCGTTCTTGTCGGTCGAGAAGGTGACCAGGTTGCGTCCGTTGGCAGGCGTGCCCGTCGCGTGATCGAAGTCGTAGCGGTCGATACGGTGGCTGGTGGTATCGGCGTGGAACATGGTGCCGCCGTCCGGCGTCCAGGCCAGGCCGTTCGAATTGGTCATGTTGCCCGACCAGGCCAGGCGCAGCTGGTCGCGCTCGAGCACGTACATCTCGGCGGCCGGCTTGTCGCGCGGCTCGTACATGGTGCCGACCCAGAAGCGGCCGGCCGGATCGACGCGGCCGTCGTTGAAGCGCACGATGCTGGTGTCGTAAGGAGCAGGGCAGATGTCGGTGATCTCGCCGTTGGTCGTGTTCAGGCGCACGAAGCCCAGGCGCGTGGCCACCACCAGGTTGTTGTCGCCGTCGACGGCGATGGCCGAGGGTTCCGAGCCCATTTTCCAGCTCGAGAATTTGCCGCTGGCCGGATGCACGCGGTTCACCGTGCGGCCATTGATGTCGACCCAGTACAGGGCCGATTCCACGTCGTGCCAGAGCGGGCATTCGCCCACCAGCATCGGCTCGTCGTGGAGAACGTCGAATTTCAGGGTCTTCATGGTGTCACCGCTGTTGCTCATCATACCGCGGCCATGGCGCGGGCGATCAGGCCGTTGGTGGAACTGTCGTGCGCTTGCGGACGGGGCTCGCCTTTCAGCTCGGCCTCGACCTGCTTGGCCAGCACCTTGCCCAGCTCGACGCCCCACTGGTCGAAGCTGTTCAGGTCCCAGATCACGCCCTGCACGAAGGTCTTGTGTTCATACAGCGCGATCAGGGCGCCCAGCGTGGCGGGCGTCAGGTATTCCATCAGGATCGTGTTGCTCGGACGGTTGCCCGGGAAGGTTTTATGGGGCGCCAGGCGCTCGATCTCGGCGGCAGAGAGGCCGTCCTGCTGCAGGTCGGCGCGCACCTCGTCGATGGTCTTGCCCTTCATGAAGGCTTCCGACTGGGCGAAGCAGTTGGCCAGCAGGGCCGTGTGGTGGTTCTGCAGTTCGTGCGCCGGACGCAGGGCGGCAATGAAATCGATCGGCGTCAGGTCGGTGCCCTGGTGCAGCAGCTGGAAATAGGCGTGCTGGCCATTGGTGCCCGGCTCGCCCCAGATCGCAGGGCAGGTCGGGGTGTCGACAGGGGCGCCGTCGCGCGTCACGCGCTTGCCGTTGCTCTCCATGTCGAGCTGCTGCAGGTAGGCCGGGAAGCGGTTCAGGTCCTGGTGGTAGGGCGCGATCGTGACCGAGGTGCAGCCGAGGAACTGGCGGTTCCAGAAGCCGACCAGGGCCAGCAGCATCGGCATGTTCTCCTCGATCGGGGCAGTACGGAAGTGCTGGTCCATCGCATGAGCGCCGGCCAGGAAGTCGGAGAAGTAGCCGAAGCCGACGGCGAGGGCCACCGGCAGGCCGATCGCCGACCAGACCGAATAACGGCCGCCGACCCAGTCCCAGAACGGGAACATGTTGGCCGGGTCGATGCCGAATTTTTTAATGGCTTCGACGTTGGTCGAGACCGCAACGAAATGCTTGGCCAGCGCTTCTTCCTGGGCGTGCGCCAGGAACCACATGCGCGCCGTGTTCGCGTTCATCATGGTCTCGGCCGTCGTGAAGGTCTTCGAGGCGATGATGAAGAGGGTGGTTTCCGGATTCAGGTTCTCGAGCGCGGCGTCCATGTCGTGGCCGTCGACGTTCGAGACGAAGTGCATCGTCAGGCTCGGGTGACTGTACTGGCGCAGCGCCAGGCAGACCATCTTCGGGCCGAGGTCGGAGCCGCCGATGCCGATGTTGACGATGTCGGTGATGGGTTTGCCGGTATGGCCGAGCCAGTCGCCGCTGCGCACCGCGTCGGTGAAGGTCTTGATGCGGGCGAGGACGGCGTGCACGTCGGCCGGCACGTCCTGGCCATCCACCGTCAGTTTGGCGTCGCGCGGGGCGCGCAGGGCGGTGTGCAGGACGGCGCGATTCTCGGTGTTGTTGATCTTCTCGCCGGCGAACATCGCGTCGCGCCGCGCCTCCACGCCGCGCTCGCGCGCCAGGTTCACCAGCAGTTCAAGCGTGCGCCCGTCAAGCCGGTTTTTTGAATAGTCTAGGAACAGGCCGGCGGCCTCGATCGACATGCGCTCGAAGCGTTGCGGATCAGCTGCGAACAGCTGGCGCATCTCCCAATTTTCGGCCTCGGCGGCATGGGTGGCGAGGGCCTGGAAACTGGTCGTGCTGGTCAGTGGAGTGGCGGTCATGGTGGGTGCGATGTTGTTTTGGACAGATTATCGAATGATACAGGAATGGGGCGTAAATTCACTACATGACCGATCTGTGCGCGCGGTTTGATTATTGATGGCCTTGCCACTGATCGACCGGTGAGACCGCGTGGGCACGAGTGCCCACCCTACGTTACGCTGCGGCCAACAATACAGATTTGTAACGTGGCAGGCGGCGCACCGTAGGGTGGGCATTCATGCCCACGCGGTACGCCGCCTCCGATACCGCAAACTAAGTGCTTGCCACAACCCCATTCCCATTTTGTAGTAAAATTTCAGAAATCCAATTTCGAAGGAACGATTATGGCGCTGCACCCCGTAGTTGAACAGGTAACGAACCGGATCATCGAGCGCAGCCGCGTGTCGCGCGCGGCCTATCTCGCGCACGTCGAGGCGGCCCGCGTCCAGGGCGTCCAGCGCGGCGTGCTCGCCTGCACCAACCTGGCCCACGGTTTCGCCGCCTTCCCCGAGAACGACAAGCTCAAGCTGCGCGAGCAGAAAAAGCCGTCGGTCGCGATCGTCTCGTCCTATAACGACATGCTGTCGGCGCACCAGCCTCTCGAATACTTCCCGAAAGTGATCAAGGAAGCCGTGCGCGAGGTCGGCGCCGTGGCCCAGTTCGCGGGCGGCACGCCGGCCATGTGCGACGGCGTGACCCAAGGCCAGCCGGGCATGGAACTGTCGCTGTTCTCGCGCGATACCATCGCCATGGCCACCGCCGTCGCGCTCTCGCACAACATGTTCGACGCCGCCCTGTATCTCGGCATCTGCGACAAGATCGTGCCGGGCCTCCTGATCGGCGCACTCCACTTCGGCCATATTCCGGCCGTGTTCGTCCCGGGCGGCCCGATGACCACCGGGATCTCGAACAAGGAAAAGGCGGCCATCCGCCAGCGCTATGCGAAGGGTGAAGCCACCCGCGAAGAGCTGCTCGACGGCGAATCGAAGTCCTATCACAGTTCCGGCACCTGCACCTTCTACGGCACCGCCAACAGCAACCAGATGCTGATGGAGATGATGGGCCTGCACCTGCCGGGCGCCGCCTTCATCACGCCGGGCACGCCGCTGCGCGATGCGCTCACCGCCGCGTCCTCGCACCAGGCGGTGTCGATCTCGCAGCAGGGCGGCCACTACATGCCGGTCGGGCACATCGTCGACGAGAAAAGCATCGTCAACGCCATCGCCGCGCTGCACGCCACCGGCGGCTCGACCAACCACACGCTGCACCTGGTGGCAATCGCGCGCGCGGCCGGCATCGTGATCGACTGGAACGACTTCGACGAGCTGTCGAAGGTCGTGCCGCTGCTGACCCGCATCTACCCGAACGGCGACGCCGACGTGAACCACTTCCAGGCCGCCGGCGGCCCGGGCTTCGTGATCCGCGAACTGCTCGACGCGGGCCTGGCGCACGAAGACGTCAACACCATCCTCGGCCACGGCTTGCGCAAGCACTGCAAGGAACCCTTCCTGGGCGAGGACGGCAAGGTGGTGTGGCGCGACCTGCCGCAGCAGTCGGGCGACGAAGCGGTGCTGCGTCCGGCCTCGAACCCGTTCAGCAACAACGGCGGCATGGTGCTGGTGCAGGGTAACCTCGGCCGCGCGGTCATGAAAGTCTCGGCCGTGAAGCTGGAACACCAGACCGTGGAAGCGCCCGCGCTGACCTTCAATTCGCAGGAAGACTTCATGCACGCCTATAAGGCGGGCCACCTGAACCGCGACTTCGTCGCCGTGATCCGCTTCCAGGGTCCGCGTGCCAACGGCATGCCCGAGCTGCATGCGCTGACGCCTGCGCTGTCGAACCTGCAGGATGCCGGCTTCAAGGTCGCCATGGTGACCGACGGCCGCATGTCGGGCGCATCCGGCAAGGTGCCGGCGGCGATCCACGTCTCGCCGGAGATCCTGGCCGGCGGTCCGCTGGGCCGCGTGCGCGACGGCGACATCATCCGCGTCTGCGCCGCCACCGGCACCCTCGAGGCCCTCGTCCCAAGCGAGGTCTGGGAGCAGCGCAAGCAAGTCACGGCCGACATCTCGGCCAGCCACATCGGCATGGGCCGCGAACTGTTCGCCATGTTCCGCGCCGGCACCAGCGCGGCGGAAGAGGGCGCGGCCACCTTCCCGCTGCCGTCTCCGAAACAAACCACCGTGCCGCTGCATGAGGGCGCCGACAGCGGCGAGATCATGCCGGGCTCCGACGAAGACTTCCTGTTCAGGACCCAGAAATGACCATGACTACGAATATGACCGTACTTGAGATCATGCGCTCGGCGAGCGTGATTCCCGTGATCGCCATCGACGATCCTTCCCACGCCGTGCCGCTGGCGAAAGCCCTCGTGGCGGGCGGCATCCGCGTGCTCGAGGTGACCCTGCGCACCGCACACGGCCTGCAGGCGATCCGCGACATGGCGCAGGTCGAAGGCGCCATCGTCGGCGTCGGCACCCTGACGCAAGGCGAGGAATTCGCCGCCGCGCGCGACGCCGGCGCCGTGTTCGGCGTCTCGCCGGGCCTGACGCCCGCGCTGATCGAGGCCGCAAAGAAGAGCGGCTTGCCGCTGCTGCCGGGCGTGATGACGCCATCCGAAGTAATGGCCGCGCGCGAAGCCGGCTTCAAACAACTGAAGCTGTTCCCGGCGGTGCCGGCGGGTGGCGTCGGCATGCTCAATGCGATCGCCGGCCCGCTGCCGGACGTGACCTTCTGCCCGACCGGCGGCATTTCGATCGATACCGCACCGGCCTTCCTGGCTTGTAAAAACGTGGCCTGCGTCGGCGGCTCCTGGTTGACGCCGAAGGACGCCATCGCGGCCGGCGACTGGAACCGTATCACCGAGCTGGCGAAAGCAGCGGCCGCGCTGCGCAAGTAAACGCTCCATGAAGCGCATCATGGCACCCACTGCAGTCGCCATGCTGCGCTTCTTCCCATTGCTATTGCTGCTGACCGCCTGCGGACGGCAACTGGCGCCGCCAGTGCCGGGCCCCGAAGCGGATCGCGGTCCGCACCAGGCAACGGCGGCTCCCGGCACCGCCATCTACACCGTGGATTCGCAAGCCTCGCTGCTGGCCGTCACGGTACGCCGCGCAGGCCTGATGGCGCGGCTCGGACACGACCATGTAGTGGCCAGCCGCACACTCTCGGGCCATGTCGCGCCTAGCGCGGGCAGTGCCGACCTGTCTTTCCGGCTCGACCAGATGACGGTCGACGAGTCGCAACTGCTGCGCGACGCGGGCATCGAGAAACAACCCTCACCGGAAGCGGTCGCGGGCACGCGCACCAACATGCTCGGTCCTGTGCTCGAGGCCCAGCGTTATCCGATGGTAACGCTGCATGCGCAGCAGCAGGCCGATGGCCGGCTGGGCGTCGCCGTCACGCTGCACGGCAGCACGCGCTGGCTGGCACTGCCGGCCGCGGTCCGGATCGATACGGACCAGGTCATCGCGAGCGGAACGGCGCGCCTGAAGCAAACGGATTTCGGCATCACGCCGTTTTCAGTAGGGGGCGGACTGCTATCGGTACAGGACGAGCTGGAGGTGCGTTACCACGTCGTCGCACGGCGTTAAATGCGGGCTGCAATCTGCGACGCGGTCCCGTCCGCATGGTAGGCTTGACGGATGCTGGATCGCATCGCACACATGCTCTTGCTTGGATACGCCCTGTTGGCCTGCAGCGCCGGTCCAGCGGCGGCGCAGCCTGGCGCGCCCAGGTTCGAACTGAACGTGGAACGCGTCGACAGTGCCGAAGGCGACAAGCTGTACCGGATTGCGTCGAGCGGCACGGTGGCGGCCACGCCGGCTGCGGTCTGGCGTATCCTCACCGATTACGATCATCTGGCCGACTACCTGCCCAACCTGGAAAGCACGCGCGTCCTGTCCCGCAATGGCGACAAGCTCATCGTCGAACAACTGGGCAGCGCCCAATTCCTGTTTTTCAGCCAGCCGATCCGCTTGCTGGTGCAAGTGCACGAACGGGCGCCGGACCGCATCGACATCAGCCTGATCGACGGCGACATGAAGATCTACCGCGCCAGCTGGGAGCTGCGTCCCTTGGCCGGCGCCAGCGGCACCAGGGTGCTCTACAACGCGACCATCGTGCCGAAGTTCGATGTGCCGGGGATCGTGGGAACAGACGTCGTCAGGAAGGATGTCGCCAGGATGATGGCGGCAGTATTGCTGCGACTGGATCGGCCCGGGTAGCATCCCCTTACTTGGCAACTGACAGAGCGCTTCCTTGAAGTCGACGCTGCAGCAGATCCTTGGCCACAGCAAGCGCATTGTCCGGCGTCGCTGCGATATCCGGGATGACGCCGACTCCCTCCCAGTTGGTATGGGTGATTGGACTGATAGTGCGCCGGCTGGGTATCACGGCATAAAAATGCTCGCCGAGGCGATAGGGGCGCGCGGCGTGGGCTCCGCCCCAGGTCCGCTCGCCGATCACCGTGGCACGTTTCAGCGCTTGCATCGTGTACGCGAATGCTTCGGCGGCGGATTTCGTATTGGCGCCTGCCAGAATGAAAACCGGCTTCTTGCCACCATAGCGTTTGCCGTCGAGCTTATCCTGCGTCCAGTACTGCGTGGTGATGTCGGTCGCACGCTCCCAAGTGTCGTTGAGGCGGGTGCGCTCGTCGAAAAAATAGCTGATCAGTAGCGCCACAGAATCTCCCCCGCCGCCGCCGTTGTTGCGCAGATCAATAATGAGGCCATCGGTGTCGGCGAGCTCATTCATCGCCATGGCGAGCTTGTCGGAGACGAGAAAAACCGGCGCGAACGACGAAATCTGCAGGTAGCCGATATTGGGGCTCAGATGATCGACCTTTTCGACGCCAAGGTTTGACGCGCGGACCCTTTCGAGCACCGCGGGAGGCACCTGTTTTTCCCACTCCGCCCGCGTCTTGGGCGGCGGTGGCATCGTATCCTCGGACGGTACCGGGCGGGCGCTGAAGTCCACCAGCATATGCTTGTCGGGGACAACGCCCTGAATGTCATCCGACAGCTGTCTGGCCAGCTGTTTGCCGTCCGTTATTCCATCGTACTTGCCCTCACGCAGGCGCTGGCGCAGGACCGCCTCGACTTGTTTGGCTTTGTCTGGAAAAACATAGTTGGCATTAAGCTTGGCAATCAGTGTATCGACGACCTCCGAGTTGGTCGCGCGATTCAGCTCCACCATCGGCGAGGGGCTGGCAATTGCCCCTGTCATGATCAGTACCAACAAAGACGATATGGCAATCCATTTTTTGTTCATTTTTTCCTCTGGGCCTGGTACGCGGGTTGTGATATCGAATGGGCAAATCCGAAGCAAAGCGTCATTGATGAGGCAACAAAGCGGAATAAGAGTAGCATAATATTTGCTATTTGATAGCAATATTTATTGCGTGAAGTGGGAGCTTCAGTCGACGCTGCTCTTGAGGAGTTGTCGAAGCGTGTTCGGGCAATCCACATTAAGATTGCCAAGTCTTTTATGCTCGCAAAGTTGCCGATGGATGCCGTACCGTTTCGTTCCTTGCCTTCGCAGCGCTGGCGCCCCCTCACTGCTGGTGAAATCGCCATGGCCTCGCTGCTGTTTCGCGATGCCATCGACTACGCACGCGTGCGCATCCATAGCCGGCGCTACATGCCCTTCCAGCCGAAGAACTGCGCGATGACGCCCGACGGCAGCATGTACTTCCACCGCTCCTGCTTCCTCGACGACTATGCGCGGGCGAATCTGACGGGGCAGCACTGGTTCATGCACGAGATGGTCAACTTGTGGCACTCTGCACACCCGGCAATCTAAGCGCTAGCGGCCGAAACGAACTATCACTGCGGCTAACAAGACATCTTGCTTGTCCTGTGAGTAACAACGCCATACACTGAGGCATTCTCACCGTCACAACCTTCAAACAGCGAAGGTAAGCCTAATGCATCAGAACACTGAACAAGACACCGATGAGTCGGCAGAGATCGAAGTAGAACAAACGAACTCTGCAACGCGTCTGTACGCCCTTATCGAAAAGGCGCAAAGACAAAATGCCGGAATTTCGACTCTTGAGGCATGGGCGATAACGTTTGGAATTGAACCTTCATCCGCAAGCGTCAATCCTCACGAGGTTATCGATCAATTGCGTTTGATGCATGAGGAAATAGGGCATCTACGACGTCAGATGGTAAGGACGTCGTTTTCCGCTGATCTGTATAATCCAGCCCTACAGCAAATTTCCCACTTGCTAGGAATAACGAACCTCGCTGCGGGTTGGAATTCCTATGTAGGTGCCGTTAGGGATCAGGATTTGCTTGCTCTTCGATGGTGCTCACAGGCTATTGAAAACGAAATCGGTCTCACGCTTGCCGAACTGCAAGCCTTGCTCGATGCAATTAACGAGTTTAAGAACGAAGTGGAATCGCAACGATTGCCGGATCCCGTTCGCGAATTCTTGTTACACCAAATTGAACTAATGATTCGCGGCGTTCATCAATATCCGATTATTGGCCCTAGGGCTGCGCGTGAAGCGGTTCGGCGAGCCGCTGGAGAGGTTGTCAATGTTGACGAGAATGTGGCGGGCGCTATGCCGTCTGGGTATTTTTCTAGGGCAGGAAAGTTTTGGAATACCTTGCTAACCCGTGTTGAAGGCTGTGAAAAGATGGTGAATGCGGTGGCAGGTATCGCTGAAACGCTCCCAAAGATAACAAATGCTGTCTCAACTGTGACAAACCTGATTCCTTGAGGTAATGCGCTGGGCCTCTGCCTATCTAGCAGCTCTCGCACGGTCGACGATGTTTGCTCCCCCAGATCCTGTGGGCAACCAGTGATGTATGGTTTTCAAACTTAAAATTTTGGTTACAAATATGAGCGATAAAGCTAAGAATTACAATTTTACCTCTGTCGATTGGGGACCGGATGAAGCAAAAGGTGACACTAGATTATTAGATTACTTTTTTTTGTTTCCTGATTTCGAATCTGTTAGGGACGGCAGCTATCGGTATGTGATAGGTCGTAAAGGTTCAGGAAAGACGGCGATAATTGAAAGAATTAGGCTCGAAAAAGAAGATGACCCTCTAAATTTCTACTCTTCCTTGTCACTGCGGTCTTTTCCAGTCCAAGAATTTAGAGACCTGAAAGATAAGAATTATCGAGACAAATCACAATTCGTTTCAGCGTGGCTGCTCTTGCTGTATGTGGAACTGGCAAAAATTATTGTGCAGGATAATGGCGCTGAGCCGCGTGATACCATCGAAGAAATAGCCGGGTTTCTGCAAATCAATGGGTTGTCAGGTAGCACTGGATTTACTAACACTGTTTCGACGTTGCGGAAATCTGAAAACAAATTAAAAATTTCTGCGAAATGGATTGAGGGCGAAAGTCTATCTGGAACTCACGTTCAATCGCAAGCAACTATCCATTATCAAAAAGTTGTTGATATACTTTCCAAGAAAATTAAATCTGTTGGGTCATCTAGTGAATATTGGATCTTCATGGACGAGCTTGACGAAGGCTATAGGGCCGGGGATCAAGGACTCCGATTGATATTGCTTGCTCTATTGCGAGCAGTGGAAGATTCTGCAATTGAATTAAAAAATTCTAATTTTAAATATCGGCCTCTTCTCGTACTTCGCTCAGACATTTTTGATCGTCTAGAGGACAACGATCTTAATAAGCTAGACGATCATGTTCTACGCTTGAACTGGAGAGCCATGGATAATGATAGTGTATTTTCGTTAAGAAAAATTGTCGACGAACGGATTAAAGCCTCTATTCCAGATATTGACGGCGATCCGTGGCAGGCGATAGCCAATGATGTTGACGCCGAACTGCCTAACTCTGTCTCTTCACTTTGGAGTTACTTAGCTAATCGTACGCACGAACGACCACGCGACATCATAAAATTTCTGAAATACTGTAAAAAAAGGCAGGGAAAGGTCTGCTGACTTTTGAATCGGTTAAAGCGGCCGAAGTTGATTATTCTAGTTGGTTGTATCATGAAATTAGCGACGAAATCCATAGTTATCTCCCCTGCTGGCGAGAATCGCTTCAATGCATAACCAGGGTTGGTACGGGAAAGATTAAGATGTTGGACTACCATGAGCATCTTGAAAAGGATGTTGCGGTCAAAAAGTGGATTGATGAACAAGGAAAGACTTTCGCAGCCGTTACGGAAACTCTTTTTGACTTTGGGGTGATTGGTAATTTGGATGGAAAGATGAGATGGCTTTTCAAGTATAAAGACCATGATCTTGCTTGGAATCCTGACATGGATTTGATCGTTCACTGGGGATTGCACAAGAAATTACGCATTTATAGGTAACAAGGTGATCATCGGAAAATTAATTGCATAAAAGCCGCTTGATGGCGGCTTTCTTTAGACCACCCATTAAGCATGAGGGGCAGTTCTGGGATGTGGTCTTTAAAATCTGCAAGATAAGTATTTGGGCTATCTGAATTATGATTGCTATTACTCTCAGTCTCACAAAAGTAACCGATGGATGCCGTACCTTTTCGTCGCCTGTAGTGCAGTCTGCACACCGAAACATTCTAGTTGGTCGGTATCGACTAAAGGCGGACTTTGCTAGAACTCCTGAACCTGAATGTTAATGCTCTGCAAGCTTTGAAGGGAGCCGTCGTAAGTCTGCGTAGTTACCAAAAACGTATCCTGATGGCCAACAAAGAAGTTGCTCGCTTCAGCGACTTCCGTTAGTGATAACTTCCGTCTGTCGAAGTGTACAATCAGTCCGTCAAAGTAAAAGCGGAAGATGGGGGCAGGTTCATGTTGAAGGGGATCGGTATCTAAAATCGGAATCGACTTGATCCGTGCAATTGGAGCGTGGTTATGGATTCTGCCAATTGTCGACAGCTGTGTTAGCTGGACTGGATAAAAGTTTGGAGAGCCAGGATCGCCACTGCATACCAGAGTGCGCAACGTCTCTAAATCCTCTTCCGGTATCCTGATGGCGCTGAATTCGGGTAAGTCAGTCGCTGCCGCTCGCCATAGCAACGAAAGCAAAAACAAGCGGAGCTTTCCGCCGTCAATGCTTTCGATCTTGCGAACACCCCATGGACTATCTCCAATGGCATGATGCAATGAGCCTAATGATTGCTGTGTGCCCCACCCGCCCCAGACCAATTTCTCACGGCGCAGAGCATCTACGCCCCAAGTGTCATAGGCCGTAAGTATGTCTTCGCCGGTTTGGGTTACCAACGCAGAGTCGTACCAGCTGGACCAGCGCCTGACTGGAGGTCTGTCAGGGTGAAGCTGCCAGAATGGCAGGTTTTTCTGTGCGGGCCGCGTCAGCGCCTGAGGGATGATATGGGATTTGACAAACCGTCCAGTATGACCCGTGAGCCGGCAAAGCCCATCAGGCTTCGGTTGTCGCTTCTTCGCATTCATAGTTAGACTGATCGGTTGTTGGCTAACCTTAAACTCTACTGCATTTGACTTAGGTTGTCAGGTCAAGCAAGAGGTATAAAGATTAACTCAGTTGCCTGTCCAGTTCCTTCACGTACTTCAAATGGTGATAGCGCGGACTACGCCGCTGGTGATCATCAGGATTGCTAGCGCGCTTGACATAACCGAGTATTCGAGCAATCTACATTAAGATTGCCATGCCTCTCACTCGCGCAAACGTAACCGATGGATGCTGTCCCTTCTCGCCGCCTGCGCTCGCAGCGCTGGCGCCACCTCACCGCTGGCGAAATCGCCATAGCCTCGCTGTTGTTCGGCGATGCCATCGACTACCAGCGTGTGCGCGTCCATGCTCGCCGCTACATGCCGTTTCAGCCCCATAACTGCTGCATGACTCCCAACGGCAGCATGTACTTCCATCGTTCGTGCTTCCTTGACGACTACGCCCAGGCATCAGCTACTAACCAGCACTGGTTCATTCACGAACTAGCGCATGTATGGCAATTTCAGCTTGGGTACGCAGTGCGCCTTCGGGGGGCGGTGCGGGTCGGGCTGTCATACGGCTACGATCTGGCACGAGGCAAAACTCTTTCCGACTACAACATGGAAGCGCAGGGCGATCTGCTGGCCGACTACTTCGCACTCAAGCACTTGAATTCGTCGGCATCCATGCGCCAGCATCGCTATGCGGGCAGCTTGCCGTTGTATGAAGAAGTGCTGGCGGACTTTCTTGCCGAGCCTGCCAGCGTGGCGAATTTGCCGCGCGATAGTGGTCGCTACCTGCTGCACTTAAAGCGTCTAGCAAGACGATCTGGCGGGTAGGGGAGAGTTCCCCAGCCTAAAATTTTAAAAAATAAAAAATGGCAACAGAGCTTGCGGTTGAGTCGCTATACGGAACCAGAAAGTTATCTGGCAGTTTGGAGACTGGGCGAGGCGGGCAATATTGCGAGGTCGAACGGTTGGCTTAATGGGTTTGGGTATGGGCTGGAATTCGTGCTACCCAGCGACAAAATATACAGGAAGGTGTGGGCCTGTGGTGTGCCTAGAGGCTTTCTGGCAGGGTGCCATCAACTGATGGGCGTTCGGCCCTTGGCGGCCCTGTGGTAGCCTCCTGTAGCCTTTCAGGCTGCTCCCTCTGCCTTGAGGATGGCGGCTTGCTTCGCTACCGTGCCACGGCTGCATCCTACCAGTTCCATAATCTCGGCCCAGCTTGATTGTCCTGCTTTCAGGTGGCGCTGGATCAGGGCGTTACGGTCGGCGTCTTCCTTGCGGCCTTGGTACTTGCCCGCTGCCTTGGCCTTTTGTACGCCTTGGGCTGCGCGTTCGCGTCGAGTGGTGTAGTCCTTGCGGGCGATAGCGGCCAGCATATCCAGCATCATATCGTTGATGGCAGAGAACATGCGGCTGGTAGTCTCGTCCGTCGTGGTCATCATCCACGAAGTAGGCAGGTCGAGCGCAACAACCTTGATCTGCTTCTCCTTCAACTTGGTTTTCAGAGTGTCCCAGTCGGTTTCGTTCAGGCGCGACAGGCGGTCTACCTGCTCGATCAGAAGAATGTCGCCCTTGGTGGCATCTTCGATCAGTTCAAACAACTCAGGACGTTGCAGTGATGCGCCAGATTCGTTCTCTGTGTAGAACTTGGCAATGGTCAGGCCACGTTCAGCGGCAAAGGCTTCAAGCTGGGCTTTGGCACGGTTGGCATCTTGGCCCTTGGTCGATGCTCGAAGATAAGCGCGTACAAACATGGTTGGTTCCGTTCAGGTTGCTGTGTCGGCAAGTCTATTATACACAGTCCAATAATTACGGTCTATTATAAGTGGTGCATTTTTATTTCTGTACCGTGGAGCTACTGCCGAGCTAACGGTCTAGCTGAAGCATACCTAAAATGAACTGCTCAGTATTGGGGTCGTTGCATGGTAATCTTGTTGCATAACAACTAAGGAGTGGTGAATGAATGAAGTCTTCGCTCGTCGGTTTCATGAACTTTCTGTAAAGCAATCCAAGATCACTTTTGCAGAGGATTCGATGGGCGGAGGGTATGTTCCGGCTGGCAAGTGGCAAGGATGGGCTACTAGTGCGCAAAGCCTATTGAGGGCGGTATTTGGAGACAGTGGGCAGCACTACATAAACTTCACTGCCACCTACAACGATTGCAAGGGTTATGCCTATGAAATTCTTGCCATGTTTGACATCCTGAACAGTGCCAAGGAAGACTTTGAAGGTGGCTACGTCTTTAATGTTGACCTTCGTGTTTCTGGTGAAGTATTCGGAGACTTCGTGGGGCTGGCGCGAACGGCGCTCAACGAAGGCCACAAGGATGTTGCTGCAGTATTAGCCTGTGCTGCACTAGAGGATGCACTGAAGCGTTATGCCGCAGCCAAAGGGCTAGGCGTTGAGGAGAAGGCGATGGCAGATGTCATCAATGCTCTTAAGGGAGCCGGACTCGTGGCTGGTGCTCAGAAGGCAATGCTTGATCGGATGCCGACGATCCGTAACTACGCTCTGCATGCTAACTGGGAAAAGATCAGCGAACCAGATGTGGGCAGCGTTATCGGGTTTGTCGAACAGTTCTTGTTGACTAAGTTTAGCGCCTGACCGACTTCCATTAAAATACAAAGTCCGACTGCTCGTCCCCCAATGTCTTTTCATGGCCTTCCGGGCAGTAAGTGCTTAAACAGAATAGTGCGTAATTCTAATCCGGCTCGATGTCACCGAAATGAATGCGGATGGTGCTAGGCTGAATTTGAACTTTGACATCATAGAATTCTCCCTGTGAGACTGGCACAGTGAGGAGAACCGACACCACAGTTGGGAAGTCTTGCGGCCACTCAGCGTGCCCGATAGATTCATATTCCTGATTAGACTCCACCCATCTTTTGAAATCGCAATCGAGTATTGCTATCACGTTGACATCGAACTTAAAAGCGAACGATACGGTCTTCCCGTCAGTATTGGTAATTTTTATTGAATCATCCCCGGATTCGATAAAGCTAGTGCTGAGTACGCGGCAATAGATTTCTTGATCGAACTCGTAACTTGAATGTGCTATGGCGATTATGTTATCGCTCCAGTCGTGCTCTTCAATGCACTCTTCGACAAGTGAGGTAATGAAGCTCTGACTGTTGCGCAAATGCGCAGCAAGCCTGATTGACATGCTCTCAACGATCTCCGCCGGGGGCTGGAAGATTGAAAGTGCATCCGCTAAAGACTTTACGATATGCAGCCGCTCGGACTTTTCACAGAACGCTTCCCAGTCGCCATCTCGCGAAACAACTACAACTCCTGTTCTATTCGCTTCCGCCCATTTTTCCAGGGTTACTAGAGCGATGGCGTCCGGGAATTCCGATTTCTTTGAGTTCTCAGTGTGAAAAGGCGGCGACTCTTTGAAGTAGATTGAAGTGATGTCGCTTACCTTAATGAATCGCCCCGGCTTTCGTGGAGGCCGGTTAGTGTGAGTCAGGCCGGAATGGCTTGACTGCTCAGTTGCTTGTAATAGTTTGCCTCAGCTTCGGCTGGCGGTATATAGCCGAGCGGTGCGAGTAGG
>NZ_PPXQ01000026.1 GCF_004798585.1 Massilia sp. Mn16-1_5
CGGCGCCCCATCGGCACCGCCCGCCGCCGCCGCGCAGGGCGCCCGTCCCGGCGCCACGCCGCCACCCTGGTCCGGCGGACAGCAGCCGCAGGCCATGGCGCGTCCGCAGGCGCAGGCCCGGCAACAGGAAGACAACAGCGACGAGCCGCCGTCCTGGGTCACCGAATTTTCCGACGATACCGCGGTGGCCTCCGAGGCTGCCGCTGTTACCGCCCCGGTAAGTGCCCCGCCAGTCGCACGTGCACCGGCCAGGCCGCCGCACGAATACGTCGTGACGCCCGTGCCGGCGCTCGACTGGGACGGCAACTGGCCGGCCCTGGCCGCCGGCCTGCCGCTGCGCGGCGTGTCGCAGCAACTGGCCCTGCAGACCGAGCTGATCGATTGCCACGCCGACGCGGCCTCGGCCGTGTTCAAGCTGCGCGTGCCGGTCGATACCCTGCGCGCCAGCGGCAACAGCGAAAAACTGCAGGCGGCCTTGCAGGAAGTCTTTGCCGGCAAGCGCATCACGGTCGAGACCGAGATCGGGCCGGTCTGGTACACCGCCAGCGCCGAAGCCAAGGCCGCGCGCGAGGAGCGCCAGCGCCTGGCCGAATCCATCGTTGCCGGCGATCCTTTCGTGCAGGACCTCGAGCGTACCTTCGGCGCCTTCGTCGTTCCCGGCTCGGTGCGCCCGCCGGTCTGAGCACCCTTTATATAAACGATTGATTGGAGAACTACACCATGATGAAGAACCAGCTCGCAGGCTTGATGAAACAGGCGCAAGCCATGCAGGACAACATGAAGAAGGCGCAAGAGCAGCTGGCCCAGATCGAAGTCGAAGGCCAGTCGGGTGCCGGCCTGGTGAAGGTCACGATGACCTGCAAGAACGACGTCAAGCGCGTGCAGATCGACCCGTCGCTGCTGGCCGACGACAAGGACATGCTGGAAGACCTGGTCGCCGCCGCTTTCAACGACGCCGTGCGCAAGGCCGAAGCCACCTCCGCCGAGAAGATGAGCAGCCTGACCGCCGGCATGCCTGGCCTGCCGCCCGGCTTCAAGATGCCGTTCTGATCGGCGACACGATTCACAGCCTGACCAGCGCGCACCGCCCCACATGTCCAAGTCCCTCGACTTCCTGACCGAGGCGCTGCGCCGCCTGCCCGGCATCGGCCCCAAGTCGGCCCAGCGCATGGCCTTTCACTTGCTGCAGCATGACCGCGAAGGTGCGGCCATGCTGTCGCGCGCGCTCTACCAGGCGGTCGATTCGGTGCACCACTGCGCCATGTGCAATACCTTCGCCGACACCGAAGTGTGCGAGATGTGCGCCGACGAGGCGCGCGACCGCTCGCTGCTGTGCATCGTCGAGACCCCGGCCGACCAGATCATGATCGAGCAGACCATGACCTACAAGGGCCTGTACTTCGTGCTGATGGGGCGGCTGTCGCCGCTGGACGGCATCGGTCCCAAGGACCTGCACCTCGACAAACTCGTCGGGCGCGCGGCCGACGGCGTCGTCGGCGAAGTCGTACTGGCAACCAATTTCACCAACGAGGGCGAAGCGACCGCCCACTACATCAGCGAAATGCTCAAGGCGCGCGGCCTGAAGGTCAGCCGCCTGGCGCGCGGCGTGCCCGTCGGTGGCGAGCTCGAGTACGTCGACGCCGGCACCATCGCGCGCGCCATGCTCGATCGCCGCAGTGCATAATCTTCTGCCAAGACCTCAGTAGCCGCTAGAGGCGGCAGCCGTTTGCGTGCGCGCAATCGGCATCGAAAGTCCGCTGCTATCGTGGGGTTGACCTTAAGCGGACCTGCGAGCATGCACCTAGTCGACATCACGATGTTCTACGCCGCCGAAGGCAATGGCGTGAGCACCTATTTGAATGCCAAGGCACGCTGGCTGGCGCGGAACAGCCGCGTCCGGCATACCATCCTCAGCCCCAACGTCGACAGCGGCGGCGAAGCGCCGGCCCTGGTGCGCGTGCCCGCGTTCGCGCTGCCGGGCATCAACGGCTTTCGCATGCCGACCTCGGTCCGTGCGCCCGCACGCCTGCTGCGCCAGGCCGCGCCCGACCTGATCGAGGTCGGCGACGCCGGCCACAGCGCCTGGGCCGCCCTGCAACTGCGGCGCCGCCTCGACGTGCCGGCGATCGCCTTCTACCATTCCGACCTGCCGCGCCTGGTGCGTCCGCGTTTCGGACAAACGGCCGAGGGCGTCACCTGCAAATACCTGTCCCACCTGTACCGCCAGTTCGACCTCGTGCTCGCACCCAGCCGCGTCATGGTCGAGCAGCTGCACGCGATGGGCGTGCCCGGGGCCTGCCACCAGCCGCTCGGCATCGACAGCAGTGTCTTTCATCCGGCGCGCCGGGTCGAGACCCTGCGCGCCCACCTGCGCCTGCCAGGCGATGCGCGCCTGCTGGTCTACGCCGGCCGCTTCACTGTCGAGAAGAACCTGCCGCTCCTGATCGAAGCCGTGCGCAAGCTGGGCCGGCCCTATCACCTGGTGATGATCGGCGGCGGGCGCGACCTGCCGCGCTATCCGCAGATCACCTACATGCCCTTCAAGCGCAACCAGCGCCACCTGGCGCGCCTGCTGGCCAGCTGCGACGTGCTGGTCCATCCGGGCGACCGCGAAACCTTCGGCCTGATCGTGCTGGAGGCCATGGCCTGCGGCCTGCCGGTGGTGGCCACCAGCGGCGGCGGAGTGGCCGAGCTGGTCGACGGCGACACCGGCATCCTGGCCCGGCCCAACTGCGTCGACAGCCTGGCCAGCGCCATCGAAGCCATCTACGAGCGCGATCTGGCCCTGCTGGGCGCCAACGCGCGCCGCAAGGCGGCCGAGTACTACGACTGGAACCAGATCCTGCCGCAGGTGATGCGGCGCTACCAGGCCGTGCTCGGCATGCGCGGCCAGGACGAACCCGGAGCGAGGAGCATCTGTGTCACCGATTGAGCGGCATCTGGCGCGTGAAGAAACCGAGGAGCCCATGCTGTGCGTGTCGATCCACGACGTCGCGCCCGGCACCTGGGACGAATGCGCGCGCCTGGCGCGGGCCATGCGCCAGGTGGCCCAGATCCGCCTGACCTGGCTGGTCGTGCCGCGCTACCACGAGCGCCTCGATGACGAAGGCCCCATGCGGCGCGGCCTGGATGCCGCGCTGGCGCACGGCGACGAGCTGGCGCTGCACGGCTATACCCATCTCGATACGGCGCGCACGGCGAGCGGCTTGCGCCAGCGTTTCCTGCGCGGCGTCTACACCCAGCGCGAAGGCGAGTTCGCGGCCCTGGCCGCGGAAGAAGCGCGCGAGCGGATCGCGCTGGGCCTGGAATGGTTCCGCCAGCGCGACTGGCCGGTGGACGGCTTCGTGCCGCCGGCCTGGCTGCTGGGCGACGCCTCCTGGCGCGTGCTGCCCGAATTCGCATTCTCGTACACGACGACCTTCACCCGCTTTCACCTGCTGCGCCAGGGCCGGTCGGTGTTCGCGCCCTCGCTCGTGTACACGGCCAGGAACGCCCTCGGGCGCGCCTTGTCGCCGCTGGCGGCCAGCGCGGCCGCCCGCTGCATGGTGCAGTCGCCGCTGATGCGCCTGTCCCTGCATCCGCCCGATGTGCGTCACCCGCAACTGGTCGCGCATGCCCAGCGCCTGGTCGAGCGCATGCTCGCCACGCGCGAGGCGGTCACGAAAGCCGAGTGTGCGCGGCGGCTGGTGGCGCGCAATCTTGCGTCCGGAACGGTCCTGTAATCCGCGGCCAGACGCCGGAAGCGCCTCTTACCAGCCGCGCCCCCAGAACCCGCCGCCCCAATAGCGTCCGCCCCAGCCCGGGCCGTAGGCCGGATAGCTGCCATAACGCTGCACGTCGTCTTTCGTGCTGAGGTTGATGATGCAGTTGCGCCATGGGTCGGATTGCACGGCAAAGCCGAGCCGTTCGCAGGCCGGTCCATACACGGCGATCATCTCGGTCATTTCCGCCTGTTTGCGTGCCGCGCGTTCCTGAGGAGTGGTGCAGGCGCCCAGCAGCAGCGCTGCCGATAGGATGATGAAGGTACGCATTGCGAGCTCCTTTTGCGGTGAACTTTCCTGGTTTCGAGCTTAGCGCAAGAATCAGAACAGTGCTCGATTCGGTCCAATCGGACAGCCGGCCGCAGCCATGCACCGCACATGAGTGCGTGTGGCGGCCTCCTCGACTATGGTTTTTCTGGCAAGATCATTCGTCCAAAAAAATAACAAGGAGACCACATGCGAGCACGCCGCTGGAAAACCTGGACGGGGCGCCTGGCGCTCATCCTGCTTGGACTGGTGCTGCTGGCCTGCCTCGGCGCCTGGCTGTTGCTGCGCGCCAGCCTGGCGCAAGCCGACGGGACGCGCGATGTGCGTGGCCTGGCGGCCCCGGTGACGGTCGCGCGCGATGCGGCCGGCGTGCCGCTGATCCAGGGCGGCAACCGCCTCGACCTGGCCTATGCGACCGGTTTCGTGCATGCCCAGGAGCGCTTCTTCCAGATGGATCTGCTGCGCCGCACGGCCGGCGGCGAGCTTGCCGAGCTGTTCGGGCCGCGCGCCTTGCCGCTCGATCGCGCGCGCCGCCTGCACCGCTTCCGCGCCCGCGCCGTGCGCGCACTGGCGGCTTTGACGCCGGGCGAACGCGCCTTCGTCGAACGCTACGTCGCCGGCGTCAACGATGGTTTGAACGCGCTCGGCGCGCGGCCCTTCGAATACCTGTTGACCGGTACGCAGCCGAGGCCGTGGCGCGCCGAGGATTCGCTGCTGGCCGTGTGGGCCATGTACATCGACTTGCAGGGCAACCAGGAACCGCGCGAACTGGCGCGCGGCTGGCTGCGCGCGCACAGCGATCCGGCCCAGCTGGCCTTCCTGCTGCCGCAGGCGAGCCGCTGGGACGCGCCGCTCGATGGCGCCGCCGCGCCGAAAGAGGCACCGGCCCCTGACAGCGCGCCTGCCTGGTGGGGCATGGCAGGGGAGCGTCCGGCGTCGCTGGCCTTGCTCGGGCGCGGCGACATGGTCGGCAGCAATAACTATGCGATCGCCGGCAGCCGCAGCGCGACCGGCGCGGCGATCGTCGCCGACGACATGCACCTGGGCCTGCAGCTGCCCAACATCTGGTACCGGCTGGCGCTGGTCTGGCCAAGCGGGCAGGGTGGACAGCGGCGCCTGGTCGGGGTGACGCTGCCGGGCGCGCCGCCCTTGATCATCGCCGGCAGCAACGGCAAGGTGGCCTGGGGGTTCACCAACAGCTATGGCGACTATCTCGACCTGGTCGAAGTCGGCGTCGCGCCGGAACAGCCCGGGATGGTGCGCACGCCGCAAGGCTGGGAAAAGCCCGAGGTGCACGTCGAGACGATCGCCGTAAAAGGCGCGCCGGCCGAACGCCTGACCGTGCGCGAGACGCGCTTCGGACCGCTGCGCGAAGCCGGCGGCAAGACCTACGCGCTGCATTGGGTCGCGCACGCGCCGGGCGCCGTCAACCTGAACCACCTGCGCCTGGAAAGCGCGGACACGCTCGACGCGGCGCTGGCGGTGGCCGCGATCGACGGCATCCCGGCCCAGAATTTCATCGCCGGCGACGCTGCCGGGAACATCGGCTGGACCATCGCCGGCCGCCTGCCGCACCGCCCGGCCGGTATCGACGGTGCCAGCTTTCCCATGCTCGCAGGCGAAGGCGTGGCGACCTGGGACGGCCTGCTCCCGGCCGAAGCGTATCCGCGCGTGCTCAACCCGGCGGACGGCCAGCTCTCGACCGCCAACAGCCGCCAGCTGCTGGGCGGCGCGGGTACGCTGCTGGGCGATGGCGGCTTCGACCTGGGCGCGCGCAGCAGCCAGCTGCGCCAGCGCCTGCACGAGCTCGGGCCGCGCACAGACGAACATGGCGCCTTTGCCGTCGCGCTCGACGACCGTGCGCTGTTCATCGCGTTGTGGCGCCAGCGCGCGCTGAATGTGCTGGACGATGCGGCGCTGGCGGGACAGCCGCGCCGCGCCGAATTCCGGCGCCTGCTGGAGGCCAGCTGGAACGGCCGCGCCGGTGTCGATTCGGTCGGCTACCGCCTGGCGCGCAACTTCATGTGGGCGCTGCACGACATCCTGTTCGCGGGCGTCGACGCGCAGCTCAAACAGCTCGATCCGAAGGCGACGATGGCGCTGGCCAATCCGCGCTGGCCGGCGCTGGTGGCGCGCCTGCTGGACGAACAGCCGGCCGGCTGGCTGCCGCCCGGACAGCGCAGCTGGCGCGACCTGCAATTGGCCGCGATCGACCGCGTGCTGGCGGAGCTGGAACGCGATGGCGTGCCTTTGGCGTCGGCAACCTGGGGCGCGCGCAATACCGCGGCCTTCGCCCATCCGATCGCGCTGGCCGTGCCGGCCCTGGGCAGCTGGCTCGGGGTGCCGCCCGACCAGCTGGCGGGCGATTCCCACATGCCGCGCGTGGCCGGCCCCAAGTTCGGGCAATCGGAACGGATGACGGTCTCGCCGGGACACGAGGAGCGCGGGCTGTACAACATGCCGGGCGGGCAGAGCGGCCATCCCCTGTCGCCCTGGTTCCTGTACGGGCACGCCGACTGGGTGCAGGGCCGGCCGCAGCCGCTGCTGCCGGGGCCGGCGCGCCATACGCTGACGCTGGCCCCGGCGCCTTGACCGTGGTGCTCGTCAGGGTGCAGGCAGGGCAGGCAGCACGGGTGGCGCCGGCAGTACGGCAGGCAGCTGCCGCAGCATCTGCGTGATAGCGTCCGCACTCGACGGGTGGCCGAGGAAGTAGCCTTGCACCAGGTCGCAGCCGAACTGCTCGAGCAGCACCAGCTGCTCGTCGGTCTCGACGCCCTCGGCCACCACCGCCATTTTCAGGCCGTGGGCCATGGCGATGATGGCGCGCGTGATGGCCGCGTTTTCCGAATCCTGGGGCAGGCCGCAGATGAAACTGCGGTCGATCTTCAGGGCGCGCACGTCGAAACGTTTTAGATAATTCATCGACGAGTAGCCGGTGCCGAAATCGTCGATCGACAGGTAGACGCCGATTCCGCGCAGCTGTTCCAGCGTGGCCAGCGTGGCCTTGGCGTCGTCCATCAGCGTGCCCTCGGTCAGCTCGAGTTCGAGCAGCTTCGGGTCGAGTCCCGTCTCGTCCAGCGCCGACAGTACGATCTGCGACAGGTTCTCGTCCTTGAACTGCTTGGCCGAGAGGTTCACCGCCATGCGCACCGAGCGGCGCAGGGCATGCTGCCAGGCGCGCGCCTGGTTGCAGGCGGTGCGCAGCACCCATTCGCCGATCGGCACGATCAGGCCAGTCTCCTCGGCCAGCGGAATGAATTCGGTCGGCGAGATGATGCCGCGCTCCGGATGGCGCCAGCGCACCAGGGCCTCGACGCCGACGATCTCGAGCGAGCGCACATCCAGCTGGGGCTGGTAGAGCAGGTACAGCTCGTCGTTCTGCAGGGCCTTGCGCAGGCCGACCTCGAGCTTCACGTGGCTCATGATCTGCATGGTCAGTGAAGAGCTGTACAGCTTGGCGTTGTTCTTGCCGCAGTTCTTGGCGTGATACATCGCCGTGTCGGCGAATTTGAGTAGTGAATTACAATCATCGCCGTCTTCCGGGAACAATGAGATGCCAATGCTGGCGGTGACGAAGATCTCGTTGCCGTCGATGAGGAAGGGCCGGCGCATTGCTTCCTTCACGCGGTGCGCGACATTCAGCGCATGCTCGACCCGCTCGAGGTCGGGAATCAGGATCGTGAATTCGTCGCCGCCCAGGCGCGCGAACTTGGTGCTTGAAGAATCGTTATCGGGTACGCCGTCGGGCGCCGCTTCGCCGCGCGACACCAGGTCGCTGGGGCGGATCGTCTCGCGCAGGCGTTCGGAGACGATTTTAAGGAGGTGGTCGCCGACATTGTGTCCGAGCGTGTCGTTGATGCGCTTGAAGGCGTCGAGGTCCATGAACAGCACCGCGAACTTCTTGTTGCCTACTTTCGAGCGCTGCAGCTCGCGTTCCAGGGTTTCGAGGAAGGCCTGGCGGTTCGGGATGCCGGTCAGGCTGTCGCAATAGGCCAGGCGCCGGATCTGTTCCTCGCTGCGCTTGCGTTCGCTGATGTCGCGCACCAGGCCGAGCACCTCGGACGGGCCGGTGGCCACCAGGCGCGCCTCGAAATGCTGGGTCGCGCCGAAGCGCAGCAGCTCGTATTCGATCGAGCGGATCTGCTGACTGCGCAGCACTTCGCCCAGCTGCGCCATGACCCGCGCCGCAATGTCCTTGGGCAGCACCTCGGTGATGTGGCGGCCGACGCAGCGCTCGCTGGTAAACGGCACCGCGCCGTCGCGCTCGCGGCTGGGGAAGCCGCGGCCCGGCTCGTAGTCGAGGTAGAAGCCGTCGCCGTTCATGCGGAAGAAGGTGTCCGGAATCGCGGCCAGCACCGCGCGGTTCTGGGCATCGGCAATCCGCAGGCGCGCGATGGCGTCGCTGGCGCGCAGCACGTAGAGCACGCGGTGGCCGAGGATGGGCCAGTTGATCGGTTTCGAGACGAAGTCGGTGGCGCCGGCTTCGTAGGCGCTCGTGACGGCTTCGATGTCGTCGCCGCCGGTGACCATCACGATCGGCACCGAGGCGCCTGGACCCTCGCTACGGCGGATCGCGCGGCAGGCCGCGAAGCCGTCCTGGTGCGGCATCTCGACGTCCATCAGGATGAGGTCGGGGCGGCGTGCCGCGGCCAGCGCCACGGCTTCGCGTCCGTCCGCCGCTTCGATGCCCTCCAACCCGACCTGTTGCAGCATCTCGAGCATCAGAAGGCGCATCACCGGATCGTCGTCTGCGATCAGCACGATACCGCGCTGAGCACCGCGTTGTGGGGAAGGGGAGACTCGCATCATGTTTCCTTCTCTAACAAGCCGTTCAATGAAGCCCGCACTGCCTGGAATTCCTCTTCCATGTCGATGAGCAGGGGCGCCGCGCCGGCCACGCTGGCATTGCGGCCCATCTGTTCGAGGTCCTTGCACAGGCGCGCCAGCGTGTCGGCGCCGACGTTGGCGCTGGCCGACTTCAGGCTGTGCGCGACGCGGCGGATGGTCGCGGCGTCCTGTCCGCCGACGGCTTCGCGCAGCGTGCGCAGGTGCTGGGGTGTGTCGCCGACGTAGGCCGCGACCACCTTCTGCACCAGGGCGTCGCCGCCTTGCTGGCTGAGCGCGCGGATGTTGTCCAGCGCCTTGGCGTTGATGACGTCGCGCTGGATCACTTCGCGCGCCTCCAGGGGCAGGGTCGGCGCAGCTTCCTCGTGGTGCACGCTGGCGCTCAGGGGCAGGGCGATCCAGCGACCGATCACGCCGGCCAGCTCGGCCTGGGTGAAGGGTTTCGACAGGTAGTCGTCCATGCCGGCGGCCAGGCAGGCTTCGCGGTCGCCCTGCAGGGCATTCGCCGTGATCGCGATCACCGGCAGGGTGCGCGGGCGGCCCGCTTCCTGCTCTTCGCGCCGGATCGCGGCGGTCGCCGCGAAGCCGTCCATCACGGGCATCTGGCAGTCCATCAGCACCGCTTCGAAGGCCGTGCTGCGCGTGGCCTCCAGTGCTTCCTGGCCGTTGCGCGCCACCTGCGCCTGCAGGCCCAGGCTCTCGAGCATGGCCTTCGCCACTTCGACGTTCACGGGGTTGTCCTCGGCCAGCAGCACGCGCCGGACACGCAAGTTCGGTGCGCCGCCATCGCTGCGTGGTGCCTGAGGCGGCGGCAGGAACTGCGGCGCCGGAGCGGTGATGCCGCGCGGGCGCGTGCCCAGGCAGGCGAACAGGTCGGCCGCCCGCGCCGGTTCGATCAGCTGGTAAGCCACGCCCGCTTCGCGCCGCTGGACCGGATCGGCCGCCAGGTGCTCGGGGCTGAGAAGGACGATGCGGGTCGGGCGCGTCAGGGGATCGGCCTTGATCGTCGCGGCCAGCAGCAGGCCGCTCGACTGGGTCAGCTCCATGTTGATCACGGCGGCGTCGAAGGCTTGGCCGGCACGCGCGTTGGTGGCCAGGCGGTCGAGCGCGGCGCGCACGCCGGCGGCGCCTTCGCAGGCGAGGTCCCAGGCGGCCAGGTGGCGTTCCAGGGCGATGCGCGTGGTTTCGTCCTCGTCCACCACCAGCACGCGCATGCCGTCGAGCGTGTGCTGCTGGCCGCCAGGGGCGTCAGGGTCGACGCGGCGCTTGTCGAAGCTGACCGTGAACCAGAACACGGAGCCCTGCTTGGCCCCGTTGTCGACCCCGATCGCGCCGCCCATCAGCTCGACCAGCTGCTTCGAGATCGCCAGGCCCAGGCCGGTGCCGCCGAACTTGCGGGTGGTCGAATCGTCGGCCTGCGAGAAGGCCTCGAACAGGCGTCCGCGCGCCTCGCGCGAGATACCGATGCCGGTGTCATGCACCTCGAAGCGCAGCATCACGGCCTGGCTGTCCTCGCTGGCGACGCGCACCCGGGCCACGATGCGGCCCTGCTCGGTGAACTTGATTGCGTTGCCGAGCAGGTTGGCCATGATCTGGCGCAGCCGGTTCGGATCGCCGCAGATCGCCACCGGGATGTCGTTGGCGATGTCGAAGTCGAGCGCGATGCCCTTGTTCTGGGCCTGCGGCGTGTAGACCGTGTGGATGTCTTCCAGCAGGTCCCAGAGGTTGAAGTTGATGTACTCGATGGTGAGCTTGCCGGCCTCGATCTTCGAGAAGTCGAGGATGTCGTTGATGATCACCAGCAGGTGCTCGCCCGAGCGCTTGACCAGGCGCGTGTAGTTGCGCTGGGCCTCGGTGAGATGCGTCCCGAGCAGCATCTCGGTCATGCCCAGCACGCCGTTCATCGGGGTGCGGATCTCGTGGCTCATGGTGGCGAGGAAGGCGCTCTTCGCGCGGCTGGCCGCCTCGGCCGCGTTCTTGGCGCGCTCCAGCTGCTCGGTGCGCACCGACACCTGGCGTTCGAGTTCGTCGCGGTGCAGAGTGAGGGCAGCGCCGCGGCCTTCGATCTGGGCCAGCATGTCGTTGAAACTGTCGATCAGGATGCCGAGTTCGTCGCGCCGTTCGTGCGGCACGCGCAAGGTGTAGTTCTGGCTGCTCGAGACTTCCTGCGCGGTCTGGATCAGGCGCGTCACCGGCGCCGCGATGCTGCGCGTGAAGCGCCGCGCCAGCACCAGCGAGACCAGCAGCGAGGCGCACATGGCCGCCGCCAGCACGGCGCTGCTGCGCAGGATGTCGCGCCACATCGGCAGCAGGTCGACCTCGATCACCAGCACGCCGACCTGGGCCCGGTCGCCCGCGACCTGGCGGTACAGGCGCATGCGCGGCGACCACAGGCGCGCGGTCTCGAGGTTGGCCCGCGCCAGGGCTGCCTCGTCGATCGCAGCGAGCAGCGCGGCCGGCTCCTCGCCCGCGTGGCCGGGCGCGCTGTAGGCGGCAAACAGCTTGCCCTTGCGGTCGTACAGGGCCGCGCGCGAGATTTCTCCTTTCGCTTCGAGCGAGGCGAGCAAGGTGCGCCCCAGGCTGCGGTCGTTGAACACGAGGGCGTCGGCGCTGTTGGCGGCGACCACGCCGGCCAGCGAAGAGAGCTGCCGCCCTTCGTTGGCGCGGCCGTTCAGTACCGAGGCGACGGTAAAGGCGACGAACACGCAGACCAGTGCGACGCCGGTCGACAGCAGCGACATCGTCGTCAGGGTGCGGTACAGGCTGGAGCGCGCGAAGGTCGGCATGGAAGATGGGCAGGAGCGGCATCGTTGAGCGGGCCGGCGCGATGTGCGTGCGCATGCCCTCCTTGCAGAAATGCAAATTCCTGCAGGAAAAAATATTACGTGGGAGGGAGAGGTGTGGCTTTGCGATGGCGCAAAGCAGAAGGGAAGGGGGAGGTGGACGGCAGCGCCGTCCACCGGTACAACAATTAGCAGCAGCCCCCGCTGCGGCCCGAACCATACCGCGCCTCCTGACGCTCGCGGAAAAACTCCTCGTAGGTCATCGGCGTCTTGTCCGGATGCTCGCGCTCCATGTGCGCGAGGTAGGTGTCGTACTCCGGCAGGCCGACCATCAGGCGCATGCTTTGCCCGAGGTACTTGCCGGCCTGGGCGAGGGTGGCAAACATCACTGCACCTGTGCGGCCGGCGCGGCCACGAACGGCGATTCCTTCACCGTCGGGTTGCCGCTGTTGCGGGCGTTGATCACGGTGCGGATGCCGTAGACCAGCACCGCCACGACGACGACCATGAAGAAGCCGCACAGGGTCGCGTCGACGTAGTCGTTGAAGATGATCCTGCGCATCTGGTCGAGCGACTTGGCCGGCGCCAGCACCTCGCCGGCGTCGAGCGCGGCCTGGAACTTCTGCGCATGGGCGACGAAGCCGACCTTCACGTTTTCGTGGAAGATCTTCTGCCAGCCGGCGGTCAGCGTGCAGATCAGCAGCCAGATGGTCGGCACGATCGTGACCCAGGCGTACTGGCCGCGCTTCATCTTGAACAGCACCACGGTGCCCAGCGTCAGCGCGATACCGGCCAGCATCTGGTTGGCGATGCCGAACAGCGGCCACAGGGTGTTGATGCCGCCCAGCGGATCGACCACGCCCTGGTACAGGAAGTAGCCCCAGGCCGCGACGCACAGGCCGGTGGCCAGCAGGTTGGCCGGCAGCGACTCGGTGCGCTTGAGCGATGGCACGAAGGCGCCCAGCAGGTCCTGCAGCATGAAGCGGCCGGCGCGGGTGCCGGCGTCCACCGCGGTCAGGATGAACAGGGCTTCGAACAGGATCGCGAAGTGGTACCAGAAGGCCATCATCGCCTTGCCGCCCACGACGTTGGCCAGGATGTTGGCCATGCCGACGGCCAGGGTCGGGGCGCCGCCGGCGCGCGAGATGATGGTGTGCTCGCCGACGTCCTTGGCGGTCTGGGTGAGCATCTCGGGCGTGATGACGAAGCCCCAGTTCGAGACGGCGGCCGCTGCGCTCTGCGCGGTGGTGCCGAGCACGGCGGCCGGCGCGTTCATCGCAAAATAGATGCCCGGATCGATGGTCGATGCCGCCACCAGCGCCATGATGGCGACGAAGGATTCCATCAGCATCGCGCCGTAGCCGATGAAGCGGGCGTGGGTTTCGTTCTCGATCATCTTCGGCGAGGTGCCCGAGGAGATCAGCGCGTGGAAGCCGGAGACGGCGCCGCAGGCGATGGTAATGAACAGGAAGGGGAACAGGTTGCCCGACCAGACCGGGCCGGTGCCGTCGACGAAGCGGGTCACGGCCGGCATCTGCATGTGCGGCGCAACGATCAGGATGCCGATGGCCAGCGCGACGATGGTGCCGATTTTGAGGAAGGTCGACAGGTAATCGCGCGGCGCCAGCAGCAGCCAGACCGGAATCACGGAGGCGACGAAGCCGTAGCCGATCAGCATCCAGGTCAGTTCGGTGCCGGTGAAGGTGAACATCGGGCCGAGGGTGGGCGAATCGTGCACCCACTGGCCGCCGACGATCGCCAGCATCAGCAGGATGAAGCCGATGAAGGAAATCTCGCCGATGCGGCCGACGCGGACGTAGCGCGAGTAGATGCCCATGAAGAGCGCGATCGGGATCGTCGCCATCACGGTGAAGGTACCCCATGGAGAGCCGGTCAGGGCCTTTACGACGATCAGCGCCAGCACCGCGAGGATGATGACCATGATCATGAAGGTGCCGAAGAGGGCGATCACGCCCGGGATCTCGCCCATTTCGGACTTGATCAGGTCGCCCAGCGAGCGGCCGTCGCGGCGCATCGACATGAACAGGACGATGAAGTCCTGCACCGCGCCGGCGAAGACGACGCCGGCAAGGATCCACATCATGCCCGGCAAATAGCCCATCTGGGCCGCCAGCACGGGACCGACCAGGGGACCTGCGCCGGCAATCGCGGCGAAATGGTGGCCGAACAGCACGTACTTGTTCGTGGGGACGTAGTCGAGACCGTCGTTGTATTTATAGGCGGGGGTCTGGCGGCCCGGGTCGAGGCCCATCACCTTGGTGGCGATGTAGAGGCTGTAAAAACGGTAGGCGATCAGGTAGACGCAGACGGCGGCCGCAACCACCCAGACGGCATTGATGGACTCGCCACGGCGCAAGGCAACGTAAGCGAGCGCACCGGCGCCGAGGAGTGAGAGCGCCGCCCAGCCGAGTCGATTTCCGAGACTTTTCATGGTGGCTCCTGTTAGTTTTTCTCATGAGGGTGCGGCACACCGGCCCTGCTGTCGAGACCGCCAGCGGGGGCGGGTGAGGATCCGACCCATATCTTGCACTAGGTTGGAAATGGCAAGCGCATGATTCTAACTGTCGGGGATGTCGATTCGACTACGTAATAGTACGTAGTCGCTGCGTGGTAAATACGGCCAAAATGTATCCACAGAGAAACATTTCCATTGCTTTTGCGCATATGCTCGACTACTATTGCTTGACTACCTACTCCAAAGACCCCAATGGCCTTGCCGGACCTTGTTTCCTTTCCAACGGTGCGACTGCACCCCATCGCCAATGGCAGGAACGAGTGGGTGGCGCTTGGAATGGATCTCAGGGCCGGGCAGGTCCCGGAACTGATCCCCGCGCTGTTCGGCGCACCCGACCTGCTGGCAGCGATCGCGCCGCTCGACTGCGTGCTGCTCTTGTCCGATCCGGCCCAGCTCACGCCCCCACTGCTGAAGCTGCTGCCGCCGAACCGGATCGTGTTCGGCGTCGCTGCCGCCGCGCTGGCCCAGGAGGGGGCGGCGCAGCAACTGGCCGCCCTGGCCGATGCCGGCTACCGCGTGATGCTCGACGGCCCTTTGCCGCCGGGTGTGGCGCGTCCGGCCAAACTGCGCGCGGTGACGCTGCGCTGCCGTGACGGTGCGCCACCCGCCGCCAGCCTGCTGGCCGTGTTCGGCCCGCACCTGGCGCGCGAGGTCGACAGCGCCGCGCGCTTCGAGGAATGCGAGCGTGCCGGCTTCACCTGGTTCAGCGGCGACTATCCGCTGGCGCAGCAAAGCGGCGGACCCGGCCAGGACGGCAGCTCGCGCCGCCGCATCCTCAGCCTGCTGGCCCTGCTGGCCAGCGACGCCGACTCGCGCGACATCGAACTGCTGCTCAAGCAGGATCCGGCGCTCTCCTTCCACCTCCTGAAACTGGTGAATTCGGCCGCCTTCGCCGTCAACACCGCGATCACCGGTTACGCCCAGGCCATCGCCGTGCTCGGCCGGCGCCAGCTGCAGCGCTGGCTGCAGCTGCTGCTGTACGCGCGCGGCAACGCCGACGGCTTGCCGAATCTGCTGCTGCCACTTGCGGCCCTGCGCGCCGGCCAGCTCGAGATGCTGTGCAAGCGCGACGGCGCCGAGCGCGACGAGCAGGACCTGGCATTCATGACCGGTGCCTTTTCCCTGCTGGACCGCCTGCTCGGCATGCCGATGGCGGACATCCTGGCCGACCTGCCGCTGCCCGACCACGTCGCAGCCGCGCTGCTGCATCGCGAAGGCGTGCTGGGACGGCGCCTGCTACTGGCCGAGCGCGGTCCGGACGCGGCCCTGCTCGACGCCGCCGGGATCGATGCCGCCACCTGGTGGCAAAGCCAGCTGCACGCGCATCACTGGGCGATTCAGGTGGGCCGCAATGTGTGAGACGCTGGTAGTGGGCAGCCATGATTTCGTCGCCTGCAGCGCCGCGCTGAGCGACGCGGTGATGCGCCTGCGCGGCGAAGCGCTGGCCGAAGAACTCGGCCGCATCGCACGCACGCTGCTGGGCTGTGCGGAAGGGCGCTTCCTCGCGGTCGATCCGCTGGCCCCGGCATTTCCCGAGCCGCGCTGCGCGCCGCCCGGCGTGCTGCTGCACGAGGTGCATGCCGAGGGCACCTATCATGGCTGCTATGAAGTCGCGGGCCGCTTCGATTTCGACGAGCAGGACCGGCGTCACCTGGCGGGTCTCGCGTCGCTCACCGGCACGCTGCTGCAGGTGCATTCGCTGGCGCGCCGCGCCACCCACGCCTACGCCGGCATCGAAGCCCAGCTGGCGCACCAGTCGCAGATCCTCGACCAGATCCACGAGTCGGTGCTGACCCTCGACCTGATGGGCTACATCACCAGCTGGAACGGCGGCGCCGAGCGCCTGTTCGGCTACTCCGCGCTGGAAGCGGTGGGCAAGAACATCCTGTTCCTGTATGTGGACGAGGACGAGAGCATTCCGGACGCCTTTGCCGAGGGCGGCGGGCGCATGATGGAAGTGCGGCGCCGGAAGAAATCGGGTGAGGTCTTTTGGGCCAGCCTCTCGCTCACCCCCTTGCGCGACCTCGAGGAGCGTCCGGTCGGCCTGATCGCGTATCTGACCGACATCACCGAACGCAAGCTGGTCGAGGAACGCCTGCATCACCTGGCCTATTACAACGAACTGACCGGCCTGCCGAACCGCACCCTGTTCGCGCGCCTGGTCGACCAGGCGCTGATGGTCGCCCAGCGCAACGTCGCCACCGGCTGCGTGCTGTTCATCGACCTGAATCGCTTCAAGCTGGTCAACGACACTCTCGGCCGACGCCTGGGCGACGAGCTGCTGCGCCAGGTCGCGGCGCGTTTCCGCGCCACCCTGCGCGAGGAAGACGTGGTCGCGCACCTGGCCGGCGACGAATTCGCGGTCGGCCTGTTCGACATCCGCCAGCATTTCGAAGCGACGACGGTCGCGCAGAAACTGCAGGCCGCGCTCGACGCGCCCTTCCTGATCGAAGGCCACGACCTGCGCGTCGGCGCCAGTGTCGGCATCAGCGTCTTCCCGCAGGACGGCGTGGAAGCCGAGACCCTGCTGCGCAACGCCGACATCGCGATGGCGCGCGCGAAAGAGGGCCATGCGGATCCGGACCACAGCGTCGCCTTCTACAGCATGGACATGAACCAGGGCATGCATGAGCGCATGCGCATCGAATCCGGCCTGCGCCACGCGCTCGGCCACGGCGAACTGCTGCTGTACTACCAGCCGAAGTTCGAGATCGGCAGCGACCGCATCGTCGGCGCCGAAGCGCTGGTGCGCTGGTCGCATCCCGAGCGCGGCCTGGTGCCGCCGTCCGAATTCATTCCGCTGGCCGAAACCACGGGCCTGATCGTGCAGGTCGGAGAGTGGGTGCTGGAACAGGCCTGCGCCCAGGCGGCGGTCTGGCAGCGCGCCGGTCTGCGGCCGTTCCGCCTCGCGGTGAACGTCTCGGCCCGCGAATTCACCGAGTCGCTGCCGACCCGCGTCGCCGCAACCCTCGAACGCTATGCGCTCGACCCGTGCTGGTTGGAGCTGGAAATCACCGAGAGCACCCTGATGCACGACATCGACCGCGTCATCGGCATCATGGACCGTATCAATGACTTGGGCGTCGCGCTCTCGCTGGACGACTTCGGCACCGGTTACTCGAGCCTGTCTTACCTGAAGCGCTTTCCGATTCATACGCTGAAGATCGATCGGTCGTTTACGACCGGCATCCCTTCGGATACGAGCGACTGCGCGATTGCGAGCACCATCATCAGTATCGGGCGCCAGCTGGGGCACCGGGTGATCGCGGAAGGTGTCGAGACGCTGGATCAGCTGTCGTTCCTGCGCGATTCGGGCTGTGACGAGGTGCAGGGTTACCTGTATGCGGCGCCGTTGCCGGCGGCGCGGTTCGAGCAAGGGCTGCGAGAGAACTGGCTGTTAGTGGGGTAGGGACTCGGTCGGTTTTGTAGGGTGGGCGGGTCCCCCGCCACGCGGTGATACTCAAGCAGTGATGCTAATTGCCTGCCGTCAGCACAATGATTTATGTATAATGCCGGACTCACAGGAAGCGTGGCCGAGTGGTTGAAGGCAGCAGTCTTGAAAACTGCCGACGGGGGAACCCGTTCGTGAGTTCGAATCTCACCGCTTCCGCCAGGAAATAAAGAAACCGCCGAAAGGCGGTTTTTTATTTCCTGGCGGAAGCGAGGGAGGCGCCTGCGCGCCTCCCGTGTGAGATTCGAAGGGCTGGGCATACTTGCCCAGCCCTCTTCGAATCCGGCCGACTGCTGCCCGCAAGGCGGGCAGCGCCGCGCGCCGAGGGCGCGCGCTGTACCTCTGATCATAAAGCTCGGCCAATGGAAGGCTCCCACCCCCGCAACCCCTGATCCTTCGCCAACCGAATCCGCTGCACCTTCATCGCATCGATGAGATCCAGCGACGACCCCGCATTCTGCAACATCGGCAAGGTTTGCTCCGCCTCAAGAAAAAACCGCCGACGCTCCCCGGCGCCGGCCGACAGAAACGCATCCTCCCACCACTCCCCGATCCGCTCGCTGGCCCGCTCCAGCGCGGCTTGCGTCACCAAACGATTCGACTTCTCGTTGTTGATGCGCTTCGACGCAGGCATCAGATTCCAGGCGTCCCCGCAAGGCCAGGCAGCGAACGGAAAACAATGGTCGATATCGTAGTCATCCCGCAGACGCTGGCCCGACCAGACACAGTAGACGGGCTTGCCCTGGCTCCGCAGCCGTTCGACTGCAGTCCGCGCCAATCTGGTGTCGCGCTCGGGATCCGCCCACGCAAGGAGGGAATACGCAGTCTGACCAATAGTCGGGCCAAGTTGTCCTGAATAGGATTCCATCAGGCGCACCCACTCCCCGATAAGGACTGGTTCGACCCACACGTTATAGTGGCTCAGCGCATCCCAGATCTGAAGGGGGACATGGAATTCGCCGAAGCTCCACAGGAACGGGTCGTCGATCCGCAGGCTTGATGGTGTCGACGTGCGACGCTGGTGCTTGATATGAAAGATGTTGTCATCGCTCGCTGGCCAACGCAGGTATCTGACAGGCATTTCGCGGATCAGCCTGGCAATCTCCCACAGGCTGCCGTGAAGGTGTCGCGCCGTGTCGTCATGGAACTCCATCCCTGCACGAAGGTCCACCGGCCGAATGGAACGCAAGGCAGTGAAGTTACTGGTCACGAAGCCGGGAGTATTTCCAGCTCGGTTAGGTGGCATCTGGGGGAGGCCGCCCTCGATCAGCGGCTTGTACATGCGGAGCCAGAAGAGCGCTACCAGGCCCATTGGCAGGACGACCGAATCCGGCTCATGGCGCGCTGCACCCGCCGCGGTATCGGCGACCCTGGCGAGAATGCGGAGCAGAGCGATCTTGTAGGTCGATGACTTCCCGTCTGTCAGGATCAAGTGACGCAGCAGCGGAAGTGCCCCCAATCCATCATCGGGTAAGCCAAGAACCGCGGTGGCCCACGATATGCCCGGCCGCCCGAGTTTGTCAGGGCTGTCGTCGGTACGCACCAGCCTGAGTCCGAACTGATGGGCCATCGCCGTCAGCTCGGGTAGCGTCACCTCGTACATGGCCCGGTCGGTATCGGGCGGACCGAGGCGAAGGCTGATGGCGATACGTCCATTCGGCGACAGCAGCGTTGCCAGCTTGCGCAGGGCACGCTGGCGTGACGCCGGCGGTACATGCATCCAGACCGCCGAGAGCAGGATCAAATCAAACGTAAGCCCCAGTCTGCGCACCTGGGCCAGGTCTGGCAGGCTGTCGGCAACCCAGTGAATGCGTGGCGAAGGATGGCGCTGACGTGCAAGCGTACGCATTGCTTCCGAGGGCTCGGCAGCGACCACGTCGTATCCCTTGGCCGCAAACCAGGCTGCGTCCCTTCCGGAGCCGGCGCCGACGTCGAGGATCGTCGCGCCGGGCGGTGGCAGGACGTCCAGCAGGGTAGAGTGCACGTGTTCAAATGTAAGCGACTCGTACTGGGCAACGAACTTCTCTGCGTTCTGATCGTAGTGGGAAACGGTCTGCACGTGACCTGCGGTATGTTTTGTCGATTTATTCATTGTAAGCCCAAGCATGCCGCTGGAAGGCAAGCCATCCCGAAAATTGTGCTTTTAAGCACTGTTTTCATTGTCCGGTCCTTCCCGCACAGCTATCATGTCCGATTCATTTGACAACACGTCCACATGAACCACCCGGCCCGCGCTCCAAGGCGCCGCTCCCTGCGCCTGGCAACGATCACCATGCTCATGGTCAGCATCGCCGTCACCCTGACGGTCCTGCTGCACCTCGCCCTGGTCAGCCACTTCGCCCACCAGCAAGCCCGCAAGGAAGCCCAGTTGCGCCTGCAGCAGCTGTCCTGGCAAATGCGCGACTCCCTTAATCGCGTCACGAACAACGCCATCGTCACCGTCAAGCTGCTCGCGGACCTGCCCCAGATACGTTCCTACGACCAGCCCGAGGCCACCCGCAGCGTGCTGGAGTCAATCCAGCGCGAAGTGCCCGACTATGCCTGGATCGGCGTCGTCGATGCCAAGGGCAAGGTGAGGGCGTCGACCGGCCGCATGCTGGAAGGCGCGCAGGTGGAGGCCCGGCCCTGGTTCCAGGCGGGCCTGAAAGGGGCGCACGCCACCGACTATCATCCGGCCCTGCTGCTGAACAAACTCTTGCCGAAAGCGGCCGATCCCTGGCGTTTCATCGACATGTCGGCCCCGCTGCTTGGGGCGGATGGCCAGGTGCGCGGCGTGGTCGGTGTGCACATGAGCTGGCAGTGGGCGCGCAACCGCGCGCGCCAGCTGCTGACGCCGGCCCTGCGCGAGTACGGCGCCGAAGTGCTGGTGGTGCGGGCCGACGGTACCGTCATCCTCGGTCCGGAGCACCTGATCGAAAAGAAGATCGATACCCCGAGCCTGCGCCTGGCCCAGACCGGTGCGACCGGTTCGCTGCGCGAGGAGGGGGCGGACGGCAGAATCTATCTCACCGGTTATAGCCGTACCGGTACGACGGGCGATCCCGCGACCTTGCAGTGGGCGGTGCTCGTGCGGCATACCGAGGATGCGGCGCTGGCCGATGCGCGCGCGCTGGAAGACCGCATGATCGTGCTGAGCGTCCTGATGGCCCTGGTGCTGGCCGGTTGCGCCGCGCTGCTGGCGCGCCGCTTGACGCGGCCCATGGATGCGCTCAGCGGCGCGATCGAGCAGGCGGCCGCAGCCACCCGCGCCGGCGGGCGTCCGCAAGACATTCCGGTGGTGGACGGCTTCCACGAGGCCAATGTGCTGTCGCACGCGATGCGCGAACTGGTACGCAGCGAGGAGGCCCACCGCAGTGCGCTGGAAACGATGAACCAGCAGCTGGAAAGCACGGTCGCCGCGCGTACCGCCGAGCTGCAGGCGCTGCTGCTGCACGATGCCCTGACGGGCCTGCCGAACCGGCGCGCGCTGATGCAGACCCTGCCCGATGCCATGCACCGCGCCGTGCGCGCCGGCAAACCCTGCGCCTTGCTGTTCCTCGACATGGACGGTTTCAAGGGCGTCAACGATACCCATGGCCATGAGGAAGGCGACGAATTGCTGCGCCAGTTCGGCGCCCGGCTGTTTGAAGCGGTGCGCAAGACCGATCTCGTGGCGCGCCTGGCCGGCGACGAATTCGTGGTCGTACTGGAAGGCCTGGCGGATGCGCAAGATGCCCATGAGAAAGCAAACAGCTTGCTGGAGGTGCTGCGCCAGCCTTATGCCTTGCGCCGCGCCAGCGTGACGGTCGGCGCCAGCATCGGTGTCGCCCTGCACCGGCCGGGCGAAGCGCACGATCTCGACGCCTGGCTGGCCCGCGCCGATAACGCCATGTATGCTGCAAAACGCGGCGGCAAGAACGCGGTGGCGCTAGCTGCTTGAGGCTTGACGTATGTACGTCGGAGTCCGCCTACATGAAGACGAGCTTAAGTGGTCAGCGGTATGTGCGACATTCGACAGATGACGCTGCTTTAGAGGCGTAATGTAGAGGCGTAGAGAGGATACGCCGATGCTCAAGTCGTTTGTTACGTGTGCAGTACTGGGTGGAAGTGCCGCGCTTGCCTGCGCGCAGAACGGCGTCACGACGTATGGCGTGATCGATGCCGGGGTGGTCGGGCAGGGCGGATGCGGCAACGCGTGTACGACCCAGGTAGGGAGTGGCCTGGCCTCGGAGTCCCATATCGGCATCCAGGGCAGGGAAGCGGTCGGCAACAACACCTCGGCCATCTTCACCCTCGAGAGCGGCGTCCGGGTCGATACCGGCCGCAGCGACCAGCACGAGCGCCTGTTCGGACGCCAGGCCTTCGTCGGCCTTGCCGGCGAGTTCGGCGCGATCACCATCGGCCGCCAGTACAACCTGCAATACCTGGCGCTGACGGACGTGGCGGACCCCTTCAAGGGCGGAATGTCCGGCAACGCGGGGAACCTGATCGGCGGCGGGCGCCGGGTCGACAACAGCATCCAGTACTTCGGCGCGTTGGCACGTGGCATCTCGGCCGGCGCCTCCTATGCCTACAAGGAAAAGGTCGACACCTCGCCGGCCGGACGCGCCTGGGGCATGACGGTCGGCCTCGAGGCCGGACCGCTGACCGTGCGCGCGGCGCACCAGAACCTGAGCGCCGTGCGCGTCCAGCTCAACAGCAAAACCAGCAACGACACCGTTTCGCGCAACTCGATCCTGGCGGCCAACCTGCGTCTCGGTTGGGGCACGGCCTACACGGCCTACAGCCTGAGCCGCGGCTGGGCCAGTTCGCCGCTCTTCAATCCCGACAATCCCTATGGCGCGGGCCTGGCGCGCACCGCGTCGACCAACAGCCGTGACGTGCTGTTCGGCATGGCGGTGCCGGTCGGCCAGCGCACGACCCTGCTTGCATCCTGGATCCAGAAGGACGACCGCGATCCGGCCAACCAGGACGCCCGGCAGGTCGCGTTCGGCGCCAGCCACGCGCTGTCACGCCGTACCGATTTCTATGCGGCGTATTCGCGCATCCAGAACCGCAATGGCGCGGGTTATACCGTCGGCAATGCCAGTGCGCGCGGCAACGGCAATGCGGCCATCAACGTCGGCATGCGCCACGCTTTCTAGCGCCCTGCGCTGCGCCATGCAGTGCCGAATGGCTGTAGCCTGACATTATCCTGAACTATCCGACAACCATCTTCACGGAGGCATCATGACTGGCATTAGCACACTTGATCCGGACAACTTCCCGGAACGCCCAGACCGCAGCCTTGGCAAGGGCCATGGCACCGACGCACTGGGACCGAGCGATATCTCCGATACCGGCAGCGACGTGGTCGGCGGTCCCGGCTTTTCGGCCAACCTCGACGACGACCAGGTGCTGCACCTGGACGAGGGCACGACTTCCGACCTGGAAGCAAGCCACGCGGGCGACACCGCGGGTCCCGACGTCGGCGACGCGGACTTTTCCGGTGACAGCGATATGGGCGGCACCGGCGAGCGCGCGGCCGCCGGACGCGACACAGTGGCCAAGGATGGCGCCGACATCGATACCGACCGGATCGAGTCGATTCCCGATCTGCCGCTGACGGAAGACGATACCGAGTTCCTGTCGAGCCGGCCGCCGATCGATAAAGACGCGGGGAGGTAGTTCAGGTTTGTAGGGTGGGCACTCGGTGCCCACGGGGTACTGCCCAAGCTAATCCGAAACGTCGCACCTCGGCTGTGGACGTGCCTAACGACGGTGCGGTATGCATAGGCACGACCGCGTGGGCACAGAGTGCCCACCCTACGGCTAGCCACGGCCATCGGCAAAAAAAGACGCGCTAGCTGCGCGTCTTTTTGTTTCTGCAGGGCGCTTAAATCCGCCCCAGCCTGCGCCGTGCCATCCCTGGCTGCGCCAGCTTCCAGGCCGCAAACAGGGCGCCGCCGCTCAGCAGCGCCGTCATCAAGGGCTTCTTGTTCAGGGCCAGGGTCGTGTAGGCCGAGGTTTCCTTGACGCTGCGCTCAGGCATGCCCTGGCGTTCGCGCAGCGCGTGGGTCGGGTCGGGCGCGTGGAGGGCGTCGGGGCGGCCCGGCATTTTGTCCTGTTTCGACTTTTGCTGGCTGAACATGGTCGCCTGGCTGAAACGATCGGTCAGGAATGGCATGCGGGCGCGGCTGGCGGAGATGAACTTCGATGCGCCGCCCACGAACACTTCCCGTTTCGGATGGGAAGCACAATGCAGGATGGCATTGGCAACGATTTCCGGCGCGTACACCGGCGGCGGCAGGGTCGCTTCCTTGTCCATGTAGTTCTTCGCGTGCACCGCGAACAGGGTATCGATGGCCGCCGGCTTGATCAGGGTAACGGAGATCGGCGCGTCTTCCTTCTGCAATTCCATGCGCAGCGAGTCCGTAAACGCTTTGACCGCATGCTTGGAGGCCGAGTACATGCCTTGCAGGGGCACCGGCGTGTCCGACACTTCGCTGCCGACATTGATCAGCGCACCGCCACCGCGCTGCTTCAGGCGCTTGACGGCTTCCAGCGAGCCATGCACGACGCCCCAGAAATTGGTCTGGAACAGGCGCTGGTGGTCTTCCAGCGTCACCTCTTCGAGGCGGCCGAAAGTGCCGACGCCGGCATTGTTAATCCATGTATCGATGCGGCCGAAGCGCTCCATCGCGGTCTGGCCGATGCGCTCGACGTCCTGCACATTGCCGACGTCGGCTGCGACGGTAGCGACCTGGCAGCCCTGGCGCCGCAGTTCGCTGGCCAGCTGGTCGAGCGCCTCGCCGTTGCGCGAAGCCAGCACGAGTTTTGCGCCCTGTTCGGCGGCCATGCGGGCGGTGGTAAGACCGATACCGCTGCTGGCGCCGGTAATGACGATGACTTGTTCGTTGATCTTGCGAAGAGTTGCTGACATGTCGTCTTCCTTTCCTAGGGGTAGTGCAGGAAGGACTGTCTCGATGGATACTCAACAGCATCCCCGGCGACAGACCACGATTAGCAAATCAACACAGTCGTGGTCGTGCGCCGGATTTCAAGTCATTTTTTGCCGGGCTGGTAAATCTGGTCAAACACGCCGCCGTCGGCGAAGTGGGCCTTCTGTGCATTGGTCCAGTTACCGGCCACCTGGTCGAGCGTGAACAGCTTGATGTTCGGGAACTGCGAAGCGTACTTGCGCGAGAATTTCTCGACCGCCGGACGGTAGTAATTCTTGGCGATGATGTCCTGGCCTTCGTCGCTGTACAGGTATTCCAGGTAGGCCTGGGCCACCTGGCGCGTGCCGCGCTTGTCGGCGACCTTGTCGACCACGGCGACCGGCGGTTCGGCCAGGATACTCACCGATGGCGCCACGATCTCGAACTTGCCCGGACCGAGTTCGCGCAGGGCCAGCAGGGCTTCGTTTTCCCAGGCCAGCAGCACGTCGCCGATGCCGCGTTCGACAAAGGTGGTGGTGGCGCCGCGCGCGCCCGAATCGAGCACCGGCACGTTCTTGTACAGCTTGCTGATGAAGTCGCGTGCGCTGGCTTCGTTACCGCCCGGCTGGCGCAGGGCATAGCCCCAGGCCGCGAGGTGGTTCCAGCGGGCGCCGCCCGAGGTCTTCGGATTCGGGGTGATGACGGACACGCCCGGCTTCACGAGGTCGCCCCAGTCGCGGATAGCCTTCGGGTTGCCCTTGCGCACCAGGAACACGATGGTCGAGGTGTAGGGCGAACTGCGGTACTTCAGGCGATCCTGCCAGTTGTGCGCGATAAGGCCGCGTTCACTGATAGCATCGATGTCATAGGCCAGTGCCAGTGTGACAACGTCGGCCGAGAGGCCATCGATCACGGCGCGCGCCTGCTTGCCCGAGCCGCCGTGCGACTGCTTCACCGTGACGTTGTCGCCGGTCTTGGTCTTCCAGTACTTGGCGAAGGCTGCGTCGTAATCCTGGTAGAGCTCGCGCGTCGGATCGTAGGACACGTTCAGCAGCGATACGTCGGCAGCGAAAGCAGGCGCCTGGGCCAGCACTGCGACTGCGACCAGGGATTGAACGATTTTCTTGAACATACGTTTCTTTCAGATGAGTTAGGAGACGGTTACCACTAGGGTATTGCTCCGCTCACCCGAAGAAAACGAATGATTTCAGCTATGGTTATGCGATTTTTAATGCTTGCCCGGCAGGACGAAGGTGCCGCATGCTCAGGCCATGAACGCCTTAGTGGGCCTTCGACAGGATGAGGAGCCAGCGGCCGAACAGCAGCACTTCGACATGGCCCGCCTCAACGCCCGTATCGCATTCGATAATCGGGTTGATCGGGTAGAAGCGTTTGCGGAAGTCACGGGTAATCAGGATTTCACGGCGTCCGATGCGCATAAGAAAAGGTGCAGGAGCGTATTCCAGGCCGAAGGTGTTGTTCAGAGTGGTCATTGACGTTTCCCTTGTTTGAATTATGTTGATCAGTGAAAACAGGATAACACAACTACTGTATAAATCTACAGTTACTGTACATAACACCAGTAAAAAATTTCAAGTGTAGTTTTTTTGCCATGTCTTCCCCGCCGCATGAATGAATCCTTGACGACCCGCCTGCACCGCTTCGCCGTCGCGCGTTTTTCGCCCCAGGAGCAGTTCGGCCTGCACCTGACGCTGGGCGTGCTGGCCCTGCTGCTGGCGATGGCGGGCTTTGCGCGACTCGCCGACGAGGTCGTGAATGGCGCGCCGATCACCGCGCTCGACCTGCGCTTGGCGAACTGGCTGCATATCCACGCCCACGCCAGCACGGCGCTGCGCAACTTCCTGCTGGTCGTGACCGAGCTGCACAGCACGCCGGGCATGTTGGCCCTGACGGCGCTGGCCGGCTGGTGGCTGGTGCGGGTCGATGCGCGCCACTGGATGCTGACGCTGGTGGCCGCGGTGCCGGGCGGGATGCTCCTTAACGTGGCCATGAAGCACACCTTCGAGCGGGCGCGCCCGCATTTCGACGAGCCGATCCTGACCCTGAGCACCTACAGCTTCCCGAGCGGCCACACGGTGGCGGCGACCCTGTTCTACGGCGTGCTGGCCTGCTACCTGACGCGCCATGCGCACAGCTGGGCCGCGCGCGCCGCGATCGTGCTGGCGGCCTGCGCGATGGTGCTGCTGGTGGCGGGCTCGCGCCTGTATCTCGGCGCCCATTACCTGTCCGACGTGCTGGCCGGCATGCTGGAAGGCTGCGCTTGGCTGGCGATCTGCGTCACCGGCGTGTCCACGCTGCGCCGGCGCCAGGCCGCACGCGCAGGCCGTGGCGCGGCATCCGAACACTGAGCGAACACTGATCAACGAGGAATTCCGATGCGTACACTCATCCACCTGTCCGACCTGCATTTCGGGCGCGTCGACCAGGCCCTGCTGGGCCCGCTGCGCGAGCTGGTCCATTCGATCGCGCCCGATGTCGTCGTCATCTCCGGCGACCTGACCCAACGTGCGAAACCCGAGCAGTTCGAGGAGGCGCGCGCCTTCCTGGACAGCTTGCCGGGACCGCAGATCGTGGTGCCGGGCAACCACGACATTTCCCTGTACAACGTGTTCCGCCGCTTCGTCAAACCCTTGGCGCGCTACAAGCGCTACATCACCGACGACCTCGATCCGATGTATGTCGACGACGAGATTGCCGTGGTCGGCGTGAACACGGCGCGCTCGCTGACGATCAAGGACGGCCGCGTGAACAAGGAGCAGGTGACGAAGATCCAACAGGAGCTGGCCGGGCTCGATCCGAAGATCACGCGCATTGTCGTCACGCATCACCCCTTCGACCTGCCGACCACGTTCGAGGAGCAGGACCTGGTCAACCGCGCGCCGATGGCGATGGAAGTGTTCGCCCAGTGCGGCGTCGATGTGCTGCTGGCCGGCCACATGCACGTCAGCCATGCGGCCAGCACCGCCTCGCGCTACCAGATCGACGCCTACGCGGCGCTGGTGGTGCAGGCGGGCACGGCGACCTCGACGCGGGGCAGGGGCGAAGTCAATTCCTTCAACCTGCTGCGGGTCGAACACGAGCGGGTCGAGATCGACCGCTATGGCTGGGATGCGCTGACGAATACCTTCCGGGTGATCCTGACCGAAAAGTTCCTGAGAAGCGGGAATGTGTGGGCGCCGGCGGCGGAAGGGATGCTGGCGGCGGGGATTTGACGATTCGCGGCGTCGTTATGCGACGCCGCCGATGTGCCGCGTTCGTAGGGTGTTCAGATCCAATACTCGGTCAGCCGCGCGGCCCATTCCTTGATGCGGTCGGCCCAGGGCCGGTCGCGCCACTGTTCCAGCGTCACTTCCTTCGAATCGCGCAGGTCCTCGTTGAACGCGCTTTCCATGTCGCGCCCGAAGGCCGGGTCAATGACCACGACGTTCAGTTCGTAGTTGTGGATGAAGCTGCGGCGGTCGATGTTCGCCGAGCCGATGGTCGACCAGGCGCCGTCGATCACGGCCGTCTTGGCGTGCAGCACGGCCACCTGGAGCTGGAAGATGCGTACGCCGCCGGCCAGCAGCTGCTCGTAGAAGGCCTGGCCCGCATACATCACGAGGCCGTGGTCGGACACCCCCGGCAACACCAGTTTCACGTCCACGCCGCGTTTGGCAGCGGCGATCAGGGCGTCGACCACCTGCTGGTCGGGCACGAAATAGGCCGAGGTGATATGGACTGATTTCTTGGCTTCGTTGATCGCCACCATCAGCGACTTGTAGATTTCCGAGTGGCTGCCCGGCTCGGTGGCCAGCACGCGCACGAACTTGTCGCCGGCCGGGGCCAGGCGCGGGAAGTAGTCGCGGGGGGGCTGGAGTTCGCCGCCTTCCTGGCGCACCCAGGCGTTGACAAAAGCCCATTGCAGGGTCGCCACCGCCGGGCCTTCGATCTTGACGTGGGTGTCGCGCCAGCCGACCTTGTTCTTGTCGACGTTGTCGGGCTTCCTGCGCGAGCGAAACAGCGAGCTGTTGGCATAGTCGGCGCTGATGTTGATGCCGCCCGTAAAGGCGACCTTGCCGTCGACGACCATCAGCTTGCGGTGGTCGCGGTTGTTGATCGACCAGTTGCCCTTGGCCTTGGCCGGATTCACGGGATTGAAGGCGACCATCCTGATGCCGGCCGCGCGCATGCGGTCGAAGAATTCCTGGGGCGTGCCGATGGTGCCGACACTGTCGTACATGACGTTGACCGTCACGCCCTGGCGCTGCTTCTCCATCAGCAGTTCGGCGAACTGCAGGCCGATCGGGTCCTGGTCGAAGATATAGGTTTCCAGGTTGATCGACGTGGTGGCGCTGCGCACCGCGGCCATCATTTCGCGCATCGTCGCCGGACCGTCGAACAGCAGCTGCACCTGGTTCCCCGCGATCAGCGGCAGGCCGGTCGCCTGTTCCTCCAGCACTGCCAGCTGCTTCAGGTCGCTCGTCGCATTCGCCCAGCGCCGCTGCAGCAGTTGCGCCGCCTGCTGCTTCTGCAGCGTGCCCTTCGCGGTCGCCACCGTCGGATTGTTCTTGTGCGGCGTGTCGGGCAGCTTGTCGGCATCGGGCAGGGTGCGGCAGGAAGCGATCGCGCCGACGAAGGCGAGGGCGGCGAGCCACCAGCTCAGGCGTTTCTTGTTCATTTGTTTCCCCTTGTGGCGACGTGGATGTCGATCGTGTCGACATCCCTGGGCCCGATGAAAAAGTCGAGCGGCGCATGCAGGAAGCGCCGGCCGAGTGCGCGCAGCAGCAGGATGCTGCGCTTGAACTGGATCTTGCGGGCGCGCAGGGCCACCCACAGCGCCAGGCTGAAGCTTACCAGCAGGTTGACGGCGCCGATCAGTGCGACACCAGCCGAGGCATTCGCCACCATCTCCCAGCTCATCCGGTAATCGAGCCCGACGAGGGCGGTGGCGAAATTCGCCGTCGAGAAGGTCACATGGCGGATGTCGAGCGGCAGGCCGAGCAGGTAGCCGACGGTGCCGGTGGTGCCGAGCAGGATGCCGAAGAAGAAGTTACCCATCAGGCCGCCAAGATTGTTCTCGACGTAGCGCGACAAGCGGTCGCGCCGTTCGACGCCGAACAGGCTGCCCAGCCAGCGCAGCTGGCGCACGCGCTGGCCCATGCGCGTGTAGAGGGCCTTGTTGTCGTAGTAACCGGAGATCAGGCCGGCGACGAACAGCCAGACCCCGGCGATGGCTGCGTAGAACAGGGCCGGCGTGTGGATCGGATCGATGTCGTGCAACAGGTGCCGGGCCTTCTCGGGCGTGACGAGGTGGTGGCCCGTCATCTGCTGGTAGGCGATTGCGATGACGAGCGCGGTCGGGAAGGCGACCACCACGTTGCCGAGCACCGAGACGATCTGGGTGCGGAAGACCTTGTTCACCAGCTCGGCCATGCTGTCGAAATCGATGCTGCGTCCGTCGCGGCTGTGCAGGCCGGCGGCGATGCGCTGGGCGGTCATGGCCGGCTGCTTCGTGGCGATGGTCCAGTGCAGCATGTGCACGAGCATGAAGCCGAGCGAGTAATTCATGCTGAACAGAAAGGCTTCGACCAGGGGCGCGGCGCGCAGGTAGGACAGCAGGATTTTGAAGGTCGCCATGAAGCCGACGATGAAGCCGGCGCCGGCCGCGGCCTTGAACATGTCGCGCAGCTGGGCCCGGCTTTCGGCGATGTAGTGTTCGCCGGTGCGGCTGGCGTTCTCCGTGACATTGCGCGCCAGCAGGTGGATGTTGTCGCGGAATAGGCCGCGCACCTGGTATTTCGTGTTGTGCGCCTCGACCAGTTCCTGGGCCAGGGCGAGCGCGGCCGCACGCTGCGGGCTGACCGGGCGCGGCGGCGGAGAATGCGGGGGGATCGTCGCCAGCGCACGGCTGCTCGACGGCTCGGCGTCGATCACCTCCGCGCTTGCGTCCTGCAGCAGCGGCGCCTCCTTGGCGGCTTCGCTGACGTCGACCAGGAACAGCAGCTTGCGCAGCCGCTCGATGCTCTGCGAAATGGCGACAAGCACATAGGTCAGCGCCACGCTGGTGCCGACGGACAATGAACTGCGGCGGATCTTGGCCACCACCTCGTCGCACTGGTCGAGCATCACCAGCAGGTGGCGCGGATCGTCCGGGCGATCGATCGATCCCTCCAGGAAGCGCCCGTATTCGTCGAGGTAGTGGTTGACCTCGATGTTCTGCATCAGGAAGGGCGAATCGAAATCCTCGATCTCGCTGTAGCTGTGCACCAGGCGCGGCTCCAGCCCGAGCGCGCAGACGCGGCAGGACAGGGTGCGGATCGCGTCCAGCATGCCCATGGTCGTGACCAGGCGCGCGCGGTCGGGCGCGGCGTCCTGCGGCGGCGGTGCTTCGGACACGACGTCGAACAGGGCCAGCCAGTCCTCGTCCGGCACCGAGCGGATCCAGTAGTAATCGGCCTCGGCGTACAGCACCTGGTCGAGCGAGTCGGACAGGTACAGGTCGTCGAGCGCGGGTGGCAGCAGGCGCCAGGCGATGCGGCGCTTGAGTTCGGTGAAGAAGCCGTCGTTCGAGAGGATGCCGATGTCGCTGTACAGGCTCGTGTGGCGGCGTTTTTCGAGCAGGGTGACGATATAGCTGCGCAGCGCCCAGGCCTGTGCCGGGTTGCCCCTCAAGAGTTGTGTCAGTGTGCGCACGGAGGCGCGCGCATGGCCCAGGTGACGCCGGCGCGGTCGCAGGCAGTCGACCAGCTCGATGAGCAGGTCGATGCGGTCGCTACGTGGGTCGATGCGCTCAAGAATGTCAAGCATACAAAATCCGTTTCCTCATAGACGACAGTGTACGCGTTGAGGCCGCACGAGCTTGGTACGGCAGCGTACACTGTCAGTCGATGAGGAAGCGGATGTTGTAGGTGGACGCGTTCAGCGCGCGCTCAAGTGAAGGCCAGCAGCAATGCGGTCAGCATAGCCCCTGCGGCCCAGCACGCGAGACCCCAGGCCACTGCCACGCCCAGCGCGCCATTCCAGCCGCGCCGCGCGTAACGCCGGCCGAAGCGGCGCCGCACCGCCTGCCACTGTGGCGCCGCCGCGCCCAGCAGCCAGAGGCCGAGCCAGGCCAGGGTCAGCCACTGGGCAAAAGGCGCGGTGCCGTTGACGCGCGCTGTGACGGCGCCCGCCAGCCCCTCCAGTGCCAGCACCAGCACGCTGGCCAGCAGCCAGTGGCGGGCGGTGCGGGCGGCCTGCGCCTGGCCCAGCACGCGCCAGTTGTGCATCAGTAGCCAGGAACCGAAGACCGGGGTGAACAGCAGGCTCCAGGCGGCGACGGCCGAGGGCCGCCACAGGGCAGGGGCGTCTTGCGAGAAATCGGGCTTGAACGCGGCATGGGTGTCAGGCATGGCAAAAAAATGAGGGGGAAAATGTTGCCGAGTGGAAGCAACACTATCCTGCCACTGCGGCCCGCTGTCCTTGCGCTGGGTCCTCGTTCATGAACTGCAGCAGCCGTTTTTGCGCTAATGCGACAGTCTCGGGGATGCGGATGCAAAAAAGCCGCCCGGCTTGCGCGGGGCGGCTTCGTAAGGGCTGTGGACTTGATCAGCCGCGGCCAGGTTCGGCGACGTAGATCTCGACGCGGCGGTTGCGTGCGCGGCCGGCGTTGTCGGTGTTCGAGGCGATCGGTTCGCGTTCGCCGCGGCCTTCGATCGTGATGCGGCTCGGATTCACGCCGCGGCCAGCCAGGTAGTCGCGGGTGCGCGCGGCGCGGTCGACCGACAGCGGCTGGTTGATGGCCGGGCCGCCGGTGTTGTCGGTGTGGCCGATGATGACGACGTTGGTGTTCGGATTTTCCTGCAGGGTGGTGGCGAAGCGCTCGAGCACCGGCTGGAAATTCGGCTTGATGTCGGCACGGCCGCTGTCGAAGGAAACGTCGCTCGGGATGTCGAGCTTCAGGCGGTTGTCGGCGGTCTGGCTGACCTGCACGCCGGTGCCGCGAGTAGCCTGTTCCATTGCCTGCTTCTGCTGTTCCATGCGCTTGGACCAGATGTTGCCGATCACGGCGCCGGCTGCGCCGCCGATCACGGCGCCCTTGGCGGCACGGCTGCCGCCACCGCCGTGGGTGGTGCCGCCGATCAGCGCGCCGAGGGCTGCGCCGGCGCCGGCGCCGGTCGCGGTGCCGCGCTGGGTCGCGCTCATGTCGGCGCAACCGCTGATGCCGAGGGCGAGGATGGTGGCGGCTGCTGCGGATTTGGTCAGTTTGGAATACATCATAATTTTCTCCTTAAAGAAAAAATCCGTTTCGTAGGCGCGCCCAGGGGGCACGACCGCGAAACGGATTAATCAACCTACTTCGGGTGGTGCTGCGGTCGTACCTGGAGCTGCGAAGCACAGCGGCGCACTCCTTGCACAACCGATATGGTACTGCATGCGTCGTTCTATATGCCTCGACCGCTGATCAGGCGCACCAGGATCATGATCACGGCGACCACGAGCAGGATGTGGATGAAGCCGCCGATGGTGTACGAGGTGACCAGGCCGAGCAGCCACAAGACGATGAGAACGATGGCGATTGTATAGAGCATGATGAGTCTCCTCACTGGGGTTTGCGTCCGAATGACGCCGTGAATCCAGTATCGCGCTCTCAGCTCAGCACCACCGTTCGTTGGCGTACATTATGCGGAAGATTTTTGTTCATTTCGCAAGCTTGCGCTGGCCAGGCCCGTGCTTCCCAGGCCAGGAATCCAGCCCATGAAGCCGAGCAGGCCCACGATGCCGATCAGGCAGGTCAGCAGGCCGCCGCTGACGAGGAAGAAGACGTCGTGCGCCGCGAGCTCGCCCGCCTGCTCGAGTGGCGGCGTGGCAGAGACGAGTCCGAATCCGGTGACGACCAGGCCCCAGACGATGATGCCGATCCATGCAAGGCTATTCATGGTGCTCCCCTTATGCGAAGTTGATTTAAAGCGCCTAACAAAACTGTCATGGCTGCGTTGCAGCGCCTCGCCGTACCCCCGTACTGTCTTCGGCGCTGCGCCTTGCCCTGCCAGTTTTGTTAGGCGCTCTCAGGCGGCGTTTCGATGACGCTCAGCCATTCTCGGGGCAGCTCAGCAGTATTTCCGTGCGGTGGCGCACATTGCACAGAGGAAAAAATCAAGGCCGGCGATCCGAAGATGGCCGGCCTTGCTGAGAGGGGAGGGCGCTATCACGCGGCGCGCAGGCGTCCTTTGACGATGCGCACACGGTCGCCGCTGCGCCATTGCGGCTCGCTCGACTGGTGGAAGGTGCGCAGGGTGCCGTCGTCCAGGCGGACCCGGATTTCATAGCTGGTCGTGGCCTTCATGTTGCCTTCGACCTGGTTGCCGACTACCGCGCCGCCGACCGCACCGGCGACGGTGGCCAGCTGGCGTCCGTGGCCGCCGCCGATCTGGTTGCCCAGCAGGCCGCCGAGGACGGCGCCGCCAGCCGCGCCCAGGCCGCTGCCCTGGGCGCGCTGCTTGATCGCGCGCACCGATTCGACGTTACCGCAATTGCCGCACCATTTCGGCTCGGCGGCCGCGACCTGTACCGGTTTCGACTTGGTCGCCGTGCGCGGGGCCGGAGCCGGCTCTGGCGCCGGTTCCGGAGCATATGCCGGCGCCGGAGCAGGTCCATAGCCCTGGGCCAGCTGCTGGGATGGATAGGCTGGCGCGCTTGCAGCCGGGGCAGCCGGGCCTTGCGGCGCCAGCTGGGCCACGGCCGCTGCCGGTGCGAGCGGAGCCGTCTGGCCGGCCGGCGGCAGGCTCGCGGCCAGTGCGGCGCGGTCGGCTTCGCTCAGCTGACGGTTTGCGTTGCTGCCGATCGAGGACGGAATCCAGCCCAGGATGGCGGCGGTACCGATCAGGCAAAAGAGCAGGACGGCGAGGGCGGCAAGCAGCATCATCGGATGGTGCTGGCGGCGGGTCGGAGGAGTAGGAATATTGTTCATGGCATGTGCTCCATAGATTGCGGATTGCAGGTGCTTTTTCCGCGGCGGCAGGCGGGGCCGGCCGATGGGGAGGATTGTCCCTAGGAACAACAAGGTATTCCGTGCGTCACCGAACATACACCCCCTATCAGAGCATTTAACCTGATCGAAATTGTTTGCAAATGTATCCGTGGTGCCCTGTTCGTCCTGCCGGGCTGGCATGTTCGCGCCACGGATCTTCCCCTTTAACGCGAGATTTCGATGAACTTTGCTGCTTCTCCCGACGTCGCCGAGCACAACGCCAATTTGCTGCTGGCCGCGCTCCCGCCGCAGGAGCTCGCCCAGGTGCTGCCGATGCTCGACCAGGTGCACGTCGAGGCCGGCGAAGTGCTGGGCGAAGCGGGCACGCCCGTCCAGTACATCTATTTTCCGCACGATTGCCTGATCTCCTTGCTGGGCGTGGCCGGCGGACGCATGACACTCGAAGTCGGCCTCGTCGGACGCGAGGGCATGTTGGGCGCTACCGTCGCCCTCGGCCACGAGATCGCCCAGGTGCGCGCCGTGGTCCAGCGTCCGGGGAGCGCCAGCCGCATGGACAGCGCCGCCTTTCGTGCCGAATTCGCGCGCAATGGGGCGCTGCAGCGGGTGCTGTACCGCTACACCGATTCGCTGCTCGCGCAGGCGATCCAGATTGCCGTCTGCAGCCGCTTTCACGTGCTGGAGGCGCGCCTGGCGCGCTCGCTGCTGATCACGCGCGACCGTCTGCAGTCCGACAAATTCCACCTCACCCACGAATTCCTGGCCCACGCCCTGGGCGTGCGCCGCGTCGGCGTCACCAAGGCGGCCAGCGCCCTGCAGCAGCAGGGCCTGATCATCTACAGCCGCGGCAACATCGAGATCCTCGATCCGGAAGGCCTGGCGGCGGCCGCCTGCACCTGCTACGAAATCGTCAAGGATGCCGGAGCCGGGGCGCTGTCGAGCGCTTTCGTCTAGACAAGGAAAGAAAACGCGCGCCGGCCGCTGCGCCGGCGCATTGTCGCAGCACTTGAACGTTATAAATTTCAGAGCGGTTGTCGATACCAAACACGATGTGGCCTCTCACCGATACGGCATTGCACCTGATGGACGCCGCCAACCTGGCATCGGCCCGGTGCAACGGCGTCGAACTCGACCTGGAGCGCCTCTGGCGCGATGCCGATCCGGCCTCGCTGCATGCGCTCGACGCATCCCTGGCCGCGGTGCTGGCCCATGCCTGGCCGAGGCCGTTTGACCCGGTCGTGCTTGCCTTGTGCTACCAGGCTGAAGAGATGCGCGATGCCGTGCAGGCGCAGGGCCGCAAACTCAGCGGCGCGCGGGCGCCAGCAGCGCCAGCAGGAGTTTGGCCGTGTAGAGTACCGTGATCGTACCGAAAAAGTCCCCGGTCGCCATCGCCAGGAAACTGTGGAGCAGGTTTTCCTGGCCTTCGTAGAAGGCGAACCAGAGGTGGTGCAGCAGGGGACTGGCGATCGAATAGGCCAGGGCGGCGAACAGCAGGCGCCCGCTCGTGAGGCGGGTCAGCCCGGCGTCCAGGCCGCCGTAGCGCCGCATGCCGAGGTAGACGAGATAGGGGCTGATGGTGGCGAGGATGCCGCCGGCGAAAGCGCGCACCGGGTCGTTCGGGAAGAACAGGAAGAAGCTGACACCCCAGGACACGAGCAGCAGGCCGATCGCACCGGCTTCCGCGAAGAGCAGGGTGGATAACAAGCGGACGCCTGCGGGCAGGTAGATCCAGTTGATGCCTGGCCCGAACTCGAAGCGCAGGAGGAACAATTCGTTGATCGCCAGTGCGGCCAGAAACATTACGATGGTCGCGGCGATCATCAGCGCGTTGAGTTTGAGCCAGGTCATCCCCGTACAGTACAATATCTACAGGCCAACTGGTATAAAAAATGCACCAAATCGGTGCGCCGGCGGCCGGAACCTGAGTTATTCATGAAGACTACCCGCCCGGCCGACATTTACCTGCGTTTCCTGCAACTGAGCGACGCCTTGCGCGGCTTGCCCTCGCTGCCCGCACTCGATCCGCTCGAGGAACGCATCCTCGCCCTGGTGGCCCGCGCCGGCCAGACCGACGAGCGCCTGTCGGTGCGCGACGTGATGAGCAATGGCGAGCTGGGCGCACCCGCGACGGTCCACAACCGCCTGAAGTCGATGCGCCAGAAGGGCTGGATCATGCTGGCCGATACCGAGGACACGCGCCGCAAGCGCATCGAGCTGACCCAAGCGGCGCTGCAGCATTTCGACCGCCTCTCCCACTGCATGCTGCGCGCGACCGAACGCGCCTGACAAAAAGCGAACCAACAAACGTCACGCCCCGCTTGCGCAGGACGCAAGCGGGGCGTTTCGTGTGTGTTTGCCTTGGGTGCTACAGGGGTGTGTAAATCAGTTGGTCTTGCCGGTCTGGTTGCCGATGACGCCGCCGACGGCTGCGCCGCCGACCGTGCCCACAGCGCTGCCGCCGGTCAGGGCGCCACCGATCACTGCGCCGGCGCCGGCGCCGATCGCGGTGTTCTTGTCTTGGCGCGACATGCCGGAGCAGCCGGTCAGGGCCAGTGCCAGGGTAGCCAGGGTAGCGCTCACTGCCAGGTGTTTGATGTTTTTCATAATAATCTCCTTGGTGGGTTTACTTCTTCACTTCAGGCGCAGGTCATTCCTGACCGATTTCACGCCCTTCACTGTGCGCGCAACCGATGCTGCGGTTGCCACGTTTTCCGCCGAGCCGACATAGCCGCTCAGCTGGACAATACCTTCACGGGTCGCGACATCGATGTCCGCCGCATTCAGTTCGGTGCTCCGGCCGATGGCTGCCTTCACGCCCGCGGTGATGGTCGAATCGTCCACCACCGGGCTTTCCGCCTGCAGGCTGCCGAGGCTGCCGCAGGCTGCCAGATGACTGGCGCCCATCAGGGCCGCCAGCAGGGCCAGGGCCGGTTTCAAATGCCTCATGCGTATCCTTGATGCGGTATTCCTGTTTCAGCGTTAGATAGAGAGTAAAGCTGCCCATCCGAATGGTCTGTTCGGCAACACACACATGGGTTCATTTACTCATCCATTCATGCTTTAGCGCTTCTTCGTCTTGCCCGGCGGCGGTGCCGTCGGCTTTTCCTTGGCCAGCGCCACCAGGCGGCCGCAAGGGCTGTCTTCGCCCGGTCCGGTATTGATCAGCGGAAGCAGCGCGGCGACCGGCGCGGCGACCGTTGCCAGCACGGCGGCGCCGCCGGCCTTCAGGGCCAGCACGCCCTTGTCGACCGAGACGTCGGGCTTGCTGAACGGACCACGCACGTACAGCGGGGAACGCAGCGTGAACAGGCGCAGCGCCTTGGTTTCAGGGTGGATGGTCAGGTCCATCTGTTCGTTCGCCAGGCTGATGCTGCCGTCCACGCGGATGATGGCTTCCTCGGTGTCGACGACGAACACCTGCGACTGCGCCACGCCCTTGTTGACGTCGAAGTCGGCCGCCAGGCAGTTCAGCTGCACCGTCTTGTCGCCGAACAGCTTGGTGACGATGATGTTGCCCACGTTCAGGCCCGCCATTTCGAGCAGCATCTTGCTGATCGTGCCTTCGCTGACCAGGGCCTTGACCTCGCCGTTCGACGAGCCGAGCAGGGCGGCGACCGAGGTGCCGGTAGCCGACAGCTGGGCGTCGCCGTTGATCTGGCCCACCGTCGCCTGCATCTTCTCGATGGTCGGGAAGAGCTGCTTGATCTGGATGTGGCGCGCGCTGATCTTGGCCGTGGCCGCGATCGTATTGCCCTTGGCGCCGCTGCCGTCGAGGCGGATGTTCGAACGCAGCGTGCCGCCGGCCACGCCGAAGTCGAGCGGGTCGAGCGTGATGACGCCGTCCTTCATGATCAGGTGGGTCGACAGCTTGCTGATCGGCAGCGTCTTGTCGCGGATGATCTGGTCGGCCGCATAGCGCACGTCGGCATCGATCGCCTTCCAGCGTTCGGTGCGGAATTCCTCGACCGGCAACACCTTGCCGCCCGGCTGCACCGCGTCCACGCCGCGCGCCTTCTTGCTCGCATTCGAGTCGCCGCCGATCAGCGGGGCAAGATCCGCGAACACCAGCTTGCGGGTAGAGACATTGCCGGTCAGCTTGGGCCGTGGCTTGCCGCCTTCGTAGACGAGCTTGCCGCCGATGTCGCTCGAGCCGACCTTGCCCTTGAAATTCTCGTAGGTCCAGCGCCCGTGTTCGCGGTCGAGCTCGCCAACCAGGTGGCCCGAGGTCGAGAAGGCGCCCGTTTCCGGCAGCGTGATGCCGGTGAAGTTGTACAGGCGCGCCATGCTGCGTCCGGCCAGGGTCAGCTGCAGGTCGACCGCCTTCAATTTGGCGGGACTGGTGACCGTGCCCTCCACGGCAATGCGGCTCGGGCCGCTGCGCAGGTCGGCCTGCACCGGGTAGGGCGTGTTCTGGTCCTTCAGCGACAGCACCTGGCCGACCTTGCCGCCGCCCGTCACCTCGGCGCCGTTATAGGTACCGGTCACATCGAAGCCGACGCCGTACTTCGCATCCTTGTCCAGCGTGCGCACCTTGGCCGTGATGTCGGCCTTGGTGACGGCATCGACCACCTTGACCACGCCGTCGGTCAGCACCACGCGCTCGAGGTCGAGCTCCCACTTCGATTTCTCCTGCTTCTTCTTGTACACCCAGTTGTAGTGGGTGGCATCGGTGCGCTGCAGCTCGAGATAGGGGGCGTCGAAGCGCAGTACGGGAATCCCGATGGTCCGGTGCAGCAAGCCAAAGGGATTCAACGAAAATGAAAATTGGCGTACGCGTGCCATGTCCATCTGCTTCATGTTAGCCGGATTGCCGACGTGCACGTCATTGGCGATCAGGTGCGGCCAGGGCAGCCAGTCGCGCAGGTGGCGGTCGGACTTGGCCATGCGTTTTGCCGGGATTTCCCACTGCACGGCCAGGTTGCCGCGGATCGCGAACGGCCGCTCGATGGCTTCGCTGACCTTGGCGTTCAACCAGGGACGCGCCTTGTTCCAATCGAAGGTAAGGATAAAAATGATGGCGATGACCGGGATCGCGATCAGGACGGCAAGCAGGCTGAGGAGGATTTTCTTCTTCTTGCCGCCGTGCTTGCGGCCGGCGTCGTGCTGGGCGGTGGTATCAGGCATGACGATCCTTTATTGGGTATCGATCTTGCGGCCAGCTTAGCGCAAAGGGCATGGTCATCAATGTGCGGTGTCGCACGGTGCGGCGGATGAGCAGTGCCTGAGTTTGCCCGTGCGCCGCGATGAAGGTGCCAATCCGGGCCGATGTGCGGGGTGTGTGCGGTATCGAACCGAACTCGACCGATAACAGGCTTATAACGTTAACAACTTGCTTACATCCACGGGAGAAAGTCATGGACATGAATCGTTCGATGGGTTGCGCGGCAGCCCTTGCCGCCGTGCTGGCGCTGAGCGCCTGCGCCAGCCAGAAGGCGCCGGCCACGGCCGATGTCGCGGTGTCGCGCAATGCCGTCGCGAATGCGGTGCAGGCCGGCGCCGCCGACCTGGCGCCGGAAGAAATCACGGCAGCACGCGCCAAGATGATGCGCGCCAACGAAGCGCTGGCCGCCAAGGACTACAAGCTGGCGCGCGAACTGGCGACCCAGGCCCAGGCCGATGCCCAGCTGGCCCAGAGCAAGGCCGCGTCGGCCAAGGCGACCGCCGCCTCGAACGCGCTCAACGAAGACCTGCGCGTGCTGCGCCAGGAAGTCGACCGCGCCAACTCGCAATGAGGGAGAAGAACATGACACCACGTTTCCTGAAGCCGGCCGTCTTCGCCAGCGCCATCCTGCTGGCCGCCTGCAGCACCACGCCGACCACCACGCCGACCCTGGACCAGGCGCGCGCCGATTTCGTTGCCGCAAATAACAACCCGCAGGTCTCGAGCTATGCGCCGCTGCAGTTCAAGGAAGCCAGCGACGCGCTCGACCGCGCCAATGCCGCAGCGGCGAAGAAGGAAAGCCTGAACGACATCGACCGCCTGGCCTATATCGCCAAGCAGAAGATCTCCACCGCCCAGGAAGTGGCGCGCGCCAAGGCCGCCGAGGCGAACATCGCCGACGCCGGGCGCCAGCGCACCGAACTCACCCTGGAAGCGCGCACCGCCGAAGCCGAGCGCGCCAAGCGCGAAGCGGCCGAAGCCCAGGCCGCCGCCGCCGCCGCCCAGCAGCAGGCGGCCACCGCCCAGCAGCAGGCCGCCATGGCCCAGGACCAGACCCGCATGATCGCCGAGCGCGCCGCCAAGCTCGAAGCGCTGCTGGTCGAACTGCATGCCACCAAGACCGAGCGCGGCATGGTCGTCACCATCGGCGACGTCCTGTTCGCCACCAACCAGGCGAACCTGACACCGAACGGAATGTCGACCCTGCGCAAGCTCGCCGACGTCATGGCGCAGAACCCGGAGCGCACTGTGCTGGTCGAAGGGTTTACCGACAGCACCGGCAGCTCGAGCTACAACATGGACTTGTCGCAGCGCCGCGCGAACGCGGTCGCCACGGCCCTGTCCAGCATGGGCGTGCCGCGCGAGCGCATCGCCATGAAGGCCTATGGCGAAGCCTTCCCGGTCGCCGCCAACGACAACGCGTCGAACCGCCAGCTGAACCGCCGCGTCGAGATCGTGCTGTCGAACGAGAACGCGCCGATTCCGCCGCGCGCGGCCAGCCGTTGAGAATGATTTGAATAGCTGAGGAAACATCATGGAACAAGGCAAGACCTCCCTGGCGCATGGCTTCGACATCGAGGCCATCCGCCGCGCCGCCGCCAACCTCGACGACGGCGCCGTCACCGAGGGTTACGCGGCCGACCGCGAGGCGGTCATCGCGATGCTGAACGACGCGCTCGCCACCGAACTGCTGTGCGTACTGCGCTACAAGCGCCATTACTACACGGTGCAGGGACCGAACAACGGCGCGCTGAAAGCGGAGTTCCTCGAGCACGCCCAGCAGGAGCAGGAGCACGCCGACCGCATCGCCGAGCGCATCGTGCAGCTGAACGGCTCGCCGAACTTCAACCCGGCCACGCTGACCGCCCGCTCGCACGCCGAGTACGACGATTCGGAAGACACGCAGGCGATGGTGCGCGCCGACCTGATCGCCGAGCGCGTCGCCATCGAATCGTATCGCCAGATGATCCAGGCGATCGGCGACAAGGACCCCACCACCAAGCAGATGCTCATCGAAATCCTGGCCGTCGAGGAGGAACACGCCGACGACATGCACGATTTCCTTGTGCGCTGATTTTTACCACCACCATCAATAACCGATAACAGGAGTTCACCATGCAAGACATCAACCGCTCGATCGACAACGCGAACGCCGACATGAAAGGCCTGGTCAAGGATGCGCAGTCCCTGCTCAACGCAGCCGCTTCGCTCACCGGCGTGAAGGCCGACGAGCTGCGCGCACGCGGCATGGAAATGCTGGACCGCGCCATGGGCAAGGCCAGCCAGTACCAGGGTCAAGCCGTCATCAAGAGCAAGGAACTGGCAGAGAGCGCCGATGTCTACGTTAAGGACAATCCATGGCGTACCGTCGTCGCAGCAGCAAGCGTCGGCCTGCTGGTCGGCATCTTCCTGGGTCGTAAATAATTCACGCCGGAGAACGCCATGGAAAAGACCGAAACCGTCGTGCATGGTCCCGGACTCATGGGCGGCATCTCCGGCCTGGCAAAGAACCTGTTCGGCCTCATCGTGTCCCGCGTGGAGTTGGCGGCGCTCGAGATGTCGGAAGTGCGGAACCACGTGATCGAGCTGCTGGCGATTTTCGCCGGCGCCGTGCTCGCCGTGTGGTTCGCGCTGGCCTACGGCACCGCGACGATCGTGATGCTGGCCTGGGACAGCTGGGGCTGGAAGATTCTGCTGGTGATGTTCCTGGTGTTTTTGGTGATCACGGTCGTACTCGTGATGAAGGGATTGGCCATGCTCAAGCAAGGCAAGCTCGCCTTCCCGGAAACGATGAACGAACTTCGTCACGACCGCGACGCGCTGCTCTGAGCAGCCACCAACAGGGGAGGGAACATGGACAAGCACGACAACCACAATCACAAGCACGATCTCAAAAAGGACGAGCCGACCGGACTGGCGGGCCACAAGCACAGCCGCGATCCGGTCACGCGCAAGGCCGAGCTGCTGCGCGAAGGCGAGTTCTACCGTGCCGGTGTTGCCTACGCTAAAGCGCAGGTAAAGCACGGCGCGCGGCCCGAAGTCATGTTACATTCTGCTCTAGACCACGCGACGTGGGCTTTGCGGGCACGGGCTGATGCTCTGCTGAAACCCACGGGCACCAGCGTCTCGGTGCTGCTGCCGTACGCGATGACCGCCTTCAATTTCGTGCGCCAGCGCCGCATGGGCAAGCAGGCCCTGGCAGGCGCCGTGCTGGCAGGCGTTGCCGGCTGGTACATGAAGAAGCGTCGCGCGCAGCAGGGATATTAACGGAGCCGGCATGGCGGCTCCGGCCGTCATCCGGCCGCCATTGGGCGAATACCGGTAGCGGTGGCTTCAAGGCTTCCGCTGCCGAATGTTTTTGACGGACACAGAATATGGTGGGGCTTGAGCGGCGTCGCAATCATTGATTGGACGCCGTCTTTTTTTGCCGGCAGCAAACGCGGTGCGTGCTCTCAGCGCGTCTGCGTCCCGGCTTCGGCCCGTGCCGCAGCCATTTCTTGCTTGTAGGTCTCCTGTGCCGCCTTCAGGCATCCGACACGCTCCGCCGCCGGGCCCTGGGCGCAGGCGCGCTTGGCTTCGTCCAGCGCCGCGCCGATTTCCTTCTGGTGCGTGTGCCACTGCTGCTGGGCGGTCGCGTCCTCGCGGTACCAGCGCGCCGGATCACCACGAGCAATTTCCTGGGCCTGCTTGCTGGCGGCCGCCGGCGCGACCATGGCGTCGTTGCTGCTCTGGGCGCCTGCCATGCCGCCCGTACCTGCCAGCAGGCAGGCCAGCAGCAGGCGCCGCGTCAGGGTCTGTGCATTCATTCTTCACCTCCGAAAAAAACAACGGGCCGGCAATGCCGGCCCGTCGGGTCTGTCAGGCGCTGCGGCAGGACGTGCCGGCCGATTCCCGGCAATATGCCAGGACCTCCAGCCTGTCCATGCGTACGGCCGCAGTGCCCACGCCGGGATCAGTAGCGGTAGACGCGGCCGTCGACCAGGCGCACGCGGTTACCCACGCGCAGGTCGTAGACGCTGTCCTGGACCACGGTGCGGTATTCGCCGTTGTCCATGCGCACGTTGACCTGGTACATCTCCTGGCCGCCGCCTGCGTTGCGGTTCTTTTCGATGTTGTTGCCGACCATGGCGCCGCCGACACCGCCGGCCACGGTCGCCGCGGTACGGCCGCTGCCGCTGCCGATCTGGTTGCCGGCCAGCGCGCCGACCAGGGCGCCGACGACGGCGCCGCCGCCGCTCGTGCGGTTCTCGGCCTGGGTCACCTGGATCGATTCGATCACGCCGTAGCCCATCGATGAAGGGTTGGCATAGCCGCGGTCGTAGCCGTTGTTGGCATAACCACCGTTGCTATACGAAGGCGAGCTGGCGCAGCCCGAAAGCAGGGCGACGGCGGCGACGGCAGCGGCGGCGAGGGTGCGTGGTGCTTTCATATTGTTCTCCTGGCAAAAAGTGTGAGTCAAGAATACGAATCCACTTGCCCAAGGTCTGTGCGCTCACGCACGATCAATTGCTAAATTAATATTGGCTAAACAACATGTTCTGTTGTGTTCGACAGCGAACAGAGAACGCGGCTGGATGGGCGTAAAACATCATCCAAGGTCCACGCACTGCACAGAACAAGGAGAACAAGAACATGACCACCAAACTGAAAAACGTCCACGCACTGTTGATTATCGGCGCCGCTTTGCTGTGGTCCACCCACGGCCGCGCCCAGACTGTTCCGGACGCCAAGACCGCCTACAACACGGCGCGCGACACGGCGGCCACCAACTACAAGGCGGCCCGTGCCCGCTGCGAGCTGGTCACCGGCAATCCGCGCGACGTCTGCCTGGCCGAGGCCAAGGCCGAGCGCGTGCGCGTCGAGGAAGAGGCGGGCGCCGCCTACAAGAACACCCTGAAGGCCTATACCCAGGCGCGCATGCGCATCGCCGACGCGAACTACGACCGCGACAAGGCGCGCTGCGGCGCGGTGACGGGCAATGACCGCGACGTGTGCATCAAGCAGGCCAAGGCGACCTTGATTGCCGCCCAGGCCGATGCCACGGCGGATCGCAAGATGATCGAAGCGCGCAGCAATGCGCGTGAAGACAAACTGACGGCGGAATACCGGGTCGCACTCGAAAAGTGCGACGCGTTTGCCGGCGCGGCGAAAGACCAGTGCGTCGACGCCGCAAAAACCGCGTACGGCAAGTGACGTACCGGAATCGCTCACCTGAGCATTGACTTTGACCATAGACAGAAAGGGATACATCATGAAAATCACCCAACGCCTTGCTACCGCCATCTTCACCGGCGCGCTCGCCTTCACCATGGTCGGCTGCGCTTCGGGCCCACAGAAGGAAAGCGCCGGTGAGTTCGTCGACGACAGCGTCATCACCGCCAAGGTGAAGGCCGCCTTCGCCGCCGACCCACAAGTCAAGGCAACCGAGATCAACGTCGAAACCTTCAAGGGCGACGTCCAGCTGTCGGGCTTCGTGGCCCAGCCTGCCGACGCACAGAAAGCCGTCGAGGTTGCACGTGGCGTGAAGGGTGTAACATCGGTCAAGAACGACATCCGCGTGAAGTAATCCCAGCCGCTGGGCGGCGGTCCGGCAACTTTTAATCGGCAAACACATGCATCTCGCCAGTCCAGGTTCGGCTCAAGCCGAGCCGAACAAGCCCGCCGCCCCAGAGGCACCCTCGGCCGCTACACTTGCTACGGCCGACATCGTCCAGCCGGAGATCCACTCCGGCCCGGGCGATGACCTGACCCTGCATTCCGGCGGCCTGCGCCTGCCCATCCATGTCAATGCCCGCGGACTCTCGCTCGGCATCCTGGCCACCGTGGCCTTCGTGTTCGCCCTGCAATGGGCCCAGAAATTCTTCGTGCCGCTCCTGCTCGGCATCTTCATCGCCTATACGCTCAGCCCCCTCGTGCGCTGGCTCGAACGTATCCACATCAAGCGCGTCATCGGCGCCACCCTCGTCACCGCCATCCTGATCGGCGGACTGGGTGCGACCCTGTATCGGCTGCAGGACGAATTCTTCAACATCATCGACGAGCTGCCGACGCTCACCCACAAGGTGACCAAGCTGCTCACCAGCGCGGCCAGCGGCGGCTCGACTTTCCAGCAGGTGCAAAAGGCCGCCGCCGAGATCGAACAGGCCACGGCCAACGTCGGCCAGAACAAGGACGCGCGCCTGATCCAACGCCGTCCGACGCTGTCGCAACCGCATTCGTCGGCGTTTCGCATCACCGACTGGCTGCTCGCGGGCTCCGTCGGGCTGGCCTCCTTCATCACCCAGGCCACTATGGTCCTGTTTCTCGTGTTCTTCCTGCTGCTGGCGGGGGATACCTTCAAGCGCAAACTGGTCAAGCTGACCGGCCCTTCGCTGACACGCAAGAAAGTGACGGTCCACATCCTGGACGACATCAACACCACGGTCCAGAACTACATGTTCATGCTGCTGGTGACGAACATCCTGCTGGCGCTGATGATGTGGGTGGCGTTGCGCGCGATCGGCCTGGAAAACGCGGGCGCCTGGGCCATCTTCGCCGGGGTGACCCACATCATGCCGTACTTCGGGCCGCTCCTGATCACCACCGCCACCGGCCTAGTCGCCTTCCTGCAGTTCGAATCCCTGCGCATGGTGATCCTCGTGGCCGGCGCCTCGATGGGCATCGCCACCTTGGTCGGCATGGTGGTCGCTACCTGGATGACGGGCAAGATCGCCAAGATGAACCCGGCGGCCGTGTTCGTCAGCCTGCTGTTCTGGGGCTGGCTGTGGGGTATGTGGGGCTTGTTGCTCGGTGTGCCGGTCGTCATGATCCTCAAGACGGTGGCCGAGCGGGTCGAAGGGATGGAGTTCGTGGCGGAGCTGCTGGGCGAGTAGTGGCCGGGTGCTCAAGGACACGTAAAAACGCGTGCGCATGAATGCGCACCCTACCGAAGGGTGCGCATTCATGCGCACGCTGTCGGACCTTCGATCATTCGTACGTTAAAAAAACGGCGCGGACCCAACCGGATCCGCGCCGTTTTCGCTTGACTACGCTTAATTACGCTCCGGCCAAGTCATTCGCTTGACGTTCTTGCCACCGGTCTCGTGGTCCGGCTTGTGCTTCAGGCTGCCCAGCTGCAGCGCGTACTGGCGGGCGAACTCGGCGCCGAGGAAAAAGATCTGTGCCGAGTAATACACCCAGAGCAGCAGGGCGATCAGCGAGCCGGCGGCCCCGAAGCTGCTCGCAGCGCCGCTGTTGCCGATGTACAGGCCGATCGCGAATTTGCCCAGCGTGAACATGGCCGCGGTACCCAGCGCCCCGACGATCACGTCGTGCCAGGACAGCTTGATGCGCGGCAGCAGCTTGTAGATCACGCCGAACATGGTCGAGATCACCAGGAAGCCGATGCAGGAGGAGATCCAGCCGAGGATCACGGCGGAATCCTTCCACATGCCGCCGATATAGTTTTCGACCACGGCCATCGCCGCGCTGATCACCAGCGACACCAGCAGCAGGAAGCCCAGCACCAGGATCAGGCCGAAGGACAGCACGCGGGTGCGGATCGTGTCCCACATGCCGGCGTCCTTCGGTGCCGGCACGTCCCAGATCTCGTCCAAGCTGTCCTTCAGCTCGGCGAACATGCTGGTGGCGCCAACCAGCAGCAGCACACCGGCGATGATGGTTGCCATCATGCCGCTTTCCTTGTCACGGGCACCCGCCAGGATCGCCTGGATGGTTTCCGCGCCTTCCTTGCCGACCAGTCCGCGCAATTCGTTGAGCAGCTGACCCTGCGCGGCTTCGGCGCCGTAGAAGAAGCCGGCGACCGCGATCACCAGCACCAGGATCGGCGCCATCGAGAACAGCGTATAGAACGCCAGGGCGGCACCCTTGCTGGCGGCGCGGTGGGCCAGCCACTCGGTCACCGCGCACTTCATGATATGGAACACCTGGCGCGGGGAGGGAATCCACTGCTTTTTGTCTTTGTCGTCCTTGTCCATACCGATTCTCCGTGAAATGGAAAAGGGGTACCGGACCCCTGTTCAACCTGTCGTCGCGAGACGTTGGTTGACCGGACCAGTACCCCTCAGGCCGCGCATTCCGGCGCGGCGTCGCACGACTCCGCCTCATGGGCGGAGCGGCGGCTGAGATGCCGATTACTGAACGCGCTTTTCGATCGTGATCTGCTCGACTTCGACGCGGCGGTTCGGTTCCAGGCACTTGATCAGGGCTGCACGGTTCTTCTCGGTGCAGGTCACGACCGGGTTGGCTTCACCCTTGCCGTAGGCCTTCAGGCGGCCACCGTCGACACCCTTGCCGACCAGGTATTCACGCACGGCGTCGGCACGGCGCTGCGACAGCTTCAGGTTGTACTTTTCCGAACCCAGGCGGTCGGCGTAGCCGCTGATGTCGACGTCGGTGATGCTCGGGTCGGCTTGCAGGGCGGCGGCGATCTCGTCCAGCTTAGGCTGCGGCATGTTCAGGTTGGCGCTGTCGAACGCGAACAGTTCGGTTGCCGACAGGGTGACCTTCTCGAAGCGTGCCGGCGGCGGAGCGACCGGTGCCGGTGCTGGTGCCGGTGCTGGAGCCGGTGCCTCGACGACCGGGGCTGGAGCCGGTGCCGGTGGTGCTGGCGGCGGGTTGAAGGCGTAGTTCAGGCCGACGGTGATGTACTTGTTGTTAGGCTTGTTAAAGCCGAACTCCTCGTCGTGGCGCAGGTTGCTCTTGACCGAACGGATGTCGGCCTGCAGCGACCACTGCGGAGTCAGGGTTGCCTGGACACCGATACCGCCGGTCCAGTATGGGGAGTTGTGGCTCACGTTACGCAGCGGGTTCTGCACCTTGTCGCGCTCGACGCCGAGGCCGAGCAGGACGTATGGGCGAATACGGTTACGCGACAGCATCAGCAGCCCGTCCACACCCAGCAGGGTCTGGTTGTAACGAGCCGGACCATTTTCGGTGCGAACGTGCGAACCGCCGATCTGGACGTCCCAGTACTGGTTCACCGGCTTACCGAACTTCAGGCCACCGCCCCAGTCTTTTTCGCTATTGGTGCCAAAATCGGCGTCCGGCTTCATGCCGACGACGCTCGGCTGGATGTACCAGGACGGATTGATTTCTTGGGCCAGCGCGGAGCCAGCGGCGCAGAGCATGGCCACGGCCAGGGCGATCTTCTTCGTATTGTTCACAGGAAACTCCCATAAGTTGAAAGGTAGGGTGACATCGCGTGCTTGAAACAGTGATGTTGGACGAATAATAAGGGCTGGGGTTCCGGAACCTCGGTGCGCTAGCGCACCTACTCATACTGATGAGTGGCAGATCTGCAACATCTATGTCGCCGCCGAAAAATCGGCCTCTATATAGAAGGCATGTCGATTTTGATGTAAATTTATTAAAGATTTCAAAAAGAAAAAATTTCTTAAAAGCGTTGTATTTTTGCGACAAGCAAGCGTGCGCACAGCGGTGTTGATTCTGTGCAAAGAAGAAATTTCAAAAATGCTTGGAGGAATTTTGCCAATGTGGGCTGGCGCACAGACCGGCCGGGCTGACGCAGGCAATCTTGAGGCCAGTTAAGCGGAACCCGAGGTGTTGTCAGAGTGTCAGACCACACACAGCGACCCGGACCTCCCAGTCTCTCTCTCTATTGGAGTACACCAACATGCATGCAACGACCCATCACAACGCGGTGCAAGGCGACGTAGGCGCAGTGCACACTTCCAGCAATTCAGCGCTGATCGAACGCGTCCCGCCACAGCCGACCGAACGCGCCCCTATCTCCCTGGCGCCGATCGAGCGTGTGCGGTCGACTTCTGCCACGCAGCGTCGGATCGAGAACATGCAAAAGCTGATCAACGAACTGTCGACCCACGAAATGCTGGCCGACGAGATCGCCTGGTTCCTGAAATTCTCGCCGTCGGGCGCCCGCAAGTACATCCGCGACCTGCGCGAAGCCGGCGTGATCGAACTGGCGCGCTACATCGAAGGCACCGCCACCTACCTGGGCAAGGCCGTCTACCAGATCTGCCCCGACCAGGAGCGTGTCAAGGCCTTCCTCGCCGCCATCTGCCAGCCGAAGCGCGAAGGCGCCGCCCCGCGCAAGGAGCGTCCTGGCCTGCGCGAGCAGAGCATGGCCGGCAGCGGCCGCCACTTCCACATCCTGGCCGACGACACCCACTACGCGATCCGCGTGAACCGCAGCCCGGTCACCCGCGATCCGCTCGTCGCCGCCCTGTTCGGTCCGGCACCTAGCCAGATCGGCAAGTAAGTCACCCTGCCGGAACGGTCCACGGTGGAGACCCGGGGCCCGCTTCCGTAACCGACGATCGCTGTCGTCATGCAAACGCCGCGCATTTTGCGCGGCGTTTGTCGTTTACACCCACAACATTGAAAACCCGGCAACAAGCCCCACCTGCGGGCGAAGCGGTCACCATGCCGCATCACTCACCCACAAGGAGGCTCCATGCTGCCAAGCGCCGAATCGCTGGAAGGAAAACCCGTACCCCAGGTCACGTTCAAGGCGCGCCCCGACAACCAGTGGCGCGACCTGACGAGCGACGAGCTGTTCAAGGGCAAGACCGTCGTCGTGTTTTCCCTGCCGGGCGCCTACACGCCCACCTGTTCCTCGACTCATTTGCCGCGTTATAACGAACTGGCGCAGGTCTTGCGCGAGAACGGCGTCGACGACATCCTGTGCTTGTCGGTGAACGATGCCTTCGTGATGAACGAGTGGAAAACGGGCCAGGAAGCGGAGGGCATCACCTTCGTCCCCGACGGCAACGGCGACTTTGCGCGCGGCATGGGCATGCTGGTCGACAAACGCGATCTCGGCTTCGGCATGCGCTCCTGGCGCTACTCGATGCTGGTGCGCGACGGCGTCATCGAAAAAATGTTCATCGAGGAAGAGGGCGAGGACGACCCGTTCAAGGTCTCGGATGCCGATACCATGCTCCGTTATATCAATCCCGAGGCGCGCGCTCCGGAGCCGATCGTCATGTTCTCGCGCCCCGGCTGCCCGTTCTGCGCGCGCGCCAAGGCGGCGCTGAAGGAGCGGCGCCTGCGGTATACCGATATTTCGCAAGACCAGAAAATCACCAGCGGGGTGCTGCGCGCCATTACCGGCCGCATGACCTGGCCGCAAGTATTCATCGGCGGGCGCCTGATCGGCGGGGCCGACGAGCTCGACGCGCACCTGGCGGGCGCATGAACGGCACAAGCTGGACGAAGGTGCTCTGATGGAAGCCTTGTTGACGATATCGATCCTGGTGGCAATTGGCTTGCTGGCCTGGGCAGTGCCACGCTGGCGCCTGCGCCGCGCCCTGGCCCGACCGCTCTCGGGCGGCGAGCTTGCCATCCTCGAACGCAATGTCGAACCCTACCGGGCGATGGACGCGGCGCAGCGTACCCGGCTCGAACGCCTGGTGCGGCGCTTCCTGCATGAAAAGACCTTCGTGGGTTGCGCCGGCCTCGAGATCACCGAAGAGATGCGCCTGACGATCGCCGGCCAGGCCTGCCTCTTGCTGCTGGGCGCGCGCGGGGAGGCCGTGTACCCGACCCTGAATGCGGTGCTGGTCTATCCGGGCGCCTTCTTGGTGCCGCGGCGCCAGGTCGACGCGGCGGGCGTGGTCACCGAGGAACGCCAGGACTTGCTGGGCGAATCCTGGGGCGACGGCCGGGTGATCCTGTCCTGGGACCACGTGCGCCGCCCAAGCATGGAGGCGCCGCCTTCGCACAACGTGGTATTGCACGAGTTCGCCCACCAGCTCGACAGCGAATCCGGCACGACCAATGGCGCGCCTTATCTCGGCAGCGCGGAGCGTTACCGCAGCTGGTCGGAAGTGCTGTCGCGCGACTTCGCCGCCCTGCGCCACGACGCTTGGTTCGGCCACGAGGATGTGCTCGACCATTACGGCGCGACCAATCCGGCCGAGTTCTTCGCGGTCGCCACCGAAGCCTTCTTCGAGCAGCCGCATCGCCTGGCTTCCCGCCACCCCGCCTTGTACGAGGAATTCCTCAAGTATTACCGCGTCGACCCGCGGCAGTGGCAGGCCGCGCCGCCGGAACCCCAGTTTGATGAATTTGCCTATGGACAGTGGCGATAAACCGTGTGCGTTTGCGTACAGAGGCCTTAGCCCAGCAGGAGCATGCTTCGGCTAACCAACAATGCAGGAGACTTCCATGTCCACCATTATTGCAGGGCATTTCCAGACCCAGGACGAGGCCGCCGCAGCGTCGGCGGCGCTGGCCCAGGCCGGCTTCACCCAAGAGCGCCTCAGCACCTTCTACCTGAGCCAGGCGGGCCAGCATGACATGACCCCGATCGGCGGCGACAACCTTCATTCCCCGGGCGCCAAGGAAACGCCGAAGGGCGTGGTCCAGGGCGGCGCCACCGGCGGCGCGGTCGGCGCCGTCCTTGGTGCGGCCACGGCCCCGGTCACCGGACCGGCCGGACCCATCGTCGGCGGCCTGGTCGGCGCCCACGTCGGCTCGCTGTTCAGCTTCAGCAAGATGAAGGAGGCGGGCGAAGGCGAGGAGGGCGGCCGCGCCCCGATCGAGCAGCGGGTGGCCGGCATGCTGGTGGCCGTTGCCTTCGACGATGCGGGTGACGAGTCGCGCGCCGTGGATGTATTTCGCCGTCTGGGCGCGGTTCAGATCGAACGCGCCCGCGGGAATATCGTGGACGGCGACTGGGCCGATTTCGATCCCTCGATTCCTCCCGAGATCGTTCACTAAAGACAGCTCACGCGGCGGGCGCTAGCGCTGCTTCTCGTAGCGCGTCTGGCAGGCAATGCACAGGCGCGCTTCGGGCCGTGCCTGCAGGCGCGAAAAGCCGATGTCCGCGCCGCATTCCTCGCACAGCCCGTAACTGCCATCCTCGAATTTCGCCAGCGCCTGGCGCAGCACCTGCATCCGGGCCGCGTGGTGGCCCGCCGCTTCCAGCGCAAGATCGTTCAGGAGGCGCACGGTGGCCTTGTCGGCGGGCGAGGTTTCGACTTCGGAGACGGGCAGGTCGCGCGCGCCGCCCACCGTCTGCGGCTCGTCCGTGCGGCTGAGCGCAGCCAGCTGCGCCTCGAGCGCGGCGCGCAACTGGGCCAGCTGGCCTTGATCGAGCGCGTTCATGGGAAGAGGTGCGTGTGCCGGGGCCGCGCGGCGGCAAGCCGCGCGCAGGCCCGGAGCGAAGAAAAGCCGTTCATTGCTTGCTCCCACATGAACTGGTGTGGGACCAGTGTAGCGCGATGCTCGCCCATTGAACATGGGCGCACAAATGCTTAAGCAGGCTTGCTTGCGGGGGCCTGATGCGTCTTGATGTCCTTCACATGGGTCTGGATCTTCTCGAGCGCCAGGATGATCGGCGCCGCCTGTCCGGTGGCGGCCGCGCCCGCCAGTCCGAGCAGGCCGGCGACCAGGCCGGTGATGTCGCCGATCAGGGCGATCTTGCGGATCTTTTCGGCCGCCGCGCTCGTCAGCGCCACCACGTTCTGCTGCGACTTGCCGAGCGACTTGACGATGAAGGTCGCGGCGTCGGCATACAGGCCGTTGGCGCGCTGGCGCAGCAACAGCTCGTCTTCCAGCAGGGCCCTGGCCGTGGCCTGCACATGGGCCGGCACGGCGCGGCCATCGTAGGCCTTGATGTCGCGCATGATGCGCTCGTGCAGCTGGTCGGCGCAGGCCGAAAGCTGGTCGGCCAGCTCGACGATCTGCGGCACGCTCGCCAGGCCACCCTTGGCGGCAGATGCCTTGGATGCGGCGCCCGCGGCGGCGGCGGCCGGCGCCGGGGTTTGCTCGTCCGTCGTCACGACCGCACCGGCCAGGGCGCCGGCCACCACGTCGGTTGCCGCATCCAGCGGATCGACCTTATTCTTCGCTTCGTTCGCCATGCTGCCCCCTTGAAAAGTTCATTCGCTTGCGAGGCCTTCGCGGATCATCCGCAGGTCGCGTCCGTAATTGCCGAGCATGCGCTTGACGTCTTCCTGCGTCAGCTTGTGCAGGTTTTCGCGCAGCTTCTGGTGCCCGAGCGCCACCTTGGTCAGGCCTTGCAGGGCCAGGTCGTAGCGGCGGTCGATCAGCTTGTACTCGCTGGCCTTGTTCAGGTAATGGACCTTGGCCAGGGTCACCAGCATGCGGTCGTCGCGGCCCTTGGCGAAAGGCAGCTCGACGTCGAAGATGCCGAGGACGGTCTTCTTCTCATTCTCGTTGGTCTTGTAGTAGAGGCGGGTGAGCGAGATCATCGCTTCCAACAGCACCTGCACGTCGGCGTCGCCGTCGCGCACCATGGTCTCGACGCTGCGGTTCTGGTATCCCGAGGCGATCACCCGGGTCAGCAGGCGGGTCAGGCCGGTATAGGCGGCGATATGGCGCTGCTGCAAGCCCGATTCGGCATTGGCTTTGAGGCCGTTTCCGAGGTCGTCGATGCGCTCCGTCAAGTCGTAGCGCGTGTCCCCGGCCAGCAGGCTCAGCGTCTGCATGTAGAGCACGACGGCCTTTTGCACGCTGACGAAGTCTTCATACACGGCGCGGCGCTTGGCGTCGTTCTCGCGTGCCAGCCTGTCGGCCGAGGCAGGGAGATAGGGCTGTTCGCGGTCATAGGTGTCGCGGTAGCGGCGCGACAGCTCGCCATAGCCGCCGAGCTTGGCCGAGGCGTCCGCGAATTCGCGCACCTCCTGCAGGCTGACCTGTCCGCCGGGTGCGGCGCAGCCGCCCAGCACCAGGTTCAGGCCGAACAGGAAGGAAACGAGGGCAAGGCGAAATGTCTTCATCGGGTCCTCTCGAAACGGCAAAGATGCCGGACGGAAAGACCCCATTCTGGCAACGCCGCGTTGCGCGGCGTTGTAGTGGATCAACTAGTGAGCAACAAAGCCTGACTCAGGCGACTTTGCTACGGTCGAAGTGCGGGTTTTCGATGATGCCGAACAGGTTGCCGTAGGGATCGCGCACAGTGGCGACCTTGATGCCCTCGCCGACATCTGCCACCGGCGATTCGACCGTTGCGCCGAGGCCTTCCAGGCGCGCCAGATCGGCGGCGGCATCCGGCGTGCCCCAGTAGGCGGTCGCGCCGGCGCTGCCGGGTACGCCGTCGGGAATCAGGCCGAGCTCGAAGCCGCCCACTTCAAAGCCGACATAGAAGGGCTGGTCGAAGTAGGGCGCCTTGTCGAGCACGCGGCGGTACCACTCGGTCGCCTCGGCCAGCTCGGTGACCGGATAAATGACAGTGCGCAAACCCTGGATCATGACCTTCTCCTTATTGATAAGGAGGCAATGTTGCCTCAGCCGGCAGGGCGTGTCCAGTCCCCGCGCCAGCCCAGTCCTTCGAGGGTGTCGCCGCGCGGGTTGTACTCGCAGCCGATCCAGCCGCCATAGCCGAGTTCGTCGAGCAGGCGGAACAGGTAAGGGTAGTTGATCTCGCCCGTGCCCGGCTCGTGCCGGCCTGGGACGTCGGCCAGCTGGATGTGGCGGATCAGGGGCATCAATGTACGCAAGCTGTTGGCGAGGTCGCCTTCCATGCGCTGCATGTGATAGATGTCGAATTGCAGGAACAGGTTGTCGACGCCGCATTCCTCGATGATGGCGGCGGCCTGGCGCGAACCGGTGAGGAAATAGCCAGGCATGTCGCGGTCGTTGATCGGCTCGATCAGCAGATTGACGCCTTTGTCCTTGAGGGCGGCAGCCGCGAAGCGCAGGTTGGCCACGTAGGTGGCATGGGCGCGCTCATGCGGCACGTTCGGCGGCAGCTTGCCTGCCATGCAGTGCAATTGCTTGACGCCGAGTTCTTCGGCGTAATCGAGGGCCAGTTCGACGCTGTCCTGGAATTCGCCGATGCGACGCGGGTCGCAGGCCATGCCGCGGTCGCCCGCCGCCCAGTCGCCTGGCGGGAAATTGTGCAGGACGAGTTCCAGCTGGTAGCGCGCCAGGCGGCCGGTAATCCACTCCGGTTCGCAGGCATAGGGAAACAGGAATTCGACGGCATCGAAGCCTGCCTCGCGCGCCGCGGCGAAGCGGTCGAGAAAGCTGAGCTCGGTGAACAGCGTGCTCAGGTTGGCAGCGAATTTGGGCATGGCGGTCTCGAATGTTGTCAGCCCGTTATCGTAGCATCCCGGTGCGAAGGCCGCAGGCGGTGGCCAATCGTGTGGCCGCCCCCAAAAAAAAACAGCCCGGATCATCCGGGCTGTTCCTGTCGTGGAGCACGCAAGCGTTTAGCGGTCGCGTCCGCCCTGGCGTGGCGCGCCCGAACGCGGGCCGCGGTTCGCACTGTTGCCGTTGCGATTGCCGCCGCCGGCGCCGGCCGGACGGCCACCGCCGTTGCCAGCCGGACGCGATCCGCCCGCAGGC
>NZ_PPXQ01000027.1 GCF_004798585.1 Massilia sp. Mn16-1_5
GCCGCCAGTCCGCCAGCCGCCAACCCGCCGGCCGTGGGCGCACCTGCCGCAACCGGCACCGCGCGCCCGGCCGCACCGCCGTCAGCCGCCACCGCGCCGGCCCAGCCGACGATTCGCAAGGAGGGCGCGTAATGCCCGGACATCGTCCCAACTACATCCTGCTGCCGGTCAGCCCGCTGTTCATCGCGTTCAGCCTGACCTGCGCCTTCATGCTCAACCTGCTGCCCTGGGGGCAGTGGACCGGCGCGCCCGATTTCGTGGCGCTGGTGCTGGTCTTCTGGGGCATCCACCAGCCGAGAAAAGTCGGCATCGGCGTCGCCTTCGGCATGGGCCTCTTGATGGACGTGCACGACGCGACCCTGCTGGGCGAGAACGCGCTGGCCTATACGCTGCTGTCGTATGTCGCCACGATGATCCACCGCCGCGTGCTGTGGTTCCCGGTGCTGACCCAGGCCATGCATGTGTTCCCGCTGCTGCTGCTGACCCAGGCGATCCAATCGCTGGTGCACTTCTTCGCGACCGGCCGCTTCCCCGGCTGGCTGCACTTCATCGAAAGCGCGGTCGCCGTTGCCCTGTGGCCGGTGATCACCTGGTTGCTGCTGGCGCCGCAGCGCCGCGCCGTCGACCGCGACCACACGCGCCCGATCTGACACGCCCGGCAGTACGATGACCGAAATCAAAGATAGCGACCGCGAGATCCACCGCTTCCGCCTGCGCCTCACCGGGCTGGCGGTGCTGGTGTTCGTCTGCTTCGGCCTGCTGGTCGCGCGTTTCGTCTGGCTGCAGGTGATCCAGCACGAGAAATACCACGCCCAGGCCGAGGACAACCGCATCGCGCTGGTGCCGATCGTGCCCAACCGCGGCCTGATCGTCGACCGCAACGGCGTGGTCCTGGCGCGCAACTACTCGGCCTACACGCTCGAGATCACGCCCTCGAAACTGCAGGCCAGCATGGACTCGGTGATCGACGAGCTGGCCAAGCTGGTGGCGATCGAGCCGAAGGACCGCAAGCGCTTCAAGCGCCTGCTGGAAGAGTCGCGCAGCTTCGCCAGCGTGCCGCTGCGTACCCGCCTGACCGACGACGAGGTGGCGCGCTTCACGGCGCAGCGCTTCCGCTTCCCGGGCGTGGAGGTGCAGGCGCGCCTGTTCCGCCAGTACCCGCTGGGCGAGGTCGCCTCGCACGTGGTCGGCTACATCGGCCGCATCAACCAGCGCGAGGCCGAGGCCATCGGCGAGAGCGACGACGCCGCCAATTACAACGGCACCGAGCATATCGGCAAGGAAGGCCTCGAGAAGAAGTACGAGCGCCAGCTGCACGGCACCACCGGCTACGAGGAAGTCGAGCGTTCCGCCGGCGGGCGCGCGATCCGCACGCTGTCGCGCCGTCCGCCCGTCCCGGGCAGCAACCTGATCCTGTCGATCGACATCGAACTGCAGAAGGTGGTCGAGGAAGCCTTCGGCGACCAGCGCGGCGCCTTCGTCGCCATCCAGCCGGAAACGGGCGACGTGCTGGCCTATGTCTCGCGTCCGGGCTTCGACCCCAACCTGTTCGTCGACGGCATCGACAGCCAGAGCTGGAACGAGCTCAATACCTCGCTCGACAAGCCGCTGATGAACCGTCCGCTCTCGGGCACCTATCCGCCGGGTTCGACCTTCAAGCCCTTCATGTCGCTGGCCGCCCTCGAATACGGCCTGCGCCGGCCGTCGGATGCGATCCGCGATCCGGGCTTCTTCATGCTCGGCGGGCACCGCTTCAACGACGACAAGCCGGGCGGCCACGGCTACGTCGACATGTACCGCTCGATCGCCGAGTCCTGCGATACCTATTACTACCAGCTCGGCAACGAGATGGGCATCGACCGCCTGTCGGCCTTCATGCATCATTTCGGTTTCGGCGAGCCGACCGGCATCGACCTCGAGCACGAGAAGTCGGGCGTGCTGCCGTCCAAGGAATGGAAGGCGAACCGCTTCAAGCGCAACCGCGCGGCCCAGAAGTGGGTCGGCGGCGACACCATCTCGGTGTCGATCGGCCAGGGTTTTAATAACTACACGATGATCCAGCTGGCGCATGCGATCGCCAACCTGGCGAACAACGGCGTGGTCATGAAACCGCACCTGGTCAAGCTGATCGAGGACGGCGCGACGCGCCAGCGCACGCTCACCGTGCCGAAGGAAAGCCGGCGCATTCCGCTCAAGCAGGAAAACATCGACTTCATCAAGCGCGCGATGGTCGGCGTGACGCAGGAAGGCACCGGCGCGCGCGCCTTCGCCAACGCCGGCTACGTCTCGGGCGGCAAGACCGGTACCGCCCAGGTGATCGGCCTGAAGGGGCAGAAGTACAACGCCCACGCGATCGACGAGCGGCACCGCGACAACGCGCTGTACACGGCCTTCGCGCCGGCCGACAAGCCGACCATCGCGATCGCGCTGGTGGTCGAGAACGCCGGCTTCGGCGCGGCCTCGGCGGCGCCGATCGCCAGGAAGGCGCTCGACTACTACCTGCTCGGCAAGCGCCCGCCGCCGCCCAAGACGGACGATGCGGCGCCTGGCGCCAAGCCTGGCGTCCAGCCGGCCGCCGCGCCGGTCGTCACTGCGGCGCGCGCAGCCCAGGCGCCCAAGGCCGCCGCGCCCGTCGCGACGCCTGCCGTTCCAGCCGCGACAGCCTCCGCGCTGACGGCGCCGGTCCCCACCAAGGAGTAACAAATGGCCTATTACCCGGAGCGGCGTTCCCTCAGCCGCCGGCTGAAGCCGTATTTCACCGTCTTCGACTGGCCTCTCGCCATGGTCCTGTTCATGCTGCTGACCACGAGCGTGATCACGATGTCCTCGGCCGGCGCCGAATTCCCGGGCCGGGTCGAAGCGCAGATGCGCAACTTCCTGCTCGCCTTCGTCGTCATGTGGGTCGCCGCGCTGATTCCGCCGCAGACGCTGATGCGCCTGGCGGTGCCGGTCTACACCTTCGGCGTCACGCTGCTGGTCGCGGTCGCCCTGTTCGGCATCATCAAGAAGGGCGCGCGGCGCTGGCTGCACGTGGGGGTCGACATCCAGCCCTCGGAGATATTGAAGATCGCCACGCCGCTGATGCTGGCCTGGTATTTCCAGAACCGGGCCAAGGTGGGGGAATGGAAGTCCTTCCTGGTGGCGTCGATCCTGCTGCTGATCCCGTTCACGCTGATCGCCAAGCAGCCCGACCTCGGCACCGCGCTGATGGTCGGCGCCTCCGGCTTCTACGTCCTGTTCCTGGCCGGCCTGTCGTGGAAAGTGATCATCGGCCTGGCCACGCTTGGGGCGGCCGGCATGCCGATCGCCTGGTCGATGCTGCACGATTACCAGCGCGAACGCGTGATGACCCTGATCGACCCGACCTCCGACCCACTCGGCAAGGGCTTCCACATCATCCAGTCGACCATCGCGATCGGCTCGGGCGGCATCATGGGCAAGGGCTACGGCAAGGGAACCCAGGGCCAGCTCGAATTCGTACCCGAACAAACGACCGATTTCCTGTTCTCGGTCTATTCCGAAGAATTTGGACTGGTCGGCAACCTGATTCTTTTGGTAATCTATCTGCTGCTGATCGGCCGCGGCATGATGATCGCGGCGAACGCACCGAATCTGTTCTCCCGGCTGCTGGCCGGTGCGATCACGATGATTTTCTTCACGTATGCCTTTGTCAACATGGGCATGGTGAGCGGCATCCTCCCGGTGGTGGGTGTTCCGCTGCCTTTCATGAGCTATGGCGGCACCGCGTTCATTACGCTGGGCCTCGGCGCCGGCATATTGATGAGCATACAAAGACACCGGAAACTGGTGCAGACATAAAGAAGGAGGAGGCGCGCATGACCGCTCCGAGATTATTCCCAGCGGTCATCGCCCTCGCGGCCTTGATGACCGGCTGCGGATCCACTGGCGAACACAAGCCACTGATTCCGCTGCCGTGGAAGCACAAGATTACCCCTCCGAAAGGTGACATCGCACTGCCCGCGGCCGGTTCCGGCCGTGGCGGCTACTACAAGGACGACGGTCCGGGCCGCAATATCCCGCCGGGCCTGGAACTGGTGCCGGACGCCGTCGTGCGCGACGAGCCGTATTCGAAATGGGCGAACCGCCCGTATTCCGTATTCGGCCAGACCTACAATCCCATCCTGCACCAGGAACCCTTCAGCCAGCGCGGCGTGGCCAGCTGGTATGGCGTGAAATTCCACGGCCAGCGCACTTCCTCGGGCGAACCCTACGACATGTACAAGATGACGGCCGCGCACCCGACGCTGCCGATCCCGTCCTATGCCCGTATCACCAGCATCGACAGCGGCAAGTCGGTGGTCGTGCGCATCAACGACCGCGGTCCCTTCCACGCCAGCCGTATCGTCGACGTCTCGTACACGGCGGCCCTGAAGCTCGGCTTGCTGGGCAAGGGCAGCCACGAGGTCGAGATCGAACGCCTGTTCCCGAACGATCCGGCGCGCGAAGCGACCATCCGCCGCGCCGCCGTGTCGAAAACGCAGGCGCTCGACGTCACGCCGGCGCCGCCGGACATCGCGGCGATGATGCTGGAAGACCGGGGCCAGAGCGACAGCGCCGCGGTCGTCAAGCCGACGCCTGCCCAGGGCCTGAACACGGCCACCGCGGCGGCCGGTTTCTGGCTGCAGCTGGGCGCCTACAGCCGCGTCGAAAAGGCGCAGGACAAGGCGCAGGAAATGAGCCGCCAGCTGGCGGACGCGGGGGTGTCGGTTGGCAGCCTCGAGGTGGCGCCGGCGGGGGCGGTGCATCGCCTGTACGGCGGACCGTTCGAGACGCGGGCGGAGGCGCAGCAGGCGGCGAAGTCGCTGCCGTCGGGGCTGGGCCTGAAGCCGATCGTGGTGAAGCGCTAGGGTTTATTGGAGTCCGTTGACGCGTGGAGTGAGAACTCCACCCTACGAATATAGGTGTACGTAGGGTGGAGCGGGCGGCGATCCGCTCCTGACTCCACGCGTACGCGCATAGGCAGACCTCATCGGCAGATATGCAACACGGCCGCCGACATCCCGCGTCCGGCCTCGACAATCCGGTTGCGGATCGCCGCATCGATGTCCCGGAAACGGTAAGCGAAACGCTGCGACTGCGGCCCGCGCGGCAGCACGCGCACGCCCGCCACGCCAAGTTTCGTCAGGCGCGCCGCTTCGTTGCGCGCCGCCGTTTCGGTCTTGAACACCCCCAGCGAAATCGCCCATTTCAGGGGCGAGTCTCCCTGCATCACGAAGGAATTGGTCACGCCGCGCTCGCGCAGTTCCGCCGTGCGGCGGTCGGCGCCTTCCTTGCCGTTCGCGGGCGGCAGGTAGACCAGGTGGCTGGTCACTTCCTGGAAGGGTACCGTCAGGCGGGTCTGGCGCGCGCCCAGGTCCAGGCGCGCCAGGCGCGTCTCGAAACGGCGGGCGTCGCCAGCCGCGAAGGCCTCGGTTTCGACACAGGCGACGGCAGGGGAGGGCGCGGCGGCGACCGGCACGGCGGCAGGGGCCGGGGCCGGCGTTTCGCTCTCCTCTTCGGCAGGCACCGCGGCGGCGGCAACTGCCTGCGCCTGGTCGCTGGAAAGCAGCACCAGCTTGTCGGCCGCCAGCTGGTTGCGCAGACGCGCGGGCTCGTGCGTCTCGGCCTCGAAGGAGCCAAGCAAGCCGCGGCCATAGGCGAACAGCAGCGCGTTCGCGCACAGCAAAGCCCAGAATACGAATCTCAGCAAGTCCGTTCCTCCATTCTCAATCCGTCAGCGCCACCGCATGCAGGCCGACCAGCACGATATTATCGGCCAGGCGGTAGCCGCACTTGAGCGCCGGCGCGATATATGGCGCGGCGCCACCCGACAGGATGCACAGGGCGCCGCAATGGCTGGCTACCGCGCGCTCGATCGCGCCGGCCTGGGCCGACAGGCAGCCGGAGACGATCGCATCATTGGTATTGTCGGCGAACAGCGGCGGTGGCGCCGCACCAGGGCTCGCCTGCGGCAGCTGCGCCGTATTCTTCGCCAGCACGCCGGCCATCAGCGCCAGGCCGGGCAGGATCATGCCGCCCACGAAACGGCCATCCGCGGTGATGGCGTCGACCGTGGTCGCGGTGCCGCAGGTGGCCACCACCAGCGGCTGATCCGGCGCCAGCGCACGCGCGCCGATCGCGGCGGCGAAGCGGTCGCAACCCAAGCGCTGCGGCTCGCGGTAGCCGTTCACCAGGCCCGCCCGTGCGGCGCTGGAGGCGAACCACTCGGTATCGATCGAGCCGAGCAGGGCGGCGAGGCGCTCGCGCAGGGCGGCGCCGGCCACGTTCGATACGAGCGCCCGGGTGACGCCGCGGCCTTGCCAGGCGGCGGCAGCGGCGTCGAGGTCGGCATGCAGGGCCGCGCCCAGCTCGAGCCATTCGCCGGCGGCAGCGCCGGGCGCCGCCAGCGCCCACTTGACCCGGGTATTGCCGGCATCGATCAGCAGCAGCATCTTATTCCAGACCTTTCACGCGCAGCGACACGTCGCCGGCCAGCACCGTGATGCGGCCCTCCGCCGTGTCCAGCAGCAGGCGGCCGGCATCGTCCACGCCGGCGGCGCTGCCTTCATGCAGCACGCTGCCGCGGTCGAGCACTCTTACCGTCTCGCCCTGCCAGGCATGGCGCAGGTTCCAGCGCGCGGCAAAGGCGGCGAAACCGGCGCGTTCGAATTCGCGCAGCGCGCCGGCCAGGCCGTCGAGCAGGGCGGCCATGAGCGAGTCGCGGTCCATGCGCGCCAGCCAGGGCAGCGAGGCGACGCTGCGCCCGATCCGCGCTTCGAGTTCGTCGGGCATGAGCAGGTTCAGGCCGATGCCGATCACGACCCAGACGCCGCCCTGGGGCGCCGCTTGCGTCTCGACCAGGATGCCGGCCAGCTTGTCGCCGTCGCGCAGCACGTCGTTCGGCCATTTGAGGCCGACCTGCACGCCGAGGCGCTCCAGGGTTTCGGCCAGCGCCACGCCGATCGCCAGCGGCAGTCCGGTCAGGCGCGGCAGACCGCCCTCGACGCGCCAGGCCAGCGAGAAGGTCAGCGAGCCTTCGCTCGAGGACAGCCAGCTGCGCCCGGCGCGGCCGCGGCCGGCGGTCTGGTGTCTAGCGACGAGCAGCAGCGGCGCCTGCAGGCTGGCGGCGCGCGCCAGCAGGTCGGCATTGGTCGAGCCGGTCTCTTCGACCACTTCGACGGCAACGCCCGATTGCGACAGTGCGGCAATGGCGGCGGCGTTCATACGGCCTCCTTGCGATGCTTGGTCGGCGCATGCGCGAACACGCGGTCGAAGAGGGCGTTCGGCAGGGCACGCAGCAGCTTGGCTGCGACACCCATCTGCCAGGGCAGGACGCGGTAGCTGTCGCCGCGCGCGATGGCGCGCACGGCCTGGGCCGCGAAACGCTCGGCCGGCATCAGGAAGGGCATGGGAAAGCGGTTGTTGCGGGTCATGGGGGTATCGATATAACCGGGGGCGATGGTCACCACCCGGATGTTGGTCGCGTGCAGTTCGAGGCGCAGCGATTCGCAGTAGGCGTGCACCGCGGCCTTCGAGGCGCAATAGGCGCCGGCGCCGCGCATGCCGCGCACGCCCGCCACGCTGCCGATCGCCACCAGGCGGCAGGGCGTGCCCTGCGTTTTCATGGCCGCTACAAAAGGTGCGAACGTGGCGACGGTGGCCGTCACGTTCGTGGCGAACACGGACGCGAACACGGGCAGGTCTTCAGGCCGCTCGGTGAGCGTGCCGTGCGAAATGCCGGCGCTGGCGATGACGACGTCGGCGCCGCCATTTGCCGCCATGAAGTCGGCGGCGGCCGCTGCCAGCGCGGCGTGGTCGAGGACGTCCAGCGCGTAGCTGCGGTGGCGCTGCGCATGAGGGAGGGATGCGACCAGTGCGCTGAGCGCGTCGCCGCGCCGTGCGGCCAGGCCGAGGGTGGCGCCGCGCGCGGCATATTCGCGCGCCAGGGCCGCGCCGATGCCGCTCGAAGCGCCGGTGATGAAGACCCGGCCGGCTTCGGCCGCTGCGGTCATTTCTTGTCCGCTTTGGCTTTTTCCACCAGGGCGTCCATCACCTGCAGCGCGACCTTCTGCTGCTCGATTTCGGTCTGCGCCGGCGAGTCTTCCGGGTTCGCCATCGACGGCGAGGTAATGAAGCGGCCGTCGATCGCGACCATCGGCCAGTGGTCGACGCGGTACTCGTTCATCATGGCGCCGGCGCGGCGTGCCTTGGCCTGCACGCCGAAGGAGTTGTAGGCGTCGGTGAAGCGGGCGCGGTCGATGCCGGACTTGGCGGCCCAGTCGATGACTTCCTGGTCGTTGGCGAAGCGTACGCCCTGCTCGTGCATGGCGGCGAAGGCCCTGGTGTGGTACTGGCCGACCAGGCCGAGCGCGTCGAGCGCGTAGAACAGGCGCTGCTGCGGCAGCACGCGTGCGCCGCCGGCCACGTGCACGCGCTTGAAGACGATGTTGTTGCCCTGCTTTTTCACCCAGTCGGCCAGCAGCGGCTCGAACACGTTGCAGTGCGGGCAGTAATAAGCGAAGAACTCGATGACCTCCACCGGCTTGCCGGCCGGGGTTTCCAGCTTTTGCGGCAGCACGTTGTAGTGCACGCCTTCCTTCGGTGTGACGGGAGCGGCGGAAGCGACACCGCCCAGGGTCAGCAGGGCGGCGGTGCACAGCAGGCGGCGGAGCATGTTCATCAAGCGTTTTCCTTTTCGTTGCTTATCGTTGATTACGGACGATCGCGACATCGATGCCGCTGTCGAGGAGTTTGGCGCGCGCCTTGTTCACGGCCTCGACCTGGTTGAACGGACCCAGGCGCACGCGGTGGAGGGTGCCGCTGTCGCTGGCGCGGTCGCTGATCGCGGCTTCGAAGCCGAGCAGCGCCAGCTTGGCACGGGTGGCCTCGGCGTCCGACATGTCGCGGAAGGCGCCGGCCTGCAGGTAGTAGATGTACTTGTCGTCGCCGCCGGCAGCGGCAGCTGGCGCCGCCGGTGCGCCTGCAGGAGCCGCGGCCGGCGCTGCCGCCGCCGGTGCCCTGGCCGGTTTCGGCTCGCTGGCCGCCGTCATGCCGGCGATCGCCTGGCCGAGCGGATCGGATTCGGTCGCGGCGGCCGGCGCAGGGGCTGGCGCCGGGGCCGGGGCCGGAGCGGCCGCTGCCGCTTCGTTCTTCTTGGCTTCGCGCTCGGCCAGCTGCTTGGCCGCCTCGCGCGCGGCGTCGCGGTTGCCGTACATCGGCTTGTTCGGATCGTTGGCCTGGCTCGGCTCGAGGTCGGCCGGACGGCCCATCTTGTTCGAGCGGTCGGTGAAGGGCGAGGCGCCCTTGGTGATCATCAGCGCGACCGCCACCGCGATACCCAGGCCGATGATCAGGCCGATGATGATGCCGGTCAGGGTGCTGCCGCGCTGGCGGGAAGGGAAACGAAGGGTGGCGGTCATGATCGCTTGCTTATGCTTGTGGTTCGTCTTGTGCGTCCGCTGGGGCGCGTTCCATCTTGTTCGGCGCTGAGACGCCGATCAGGGCCAGGCCGTTGCGCAGGACCTGGCGGGTGGCCGTGGCCAGGGCCAGGCGTGCCAGCTTGAGCGGCTCGTTATCGTCGAGCAGCCACTTGTGTGCGAAGTAGTAGCTGTGCAGTTCGCCGGCCAGTTCGCGCAGGTAGAAGGCGACCTGGTGCGGGCCGAGTTCGGCCTGGGCGCGCTGCAGCATTTCCGGATACGCGGCCAGCTTCGACAGCAGGCCCGCTTCGTGCGGCGTGGTCAAGGGCGACAGGTCGACCTTGGCCAGGGTGGATTCGTCGCCGCCCCAGTTGGCCAGCGCCGAGCAGATGCGCGCGTGGGCGTACTGCACGTAGTAGACCGGGTTTTCGTCCGAGGTCTTCAGGGCGACGTCGACGTCGAACACGAATTCGGTGTCGGCCTTGCGCGAGATGAGGAAGAAGCGCACGGCGTCGCGGCCGCGCGTGATGTCGCCGTTGCCCGACCATTCGATCAGGTCGCGCACCGTCACGTAGGAACCGGCACGCTTCGAAATCTTGACTTCTTCGCCGTCCTTCATGACGGTGACCATCTTGTGCAGCACGTAGTCGGGATAGCCCTGCGGGATGCCGATGTTCACGGCCTGCAGGCCGGCGCGCACGCGCGCGATGGTGCCGTGGTGGTCGCTGCCCTGGATGTTGATCGCCTGGTCGAAGCCGCGGCGGAATTTCTGGATGTGGTAAGCGACGTCGGGCACGAAATAAGTGTAGGTGCCGTCGGACTTGCGCATCACGCGGTCCTTGTCGTCGCCGTAGTCGGTTGTCTTGAGCCACAGGGCGCCATCCTGCTCGTAGGTGACGCCGGCGTCGATCAGGCTTTGCACGGCCTGTTCCACCTTGCCGTCGGCATAGAGCGAGGACTCGAGGTAGTAATTGTCGAACTTGACGCCGAAGGCTTGCAGGTCCTGGTCCTGCTCGTTGCGCAGGTAGGCGACCGCGAAGCGGCGGATCGATTCGATGTCGTCGGCGTTGCCGCTACCGGTGGCCGGCTCGCCATCGCTGGCCGAAACGGTTTTACCCGCCAGGAAGTCGGCGGCGATGTCGGCGATATAGTCGCCGTTGTAGGCCGACTCGGGCCATTCGGCGTCGCCCGGCTTGAAGCCGCGGGCGCGTGCCTGCACCGAATTGGCCAGCGTGGCGATCTGCACGCCGGCGTCGTTGTAGTAGAACTCGCGCGTGACCTGGTGGCCTTGCGCTTCGAACAGGGACGAGAGGGCGTCGCCCAGCGCCGCCTGGCGGCCGTGGCCGACGTGCAGCGGGCCGGTCGGGTTGGCCGAGACGAATTCGATGATCGCGTGGTGGCCTTCGCCCGAGGTGCCGCGACCGAAGGCCTCGCCTTGTTCCAGGACGGAGCGCACCACCGACTGCTTGGCGCTAGCGGCCACGCGCAGGTTGATGAAGCCGGGGCCGGCGATCTCGAGCGATTCGACGATGTTCGCGGCCTTCGGGTCGGCTTGCAGGGCGGCGACCAGGCGCGTGGCCAGTTCGCGCGGGTTGGTTTTGAGGGGCTTGGCCAGCTGCATGGCGATGTTGCAGGCGACGTCGCCGTGGCTTGGATCGCGCGGGCGTTCCAGAACGATGTTCGGGGTCAGATCGGTGCCGGCGACGATCGGCGCAAGGGCGGCCTGGAAGAGGGCAACGATCTCTTGTTTTTGTTGGGCGAGCATAATTAGTCGATAAGTTCGGTAAGGCGGTGGCGCGGCCACGGCAGACGGGTTTCATTATACTGGTTTGCTGCAACGCCGAATACGGGCCCTGCCGCCACAGTCCGCGGCGGCGCAGTTGCCATTTAAGGCCGACCAAAGGCGGAGCCGGTACAATGCGGGTCTTTCCCGTATTGACCCGCCATCATGACCGACAAGCGCCCGACGCTCACCATCAAGCCCAAGGCCGCCAGCGGCAAGCCTGCAGCCAAGCCCGCCAATCCGGCCGCGCAGTATGCCCGGCCGAAGACGGCGAGCCAGCCGGCGCCAAGGCCCGAAAAGCGGCCGGAAGCGAAGCCGGCGGCGCCGCGCAAACCGGAAGCGGCCATGCGCCCGAGCTACGAGATAAAACCCCAGTTCCAGCAGGCCTACCGGCCGGACCTGCCGGCCGATTCGCTCGCGCTGGCCATGCTGGGCGCGGCCAGCGCCGTCGCCCAGGTGCGCGACGGCACCGCGCTGCCGCAGGCGCTGGCGAACGTGTTCACGGCTTATGAGGCCACGCCCCAGGGCCGCGGCGCGATCCAGGACCTGGCCTACCGCAGCATGCGCGGCCTCGGGCGTGCCGAAACCCTGCTCGGCCTGATGACGACCAAGGCGCCGGACGTGCCGATGCTGGTCGGCCTGATCGAATGCGCGCTGGTGCTGCTCGATCCGCCGCCGGGCGAACAGGCCGCCTACGAGCCGTTCACGGTGGTCGACCAGGCCGTGACGGCGGCCAGCCGCCACCCCGATTTGGCCCACGCCAAGGCGATGGTGAACGCCGTGCTGCGCCGTTTCCTGCGCGAGCGCGAGGAGCTCGTCGCTGCGGCAGTGAAGCATCCGCTGGCGCGCTGGAATTATCCGCAGTGGTGGATCGACGCCACCAAGGCGGCTTATCCGCGCGACTGGGAAGCGATCCTCGAGGCCGGCAACCGCCATCCGCCGCTGACCCTGCGCGTCAATACGCGCAAGACTTCGCTGGAAGACTACCTGCGCCGCCTGGAAGAGGCGGGCCTGGCAGCCGACCGCATCGGCCCGAGCGCGCTGCGCCTGAAGCAGGCGACCAACGTGTCGCAGATCCCCGGCTTCCACGACGGCCTGGTCTCGGTGCAGGACGCCGGCGCCCAGCTCGCCGCGCCCCTGCTGGGCCTGGAGCCGGGCATGCGCGTGCTTGACGCCTGCGCGGCGCCGGGCGGCAAGAGCGGCCATATCCTGGAGCTGGCGGACGTGGAACTGACGGCGGTCGACGCCGACCCGCAGCGCCTGGCGCGCGTGCGCGACAACCTGGGCCGGCTGGGCTTATCAGGCACCCTGGTGGCGGCCGAAGCGCAGACGCAGGACTGGTGGGATGGCCGTCAATACGACCGCATCCTGGCCGACGTGCCGTGCACGGCCTCGGGCATCGTGCGGCGCCACCCGGATATCCGCTGGCTGCGCCGCAAGACCGACACGCGCCAACTTACAACACTTTCCAGTGAGATACTCGACAATCTTTGGCAGATGCTGCGGGCCGATGGTAAATTGCTGTTTGTGACATGTTCGCTCTGGCCCCAGGAATCGGAGGCGCAGGCAGCCGCGTTTGCGGCACGCCATGCTGACGCCGTCCGCCTCGATGCGCCAGGGCAGCTGCTTCCCTCGAGCGGCGCCGGGCTCGATCATGACGGACTGTTCTACGCCCTGTTCGAGAAAAGAGTGGCGTAACGGTTTTTTCACGCTCTAGCTCAACTTGATTAGGTTCCGGCCCTCTGTGACTTTACGATTCTTTCGCCTCCTCGCCTGCCAGCTCCTGCTGGTCTTCGCGTGCGCAACGGCGCAGGCGGCCGACGGGATCGACATCACGCTGGCGAAGATCGAGGCATCCGACGAAGGCTACCGTCTCGCCGCCAACTATTCGTTCGACCTGAACCGCGACCTGGAAGACGCCCTGCAGCACGGCGTCAAACTGTACTTCACCACCGAGATCGAACTGACGCGCCCGCGCTGGTACTGGCGCGACGACCGCGCCGTCTCGACCAAGCGCACGGTGAGCATTTCCTACGACGTGCTGCTGCGGCAGTACTATGTGTCGATGGGCGGCAGCGTCCAGCAAACGTACCAGACCCTGGACGAAGCGATGTTCCAGATCCGGCGCCCCGCGCGCTGGCTGATCGCGCCCAAAGGGGCGCTCAAGCACGGCGAGACCTATGAAGTCACGCTGCGCATGTACATGAACCGCGACCTGCTGCAAAAGCCGCTGCAGGTGAACGCGTTCAGCAATTCGGACTGGCACCTGGCCTCGAACCGGAAGACCTTCAATTACCGTGCGGAGTAAGGCGTGAACCAGGCCATGCGCTATGCGCTGGTAGTCGGCGGGGCGGTCGTCTCGATCCTGCTGTTCCTGCTTGCCTCGGCCTCGGACAACTCCGGCTTCTTCGACCGTTATTACTCCTGGCTGCTCGGCCTGAACGCGACGATCGCGTTCCTGCTGCTGATCCTCGTCGTCGTCGCCCTCGGCCGCCTGTATTCGCGCTATAAGGCGGGCCGCTTCGGCTCGCGCCTGATGGCGCGGCTGGTGCTGCTGTTCGCCGGTATCGGCATCCTGCCCGGCCTGATCATCTTCATGGTGTCGGTGCAGTTCGTCTCGCATTCGATCGAGTCCTGGTTCGACGTCAAGATCGAGGCCGCGCTGCAGTCCGGCCTGAACCTGGGCCACGCCGCGCTCGACGAGTCGCTGGCCGAACTGACAGCCAAGGGCCAGACCGTGGCCGCGACCCTGTCCGGCCAGGACGACACCGGCGCCCAGATGACCCTGTCGCAGCTGGTGTCCGATACCGAAGGGATGCAGAGCGCGCTCCTGCTCGACGCCAACGGCAAGCTGGTCGCCAGCGCCAGCGAAGACCGGCGCGCCGATCTCACCGCCGACCTGCCGAACACGCAGATGGTGCGCCAGGCCGCCATGCCGGGCGGTTATGCGCGCGCCGAGGGCGGGATCGAACTCGACTTCCGCGAGAATGCGGCCAACGGCGCGAACGAGTCCAACGCGCTCGATGCCGCCACCAGCCTGCGCCTGCGCGCGGTGCTGGCCGTGCCCGAGCCGCCGGGCGCGGCGCCGCGCTACCTGCAGCTGATGCAGACGGTGCCGGTCAACCTGGCCTCGAATGCCGAGGTGCTGCGCAGCGCGTTTTCCGAATACCAGCAGCGCTCGGTGGCGCGCGACGGCCTGCGCCGCATGTATATCGAGACCCTGACCTTGACCCTGCTGCTGGCGATCTTCGGCGCCATCGGCAGCGCGGTCCTGATCGCGGGGAACCTGGCCCAGCCGCTGCTGGTGCTGGCCGAGGGCACGCAGGCGGTGGCCGAAGGCGACCTCTCTCCGCGTCCGATCGTCGAGACCAGCGACGAACTGGGCACGCTGACCCAGTCCTTCAATGCCATGACCGGCCAGCTGTTCGAGGCCAGAAGCGCCGTCGAGCGCAACCGCGCGGCCCTGCAAAGCGCCAAGGCCCACCTGGAGTCGGTGCTGGCCAACATGTCGGCCGGCGTGCTGGTGCTGGACGCCGAGGGTACCGTGGTGAATTCGAACGAGGCCGCCTGCCGCATCCTGCAGATGGAGCAGTGCCATTTGAACGGGCCGCTCTCGAAGATCGAGGGCCTCGAGACCTTCGCCGCCGCCATCACGCGCGCCTTCTCGGCCCAGAGCGCGCAGTCGGCCGCGGGCACCGCGCGCCAGCGCACCCACTGGCAGCAGCAGATCGAAATCCCGCGCCGCAGTAGCAGCAGCGGCGGCAGCGGCAGCGGCGCGGCCGAAGACCACGACACCACCTTGCTGGCGCGCGGCTCGCGCCTGCCGGTCGGCGTCGGCAGCGGCTTCATCGTCGTGTTCGACGATATCTCGGACGTGATCTCGGCCCAGCGCTCGGTGGCCTGGGGCGAGGTCGCACGGCGCCTGGCGCACGAGATCAAGAACCCGCTGACCCCGATCCAGCTGTCGGCCGAACGCCTGCAGATGAAGCTGGAAGACAAGCTGGAAGCGCCCGATGCCGCGCTGCTGGCACGCGCCACGACCACCATCGTCAACCAGGTCGACGCCATGAAGCGCATGGTCGACGACTTCCGCGACTATGCGCGCACGCCGCCGGCGGTGCTCGAGCCGCTCGACCTGAATGCCCTGATCGAAGAAATCCTGACCTTGTACCTGGCCGAGGACGCGTCCGACATCATCCACGCCAGCCTGGCGCCGAACCTGCCGAAGGTGATGGGCGACCCGACCCAGCTGCGCCAGGTGATCCACAACCTGCTGCAGAACGCCCAGGATGCGCTGTCCGACCGCGGAACCGAGGCGTCCGCGCCGCGCATCGACGTCGCCACCGAGATCATCCGCTACACCGGCGCCGACGGTACGGCGGGGGAGGCGGTGCGCCTGGCGATCCTCGACAACGGCCCCGGCTTCGCGCCGAAGATCCTGGCACGGGCCTTCGAACCCTATGTCACCTCGAAGGCGCGCGGCACCGGCCTCGGCCTGCCGATGGTGAAAAAGATCATCGACGAGCACGGTGGTCGCATTGATGTTCAGAACCGTCCGGACGGAAGTGGCGCGTCAGTATTCATTTTGCTGTTAAAGTTAGCACAAGAGGCGAACTTGGCCGAAGTGTAAAACGGGAATAGAATCACGACTCGAATACAACTGTTAACTCGGGTGGAGACGGAAGGCAACGATGGCGAACATACTCGTAGTTGATGATGAAATGGGCATCCGCGAGCTGCTCTCGGAAATCCTGGGAGACGAAGGCCACGCAATCACGCTGGCCGAAAACGCGCAGCAAGCGCGCGAAGCGCGTGCCGCCGGCGCGCCCGACCTGGTCCTGCTCGATATCTGGATGCCCGATACCGACGGCGTCACCCTGCTCAAGGAGTGGCAGCGCGACGGCCTGCTGTCCATGCCCGTCATCATGATGTCGGGCCACGCCACCATCGATACCGCCGTCGAGGCCACCCGCATCGGCGCCCTGAATTTCCTGGAAAAGCCGATCGCCCTGCAGAAACTGCTGAAAGCGGTGCAGCAAGGCCTGACCCGGGCCCAGGAAGTGGCGCGCGCCCCGGTGCCGCCGCCGCGTCCCGTCATGCCGGCCCCGGTCGCCGAGGCGCCGCCGGTGAGCAATCCGATGTTCGCGGCCCAGCCTGCACCGGCGCCGCTGAACGGCGCACGCGTGGGCGTGGTCGGACATGGCGAAACGCAGGGCTACACGCTCTCCTTCGACCTGCCGCTGCGCGAAGCGCGCGATGCCTTTGAGCGCATGTACTTCGAACACCATCTCGGCCGCGAAGGCGGCAGCATGACGCGCGTGGCCGAAAAGACCGGTCTCGAGCGCACCCACCTGTACCGCAAGCTGAAGCAGCTCGGCGTCGAGCCGGGCAAGCTCGGCAAGCGCGGCGGATAAGCTGTTTCCGGCCGGCGCATTCGTCGCCGGCCATCCTTCTCATCAGGCTCTTCTTTGCGTCATCCGATTCCTACGGTGCTGGTCACGGGTCCCTCGGCGAGGGCGCGCGAAACGGCCATTGCCCAGGCCCTGCAAGACCCCTCTACGCCCCGTAGCGAGCTGTCCGCCGTGATCCTGGAAGGCCTTTCCGATGGCAATCCGGTCCTCGAAATTTCCGAGAAACTCCTGATCTCGCGCATCGCGCCCGGTTGCCTGTGCTGCGCGGGAAATCTCGTCATGCGTGTTACATTAAATCGTCTGCTGCGCCAGCGGCCGGCGCGCCTGTTCATCGGCGTGGCCGACACGGCGCACCTGGACCAGTTGCGATCATGGTTGAGCAGCGCACCATACGATCAGCTGTTGGCCCTCACGCCCGACCTGCACTCTTGAAATTGCTTGGGCGAGCCCCACCTCTTCACTGAAGTCGAAGCCAGTCGCCCGCCGCCGCGCGGCTGCTCAGACACTTGATCGAGAGAAGGAGTCATCATGAACATGATCTATAACAGCGAACAGTACAGCGTGGTCGAATTTGGCGTCGATCGCGACCTCGAAGCCCTGCGCTTCGGCGGTTACGAGATCGTCGACAAGGCCGGCCGTCGCGAAGCGTTCATTGGCGGCAAACTGGCACAATCGTTCCGCCGCGACGTCAACAACCTCATCGCGAGCGAGCCGACCATGGAAGAAATCGACGACTTCCTCGGCTCCTACGACACGCTGATGAGCCAGCCCGTCGTTCTGCACTAAGCAGTCCGCCGCATCGCTGGAGGACATCTACAGACGGCCAGGGACATAACTGAATGCAGGCGCCGGTATCGGCCGGCGCCGTGTTCGCCCTGCGCCTCGTCGACTCTCCCACCACATCTTGTAACAATCGGCCATCACGGCCTGTCCGGGCGACATGGTAAGCTCTTCCCCATGTGCCAACTCCTCGCAATGAACTGCAATGTCCCTACCGACATTGTGTTTTCCTTCACCGGCTTCGCCCATCGCGGCGGCCGCACCGACACCCACCACGACGGCTGGGGCATCGCCTTCTTCGAAGGCGCCGGCGTGCGCCATTTCGTCGATCACCAGGCAGCCATCGCTTCGCCGATCGCCGAACTGATCAAGCGTTACCCGATCAAGTCGACCAACGTCATCGCCCATATCCGCAAGGCCACGCAAGGGCAGGTCGCGCTCGAGAACTGCCATCCTTTCGTGCGCGAGCTGTGGGGCCGCTACTGGGTATTCGCCCACAACGGCGATCTCAAGGAATTCCATCCCCATCTCGACGGCGCCTTCCGCCCGGTTGGCACCACCGACAGCGAGCGCGCCTTCTGCTTCCTGCTGCAGGAATTGCGGCGCCGCTTCGGCGATACGCCGCCCACGCTGCCGGCCTTGCGCGCAGTGCTGGGCGAACTGGTACGGACTGTCTCGGATCACGGTACCTTCAACATGATGCTGTCGGACGGCACGGCCCTGTTCGCGCACTGTTCGACCAAGCTCAGCTACGTTGTGCGCCAGTATCCTTTCGTCACCGCCTGCCTGTCCGACGAAGATTTATCCGTCGACTTTTCCCAGGTCACCACGCCCAACGACCGGGTCGCCATCATCGTCACCGAACCGCTGACGACCAACGAAACCTGGACCGCGTTCACGCCGGGCGAGTTGCTGGTCTTCGTTGACGGCGTACCAATTTGATTCGATTTATGGGATAAAGTTATCTTTTCTGTATCATTTTTTAATAAAAATAATGCCGAAAATCCACTAATTCCTGAGAATGCGGTAGAGTGAACAGCTTGAACCTGACCACGCGACCGCGATGACCGATACCGCCAGCCTCGACCAGGCATCCCAGCCTTTGCAGCTGCGACATTTCTACCTTGCGCGCCAGCCGCTGTTGGACCGTAACCAGGCCCTGTTCGGTTACGAACTGCTATTCCGGAGCACCCCGAACAACAGCGCCGACATCGATACCGGCTTGTCGGCGACGGCCGACGTGCTGGCGCACGCAGCCCAGCTCGGCCTGCCACGCGCGGTGGGCGACGCGACCGCCTTCCTGAACCTCGACACCGAAGCCTTGATGAGCGATATCTTCGCCTTCCTGCCGCGCGAGCGCACGGTGCTCGAGCTGGTGGGCTCGGTGGAGGCCACCGAGCCTGTCTTGTGGCGCCTGGCCGAACTTGCCGGCCACGGCTTCAAGTTCGCCGCCGAGGCCAGCGCCCACGGCAGCCGCCTGGGCCGTTTGCTGCCTCTGCTCGATTACGTGAAGGTCAACCTGCGCGCGATGCCGGTGGTGACCATGCTGTCGCTGGTGCCGCGCCTGCGCGGAACGGGGAAGCGCCTGATCGCCGAGAAGGTCGAGAGCCAAGCCGAATACCGCACCTGCCTCGACCTCGGCTTCGATTACTTCCAGGGCTTTTATTTCGCCCGTCCCTCGGTGATCGCCGGGCGCAAGCTGTCGCCTTCGCAGCTGGCCGTGCTGGACCTGATGAACCTGGTCGTGTCGGACGCCGACAATGCCGTGATCGAACGCGCGATCAAGCGCGACGTGACCTTGTCCATCAACCTGCTGCGCATCGTGAACACGCCGGCGGCCGGCCTGCGCCAGCGCATCGATTCGCTCGGCCAGGCCCTGGTCGTCCTCGGCCGCCGCCAGCTGCAGCGCTGGCTCCAGATCATGCTGTACGCCGAACCGGGCACCCGCGGCCACACGCAGACGCCGCTCTTGATGCTGGCCAGCACCCGTGCGCGCCTGATGGAGCTGCTGGCCGAACGCCTGCGTCCGGGCCAGCGCCACGTCGCCGACATGGCCTTCACAGTCGGCATCATGTCACTGATGGACACGCTGTTCTGCGTGCCGATGGCCGACCTGGTCGAGCAGATCCCGGTGAGCGATGAAGTGGCGAACGCCCTGTTGAAGCGCAGCGGCTTCTTCGGCGAACTGCTGCGCCTGGCCGAATCCTTCGAAAAGATGGAAGAGGGCGAAGACGTGATGCCGGCCCTGAGCCAGCTGGCCGACAGCGGCGACGACCTGGTCGAACTCGAGATGGCGGCCTTCGAATGGTCCGGCCAGGTCGTGCGCAGCGCCCTCTAAGCACTGCGTGAAAGGCGCTAGGTACCTGCCCACTGCTGGTGCAGCTCAGGGTCGGTCCGCAGTTCCCACATGCCGAGCACGATCGTGGCGAGGCCGACCAGCAGCATGCTGGCGCTCATTGCCGTGTCGCGCATGACGTTCACCAGCCAGGGCGAGACGGCGACCCAGATACCGAGGATGATGTTCAGGAATACCGCCCAAGCATAGGTTTTATACAGGTCGAAGGCGGCGAGGGCGGCCATGATGGCGCCCGCGATGGTGGCGTTGACGGCCGGTTGGGAATCGCTCGGGTAAGCCATCACCCAGGGCGAGACGATGAGCCAGATGGCGAGCAGCAGGATGCCCTGGTCCTGCCAGCGCCGGGTCGAGAGATGCATTGCCATGACTTTCTCCTTGCGGGACGGAGCCGCATTAGCTTAGGCAATGACTCGAACAGGAAGTTCGGCTGGGCAGATCAGTGCCAGCTCAGGCGGCGCCTGCCATCGCATCGTCGTCTTCCCGCTGTGTCTGCACCGGTACCGGCGCGGCGCGAGGCGCGAAGATCCGGGCGACCAGGCGGTTGCCGGCATGGTTCAGCACGATGGCGGCGGCCACGATCAGCACCAGGCTGAGCGCGAAGTCAACGAGCGTATGGCCGGTCGGGCGCACGAACAGGTAGGAGTGGATCAGGTAGATTTCGAGTAGGAAGGCTTCCAGCGCGACCAGCGGACGCAGCCAGGTCAGCGGCGTGCCCGGGATCGTCAGGCGCAGCGACAGCGCCAGGGCGAAAAGGCCCAGCAGCGGTACATTCAGCGCTTTCAGGCCGAAGCCGGAGTTGCAAGCCACCAGTAGCAGCGGTGCCGCCACTAGCAGCGCATCGACGGCGCGTGGCTGCAGGCGCAGGCGATTTACGCCGGCATGGATCCCGAGGATAAAGCCGAGCATGGTCAGCCATAGCGAGAAGCCAAGCGCCACCCATTCGTTCAGCAGCAGCAGGGCAATGGCCGTGAGCGCCAGCGTCACGCTGGTTCGGTTCGACGCACGCAAGGCCTTGGCCAGCATCGGATACAAGGCATAGAAGAACAGGAGCAGTGTGAAGAACCACAAGCCGCGTCCGAGCGCGCTCTCGCTCGCACCAATTAGGTTCAGGACGCCTGACAGGCCGGCGATGTGCACCAGTGTATGCCAGTGGAAGACGTCGCGGCCTTGGATCAGCAGCAGCGCTCCGAGCACCATCAGGATCAGCCAGTAGCGCACGCCCAGACGCTGCACTTTCTTTTTCCAGAACGCACCCACATCGACTTCGCTGCCGTAGATACGGCCGGTAAAGAAGGATGAGGAGAAGCCGAACAGGAACAGGGCGATGGTCGCCAGCGGCCACAAAGGAATGTCCTTGAACCAGTGGCTGGCCACGACGGTGAAGATGGCGATGACCTTTGCTACCGAAAAGTTAAGGCTGACGGTGTTGTCCATACTAAGAGGGCTTTCCACGCAGTGACGAAGAGAACGACGCGCATCGATCGGGAATGTGGTGAATCTGACATTCTCTCATCGGCAACTGAATAAAAAAACTAAAACAATAATTGCTGGCAATAAATGTATTTTATGCACAACGCATTATTTCATGTGCACGAGCGGCAGACACAAAAATGCCCGGAAGACATTACGTCTTCCGGGCATTGGAAGGGGATGTACGGTATCAGGACAGGTTCGGCGCCAAGTGCCGTTCGACTTCGGCCTTCTCCATCCCACGGCGCGCGGCCATGTCGCTCACCTGGTCGTCGCCGATCTTCCCGACCACGAAGTACTTCGAGTCCGGGTGCGCGAAATAAAAGCCCGACACCGCGGCGCCCGGATACATCGCGAACGACTCGGTCAGCTGCATGCCGATCTCCTCGGCCTGCAGGGTCTCGAACAGCTCCTTCTTGACCGTGTGCTCCGGGCAGGCCGGGTAGCCCGGCGCCGGGCGGATGCCGACGTACTGCTCGGCGATCAGTTCCGGATTGCTCAGGTCCTCGTTGGATGCATAGCCCCACAGGTCGGTACGCACGCGCTCGTGCAGGTATTCGGCGAAGGCTTCGGCCAGGCGGTCGGCCAGCGCCTTCAGCATGATCGAGGAGTAGTCGTCGTGCGCGGCTTCGAAACGCTGTTCGTATTTTTCGATGCCGAGGCCGGCGGTGACCGCGAACATGCCGATGTAGTCGGCCACGCCCGAGTCCTTCGGTGCGATGAAGTCGGCCAGGCACTGGTTCGGGCGCTGTACGCCGTCGACCACAGGCTTCACACCCTGCTGGCGCAGGCCGTGCCAGGTGAAGACAACTTTGTCGCGCGATTCGTCCGTGTAGATCTCGATGTCGTCGTCGCGTACGCTATTGGCCGGCAGCAGGGCGATGGCGCCATTCGCGGTGAGCCAGCGTCCTTCGATGATCTTCTTCAGCATCGCCTGGCCTTCCTCGAAGACCTTCGAGGCCGCCTCGCCGACGACTTCGTCGGTCAGGATGGCGGGGAAGGGGCCGGCCAGGTCCCAGGTCTGGAAGAACGGACCCCAGTCGATGTAGCGCGCCAGCGTCGACAGTTCGACGTTCTTGAACACGCGACGGCCGATAAACTTCGGCTTCACCGGCGCGAAGTCGAGCCTGGCCTTGTTGGCGCGCGCATCCGCCAGCGACAGCATCGGCAGCGCTTTCTTGTTGGCGTGCTGCTCGCGGATGCGTTCATAGTCCGCCTTGATCTCGGCCATGTAGGCATGGCGCGATTCTTCGGTCAGCAGCGACTGGCCCACCGAGACCGAACGCGAGGCGTCCGGCACGTAGACCACCGGGCCGTCGTAGTGCGGCGCGATCTTGACGGCCGTGTGGGCGCGGCTGGTGGTGGCGCCGCCGATCAAGAGCGGGATCTGGCGCTCGCGGAACCACGGGTCGCGCTGCATCTCGCGCGCGACGTGGGCCATCTCTTCCAGCGAAGGCGTGATCAGGCCGGACAGGCCGACGATGTCCGCGTTCTCTTCCTTGGCTTTCGCCAGGATGTCGGAGCAGGGCACCATCACGCCCATGTTCACGATTTCGAAGTTATTACACTGCAGGACCACCGAGACGATGTTCTTGCCGATGTCGTGCACGTCGCCCTTGACGGTCGCGATCACGATCTTGCCCTTCGGTTTCGCCACGATACCGGTGCGCTCTTCTTCGCGCGCCTTTTCCTCTTCGATGAAGGGGATCAGGTGGGCCACGGCCTGCTTCATCACGCGTGCCGATTTCACGACCTGCGGCAGGAACATCTTGCCCTGGCCGAAGAGGTCGCCGACGATGTTCATGCCGTCCATCAGCGGGCCTTCGATCACGTGGATCGGGCGGCCGTCGGCGGCAGCAACCGCCTGGCGCGCTTCCTCGGTGTCCTCGACGATCCATTGCGTGATGCCGTGCACCAGCGCGTGGGCCAGGCGCTTTTCGACCGGGCCGTTGCGCCATTCCAGGTTCTGTTCCTGCTTGCCGCCGCCGGCTTTGAGTGAGCCGGCGAATTCGATCATGCGCTCGGTCGCGTCTTCGCGGCGGTTGAGCACCACGTCTTCGACACGCTCGCGTAGCTCGACCGGCAGGTCGTCATACACGCCGACCATACCGGCGTTCACGATACCCATGGTCATGCCGGCCTGGATTGCGTGGTACAGGAAGACGGTGTGGATCGCCTCGCGCGCCGGGTCGTTGCCGCGGAAGGAGAAGGAGACGTTCGAGACACCGCCCGAGACCTTGGCATGCGGCAGGTTCTGGCGGATCCAGCGCGTCGCGTTAATAAAATCGACAGCGTAGTTGTTGTGCTCTTCGATGCCGGTGGCAATCGCAAAGATGTTCGGGTCGAAGATGATGTCTTCCGGCGGGAAGCCGACTTGTTCCGTCAGCACCTTGTAGGCGCGTTCGCAAATCTCGATCTTGCGTTCGAAGGTGTCGGCCTGGCCCTGCTCGTCGAAGGCCATGACGATGACGGCCGCGCCGTAGCGGCGGCACAGGGCGGCCTGGCGGATGAACTCCGCTTCGCCTTCCTTCATCGAGATGGAGTTGACGATGGCCTTGCCTTGCACGCACTTCAGGCCGGCCTCGATGACCGACCATTTCGAGGAGTCGATCATGATCGGCACGCGCGAGATGTCCGGCTCGGACGCGATCAGGTTCAGGAAGCGCGTCATGGCCGCCTGCGAGTCCAGCATCGCTTCGTCCATGTTGATGTCGATGACCTGGGCACCGTTCTCGACCTGCTGGCGCGCGACGGACAAGGCCTCGTCGAACTGCTCGTTCAGGATCATCCGCGCGAAGGCTTTCGAGCCGGTGACGTTGGTGCGCTCGCCGACGTTCACGAACAGAGAGTTTTCGTCGACCGTGAACGGCTCCAGGCCCGACAGGCGCAGCGCCGTCGGGATCTCCGGCACGGCGCGCGGCTTGGCGGTCGAGAGCAGTTCGGAGATGGCCGCAATGTGCTCGGGCGTGGTGCCGCAGCAGCCGCCGGCGATGTTGACAAAACCTGCGTCGGCGAATTCGCGCAGCAGGGCGGACGTATCGCTAGGGAGCTCGTCGAAGCCGGTGTCGCTCATCGGGTTGGGCAGGCCGGCGTTCGGGTAGATGCAGACAAAGGTATCGGCGATCTGCGACAGCTCTTCGGCGTAGGGACGCATCAGCGCCGCGCCCAGCGCGCAGTTCAGGCCGATGGTCAGCGGCTTCGCGTGGCGCACCGAATTCCAGAAGGCGGGCACGGTCTGGCCCGACAGGATGCGGCCCGAGGCGTCGGTGACGGTACCCGAGATCATGATCGGTTTGCGCACCTGCTCCGGATGTTCGTCGAAATACTGGTCGATCGCGAACAGGGCGGCCTTGCAGTTCAGGGTATCGAAGATGGTCTCGACCAGCAGCACGTCGACGCCGCCGTCGACCAGGCCGCGTACCTGCTCGTGGTAGCTGGCGACGAGTTGATCGAAGGTGACGTTACGCGCCGCCGGGTCGTTGACGTCGGGCGAGATCGAGGCCGTCTTCGGCGTCGGGCCGAGGGCGCCGGCGACGAAACGTGGCTTGTCGGCCGAGCTGTACTTGTCGCAGGCGGCGCGCGCCAGCTTGGCGGCTTCGACGTTCATCTCATAGGCCAGGTGGCCCATGTGGTAGTCGTCCTGGGCGACGCTGGTGGCGCCGAAGGTATTCGTTTCGATCAGGTCGGCGCCGGCGGCCAGGTAGCGCTCGTGGATTTCCTGGATCACCTGCGGCTGGGTCAGCGTCAGCAGTTCGTTATTGCCCTTCACAAAAAGTTCGCGCGTGCCGCTGTCTTGCGGCGCGGTGAAGTCGGCGAAACGGCCGTTCGGGCCGCCGCGGTAGGCGGCTTCATCGAGCTTGTACTGCTGGATGATCGTGCCCATCGCGCCATCCAGGATCATGATGCGGCGCGACAGGATGGCTCGCAGCTGGGTTTCGATCGGGGATAGGGACGTTTTCGGGGCAGTCATCGTTCACTTTCAAGAGACGTGCAGAGCTGGCCTGCACGGGAAGGGCGGTCTGAAATTATACGTCAATGCCGAGTCTTCCCGCCGGCGCCGGACCGGTCGGCGCAGATTGTATCGTTATGTGTTTATGCATCCACTTGTTACACGACGTTACAAAACCCGGCGATTTTGCAATTTCATGGATACATACAGGGACGACAATATAAATATGCGCCGTGAAGACCCACGGCACGTATTAACACGGGATGGATAGCATGAACAAAGAGTACGAACCCGATTGGGACCAGCCTTCGCTGCAGAGCCACATGCCAGCGGTAGAGCAGAAAGCAGCGCCAACCGGCGCCAAGCAGATCGTGACGATCCGCCTCGACGTCGACATGCTGGACTGGTTCAAGGCAGCCGGTCCAGGTTACCAGACCCGCATCAACCAGGTCTTGCGTGAGCACATGGATGCCCAGCGCGCCCTGGAGTCCGGCGGTAACTGAATAGCGTCAACGCTTGCAACGCGCCCAACGGGCGCGTTTTTATTTATGCGAAGCGCATTCCCTGCAGCGGGAAACTGTTGAGGAATTCCCCTGCCGCCAGGCGCTTGCCGCCCGGCTTCTGCAACTGCAGCACACGCAGCGCACCCTCACCGCAGGCAATCACGATGCCGCCCGCGTCGGCCGCCAGGACTTGTCCCGGTTCGCCTTTTCCTTGCGCCAACTCGGCGTTCCAGAACTTGATTGCCGTGCCGTTGACGATGCCTTGCGCCCCGGGGAAGGGGTTGAAGGCGCGCAGCTTGCGCCACAGTTGGACTGCGGGCAGGCTGAAATCGAGCTTCGCCTCGTCCTTGCTGATCTTGGCCGCATAGGTCACGCCTGCTTCCGGCTGCGGCGTGGCCGGCAATTCGCCGCGTTCCATGCGCCGCAAGGCCTCGACGATCATCGACGCGCCCAGCGCGGCCAGCTTGTCGTGCAAGCTGCCGGTGGTGTCGGCGTCCTCGATGGCGATGCGCTCGATCAGCATCATCGGTCCGGTATCCAGGCCTTCTTCCATGCCCATGATGGTCACGCCGGTTTCTACATCTCCGCTTTCGATCGCGCGGTGGATCGGCGCGGCGCCGCGCCAGCGCGGCAGCAGCGAACCGTGGATGTTGATGCAGGGCGCGATGTCGAGCGTGCTGCGCGGCAGGATCAGGCCATAGGCGGCCACCACCATCACGTCGTAGTCGAGCGATACCAGGCGCTCATGGGCCGCCTGTGCTTCCTGCGCGCGCTGCGGGTCCTTGGCATCCATGCGCAGCGAGAGCGGCTGCAGCACCTCGATGCCGTGTTCCAGCGCCACCTGTTTGACTGCGGAGGCCTGCAGCTGCATGCCGCGTCCGGCCGGGCGGTCGGGTTGCGTGAGCACGAGCGGAATCGTGAAACCGGCATCGATCAGGGCGCGCAGGGCGCAGGCGGCAAACTCCGGCGTGCCGGCGAAGACGACTTTCATCGGCGCCGCCTTAGTAGCGGCGGTTGGCGGCTTTCAGGGCCGCCTCGCGTTCCATGCCGCGCTCTTCCTTCTGCAGCTTGGCCTTGATGCGGTTGCGCTTCAGCGGCGACAGGTATTCCACAAAAACCTTGCCCATCAGGTGATCCATCTCGTGCTGGATGCAGACCGCCAGCAAGCCGTCGCATTCGATCTCGAAGGTGTCGCCTTTTGCATCCTGGGCGCGCACTTTCACGCGCGCAGGGCGCTCGACACCGTCGTAGATGCCGGGCACCGACAGGCAGCCTTCGTCGTAGACCTGCTTTTCCTCGCTGGCCCAGGTGATTTCCGGATTGACGAAGACCAGCAGATTGTCGTGCGTTTCGGTCACGTCGATCACGACCACGCGCTCGTGCACGTCGACCTGGGTCGCGGCCAGGCCGACACCGGGGGCGTCGTACATGGTCTCGGCCATGTCGGCGACCAGCTTGGCCAGGCGCTCACCGAATTCGGTAACGGGCGCGGCAATCTTGTGCAGGCGTGGATCGGGATAGCGCAGGATCTTCAGGAGGGCCATATCAGCGTGTTCAGTAATAGTAGTTTTATAAGGGGGATGGTTAGACAGCCGGCAGATCGGGGCGCAGGGGCAGGAATGCAACACATCGCCGGGGGAGCAGGACGCGGTTTGTCTTGCTAGTTCAAGGATTTGTGTGCAGAATTTGATTCAGTTGGGCAACTCTTTTCAGATCCGCCGGTGCGGTTCGGGAGTGCGAGCCTTCTGTCTCTTGCGCCGTGGCTGGCCGAGCGATTGGCGCAGCCAGCAATTCCGTTGTCAATGCCGCATTTTACGGACGTCTTCAATGAAAAATTTTAGCACAGTCGTGACCCGCGCTGCAGCCGCAGCGCTCGTCGCGTGTGCCTTCGCCGGCCCTGTCCAGGCTGCCGAATGCCGCTTCAAACCGAACGCGCCGGACCAGCACCGCGTCGTCAAGGGCGATACCCTGTGGGATATTTCGGGCGCCTTCCTCGAGCATCCCTGGTGCTGGCCCCAGGTTTGGGGCATGAACCGTGAAGAAATCCGCAACCCGCACTGGATCTATCCGGGCCAGATCGTCTACTTCGACCGCGCACGCGGCCGCCTCTCGCTAAACAAGCCGGGCAGCGGCGACGACGGCAGCGATGCGCCCCTGCTGCGCCTGTCGCCGCAGGTACGCAGCGAAGGCCTGGAGCGCGGCGCGATCGACGCGATTCCCGCCGGCGCGATCGAACCTTATCTCACCCAGCCGCTCGTGATCGAAAAGGATGCATTGGCCAGCGCGCCGCGCATCGCCGCCTCGCAGGAAGGCCACCTCTACCTCGGCACGGGCGACCGCGTCTACGTGCGCGGCGACCTGCAGGGCGCCACCGAATTCCAGGTGTTCCGTCCGGGCACCGCCTTGAAGGATCCGCAGACCGGCGCCGTACTGGCGCACGAGGCCGCCTATGTCGGCACCGTGAAACTGGTGAAAGCGGCCGTGCCCGGCGTCGACGTGCACACGATGACGGTCTCGAGCTCGGTCAGCGAGATGGGCGTCGGCGACCGCCTGATCCCGGCGCCGCCGCCGGCCGTGCGCAACTACGTGCCGCATGCGCCGCAAACCAACATCGACGCGCGCGTGATGTCGATCTATTCCGGCGTCACCTACGCCGGGCAGAGCCAGGTCGTCACTGTCAACCGTGGTTCGATTGACGGACTCGATGTCGGCTCGGTTTTGCAGCTCTATCATTTCGGGAAGGTGGTCGCCGATCCGGAAGGCAGCAAGGGATTCTTCGGATTGAAGCGGGCCACGATGAAGCTTCCCGATGAACAATATGGCAGCCTGTTCATCTTCCGAGTGTTCGGGCGCGTTTCCTACGGCCTGATCATGCAAGTGACGGCGCCGGTCGAAGTCGGCGACGTGGCGAAATCACCGGAGTAAATCCACCGTGCAGGACACGGACCCCATCCCCGCCAGCCGTATTGCATTGCTCACCGACTGGCTGCGCCTGGACGGCGCACGCGGGGTGGGGCTGCGGACTGCGCACCAGCTGCTCGAGGCCTTCGGTACGCCGCGGGCCATTTTTCAGGCCGGCCACGCCGCGCTGGCTGCGTACGTAGGACCGGCGCTGGCGAGCACGCTGTGCGCGCCGCCTTCAAGCGCCACGCGCACATTGATCGACACCACGCTCGCCTGGCTCGCGGCGCCGATGCACGATGTGCTGGTACTGGGCGACGCGGCTTACCCGCAAGCACTCGCCAACATTCCCGATCCACCGCTGCTGCTCTATATAAGAGGGCGCATCGAGCTGCTCGCGCGTCCGGCGCTGGCCATCGTCGGCAGCCGCAATGCCACCGCGCAGGGCAGGGCGAATGCGGGCGCCTTCGCGGGGGCGCTATCCGATGCGGGTGTCTGCGTCGTGTCCGGCCTGGCGCTGGGCATCGATGCCGCGGCGCACGAAGGCGCATTGCGCGGCACCGGCTCCACGATCGCCGTGGTCGGCACCGGCGCCGACCTGTTCTATCCGACGCGCAATCGCGCACTCGCCGAACGCATTGCCAATGAGGGCTGCATCGTCAGCGAGTACGCACTCGGCACGCCGCCCACCAGCGGTAACTTCCCGCGCCGCAATCGCATCATCAGCGGCTTGTCTTCCGGCGTGCTCGTGATCGAGGCCGCTGCGCAATCGGGTTCGCTCATTACCGCGCGCGTGGCCGCCGAACAGGGCAGGGAGGTGTTCGCCTTGCCAGGCTCGATTCATGCGCCGCTGGCCAAGGGTTGCCATCAACTGATACGCGACGGCGCCCGTCTCGTGGAGACCGTGAACGAAGTGCTCGAAGCAATACAGATGTCGCCGCTTGCAAGCACTACGCCTTCCGGCACGCAGGCTTTGCCGACCGAATCCAATTGCACGGAATTGCTTGCGCAACTCGGACACGAAGCACTCGATGTCGACGCCTTATTGGAACGACTCGATACGACCATCGGTCAATTAAGCATGGGTTTATTGGCGCTCGAAATGGCCGGCATGATCGAACGTCTGCCAGGCGGAAAAGTGCAAAGAGTAATCGTTTAATGCGCCCCGAATAGAATATTAAAAAGACGCATGTTTTCGATAATTACTCACAAGCCTATATGAACCGATAAGGCCGAAAAACGACGAAATTTCTTCCAGGGATGCGCACACACGCAGCAAGCTTGTACCTGTACGAGCTTAGCTGCTACAGTAGCGTCACTATGTTCGACATCCTGGTCTATCTCTACGAGACGTACTATCGTCCCGAAGCCTGCCCCGAGCCGGCGGCACTGGCACGCAAACTCTCCGCCGTCGGTTTCGACGACTTCGAGATTTGCGAAGCCATCGATTGGCTTACGGGTCTTACTGAAATGGCGGGCGAAGAGCTGGCCGACGTCGTCGCCTCCACCGGCACGCGCTACTATGTGGACGAGGAATACAACGAGCTCGGCAGCGCCGCGATCGGTTTCATCCAGTTCCTCGAAAGCGCCAAGCTGCTCACGCCGCTGCAGCGCGAAATCGTCATCGAGCGCGCGCTCGCGGTGGACGAATCGCCTGTCACCCTGAGCAAGCTGAAGATCATCGTGCTGATGATGATGTGGAGCCAGAACAAGGAACCGGATGCGCTGATCTTCGACGATCTGTTCGGTTCCGATGATGAACAGATTCCGCGCCAGTTGCACTGAGCGATGGTGACGAGTTAAGAATCGATAAAAAAAACTCCCGCACGGCGGGAGTTTTTTTTGCGCCTCGATCAGACGATATTCAGCGTCACATCGATATTGCCGCGCGTCGCGTTCGAATAAGGGCAGACCACGTGCGCCTTCTGCACCAGCGCGTCGGCCTGCTCGCGCGCCATGCCGGGAACTGAGACGTTCAGTGTCACTTCGATACCGAAGCCGGTCGGCAGCGGGCCGATGCCGACGTCGGCTGCGATCGAGGTATCGGCCGGTAATGCCACCTTTTCTTTTGCCGCCACGAATTTCAGCGCGCCGATGAAGCAGGCCGCATAGCCGGCTGCGAACAGCTGTTCCGGATTGGTGCCGGCGCCGCCCGCGCCGCCCAGCTCGCGTGGCGTGGACAGGGAGACGTTGAGTTGCTCGTCGGACGACACGGCGCGGCCGTCGCGGCCCCCGGTGGCGGTTGCGTGGGCGACATACAAGGTTTTTTCGAGGGACATGTTGTTCTCCAAAAGCGTGGTCATGAAAAGGCAGCGCCGCACCACGAGGCGGATCGCTGTCGATTAAATCGCGCACTACTTAAATGCGCGCAGGTGTACTGCACAATCCGGCCCTGCCGCCAGAGGCAGGGCCGCAAGCCGCTTAACTGTGTTGCGCCAGGCTGGCGCGCAACTGTTCCAGGTCGCGCCGGATCGCCTGCAATTCCTCGGGCTTGCAACCGGATGCGCAAAACGCGCCTTCCGGTACCGCGCGCGCCTTGCTGCGCAGCGCGCGTCCCGCGTCCGTCAGGCTGACCAGCACCTGGCGCTCGTCTTCGAGGCCGCGCTCGCGCACCACCAGCCCGGCAGCCTGCAGGCGCTTGAGCAGCGGCGTCAGCGTGGCCGAATCCAGGAACAGGCGCTCGCCCAGGCTGGAAACGGTGACGCCGTCGCCTTCCCACAGCACCAGCATCACCAGGTATTGCGGATAGGTCAGGCCCAGGTCGGCCAGCAGGCGCCGGTACACCTTGGTCATGGCCAGGTTGGCCGAGTACAGGGCGAAACAGAGCTGGCTGTCGAGGCGCAACAGCGCGTCGTTCTTGGCGGATTTGCTTGTCATGCATGCAGTTTAGATCGCGCGCGATCTAATTGCAAGCGATTTAATTGGCAACATCATGTCCCTGGCCGGCTGTCGTGCCAGCCAGGGAAGCCACGGACGACTCAGCGCTTCTTGTCCGTGCCCGCCAGCCCGGCGCCGTAGTCCGAACCCGGCTGCTCCGGATGGCCGCGTCCGCCCGATCCGGCGCCGGCCGATTGCTGCGATCCCGCACCCAGGCCAGATTCCTGGGAACCGGCATGCTGGCGCTGCTCGAGGCCGCCGGCGCCCGACTGCTGCGACATGCCGAGCCGGTCCGCTTCCGCCTGGGCCTGCATTCGTTGCCCCTGCTGGCGTGCGCTGCGGCCGCCGCTCTGCGAGCCCGGCCCGCCGCGCGAACCGGCGTCGGTCGCCTGCATCTTGCCGGCCTGCGAACCGAGCCCCACATCCGACTGGCGGTTGCCCGCACCGGAACCGGGCGATTTGCCCTGCTGGCTTTCGGGCGCCACCGGCACCATCTTTTCGCGCCGGACACTGCGACCGTGCTCGTTTACCATGCCCTTGTGTTTGTCGCTCATGGTCGATCCTCCTGAAACGGCGCGTGGGCGCCAACAGGGCCGATCATGCGCGCCGACCCGGTCTGCTTGTATCGGAATGCCGGATGCGAGGCTGTAGGAAAGCGCCCACCATTAAGATATATGCTCGCGTTGCGGGCGCGCCACGGCCGTGCACCCAATGGCGCGCTGCACAAGGAAGGTGCAGAGCCTACTTGCGAACAGCGCGATAACGCGCTTATCATTGGCCGCTCATTTAAGACTGTTACTACTAAGACATTAGATCGTGTCGCGTTGCTGACCGTTTCGCTAAAGCATGTATGATGCGCAGGCCAAACAATATATATAAGTAAGACGAGAACCCTATGACCAAAACCCTCATCATCGCCGAGAAGCCATCTGTCGCGAACGACATCGCGAAGACGCTGGGCGGCTTCACGAAGCACGATGAGTATTTCGAAAACGACGAATACATCCTGTCGTCCGCCGTCGGCCACCTGCTGGAAATCGCGGTGCCCGAGGAATACGACGTCAAGCGCGGCAAATGGAGCTTTACTCACCTGCCAATGATTCCGCCTTACTTCGCGCTGAATCCGATCGCCAAGACGGAATCGCGCCTCAAGGTGCTGAACAAGCTCATCAAACGCAAGGATGTCTCCACCCTGATCAACGCATGCGACGCGGGCCGTGAAGGTGAATTGATCTTCCGCCTGATCGCGCAGAACGCGAAGGCCAAGCAGCCTGTCAAGCGCCTGTGGCTGCAGTCGATGACGCCGACCGCGATCCGCGAAGGCTTCCGCAACCTGCGCAGCGACGAGGAAATGCTGCCGCTGGCCGATGCCGCGCGCTGCCGTTCGGAAGCGGACTGGCTGATCGGCATTAACGGCACCCGCGCCATGACCGCCTTCAACTCGAAGGAGGGCGGCTTCTACCTGACGACCGTGGGCCGCGTGCAGACGCCGACCCTGTCGATCGTGGTCGAGCGCGAGGAAAAGATCAAGAAATTCGTTCCGCGCGATTACTGGGAAGTGCGCGCGGAATTCGTGTGCGCCGCCGGCGTCTACGAAGGGCGCTGGCTCGACCAGAATTTCAAGAAGGACGAGAACGATCCGGAAAAGCGCGCCGAGCGCCTGTGGAGCAAGACGGCCGCCGATTCGATCGCCGCCGCCTGCCGCGGCAAGCAGGGCGTCGTCACCGAGGAATCGAAGCCGACCACTTCGATGGCGCCGGCCCTGTTCGACCTGACCTCGCTGCAGCGCGAGGCCAACGGCCGCTTCGGCTTCTCGGCCAAGAACACCCTGGGCCTGGCCCAGGCGCTGTACGAAAAGCACAAGGTGCTGACCTATCCGCGTACCGATTCGCGCCACCTGCCGGAGGACTACATCGGCACCGTGAAGTCGACCATGGAATCGCTGGCCGAGAACCATAATTACCACCAGTTCGCCAAGCAGATCAGCAAGAACGGCTGGGTCAAGCCGAACAAGCGCATCTTCGACAACACCAAGATCTCGGACCACTTCGCGATCATCCCGACCGGTGTCGCGCCGAAGAACCTGACCGAGCCGGAACAAAAGCTGTACGACCTCGTTACGCGCCGCTTCATGGCCGTCTTCTTCCCGCCGGCCGAGTTCCTGGTCACGACCCGCTTCACCGAAGTCTCGGGCCACCAGTTCAAGACCGAGGGCAAGGTCATGACCAACCCCGGTTGGCTGGCCATCTACGGCAAGGACACCACGGGCGACGACAAGGACGGCGCCACGCTGGTGCCGGTGGCGAAAGGCGAGAAGGTCCTGACCGACAAGATCACCGCCAACGGCCTGGTCACGAAACCGCCTGCGCGCTATAGCGAAGCGACGCTGCTGTCGGCAATGGAAGGCGCCGGCAAGCTGGTCGACTCCGATGAACTGCGCGACGCGATGGCCGGCAAGGGCCTCGGTACGCCGGCGACGCGCGCGGCCATCATCGAAGGCCTGCTGACCGAGAAATACCTGATCCGCGAAGGACGCGAACTGATCCCGACGGCGAAAGCGTCGCAGCTGATGACCTTGTTGCGCGGCCTGGGCGTCAACGAACTGACGGCGCCGGAACTGACCGGCGAGTGGGAATACAAGCTGTCGCAGATGGAGAAGGGCAAGATTTCGCGCGAAGAGTTCATGCGCGAGATCGCGCAGATGACGCAAATCATCGTCAAGCGCGCCAAGGAATACGACAACGACACGATTCCCGGCGAGTACGCCACCCTGAAGACGCCGTGCCCGAACTGCGCCGGCGTGGTCAAGGAAAACTACCGCCGCTTCGCCTGCACCAAGTGCGACTTCTCGATGAGCAAGACGCCGGGCAGCCGCCAGTTCGAGATCGAGGAAGTCGAAGAGCTGCTGGAGAAGCGCACCATCGGTCCGCTGCAGGGCTTCCGTTCGAAGATGGGGCGTCCGTTCGCGGCCATCCTGCGCATCGTGCGCGACGAGGAAATCGGCAACTTCAAGCTGGAATTCGACTTCGGCCAGGACCAGGCCGAGGGCGAAGAGGGCGAAGGCGTCGACTTCACCGGCCAGACCGCGCTGGGACCGTGCCCGAAATGCTTCGGCGGCGTCTACGAGATGGGCCTGGCCTATGTCTGCGAGAAGAGCGTGACCAAGCCGAAGACCTGCGATTTCCGCAGCGGCCGCATCATCCTGCAGCAGGAAATCCTGCCCGAGCAGATGGCCAAGCTCCTCAACGAGGGCAAGACCGACCTGTTGCCGGGCTTCGTTTCGCAGCGTACGCGCCGCCCGTTCAAGGCTTACCTGACGCGCGCCAAGGACGGCAAGATCAGCTTCGAGTTCGAGGAACGCAAGGGCAAGCCGGCAGCCAAGGGCAAGGCCGCAGCGGCGAACGATGCCGAGGGTGGTGAAGGCGAGGGCGCAGCCGCCGCGGTCAAGGCGGCGAAGAAGCCGGCGGCTAAAGCTGCCGCCAAGCCGGCTGCGAAGAAAGCCGCCGCCAAGCCGGCTGCCAAGCGCGCCGCCGCTTCCAAGAAGTAATCCCTGCAAGGGGACATAAAAAAACCGCGATCCTCGGATCGCGGTTTTTTTGTTCGGTGTTATTCGGTATTCTGTTTATACCGTTACCCGATTCGGATAAGACCAGGTCGCGCGCATCGCGGCGTCCCTGGCCGAAGGGCTCACTCCTGCCAATCCTGCAGCGCGCGGATCGCGGCTTCGCCATTGCGGATCGCCTTCACGCGCCGCACGACTTCGTCGCGCCACGCTTCGTCGGCATCCTGGTCGGCGGGGCCATCGATGTCTTGCAACAGGATGCGCAGCACCTCATGCTTTTCGTCGGCATTCAGGAGCTGGATTTTTTCGCACACTTCGGCAAGCATGGTCGACATCGGTAAACCTCACAAGAATAGTGAGTTCGATATTAACGCGAGTTTTACTCGTTGTCGACAACAACCATATTATCCGTTGGCTTCTTGTCTATCAGCTTGTGGTCCGGGTCGATGCCGGCCCGTCCCGGACGGCCTGTCACGACAAAGCTCAAAGTCTGGTTCTTGCTTGTGACCAGGCGCCGTTCGCGCAGCAGCGGATTGCCTGCACGGTCGTCGACGCCGAATTCGATATAGTCGGCCAGCGGCAGATCCTGTTCGCCCGAGGCGCCGGCGCGCAGCTTGGCGGCGCTGGCGCGCAGCGTGACTTCGAAGCGGCCGTCGGCCAGCGGGCGGGCGACAGCGCTATCGGCGCGGTTCTCGTACAGAACGATGTCCTCGAACAGGTCGCGCACCAGGTAGGCCTTGTCCGGCGGCGCCACCGCGCGCAAGGCCGCCGCCAGCGTCGCCATGTCGGACGGCTTGGGACCGGTGCGCGCCGCCAGGTTGCGCAGCACGCCGTTCACCCGTTCTTCGCCCAGCACGTCCTGCAGCAGGTAGAGCGCCAGTCCGCCCTTGCTGCGGCGTAGCCAGGTCTCGTCCACGTAGTCGAGCAGGGGCCGTTCGCGACTGGCGGACAGTGCGCGGCCGACCAGGTAGGAGCGCATGTCCTCGCGCAGGTAGCGCCGCATCGCCGCGCTACCGGCCGTGCGGCGCACCGCCATCAGCGCCGTGTATTCGGCCAGGGTATCGGCCAGCAGGGCGCCGCCCGGCTGGCGCGCCCACCATTGGTGCGCGGTGGTGTAGGCCGCCGTGTAGAGAGGGTAATCGATGCTGCCGCCGCTCTTGCCGTCGGCACGCGCAATGAAGGCGCCGTGCTCCGGCAGGGCCAGCATGCCGGGGAAGGCCTGCGCCCGCCCGCTCTGGCGCGGCGTCTCGACCAGGCGCAGGTCGTGCTGGCCGTAGGGGCCGAACTGGCGCGTGCCGTAGTCGAGGGCGGCGCTGGCGCCGCGCAGCAGGCGTTCGACGTTGGCCTCGTGGCCGGGCGTGAAATAGGCGTCGATGGCGACGTCCTGCCAGCGCTCGTGGCGTACCGCATAGCGCGCCGAGGCGATCGCGTATTCGATGGGCATGGCGCCGTCGGAGCGGTAGTGGAAGTAGCGCCGCTCGCTGGCGATCCACTCGCGTTCCAGGGTGCCGGGCGCCACCGCCACCTGGTCGACGGCGGTGCCGATGACGGCGCTGAAGGCGATCTGTCCGGCCGGCGCCGCAACCGGCGCGGTCCTGCGCGGCAGGCCATGGCGGCGGCGGTCGCGCGGATCGATCAGTTCGGCCGCGGCCTGGTAACCGATGCGCGGCAGCGCCTCGCTGGTGAGATAGCTGCCGTTCGCGCTCACCGGCGTATCGCTGCCGATGCCGAGCAGGCCGCCCGGTGCCGCGCTCAGTTCGAAGGCCAGCGCCATGCGTGCACCCGGCGCCAGCGGCCGCGCCAGGCGGTAGTGGAAGAAGCCGCGTTCGCGGTCGCTGGTAATGAGCCTGGCCGGCTGCGACAGGCGGCTTGCGATGTCCATGCCCGGCTGCTGGTACAGGATCAGGTCGGACAGCGGCGCGCCGCTGCGGTTCTCAAACTGGTAATGGCCCTGCACCGCCAGGGTGCGGCTGCGCGGATACAGGTCGACGCGCAGGTCGACGGTGGTCAGTTGCGGCTGCGGCAGCCGGGCGTAGCGGCGATACAGGGTTTCGTAGGCGGCGCTGCGCGCTTCCAGCGCACGCGCCGTGCGGTAGTTGCCGGCCACGTCCAGCTCGTACCAGAGCAGGGCGCCGGTCGCGGCGAACACCAGCAGGCCGGTGCCGAAGGCGGCGAGGATGGGCAGAGTCAGGCTCTGGCGCGCCAGGCGCAGGCGGCTGCGCAGTTCGGCGTTCACGCCGCGCGGCCACAGCACCACGGCGGCGACCAGCAGCATCAGGGCGGCACCGCCCCAGTACAGCAGCAGCATGCGTTCGCGCAGCAGCTGGTAGCCGTAGCCGTTCATGGTCGAGTAGTCGAGCTGCGGGAAGCTGGCGTAGACCAGCAGCGGATGGTCGTAGCCGCGTCCCTGCAGCGCGATGGCCGCCACCACCAGGACCACGAGCAGGGCGTAGCCGAGGTATTTGCGGCCGCACAGCGCCTGCACCGCGACCGCCAGCACGGCCAATAACACGTATTGCGGCAGCAGGATCGTGAACAGGGTCTGCAGGTACAGGCCCGGCTCCAGCCCGAAATAACCGCGCAGCAGCTGGCACAGCATCGCGGTAAGCATCGCGCCGAACAGCAGCAGCGCCTGGATCGCCACCAGGGCCAGGGTTTTTGCCAGCGGCGCCAGCCAGCCCGGCACCGGCAGCACGTCGAACAGCTGGCCGGTTCCCGCATCGCGTTCGCGCCACACCAGCTGGCCCGCATACAGGGCGGTGACGACCAGGATGTAGGTCGAGAACACGGCGCCGACCAGTTCGAGCATCTGCCAGGTGACGGGATAGGTGCGCGCGCCGTGCAGGTGGCCGAGGTCGAAGCTGCCGACCGCGATCAGGGCCATGCCGGCCAGCGCGATCAGTGCGAAGGGAAGCGTCGCCACCGACTGGCGCAGGTGCAGCGCCGCTTCCTGCGCCAGCAGCCGGGTGAGGCTGCGCCGCGCGAAGTCGGGCCGTTCGCGCGTATTCACCGCGGCCTGCGACAGGACCGGTGCGGCGTCGCTCGGGCCGCGCGGCTCGAAGCCGCGCGACTCCAGCAGCCCCACCAGGTGGAAGCGCCAGTAGCCGAGCAGCAGGACGACGAGACCGAAGCCGCACCAGATCAGGCGGTTGGCCAGGTACACGCCCTCGAGCAGGACCGGACGCGCGTTGCGTTCGGCGGTCGGCCAGTATTCGGTCAGGCGCAGCAGCGACGTGGTGGCGAAGGGATCGATCAGCGCGGCCAGGGTTTTATAGTCGAAGTCGCGCGCCAGAGAAGGCGCGATCGTGTAGCCGACCATCAGGACGATGCTGGCGACGTAGACCGGCAGCATGCGCCGCGTCAGCGCCGCCAGCACGTAGAAGATCGCGCCGAAGATGAACAGGTTGGGCAACAGCGTGAGCAGCCAGGGCAGGACGTAGGCCTGCACGCTGGCGGCGCCGACACGTTCGGCGTCGATGCCCGGCAACAGGCTGCCGAGCCAGGCGCCGAACGGGATCGCGGCGAACAGGAAGGCCAGCGCCAGCCAGGCGCCGAGGAAGCGCCCGAACACATAGGCCGCTTTCGAAATCGGCGCACTGAAGAAGAAGTGGTGCATGCCGTGCTCGAAGTCCTGCTGGACCGAGCGTCCCATGATGGCCGCCATCACGACGACGGCCGGACAGCCGAGGAAGGCGACCGACAGCGCCACCTGGCGTGGCCCGTCGATCAGCACCCGGGTGCCGAAGGCGACGACGTTATCCTTGAAGACACCGCCGGCGGCGGCCGTCCACAGCATCGCCAGGGCGATGAAGGCAAACAAGATGAGCCAGGTCGAAACCTGCCTGAAGCGCCCGCGCAGTTCGAAGCGGACGATGGAAAGCAGCGCGGCCATCGTTCAGCAGTTCCCGGCCTGGAACTCGTGGCGGCCGGCGATGGTGGCGAAATACACATCCTCGAGGCTGGCCTGGGTTTCCTCGAAGCCCATGCCCGGATCGTTTTCGGCATACACGTGGATCAGGGTGCGGCCGGTGCGCAGGCGCGTCGAGATCACCGTGTGCTGCTTCTGGAACAGCGGCAGGTCCGCCTTGTCGACGAAGCGCGCCCAGATGTGCGGCTCGATGTCGTCGATCAGGCGCGCCGGCTCGCCGCACAGCAGCACGCGGCCCTTGTTGATGATCGCCATGTTGGCGCACAAATCCGCCACGTCGGACACGATGTGGGTCGACAGCAGCACCGTCTTGTCGGCGCCGATGTCGGACAGCAGGTTATGGAAGCGCACCCTTTCCTGCGGATCGAGGCCGGCGGTGGGCTCGTCGACGATGATCAGTTGCGGGTCGCCGATCAGGGCTTGCGCGACGCCGAAGCGCTGGCGCATGCCGCCCGAGAAGGTGCCCAGCTTCTGGTGGCGCACTTCGAACAAATTGGTCTGCTGGAGCAGGCCGTCCACCACTTCGCGCCGCCGCCCCTTGCTGGCGATGCCTTTCAATTGGGCGAAATGGTCGAGCAGCTCGTAGGCGGTGACCTTCGGGTAGACGCCGAAATCCTGCGGCAGGTAGCCGAGCATGCGGCGCACTTCGTCCTTTTCGTCGAGGACGTCGATATCGTCGAGGAAGACCGAGCCGGCATCGCATTCCTGCAGCGTGGCGAGGATGCGCATCAGGGTCGACTTGCCGGCGCCGTTCGGCCCCAGCAGGCCGAACATCCCCGGCGGGATGTTCAGCGTGACCTTGTCCAGGGCGACCACGCCGTTGGCGTAGGTCTTGGACAAATTGCGGATGCGTAATTCCATGCGGACTCCAGGTGAACTTTTGCATGGCGCATTTTTCGTTTCCGCCAAGCCTTTTTTGACGCCTGCATTGTATGCCCTAATGGCTGACTCGGGCGGACCCGTGCGACGCACGGTGCGAACGGCCGGCCAGAGTGCAGAAAAGCGGGAGCAGGCGTCCAGTCCCAGCTGCGCGGCAGAGGGCAAGCACGGCGCATATAATGTGGTTTTCCCGCGACGAAAGAACTTTATGCGAGCCCATCCTTTCATCAGTCCACTCGACGACCTGATCGTCGGCTTCGACAAGGCCTTGCGCGTCGTCGGCGGCGTGGCCTCGGCGTCGCGCGCCAACCCGGCAGCCAATACCGTCGATTGCGAACTCGACGAGCGCGAGCAGCGCCACAGCGCCGGCCTGATGCGCGTGAACCACGTCGGCGAAGTCTGCGCCCAGGCGCTCTACGATTCGCAGGCGCGCCACGCGCAGAGCCCGGGCATGCGCGCCCAGTTCGAGCAGGCCGGGCGCGAAGAAGAAGACCACCTGGCCTGGACCGCCCAGCGCCTGTCCGAACTCGGCTCGCAGCCGAGCGTATTGAATCCGCTCTGGTATGCCGGCGCCTACGCGATGGGCACGATCGCCGCCAAGCTGGGCGACGCGCGCAGCCTCGGCTTCGTGGTCGAGACCGAGCGCCAGGTCGAAGCCCACCTGAACAGCCACCTCGAGACGCTGCCTGCCGGCGACGCCAAGTCGCGCGCGATCGTGGAACAGATGCGCCAGGATGAAGTCGCCCACGGCGACGCCGCCCAATCGTTGGGCGCGGCCGAGATGCCGGTGCCGGTCAAGCTGGCGATGCGGGCGATGGCCAAGGTCATGACGACCACGGCGTATTATTTATAAGTAAAAGCAGCGGCCAACGCGATGCAAACATCCGCGCGGGCATGCCCGCCCTACGGTGCGCAACAGTCCGTGGCCGTCGCGTAACGTAGGGCGGGCATGCCCGCGCGTTCGTGCCGGTGCATACCCGGGCGTCTCATTACTACGCGGTTTCGACGATCTCGACCGAATGCGTGATTTCCACCGTCGCCGCCAGCATGATGGAAGCCGAGCAGTACTTCTCGTGCGACAGTTTTACAGCACGCTCCACGGCCGCCGGTTTCAGGTTCTTTCCCGTCACCACGAAGTGGAAGTTAATCTTGGTGAATACCTTCGGGTCCGTCTCGGCCCGTTCGGCCTGCAGGGTGACGTCGCAGCCGAGCACGTTCTCGCGGCCGCGCTTCAAGATCAGGACCACGTCGTAGGCGGTGCAGCCGCCGGTGCCGACCAACACCATCTCCATCGGCCGCGGAGCCAGGTTGTGGCCGCCGCCTTCGGGCGCGCCATCCATCGCCACCATGTGGCCCGATCCGGTCTGGGCGCGAAAACTCATGCCCGAGGGGCCGTTCCAGCTGACTTTGACTTCCATGTACGTTCTCCGCGCTAAAAGGCTTATTGTAGGACAGCCCCGGCCGGTGTGCCGGGCAGGCCCTTATACCGCCAGCACGTAGCGCTCGCTCTTCATGCGCCAGCTGGCAAAAGCAACGATGGCCAGCGTCGGCAGTGCCGCGCTGAGGAAGGTCAGCACATAGGGCAAGGTACCGACGTCGACGCCCTTCGACACTTCGCGCAGCAGCGTCTGGTTCGACAGCATCGGCACCGCGTACATCCAAAGCGAGGTTTTCAGTTCCATCATCGAGACCACGACGCCCGGCAGCATCGGCAGCAGCAGCACGAAGCTCAGGGTGCTCTGCGCTTCCTTGAACGACTTGGCGTTCATGGCCAGCGCAATCTGCAGCGCCGCCGCGAGCAGCGCCAGCGGCAGCCCGACCACGCAGATCAGGGTGATGTCGAGCCAGTTCAGGCTCCACGACATGCCCAGTTCTTCCAGCGGCAACCAGCCCAGGACCACGTGCGCGAGCAGCAGTTCGAGCGTGAGGCCGGCCAGGGCCAGGGTGCCGGCCATCAGCCACTTGCCGGTGACGATTTCCCAGGCCCGCGCCGGCTGCGCCATCAGCACTTCCATCGAGCGCCGTTCGCGCTCGCCGGCGGTGCTGTCCACGGCCGCCGACATGCCGCAGAAGAAGGCCGGGAAGAACAGCATGCTGAGCATGCCGCCGATCAGGCCCGCCGAGCGCGAGGCATTGGTGCCGGTGTCGTAGCGCTGCACCTGGATCGGCGCCAGCGTCGCCGGCGACACGCCGTGCGCCAGCAGGCGCGCGCTGGCCACGTTGCTGCCATAGGCCTCGAGCACGTCCTCGACTTCGCGCCGCTGCCCGTTCTTTTCGGCGGCCGAGTCGTACCACAGCTCGATGCGCGCGGGCCGCATTGCCGCGTAGTTCTCGGTGAATTTGTCGGACAGGCGCAGCACGCCCACGACCTTGCCCTTCTGGAGCAGGGCTTCGATGGCCGGCTCGTCCAGCGGGGCGCTCTCGCGCACCGTGATGTTCTTCTGCTTGAGCTGGGCCATCAGGGTCGGGGCCTGGCTGGCGCCGATCACCGCCAGCTCGATGCCTTCGCGTTCGGAGCGGGTGGCGCGGTCGATCAGCTGCTGCATCAGGATGCCGAACATCACCGGATACATTACCGTGAACAGCACCAGCAGGCCGACGGTGCGTTTTTCGCGCAGGGTCTCGCGCATCTCCTTGAGGAAGACGATCAGGAAGGCCGGCTTCATGCTGCGATCCCTTCTTCGCCGACCAGGCTGACGAAGGCGTCTTCCAGGTTCTGGATGCCGGTGCGCCGGCACAGCTCGTGCGGCGTGCCCTGGGCTACCGTGTGGCCCTTGGCGATCACGATCACGTCGTCGCACAGGTGCGTCACTTCCTGCATCACGTGGGTGGCCATGATGACGCAGCAGCCGTCTTCGCGCAGGCTTGACAAGGCGCGCCGCAGCGCGCGCGTGCTCATTACGTCGAGGCCGCGGCTCGGTTCGTCGAGCAGCAGGTTGCGCGGGCGGTGCAGCAGAGTGCGCGCCAGCGCCACCTTGATGCGCTGTCCTTGCGAGAAGCCCTTGGTGCGGCGCTCGAGGATGTCGTCCATCGACAGCAGGTCCGAGACTTCGTCGATGCGGCTTTTGAGCGCCGCGCCGCCCATGCCGTTCAGTTCCCCGAAATAGCTCAGGTATTCGCGCGTGGACAGGCGCTCGTAGAGGCCGAACTGGTCGGTCAGGAAACCGATGTTGCGGCGCACCGCGAGCGGATCGCGTTCCGGGTCGACGCCGTCGATGGCGATGGTCCCGTGGTCGCGCTTGAGCAGGCCGACCAGGGTGCGCAGCAGCGTCGTCTTGCCGGCGCCGTTGGGGCCGAGCAGGGCCGTGATCTGGCCGTCGCGCGCGCTGAAGCTGACGCCGCCGAGGGCCTGGACGTCGCCGAACTGCTTACGTACATCGTGAACATTAATCATCTTAAACTCGTCATAAGAGACTCGATTCAGGGTTGCGGCCCGGCGCTGCCGAGCTGGAAGGTCGGAGGCGGGATCTCGGACAGGCATTTGGCGTCCAGCGCGGCGCCCGGCTTGTCGAGGAATTCGCGGAGCAGGCGCGGCGCGCAGCCGAGCTGCGAGACGCCGTGGCCGACATTCGGCACCACCACCTGGCGCGCGCTGCGCATGTAACGGGCGGCGGCTTCGGCGCGGCGCGGCGCCGTGACCGGATCGAGTGCGCCCGAGAGCAGCAGGGCGGGCGCCTCGATCATGCTGGGCGGAGCGTAGGGCACCGGCGGCACGTTCATCGACTTGCACATGGCCGGCATGCGTCCGGCCCAGGGGCGCGTGATCAGCGCATCCTCGTCCTTCATCAGGCTTGCCGTCATGCGCGGCACGTCCTCGGCGCAGACCACGGCCAGGTGCAGCAGGAAGGCCATGCCGCCCTCGTCGCCGGCGAAGTCGCCCATCAGGTTCTGGCGCGCGACGAAGGGTTCCCAGCGGCCCTGGTACGCGCTGTGGATCAGGAAGGGCAGGCGCCGGGCGTCGGCCGGGGAATACAGGATGCTGTGGACGGTGCTGGCAAAGCGCGATCCCGACATCGTGATATTGACCGGCTTCGCGGTGCGCGGATCGCTCAGCGAAAGCTTGATGCCGGCATCGGCGCGCGCGGCCAGGCTCTCGAACTCGGCGCGCAGGTTCGGATAGGCCTTGTGGCAGCCGGCATCCTTGGCGCAGTGCTCGAACAATTTGTCGAGCGCGGCCTGGCCGTCGCGTCCGCCGGCCGGGATGACCTGGTCGGGCGCGGCGACGCCGTCGAGGATCAGCGCGCGCACGCTGGCGGGATAGGCACGGGCATAGGCCTGGCCGAGGCGGGTGCCGTAGGAGCCGCCCCAGACGTTGACTTTCTGGTAGCCGAGCGCGCGCCGGACCTGCTCGAGGTCGCGCGCTGCGTTCAGCGTGGTGTAGGCGGCGAACGGGATGCGGCTGTTCTTGATGCAGCGGTGGATCTCGGCTTCCTGTTCGGCGTCGCTCATCGTCTCGTGTTCGGGACGGCTTTCGCAATCGAGCTTGCCCGACAGGCCGGTGCCGCGCTGGTCGATGAAGACGATGTCGCGCGTCGCGCGCACGCGCCGGAAGGCGGCATTCAGGGTCACGATGACGTCGCTGCCGGCCTGGCCGGGGCCGCCGGCCAGCACGAACAGCGGGTCGGGCCGGGCGCCTTCACGGAAGGCTGGCGCGACGGTGACGTGGATCTTCAGCTTGGCGTCGGCCGGTTTGGCGTAATCGAGCGGCACGGAGATGGCGAAGCAGCGCAGTGCATCTTCGCTGCCGGGCAGGTGGCAGCCGCGGGCCGCCGGTGCGCCTGGCGCCGCCGGGCGTGCCGGCTCGGGAGCGGCCGCTGCGCCAGCCGCCGTGCCGGCCGCGCACAGCAGGGCCAGCAGGGAGGACAGGATAAAACGTGGGTTCACGAAGACTCCTCAGATAGTTGATCAATAGTAATTTGCTATCGTTTCTATCGTCAACAAGTTGTTTCGCCTGGGAATGGTTGAGCTGAGTCTAGCCAGCTACGCAAGGGTTTGCTTGTTGAATGTCATCCTATGGTCCGGAATCGGCAGGGAAGGAGGCCGGGATGCCACAGGCGCCATGGCGCTGTCTTGACCGAGAGTAGTCAGTTGAGGTATCATCGCTGGCTTTCCATTTGCTCTGGAAAAGATAATAAGGAAGAGTCCGCAGCAACAATTGCGGAACCGCCATTTGAGCAATTTACCTATATTAGGAAGTCAACATGAAAACTTTTTCCGCTAAGGGCCATGAAGTCCAGCGCGACTGGTTCGTGATTGACGCGACGGACTTGGTCCTCGGACGTGTTGCCAGCGAAGTGGCACTCCGACTGCGCGGCAAACACAAGCCAGAATTCACTCCGCACGTCGATACCGGTGACTACATCGTCGTCGTCAACGCAGGCAAGCTGCGCGTGACCGGCACGAAAGCCACCCAGAAGACCTACTACCGTCACTCGGGCTACCCGGGCGGTATCTACGAAACCAACTTCCTGAAAATGCAACAGCGCTTCCCGGGCCGCGCCCTGGAAAAGGCTGTCAAAGGCATGCTGCCTAAGGGCCCACTGGGCTACGCCATGATCAAGAAGCTGAAAGTGTACGCGGAAGGTACCCACCCGCACGCAGCACAGCAACCACAAGCACTGACCCTCTAAGGAACTGACATGATCGGTAACTACAACTACGGCACCGGCCGTCGCAAGAGTGCAGTCGCTCGCGTGTTCATCAAAGCTGGCACCGGCCAGATCATCGTGAACGGCAAGCCTGCTGCTGATTACTTCTCGCGCGAAACCGGCCTGATGGTGATCCGTCAGCCGCTGGAACTGACCGGCAACGTCGAGCGTTTCGACATCAAGGTCAACGTGCACGGCGGTGGCGAATCGGGCCAGGCTGGCGCCGTCCGTCACGGCATCACCCGCGCTCTGATCGACTACGACGCAGGCCTCAAGGGCGACCTGGCACGTGCCGGTTTCGTCACCCGTGACGCCCGTGAAGTCGAGCGTAAGAAAGTCGGCCTGCGTAAAGCACGTCGCGCCAAGCAGTTCTCGAAGCGTTAATCGCTTGCAGCCATTTGGCTGCATCTGCTGGGAAAGAAAGCCGCCTTCGGGCTAATGCCAGTCACTTAAGGCATTGATCTCTGCGCCGCAAGAGCTAAAACGGATTCATGTTCAATCATGAATCCGTTTTTTATTATGGCTCTTCAACTTAACTTGGACTATGCGGCCGAGCTGGCGCC
>NZ_PPXQ01000028.1 GCF_004798585.1 Massilia sp. Mn16-1_5
AACCCTTGCGCTCCTTGGGAACCCGGACCTTATGCCGTGTTCGTTGCTCTGCTGTCCACATGGCGTACTCCTATCGAAGAGGACCATTTGGACATCATAGTTGCTTCCGAGTTTTCAAACCGTCTCTAAGGTCCTGTTGTAAAAGCTTCGGGGCCATCCAGGGATGCGCTTCAACGAGAGCCCGCAGCTTGCTCTGCACGATGTCCGATTCCATCTGGCGCTGCTCTTGAATGCGAGCTTCAAGCATCTGGGCCATCTCTTCGGCACGTCTAACAGACTCTTCACTCCCCTGATTCAGCAAGGCTTCAATTTCCTGCTTAATGAAATTCAACGTCTCTACATCTAACATGTGAAAGCTCCTGCCCAACATTTGGTCACTGCGGCCCTTGCATGCCGCATAGCGATTCTACGTTTTTCGTAGAGAAATCTCCAGTGAAACCTACGATTATCGTAGGATGTCCCCACGCAACACATCTTCGAACACCATCTTCGGCAAGCGTCTACGTCAGGCCCGGCAACGCCGCAAGTTGGCTCAGGACGAGCTTGGTGTCATGGCTGGCCTGGAGGAATCCTCCAGTAGCGCGAGGATTAGCCGGTATGAGAGTGGGATCCACGAACCCCCTTTTCAGTTCGTTGAGACCCTCGCCAGGCTTATGGATGTGTCGCCTGCGTACTTCTACTGCCCAGATGACCGACTTGCAGAGCTGATCCTCATCTATTCCGCCATGCCGGAAGCAGAACGCCAGAAACTTCATCAGTCCATCGAGAACCTGGCCAGTCAAAACTTGCGTTGACCATCACTCAACAGGTGGCGTGGTGTTGCCCACAATTTTTTGAATCGATTGGGCATGACAGTCATCTCCCTCATGTTGACTTGCATGCAATTTCGACTGGTGCAAGCTGCATCAGGGATAGCGTTTATCAGTACCAGTTGTATCCCCGGAGTAAAGCCCGAAGATCGGATGACTTCAATAAAACCATAATTGAAACTAACAAACAAAAAGGAAAATAAAAACGACTCTCCAGACACGTCACAGACTGATCAAGCACCCCCTTCGCCTGGCCGCCCGCCGTCGAGTGCTAAAAGAGCAAAAAGAACGAAAAGAACAAAGAGAATCCAGAGAATCCCCCCCGGCCCTCTCCCGGAGCCAGCGGCGTTCGAATCTCCGTGGGGTTAGGCGACTTGCCTGTCTGTTAGTTTCAGTTATGGTATTCTTGGCATACTCCACACCGAAAAAAACCTGAAGGGTCGCGCCTTCGGCGCCAGCCGCCCGGTGGCCGCGGCGAACGCAAAAAACGAGGTGCACATGCCTGACCTGAAAACGTGGGACGACGATCCCCTTGCTGCCTTCACGGCCTTCGTCACAGAGCGGGCTTTCGCCAGCACTAGCCGGCGACTTGGCGAGGCCGAGCCGGAGGCGATCTCCACGAAGTCGGCTGAGGTCTACATTTTCATGTTCCGCAAGTTCGTGACCTGGCTGGCTGGCCAGAACCGCCGCTTCTCGCAAGTCGAGGAGCGCGACCTGGTGCGCTTCATCAGCCAGCTGCGCCGGCGCGGCGAGCAAAACAGCGCAATCACCGAACGGTATCTGCGCCTGCTCGAGCGCTGCTACAGCCACCTGCAGATCACGCCGAACCCGGCGACGTCGGCCACCAAGCTCGCCACCGATAACCACTACCTTGCGCAGAACGTCGGCACCGAAGCACTGGACGCGGCCCAGGTAGACGCTTTCGTGGCCGCTCTGCCCTCCCGCGAGCCGCCAGGCACGAACCGGGCCGGACGGCTGCCCAAGGCGTGGAAGCGCCGGCGCGACCACGCCGTACAGGCGACGCTGCTGTTCGGGGGCTTGAAGGTGGCCGAGGCGATCGGGCTGCACCTGAGCGAGGTCGAGGAGTCGTTCAGCCCCCTGCCCATCCGGCTCAAGATCAATCCAGAAGACAAGCACGCCACCAGCTACGAGCACGAAACCATCGTCCACGGCTATGGCGCCGACGCGCTGCGCTATTGGCTCATCGAACGCCTGGCCGAAGATGGCAAGGGCCAGCGCCTTTTCAAAGGGGACCTGGTCTTCCCCGGCGACAAAGAAGGCAAGCCGATGTCGAAAGTGACTCTCTGGCGCCAAGCGAAGGAGACGTTCACCCGGGCCGGCATCGATGTCAACCGGAGTGGCGGCCGCACCTTGCGAAACACCTTCGCCGCGCAACAATTGAAGGAGCACGGCCGCACGAAAAACGACGTCAAGGGGTATCTCGGTCTGGCCTTGGAACGATCAGCCGACATTTACGAAACCGCCAAGCCAAGAAAGAAGAAGTCCGATGAAGCTCTCTGAAATCACGAGCATCCTGGCCGCGGCCGGACTGCCGGGGCTCTCGCGCGACCAGCTGCTCGAGCTGGCCGGCACCGAGGCGGGAAAGCGCTTTGAAGCGACGCTCATCGCTTTTGGCGCTGGCGATCGCCAGCAGCGCGACTCGCTGGAAGCAACCGTGCGAGTGCTCGACGCAAAGACCCGATCGACCCTGCAGCGCATTGGTGGCCAGCTGCCGGTCGACCAGCTCGTGACACTCGCGTGCAAAGAGCAGCGTCGGTTCTTCGATGCTATCGACGCGATCGCCACGCGTACGCCAAGCGCCGCGGCCTCGCGGAGCTATCTGGCGGAACTTGGGGCAGCAGCTGCGGTAGCCGCCAGCACGCCGGCACCGGCGGATCCCCCGTACTACAGCTTTAAGATATTTTCGTCGGCCGCGGCGCTGTGCATCGCAGAGGCCATAACCAGGGCGGAGCGCAAGCACACGATCAACATCGAGGGCGCCGTGGCGCTCGCCGGCGGTGGCGCTCGCAAAACATTCGACTGGCCGAACAAAATCGTGGTCCAGCTCACAGTGCAGGAAGCCTACCAGATGCTGGCTCTGCTGGAGAACAAGATCCGGTCACTTCGCTTCGATGGTCATGGCCGCGAGCACGACAAGTCGCTCCAGATCGAGTTTCAGGATTCTCACTATTATTTCAGACTTATCCAGCGCGGTCGGGCCGCGGTCGCGGTACCGGTACGAGCTGTCGATGCGATCCCGTTTCAATCTCTCCTTTATAAACAATTGCTGCGCAATGAGCCACATCTGGATGTGTCAGCGGTACAGGCCATGACTGAACGCATGGCTGCCATGATGTCTGTGTGACGTTGGCACCTCCGCGGCGGGCGATCGCTACTGGCGCTCCTTGGATGCTCGGTGTACGCGAGCGGCGACGAACACGCCGAAGCTACTACGTACGGCCGGGGTAGATAGATTTTCGCGCAGTTCCTTGACCTCGATTCCCATCTTACGGGCGAGCGGCTTGGCGGTCGGCGATCTGCAAAAATCGGACAGCGCTTCTGCCTGTGCAGAGGAATCGAGTTTGTCAAATGCCTCCCATCCAAGCTCGGCGAGCTGCTGGTTGCGCTGCGCAGCTTCGGCGTCCGTCTTTGCCTTGCGCCGTTCGGCGCCGGTCGAGGCGTCGTCCTTGGCCGCCTTTTCGCCGGCAAGGCGGGCGTGGATCTGCTTATCCAAGGTTCCCAGGCGGTAGCCTTCCCGCAGTGCCTTCATGAGGTAACCACCTGCACTCAGCTTGACCTTGCCGCGCTCGATGTTGTGTCGGGTGTACTCGATCGCCTGCTGGATACGCTCGTCAGTAAAGACGTCGCGGTTGGACATAATCTCGTTAAAATCGGTTTGGTTCAGAGCGAATTCGGTATTGAGCGTTTCATACAGGGAGCGCAGGACGATGAGCTCGATTTTTTGTTCATTTGCTGCCCCATCCTTCAGCCGGGTAAGCGCGAATCGAACTTGGCCAACGCGCTTGGAACCGGGCACGTTCATGGTCACGATCTCGACGTTGAGCTGGGCGACTTCCTTGATCTCCTTTGTCGCCGGTACCAGTACCTTGTTACGGAAATGTTTCCATAAATCGTAGGTTTTAGTTTCGCACTGCATCCAGGCGCGGAGGGTCTGGAGGTCAAGCCATGGCGTGGTGCCTTCGTCGATGTATTCCTGCAGGCGGTCGAACAGGATCTTCGAATGTACCGAGTTAAACACGTAGCGCAGGCTGAGGAAGTGGAAGGTGGTCGGGTTCTTAATGGCGACCTGAAGGCGCTCGGACAATTCAAACCTGAATTCGCCACCGCGTACGAAGGCCGGTCCTAGCAAAGGGACGGCGCCATAAAAATCATTGGCAGCATTGTCAGGGTCTATCTCGTTGAGCTCGATCGCTGCCTTTTGGGCTTCACGGATGATTTTCGCCAAGTGCCGCTGATTGCGACTCGTGGTGCCGAGCAACCACCGGAACAGCCCAAGGTCGACCCTGTATTCCTTGTGGAGCTCGGTATCCTCGGCTGCCAGAAAATAGGCGACGTCGATCATGCGCCGCCCAGCCAGGCTGAGGTCGACGATCTTGACGAGTGCATTGTTGCGGCGAAAGCCGAGGTCTAGAGGCGCATCATCCACGCCTCTGTCGGTCGGCGAATAGTCGGCGAATAACGCGAGGGCCATTTGTCGTGACATGCTGCTCATCCTTATAGTTCCACAGCAGCATGACAGTCCAAGGTGAACCTGTCAAAACAATTACGGTGACCTTGCTGTTGGCTTGGTACAGTTCCGGTAATCGTCGGCGACGTCTACCGCACGCGATACGTGCCCAGAGCGGTGGTACAAAAAGCGTGACCTTAGATTGGCAGCACTCTGACATGCTGCCGGATCATGCTGCTAGTTGGCTAGCTCTAGCAAGTTCGGGGTTTGTAGGTTTTTCTTTTAAACATACCTACTAACAGCGGAGAGTTCGTCTTATAAAAATCAAGTACTTAGCTCGGCAAGGTCACAAAAGAACGGCACATAGTCGACGAAAGTGTTCAGCATGGTCGCCATTTCGCGTCAAAGGACACAAAATTTGTGTTCGTCAAAAAGACGTGTCTACACAAGGTCACAGAAAATGTAACAAGGTCGAAGTCTTTGTGCGTTTTTGGGGCTCAGCGGCCAACCATGCGCTTTTGCGCTTGGCACGTTCAGGTAAGGTCACCAGAATTGTTCACATTTCTCATCGAATCGAGATCGATGCAGATGTGCGCGGTAACGCCTCTGTGTTGCGCGCTGCGCAAACCCTTGACGGAGGGTGCCTGATGTCGTCCTAGCCGTACCGGAAACGGTAATGGGGTCCGGTTTCCTTGAGGTCCGGTCCATTTGAGCGGCGTTATGTGGGTTGGTGACCGTCTCGATGGGAGTAGCTGCACATAAGTTGTGACCTTTTGTTGGCAACTAGGCGAGCTGCTGCCTCTTATCCGCCTTGGAGCTGGTCTGTCATTGCGTGCATCTGCAGTTAGTAGGTTCTTTTTAAAAGACAAACCTACTAACAGGAAGGTCGACTTCTGTATAAAATCAAGGACTTAGGACGGCAAGGTCACAAAAGACGTTCAAATGGTCGACGTAAGTGTGCAGCAAGGTCGCTTTGTGGAAGCATGTGGGCACCGAAATTGTGCGGTATGCCTATCCTGGCGAAGGCAAGGTCACAGAAAATGTGAAAAGGTCGATGAGATTGTGTGTTTTTCCTGCAAAGCGAGCAGCTATGCGGGCTCGCAGCCGCCGAGAGGCCGCAAAGGTCACCACCATTGTTCTTGCTTTGCTCACTGAACTTGATGCGTCCTGGTGCGCCTAGCCCGTGCTCGGCCCCTGCAAGGTCACTTTTTTTGTGTAGGTTCATACCTGACGTGTGGTGTTCCAGACGCAGTCGGTGGTGCTGGCAAGGACGCAAATAGTGCTTTCATCCGTGCCTTATGCCGGTTTCGGTGGTTGTAGGCCTCCGCTCATGGCAACGTCACTGTCATTGTGCTGATACCACCGTCTTTTGATGGCGCAAGGTCACCATAATTGTGTGTTAAAGGCGCCAGCATGGCTTCGACGCCTTCAGCCGCCTCTACTTTTACAGTACATGGTCATCGCATGAATGCGTGACGCTGCGTGGAGGCGCTCTGGCGGCAGTTGAACCCCGAATTCCGGGGAGACGTCAGGGCGTGTGGCCACGTGTCTACGTCAGGTCATGCTGTTTAGTTGGAATAAGGGCGCTGAACGCTCCCCTCCGCACAATCCCTGTGACCTTGAGTGGTTCATCGAAGCAAAACCGCACAATTCCTGTGACCTTTACGGATCGGACGAAAACGCGTTCATGATGGTCGGGTCGGACGTCTTGATACCTTACCAGATTGTAGGCTTAGGCTTTTCTCGACTGACGATCTTGCACTCGTGCGGCCTCAAGGTTTCGCTGACTCTTCGTAGACGATTCGTCGCTGTTCTTCTCACTCATCTCCGTGGTCAGATGGGATAGATTTTAGTAAAACCGGTGTATTCATCCGTACAGCGCCGGAATGCATTAAGTTGCATCAGGCGCTGGATGTACAGGTCGAGTCATGCGTAGATTGATTCGACCTGCAGCGGCTTGATTTGCGGGGCATATGGGGAGTGCACACGGTTGCAGTCGAACGCGACGGTGGCCTGCGGCCGACGCAGCGCGCAGGTCGTCTTATCGTCCTACTTCGCAAAAAAACGGCACTTGACCGTCAGCTTACGCATTTGCTGCAGCGCGCCGTTGTGGTGCTCACGGTTCGTCAATGTGTAGGCGCTCCGCGCGCATCAGTTCTGCGCCTGCCCTTCTCGACCGTACGGCAATTCCACCTCGCATTACCCCCAATCTGCTCTTCTGTGCCTGCGGCACAAGCACGCGCTCGGGCGTGCGACATGAGCACGAATCGGTGTCGCAATGATGTTGACTGCGTTGTTGCCCATTTATTGTCGCGCATACGGGCTCTGGAAGATGATGTTAACCAAACAATCAGACCGACAAAGTCAAGCAACGGTATAGCGTACGCGACGCAGCCATTCCCAGGTATAGAGCAAATGATGGGTAAGAAATAAAAAGCGCGACCGAAAAGGTCGCGCTACGAGGAGCTTGTCCCAATTGAAGAGCCGACCGCTGATGGATCGTCGCTGCTCCCCGGGGTGGCTTCAGCTTTTCGTGCCAAATTTCTCGCGCAGCGAAGCTACAAAGGCGTCACGCATTGATGCATCACCGATGTTGACTTCAAGCGTCACCTTACCGTTTGGCCACTCCTTCAGTGTGCCCTCGTACTTGTTGCCGACGAAGATCGGATAGGGCCGCGACGTCTCTTTGCGCTTGCGAAGTTTCGGCTCAACGATCTGCTTGCGGGCTTCGTTGATCTGGTCACGACCGAGTTTTCCGTCGAGTACCTGGGCCGCCATCGCCACCGTTCTTTCCGTTCCCGCGACTTCCTCGAACAAGGCCAGTTCATACAAGGTGCCGAGTGCAAATTTAGCAGGGGCGGACTCGACTAGCGTCAGGGCGGCAGGCGACAGCCGCAGCGCAGACAGTGTTTTGTTAACGTTCGGCAGCGACATTCCGACGGCCTCCGACAGCGACGTTTCATTCTCGTAGATGCCCTGTTCCAACAGCTTCTTCCAGGCCAGCGCATTATCGTAGGCAGTTTGCTCTTGGCGCTCGGCATTTTCGCGGTAGCTGGCCTCGTACAGCTCGCGGTCAGACATGTTCGGCTTGACGATCAGGTCGATCGTGGCTTTGTCTATCGACGCGGCATGAATGTGCAGCAGGCCCAAGCGCCGGTAGTGGCCGGCCGCGAGCACGTACCGGCCGTTCCTAATGGTGGCGGTACCTGGCGTATCCTGGCCATTCTTGGCGAGGCTTGCAGCCATTTCGAGCACCCGCTCGGGCTTATAGGTCTGGCGCGCATTGTACGGATTCGGGTCCACCTGGCTTAAGAGGACAGTCTCGAACCGGCCGCGCCGATTGTCGTCATCGCTCCCCGCCGGCTTGACGGTACCGTAAGGCGCAGCTACCAGGTCGTGTTCCCGCTGCGCCTCTGCAGGGCGATCGGGAGCTGAGGTCGGTTCACCCTGCGCCCCTCCCACCGGTAATGCGCTGGTGCCGGTAGGGACCGCGAGAGGGTGCGTGCCGCGTGCTGCCTCGCTAGCCTGGCGCATGCGTTCGGCGAGGTCGATTGACTGATTTGCTCCGGTGGCGGCCTTTTGCATCAGTGCTGCCTTGTTCAGTTTCATATTCATTTCCTATTTCCTCGATGTTTCGGCATCTTGACTCCAAGCATGTCCAGCACTTCCTTTCCCAAGGCGTCAAATTCAGCCACTGCCGGGCTCTTGCCAAGCGAATGCACCGTGGTGCCGAACACCTGCGACTCGGGATAGACGTTTCGCAACGCAATACGGGTCTGGAAAATGGGCAACTGCGCTTGTTTGCGCAGAGCCGCTTCGCAGCTCTCAAACACGTTCCCGCGGCGCACCTGCGACAGCAGATAGCCCGCATGCAGTTCGCCAGAAATCCCGCGATCCCGGCGGGTCGTGCGGGCACGCAGGACCATTTCTTCCATCTGCTTTGATGCCCATACGTTGTCCATCAAGGGAATTACCGGGATGATTGCCAGGTCCGCCGCCATTAGTGCTGCCCAGGGTACCGGCGACTCCACCGCTGGCGGGCAGTCAATGATGATGAACTGATAGTTTTTTGCAGCCGAGACAAGCTTGTCCAGGAAGGCCTCGCGCAGTGGCGCAAGGGACAGTACGGTGGCGGGGAATGGCGTCTCCGGGTCTGCTTGCAGTGACCACAGCGAAGCCGTGTTCTGCGGGTCCATGTCGGCTACGAATACCGAAAAGCCGGCCTTCTGGAGTGTGCCCGACAGTTGCATTGAGGTCGCGGTTTTACAGCATCCGCCCTTCTGATTCACGACGCAAATAATGATTGGACTTGTAGTTTGCTCGGTAATGGACATTTGGAAAGCGTATTTTTACGCATTATGATAGTACGGAGAATTATAGTCTAAACGGGAACACATATGCTTCGATAGGAAGATTTTTGAACGATGACTTTACATTGCGGCCCTCTGCTTTCACGCGTGAAAGCGCACTATCCGATCTGCAGACGCGGCCGGTTGTCGCAATCGCGAATTGGCGGAGCTAGCTGTCAGGAAACAACAAATGCCAGACTATGTAGTCGGAGGCAAGAATACTTGGCCTGTACGTTAATACACTCGCATCGACAGCGCGCAGCGCTCCTGCCTTGGCGCCCCAGTGCTCCGCACTACTGCTGATGGACGGAGATGCACTGGTCGGTTCGCGAATCGAGAGCGGCATGCCGATCTCACCTCCTTTCACGCGTGAGAGCGAAACAGGAACAGTCTCGCCAGCGCAGAAGAGCTTTAATGTCCAGGCAATGCGCCTCCCTAAACGCCTTTGACGTACAGCATTGATTCACTCGGTCCGCAACCTGCGAAGGGCCACGACTTCATGCCAACTTATAGCCGGTCTACAGCGTGAGCCCACGCCGCAATCGTGAGGCGCCGACTCAGGGCTACGCCCACTGCAGACGCGTATACAAGGTGCTGGGCTCCGATTAAGCTGGCCGCTACCATGCCGAATTAGTCTCCTAAACATCCCTACCCTCCAGCGCAGGCTTTGTTAGCAACCGCAGCGGCTCGTTGCGCGGATACACCGGTGGCAGAATAGCCTTAGTTGTTCTAGTTTGAAGAAGATTTCGGTCCGGTGCCATCAGCCAGGCCAAACGGCAGGCATACCGCGCAAGGAGCGATCCGTAGTGCTCCACCTCGACGGGCAGATGCGGTTGAGGTCACTCCTCAAAACAGGAACGGGCGGAGCAGCAGGAAATGTGCTTATGAGTGCAAGTGTGACGCCATCGCCACCTCGGTAACGGTCGGAGAAATCAAACCGCCCATTTTTGGGCCAATTCACAGTAGGAGCGGTATGCGAAGATCGTAGGGCACATGCAGTTCGTGCGCTTCGCGACGAACACCGAAAGCGAACGTAGAGCTAATACGACTGCCTGCGCAGCATCAAACGAAATACGGTTCGCGCCGTTGCTCCAATCCCAACGTGCTTTCTGGAGAAGTGCACTACACCTGGCGCGGTCATCTTCCGACTCGGCGAAAGTTGAGACCGCTCTCAGCAGCGCGCTTTCACGCGTGAAAGTGCTCAGTAGAAGGACACGAAACGCGCGCAGCGCCCCGACGAAAAACCACTCTGTGAGCTCAGCCGAACACACGAAAATGCCTCACCGAGCTCAGAAGAGCGGCAGTATGCAACCCTACACGCCGCAAAAATCCGAGAGAGACGAGGTTACAAGTGGCGTCAGGAGGCTATGCGAAAGGTGGCGGTAACGCACCAGTCTCCGCGCCTCAGCGATACGAATAAAGTGAAACCTAGGAGCTAGCGCGGGAGCACGGCGCCTCATGAACACGCTATCCAGCTAGACCGAGAGAAGCGACGCGGGCCGAGCCGTTTGGCAGCCACGTGCGCTGTCAATAAGGAACCGATACCATGTGCGCTCGAGGCCGAGACATTCACGCCTCAAGCTTAGCCCTTGCTCTCGGCGATCCAATGCTTTCGCACGTGAAAGGTGAGTCTAGACAACGAACCCTAAAAACATCAGCGATACAAGATCGCGCATACGTTGACGTCGACTGCGCGAGACATATTGCATTCCCGCAATTTAGCAACAGTGATGTCCTCAACGGTATTGCGGTCCATGGTTTTCACGTGTGAAAGCGCTATATCGTTCAAGGTCCAGTTGAGTGTGTATTAGCTAAGCCTGGTATCGCAGAATCTGCATACCGGGTTGCTAGGGTCACAGTGCAGCTGCGGCGCCATCGAAAGTGATGTATCTGCTTTGCACTCTCCGCCGCGTCTTCCCCCTCCGTACTGTGCCCTCTCAAAATAACTTGAATCAAGCAAACTCAGCTAGCCGTTTTGATTAATTTCGACAATCGTTCGGGCAACCGTACTTGTAACTGATACGTCCAGAAACCCGTAGAACCTCAAAATGCTTACGTCTTAATCCGCGACGACGGGTTTTGACTCAGATTGTTAGCAGTCTCGCGAACAGGCCGTGTTGCATCTGCAGGGCCGTTCGCTCCCAGCCCACCGAACGGGTTGCCCGGCCTGGCAATGCTTTTAACATTGGCCCCCGACAGGTGCGACGCTATCGTACACGCCGTGCCGGCCGTGAAATCGTGCTTGCTGCAGGTGACCACGCCCTGTCCCTTGAGCCGCTTGCTGTCCACCACCGAGCGATGAAGGAACTGTGCGACTGTTAATTAATCAACTCTGTAAGTTCTCGACGGAGATGAAGCAAGTGCGTGACAGCTTCGTCAGTGTAAGGAGGTCTCTTGACCCTTTCGCGCACAGGGTCGTTCCCGGCTTGGGGAGGGGTCTCTGTGTGGCTGGGCATTGCAACTGCTCGAAAGGTATGATGCGGATCGGTAACGTACGGCTGCCAAGGTTCGAAAGTATCAATGAAGCTTAGCCAGAAAATCGCCGCTGCGCCCGCGCTCTGCGTAATAGCGTCACTCGTCTCCAGTCCGATCGTCGCGCGGTCCGCCTCCACCACCATTCATACCTTGGCCGTCCAGACCTCGCAGTCGCCCACTGTACCCACGGGCTATACGAGGAACGCGGCTGGCTTGATCGGTTTTATGCTCCGCGCAAATATGCGCCAGCCTGGAATCCGTCGACTGCCGCGGCCGCTTTGTGGGTGCTGCGCCAAGCCAGGCTGCAAGGCCTGAACCCGCTCGATTACGGCACGGACTCCCTGCAGCGGCAGCTGCGCTCGGGAGATGCGGATACCGCTCGTTCCGATCTGGGCAGCCGTATCCGACTCTACCGCGACCGGCTGCCAAGGTCGCGCCTGGTGGCGCCTATCCGTACGTGAAGGCGCTGCATGCGCGCTTGGTGCTGCTGGTGACCTGCGGTCCGATGCGGCGCGTCCGCCTGAGGGTATCTACACCGGGCCGATGGAAGAGGGCGTCCGGTATTTTCAGGCGCGTCACGGGTTGGACGAAGACGGCGTGCTGGGCCGTGGCAATCGACGCGCTCAATGTAGCGCCAGCTCGAGCGCTTGCGCTGGTTGCCGAATTTCGGCCCCGGCCCGCTGATCACGGTTAATCCGCCGGCTTACCGCCTGTGGGCGCTGCATGACGGCGGCAGCGCGGCGCCACTTGAGATGCGGGTCGTGGTCGGCTCCGCGCTCAAGACCGAAATCTCGCTGTTCGTCGGCCAAATGCGCTACGTCGAATTCAACCCGTACTGGAACATCCCCCGCAGCATTCTCGACAAGGAAATCCTGCCCAAGCTCAAGCGCAACCCTGCGTACCTCACGCAGAACGGGATGGAAACGGTGCCGTCAGGCGCTAGCGCGGCCGCTCCAGGCAGGCAAGGCGCGCGTGCGCCAGCGCCCGGGGCCGGGGCCGAAGAACGCATTGGGACCGATTAAGTTCGCGTTGCCTAACCCGATGGAGATTTACCTGCACTCGACTCCGGCGCGCGAGGTGTTCGAGCCGCGCCGGCGCGACCTATCCCACGGGTGCATCCGGGTCGAGCATCCGGCCGCTTTGGCCCAATACGTGCTTAGCCAGCATCGTAGATGGGACGCTGACACCATCCAGGACGCGCTGCAGCCTGGACCGACTCGGCACGTCGATCTGACCAATGCGATTCCAGTTGTGATTTTCTACGCCACCGCCAGCGTCGACAGTGACGGAAATCCTCGCTTTGCCACGGATATTTACGGTCGCGACCTGAAGCTCGAGCAGGAACTTGCAGCACGCCGCAGAAAACTTGCTCCTGCGGCAAGTTGGCCGCTGCAATAAGCATTCGGTCTGGCTGCAGTGCGAGCGGAGCTACAGCGCATCGAACACCGGAAAACATTCAATCTTATTCGACATTAGAAACCATATTGTCGAGTAACTCGAAGGTTCGAACGAGCATTTGACATTATGGAAATAATGTCTCATCAGCTTTCAACTACCCCGATGCCAAGAAGCGGTTTTTACTGTCTGAGCCTGCGTTAGGCAAACATGCAACCGCGCGCCCGGATTGGAAAGAGAGCCAGGGCGTTGCACCCAGGCCGGCAGCGCCAAGGCATCTGCAGCGATCGTTGCACAACGGAGCGCCGGCACAGGATCCCTTACCGGAGTTGCCGTCCCGAGCAGGGTAACGGCGGCAATCAGTCCAGACGAAACAATTGCCACGCCGCGAAAGACGGCAGCGACTGAGGAATAGGCGTCATAGTGTCCATCAACGCTACAAGGAGGAGCACCACTAGCAGTGCGGGTTTACCCGCCAAGGACGCCGCAGTGCGTGCTTGGCTGAATGTCCTCCATGGCGCGATGCCCCAAATTGCCTTTTAGATTAGCTCTCCAATTTATTATTGGCTCACGACCGTCCGCTTTCGGCCTATTTTGTTGAAAAACTTCTGGGCAAGAGTAGAGTGGACGGTCTTGTACGATGCCCTGCCCGAAATTAAGTACAAACTATACTTGCTGAAACTGAGCTAGAAGTAAACAATGCTGCATCAGTTCATCTGAACGGTGGCGAGGACGCCGTTGTGGGGCAGGTTCACGATCATGCGAGTAGATGCGTGGCAGGTACTAGCCTTAGCAAACAGTGTCCTTCTGTTACTAGATCAGCTCGATGCCAAATCGTTCGAGCAATGCCGCAAACATCGCGAAGCACACTACCGTCAGGACAACACAGGCGGCGAGCGCGGGCCAGAAGCCAAGGCGGGAATACAGCATGGGGAACACTAGGAACATCGGCAGTGTCGGAACTACATACCAGAACGTATAAAATGCGTGGTTGGTTACCTTGGCGGCGGGCTGTTTTTCGACATGTAGCCATACGAGCGTCAAGATCGTGACCATCGGCAGGGCGGCTACTAGTGCGCCCAGCTTGTCGCTGCGTTTGGCGAATTCAGAAACTAATACGACGACGCCGGCGGTAATAATGTATTTCGTCACGATCCAAAGCATGCTGTTTCTCCCAATACTGTTCAGTTATCGACGGTAATGCAGTTCGATGGTCGAATGGACGATCTCTTTGCGCACTGCGAGCGCTCGCGTTTGGCGGTTGCACTGAGGGACCGATTGCGTGGCACCACGGTTACGGCGCATGCATAGGATTGGCGCCTGATTCGCCGCGCATGCACGTCCACAATCCTGGTGTCGCCATCACTCACCTCGGCTCCCACGACCTCGCGGATTTCATCGGCCATCGACGCATCCATCTCACGGTCCAGCACACCTTGCCGGTTTCCTTGATGAGGTTTTTGCCCCAAAGGGCCGCAGGGATGGCGCCCGCAATCCCAATCAGCGGGTCCAGCCTTCCCAGCCGAACATCCAGCCGCCGAAGAGGCAGTGATCGCCGGTGCCGAGATAGCAGCGTCCGCGATTAAATGGATAGGCGGATTTTAGGTTATCCTCTTGATGCCTGTCGTGACCGTTGTCTCCGTGATCGTGCTTATGGACGTGACCATGATCAGGGGCCGCCGCGGTCCATGGGGAATGATCTCAATTTTCCAAGTGCCGAACGCGAAGTTCAGGTTTTTGCAAACTTCGGTGTGGCCGCGTCGGCGAAGGCAGTCAGGCCAATTGCAAGGGCGTGCGAGCGCATGAACCAGCCATCTGCCTGCAGCGCCATCGATTCGACCCACCACCCCGCGGTAATCTCGACCACCTTCATGGCTGCGGTAATCCTCAGCCCCTGTGTGCCGCGATCGGCGGCCTGCCTTGCCGCTTCGAACACCCGACGCTCACCTCGATGAACGAGCGCCGGATTGGTGCTTCAAACGGCCTCGACCAGTGCCGCGCGCGGTTCGTCGGACTGCGTCCTCCGGCGCCGCAGCACCATGCCGGTGATCGCCGGCAGGACAAACAGCGTCAGCACTGTCGAGGTGATCAGGCCACCGATGACAACGGTCGCCAGCGGCTTTTGCACCTCGGCGCCGGTGCCGGTGGCGATCGCCATTGGCACGAAGCCGAGCGAAGCCACCAGGGCCGTCATCAGGACCGGGCGCAGGCGTTCCAGGGCGCCGTCGATCACCGCATCACTTGCCGGCGCGCCGTCGGCCAAGCGCTTGTTGATCGCCGAGATCAGCACCAGGCCGTTCAGGACCGCCACGCCGGAGACGGCGATGAAGCCGACCGCCGCCGAGATCGAGAAGGGCATGCCGCGCAGCAGCAGGGCGAACACGCCGCCCGCCAATGCCAGCGGCACCGCCGTGAGCACGGTTGCCGTCAGCATGGCGTTGCCGATTGCCATGTACAGAGCCGCCGCGATCAGCACGAAGCAGACCGGTACGATGATGGCCAGGCGCTCGGTGGCGGCGCGCAGGTTCTGGAACTGCCCGCCCCACTCGATCCAGGAGCCGGGCGCGAGCCGCACTTCGTTCGCCAGGCGGGCCTGCGCCTCGTCCACATAGCTGCCCAGGTCGCGGCCGACGACGTTGGCCTCCACGTAGATGCGGCGCTTGCCGTTATCGCGGCTGACTTCGTTCAGGCCCTGGGTGAAGCGGAACTGCACCAGCTGGCGCAGCGGCACCGAGGCACGTGAGCCCTCGTTCGCAGCCGGCAGCATCACCGGCAGTGCGCCGAGCGCGTCGAGGTCGTTGCGCAGCGCGGTCGGCAGGCGCACCACGATGTCGAAGCGGCGGTCCCCCTCGAAGATCTGGCCCGCTTCGCGCCCAGCCAGCGCGGTCGACACCGTATCCGCTACCTCTTTCACGCTCAGGCCGTAACGCGCGATCGCGGCGCGGTCGAAGGCGATGTCGAAGGTCGGGAAACCCTCGGTCTGGGCCACGCGCACGTCGGACGCGCCAGGAATGGTGCGCAGCACGGCCGCAATGCGTTTGGCGCTGGCGGCCAGCTGGTCGAGGTCCTCGCCATAGACCTTGACCGCGACGTCGCTGCGTACGCCCCCGATCAGCTCGTTGAAGCGCATCTCGATCGGCTGGGTGACGTCGTAGTTGTTGCCGACGATCGGCGCGGTCTTGGCGCGAATGCGCTCGATTACCTGTTCCTTGGTCGTCACGCCGGCCGGCCATTCGTCCTTCGGCTTGAGAATGACGTAGTTGTCCGAGGCGTTGGGCGGCATCGGGTCGGCCGCCAGGCTGGCGGTACCGGCCTTCGAGTAGACCGTTTTCACTTCGGGCAGGCTGAGGATGGCGCGTTCGATCGGCAGGTCGAGTTCCGCCGACTGCTCGATCGAGGTCGAGGGGATGCGCACCGACGACAGGTTCAGGTTCTGCTCGTCCAGGGTCGGCATGAACTCGCGGCCGACGAAGCTGAACGCGATCGCGGCCAGCACCAGCACGCCCAGTCCGGCGCCGACAAAAGGCAGCGGACGGGCGACGGCGCGCCGCAGCCACGGCTCGTATCGGGTCTTGCTTGCGGCGACGATGCGTACTTCCTTCTCCGAGACCCTTCCCGTCATCAAAACCGCGATCATGGCCGGCACGAAGGTCAGCGACAGCACGAAGGCCGAGGCCAGCGCCAGCATCAGGGTAATGACCATCGGCGAGAACATCTTGCCTTCCACGCCCTGGAAAGTCAGGCAGGGCAGGAACACGAGGAAGATCACCAGCTGGCCGTAGATGGTCGGGCGCAGCATCTCGCGCGACGAGGCCACGACTTCTTCCAGGCGCTCTTTCAGCAGTAACAGGCGCCCTTCGCGATGCTGGCGTTCGGCCAGGCGGCGCAGCGTATTTTCGACAATGATGACGGCGCCGTCGATGATCAGGCCGAAGTCGAGCGCCCCCAGGCTCATCAGGTTGCCGGAAATGCCGAGCGAATTCATGCCGATCGCGCTCATCAGGAGCGACAGCGGAATGACGAGCGCGGCGATCAGGGCGGCGCGCCAGTTGCCCAGCAGGGCGAACAGGATCACGATCACCAGCAGCGCGCCCTCGGCCAGGTTTTTCGCCACCGTCGAGATGGTGGCCACCACCAGCTGCGAGCGGTCCAGGGTCGGCACGATGCGGATGCCTTCGGGCAGGGTAGTCGAGATGGCCTTCAGCTTTTCGCCGACCGCGTGGGCGACCGTGCGGCTGTTGGCGCCCACCAGCATCAGGGCGCTGCCGACGACGGCTTCGGAACCGTCGCGGCTGGCCGCGCCGCTGCGCAATTCTCCGCCGATGGCGACGTTCGCCACCTGGCCCACGGTGATGGCGACGCCGTCGCGTGTGGCGACCACGGCGCGGGCGATCTCGTCCAGGCTGCGGATGCGGCCGTCGGCGCGCACCAGGTAGGACTCGCCAGAGCGGCGGATGTAGTTGGCGCCAACGGAAACGTTGGCTTCTTCCAACGCGCGGCCCAGTTCGGAAACCGAAATGCCGTAGGACGCGAGGCGCGACGAATCAGGTTCGACCACGTACTGCTTGATATAGCCGCCCAGCGAGTCGACGTCGGCCAGTCCTGGTGTGGTGCGCAGTTGCGGACGAATGATCCAGTCCTGCACGGTGCGCAGGTAGGCCAGTTGCGCCACGCGTTCGCCGAGGCGCTCGCCGCTATCGGTCAGGAAGCTGCCATCGGGCTGCCAGCCCGGCTTGCCCTCGGCGCGCGGCGCACCCTTGCCGCCGGGGTGGGCGAATTCGACGCTGTAGTGGAAGACTTCGCCGAGACCGGTCGAGACCGGCCCCATCTGCGGCACCGCCCCGTCCGGCAAATCGGGCTGGGCCCGCGCCAGGCGTTCCGATACCTGCTGGCGCATGAAGTAGAGGTCGGCGCTCTCCTTGAAGACGGCCGTGACTTGCGAAAAACCGTTGCGCGAGAACGAGCGCACGTTTTCCACGCCGTTCAGGCCCGACAGGGCCGTCTCGATGGGGAAGGTAACGCGCTTTTCGATCTCGACCGGGCTCAGGGTCGGCACCACGGTATTGATCTGTACCTGCTTGTTGGTGATGTCGGGCGTAACGTCGATCGGCAGCAGGTTCAGCTGCCAGGCGCCGGCCAACGCCACCACCAGCGTCAGGAACAGGATCAACCAGCGCGAGCGGACCGATCCGGTGAGGATGGAATCGATCATGTTATTCCTCTTCGCTCTTGATCATGTCCGCCTTGACCAGGAAGGCGTTGCGCGTGGCGACCTGGGCGCCGGGCTGCACGCCCGAAACAATCTGCGCCATGCCGCGGCTGCGTTTGCCCACCAGGACCGGCTGGGCACGGAAGCCGGCTTGGGTGCGTACGAACAGGACGTCGCGGCCTTCGATGTTCTGCACCGCATCTTCCGGCACCGTCATGCCGGCGCCGTTTTCCTTCACATGCAGGCGCACCTGCACGCCTTCGCCGACAACCAGACGCTTGGTTCCAGCGAGCGGCTCGAGTATGACGGTCGCGGCGCGCGTACTGCCGCCGACCGTCGGCGTCACCGACCGCACTTTCGCTGCGATCGACACATCGCCGGCCAGGATGCTGGCCGTGTCGCCGGGAGCGATGCGGCCGATGTCGGATGCCGGGACCGGGGCCTCGACCTCGACCGGGCCATTGCCTGCCACGCGGAAGAGTTCCGTCTGTGGCTGGACGAAGCCGCCCAGGGTCACGGACTCGGCCGTGATCTTGCCGGCGATCGGACTGCGTACCGCCACCGAGCGGCCATCGGCCGAGACCTGCGCCGCGCGCGCGACGGCGTTGGCGCGCTGCGCTTCGCTCTCGGCGACCGCCAGGGCCGACTGCGCGGCTTCGAGTTCCTGGCGCGGCGTCACACCCTGCTGGAACAGCGAGGCTTCGCGCGCGTAGGCTTTGCTTGCCAGCTCGGCGCGGGCCGCGGCCACTTTCCGGTCAGCGGCCATGGTGGCCGCTTCCTGGCTTTCGACCTGGGCCAGCACGTCGCCGGCACGCACCGTGTCGCCCAGCCGGCGCAGCACGCGCGTCACGTTGCCCGAGGCGCGGGCGACGATCAGGGCCTCGCTGTTGGGCAGCGCCGACACGGTGCCGGTGGTCAGGATTTCAGCGTCCAGGCCGCCGCTGGCGACCGGTTCGACGGCGATGTTGGCGACCTTCAGGTACTCGGCCGGAATCGTGATCTCGGCCATGCCGGTACCGGCTGCGGCGGGTGCCGGCCTGGCTGGCTGCGCCACCGGGGCCGCGACGGGACTGTTGCGTGCCGAAGTCCAGTGGGCGGCGCCGAAGCCGAGCGCCGCGGCGACCGCCGCGAGGCCGGCCGCGAGCGGCCAGTTCATGTGACGGATGGATTTGTCGGTCATGGTGCTTCTCCAAATACGAGTCGGCCTTCGGCCAGGGATAGGGCGGCCAGGGCGCGTACGCGGGCCAGGCGGGTGTCGATGGTGAGCGCCTGCGCGTCGGACAGGGCGCGGCGGATGGACAGCAGTTCAAGAAGCGGCGTCTTGCCGGCTTCGTAGCCGATACGCCCGAGCCGGTAGGCTTCGAGGGCGGCCGTTTCGCCTTCCTCGGCAGCCTGCAGGCGTTGTTCGGACGCGGTAGCCTGGGCTAGCGCCGCGCGGTGCGATGCCACGGCGTCGAGGCGGGCCGCTTCGACCCGCAGGGCGGCGCCGTTGGCGCGCTCGCGGGCGGCGTCGACGCCGCTGCGGTTACGGTCGAACAGCGGGATGCTGGCCGTTACCCCGACCGTGGCGGCCCGCTCGCTGCTCCAGGCAAACCTGCGCACGCCGAGGGACACGCCGATGTCGGGAATGGCGCGCTTTTGCTCGACCCGCACCTGGGCGGCAAGGGCGTCGCGTTCGGCGGCGGCTGCTGCCAGCGTCGGCGACTGCTCGGGCGTCCAGGCCGCCGCCGTGGCTGCTGCGGTGCCTGATGCCGTGCCCGCTGCCGCGACCCTGGCCATGAACGGATGGTCGATGCGCGTGAACGGTTCGGGCGAACCGACCAGTGCGGCGAGGCGCGCCAGGGCTTCGGTCGCGTCGGCGGCCGCCGACTGCTGCGCAGCGCGGGCGGCGGCCGCGCTGGCGCGGGCCTGGGCCAGCCGCAATTCGGCTTCGCGGCCGGCTTTTACCAAGGCCTGCGCGGCCCGCAAGTCGTCGCCGGCACGCTCGAGGGCGGCTTTGGCGACGGCCTGGCGGTCCTGCATGGCCTCGGCAGTGGCATAGGCGAGCGCCAGTTCGGTGGCGAAGGTCAGGCGGGCCTGGCGTTCACGCGTGCCGGTCGCGACGGCCTTGTGCTGCTCGGCTTCGATCCGGGCAGCGCGCTTGCCGCCGAGTTCGAATACCTGGGTCAGGGCGTAGGTGTCCTGGCGCTGGCTGACGCCGCCGGTCTCGGGGGCGTGCAGGTTTTCGAAGGTGGCGTCGAGCGTCGGATTGCGCCAGGCGCCGGCCTGGCGCACGTCGGCCTGGGCCGCGCGCACGTTGGCCGCCTGTTCCAGCAGCTGGGGCGCGCTGCCCTGGGCCCGCGCGAGGAGGGCGCTGAACGAAGGGGTTTCGGCATGTGCGAGCGAGATGGCACTGCCGAACAGTGCGGCGATGACCGCACCGCGGACGGAGAGCGTGCTGGATGCCGCGTGCCGGCCGCGCGACCTTGCACGCGACCTTGATGATGATATTTGCATGTAAAGCCTCTGCAGATTGAACAGGATTCAAACCAGCGGGCCACACGCGCATCGGGTGTGCGCGTGTTGTCGATGCGACGGCGCCCGCGCCTCAGGCGCGGGCGCGGGGAGGCGGGAGAGGCGGAAGCGTGCTGCGGTCGGAGAACGTTTCCGGCAACGGTATGGGAGCGAGACGGGGAAGGGCAATGGCAGACAACACCGGCGCCGCCGGCAACAGTAAGGCCGCGCCGCAACCGTGCTCGTAGTCGTTCAAGTGCTGGACCGATTTTTCGGATTGATCGACATGCGCGTCACCGTCGTCATGGGCTTCGTGGTGATGCAAGACGTGGGCCTCGTGCTCTGCCAAGTGCTTACCAACCTGCTCGAAACCGCCGGCGGCCTGGCTCGACATCACATGCGTGAGCGTGCGTTCAGCCGCGGCAATCGCTTGCCAGGGAAGTACGATCAGCAGGATGAGGAGCAACGCCTTCTTCATGAGGTCGGCCGGTCGGGGCGTGGGTTCCGATAAGGGAGCAAAGGGTGCTGATTATAGACGGTGCTTCTAGGCACGTGTCAATCGGATGTCTGTTTGTATGCAGCAGTGCGTGGAGGCGCCGAGGCTGTTTTTGTTGCGAATTAATTTTGGCAGAGATCAAAACTAAAGCCGTCACGATTAGCACTCAATCTCTTCGAAGACAAAAGGTGGAAAGGCATTTCCCGACTGGCAATTGCTCGTCGTGGCATTCCCTTATCAACCATGTGCACTTTTGACGTTGGGCATGCTACATTGACCATATGCGCAGCAGGCTACGATCATTTCTCTTGTGCCTACTTATCGTCTCCCTACCAATCCAAAGCATTGCGGGAGTGGCGAGGCTTGCGTGCGGCATGATCCATCATCTATCCTCGGTTGATTCCAGGGTGCATGGCATGACAACGCCGGTCATGATGACCGACGGGACCATGCATGACAGTGGACATGAGCATTCAGACTCCATGGCGCAAAGCGCGTTGCCAGGTGAGGACTGCGAGGCCAGCGTCACCGACACTGACGGACGCTCGAGTTGCGGCACCTGTTCAGGCTGCTCCATCGGCGCCTACGCGCCGCCGCCGGTCATGGTTTTAACCGCCGGTGAAGAACCCGCAAACCAGCTCCGGCAATCTTCCTCATCTCCTTTTACCGGGCACATTCCAGCCCGGATCGAGCGGCCTCCCCGCACTAGCACGCCAATCGCGGCGTAACAGATCTTCGCGGCTGATACCGGCGACTCCTTCCTGACTTTGTTGCTCGGCAGCGTACTTGCGCTCGCACGCGCGGCGCCGGCTATTCCTGAAGGCGCCAGTTGCACGGTCCGGGCCGACTGCAGCGGCCGTGCGTCGGCGGCGTCCGTGACAGGGCTACTTGCACACGTCCGGGCTACCTGAACCTTAACGAGCACCAGGTCGTGCGAAGCATTTGCGCCAGAATTTTCGATTCTGATCGGAGGGCTCCAAGGCACATCGAGACTTGAGCCATGAAGCGTGAGCAGTTGGTACCGCCGATTTCTGCAAGGGCTGGGAGCATCGAACGGTTGCTCTTGTAACTCCGCAGAAGAGCGCAGACGCAATATGCGTCGGCCTTTTTGCGCTCAGAAGAATTAAGTATGGCCAATTATCCACAAAACAAAGTTTTATTGCTAAGGGGTGAAAATTTCGATAGAGTAAAAAAAGACTGAACCTGTATAGACATGTTGGTCTGTCTCGGATCCCATGCGTCGCCACTGCCAATCAATACCGGCAGCTTGGCCTAGTAGCTTTCACAAAAAAGAAAACCCGGAGGGTAAATGGCTCACAAGTACGTCCCAAGAACAACGGCCGCGCTCGCATTAATGGTTCTGCAACAGAGCGCATACGCACAACAGCCCGCCACTGGCGATGCTGCCGAAGCGGCAGGCATGCAGCGCGTACAAATTACGGGGAGCCGAATCAACCTTCGGCAGGAACAGGTATCCGGGGTTGGCCCAGTTACCGTGATCGATGCCGACACCATCCAGCGCTCCGGAGCGATTTCGATCGAAACGCTGCTGCAGCGCCTGCCTTCGTCTGCCGGTACGGCGGGCAGCCAGACCAGTGCGTATTGGACCAGCAACGGCTACGGGACCACGCAAGTGAACTTGCGTGGTCTCGGCATCGATCGCACCCTGGTGCTGCTGAACGGACGCCGGGTCGTCTCGGGTGGCACGGGGGCGAACAGCTCTGTCGACCTGAACATGATTCCGGTCGCGATGATCGAGCGGATCGAAGTGCTGAAGGATGGCGCCTCGGCGATCTACGGCGCCGATGCCGTTGCCGGCGTCGTCAACATCATCACGAAGAAAGCCATCGACGGTGTTGAAGCATCGGTGCGCTATGGGAAGACCGAACGTGGTGACGGCGCCGAAAAGTCGGCGGACATCGTCTGGGGAACGAAAAGCGAGCGTGGCTCGCTGATGGCCTCCCTGAATTATTCCGAAAGCGAGGCGGTCAACCTGGCTTCGCGTGCACCTTGCGCCCTGTTCGAGGATGACGGCGAACTGGTGTGTTCCGGCAGCTCGTCGACGATCGGAGGCCGCGCGCGGCTGGCAAATGGCCGCAGGGTCAACTTCAACCAGGATCCGAACGGGGACCCGCGCGGCTTCGAGACCTACAGCGCAGCCAAGCATGCCTACAACAGCAATCCGTTCCTGAACGCAGTCAATCCGATCAAGCGTGTCGGTGTGAGCGCCTTCGGCAACATGCACCTGACCGATAAGGTAGACCTGTTCACCGAACTCATGTTCACGAACCGCCAGTCGGAGCAGCTTGCCACCCCTGGCGCCATCGGGGTTTACCGCCCGATCGAAATCGCCGCGAACCATCCTACCAATCCGACCGGCCAGAACCTGACGCTGGAGCGGCGCCGGGTGGCGGAAGTCGGGCCGCGTTACTTCTTCCAGGAGACCAATACCTTCCGTATCGTCGCCGGCTTGAAGGGGGAACTTGCTCCGAAATGGGACTGGTCGGCGTCCGTCAACTGGGGGCGCAACACCGGCGTTGACGGGATGACGAACATCATCAACCTCGATCGTGTCGATGCGACGCTCAATACCGCTACCTGCGGCACCAGCCCGTCCGCGGCTCCTTGCGGCAACTATCTCGGCTACGGGAACCTCAGCCCTGCGGTCCTCGAGTACATCCATTTCACGACCCGCGATCATGGCGGCAACGACCAGAAGAGCTTCAACGCAAGCATCAGCGGCGAGGTGTTTTCCCTGCCAGCCGGGCCCGTCGGCTTCGCTTCCGGCTTCGAATACCGCCGCGAGAAAGGATGGCGCGACCCGGATAGCCTGATCGTATCGGGAGCCGCCAATACCAACGCCCAGGATCCGATTGCGGGCGAATACAGTGCGCGCGAGGTCTTCGCGGAGTTGTCCGTACCCTTGCTAGCCAAGCTGCCCCTGGTCGACTCCCTGACGATGAATGCCGCGGCCCGCTACTCCGACTACAGCCTGTTCGGGTCGCAGGCCACGTACAAGGTGGGTCTCGACTGGCAGGTAATTCCGTCGCTGAAGGTGCGTGCCAACCGTTCGACGGCCTTCCGCGTGCCGAACGTGCCGGAACTGTTCGGCGGTGTCTCCGAGGGCAACCTGACCACGACCGACCCATGCAACAACTGGAACACGCTCGATCCGAACTCCACGGTCTACAAGAACTGCCAGGGATCCGGCTTGCCTGCCGGCTTCAGGCAGTTCGGGCCGTCGATCCTGACGACCGGGGGCGGCAACCAGAACCTGAAGCCCGAGGAGGCCGATACGTTCACGATCGGCGCCGTATGGACGCCGTCGAAAGCGCTGACGCTGACGCTCGACTACTTCAACATCAAGATCGATAACGCCATCGAGACCGTTCCTGGCTCGACCAAGCTGGCGGTCTGCTACAACTCGCCTGGGCTGGCGCACATCTTCTGCGGTCCATCGAGTTTCACGCGTGATCCGCGCACCGGGGAAATCAACTTCCTGTCCTCGCAACCCGAGAACGCTGCGCAGCAGCGCGTGGCCGGGCTCGACCTCGGGGCGATCGTCGACTTCAACCTGGCGGGATGGACATCGTCGTTCACTGCGGATGTTTCCCGGCTTAACCAGTTCGACGTGACGCCATTCCCTGGCGGTGAAGTCATCGAGTACGCCGGCAAGATTACGGGCGGGCGCGGCAGCTATGCAAAATGGCGCTCAACCGCGTCGCTGACCTCGTCCAAAGGTCCGTGGTCCGGTTCCTATACCGTCCAGTACATTGGCAGCGCCGCCGACATCAATGCCGCCCCTACCGATATCGGCGCGCGCGCACCCGGCATCGTCTACCACAACGCCAGTATGAAGTATGCGTTCAACAAGGCAATGACGGTATCGCTGGGCATCGATAACCTGTTCGACAAGCGTGCGCCCTACATCCAGAGCTGGACAGACGGCAATACCGACACGATGACCTACGACCTGCTCGGCCGCCGCTGGCACGTTCGCCTCGGCTACAAGTTCTAAGGTCTTCATGGTGCCTTGCGGCCGCTGTGCGTTTATCATGCGCAGCGGCCGTTCCGCGGCCGGTAACTCAACTTATTCACAACAACTATGCAATCAGCTTTCTGGGTGCGGCGCGCCCACAAATGGATCGGGCTTGTCGTCGGGGTGCAGGCGCTGCTCTGGATGATCAGTGGTCTCTACATGGTGGTGGTTCCTCTCGAAGTCATCCACGGCGACCATCTGGCGCATGTGGCCACTGAGCCCCTCAGCCGCGCCGGCACGCGCATTGCGCAGGAACGCCTGCAACAACTGTATCCGGGCATGACCGCTGTGCGCATTAAAAGCCTGCTGGGCAAGGAGGCATATGAAATCAAGCAGGGCAAGCAGGTCACCCTGGTAGACGCGGCAAGCGGCCGGCAAATCAGTCCGCTGGGGCGGGAGGACATCGTTGCGCTCGCCGATGCAGCCTATGTGGGCGAAGGCAGCATCCGCGGCGTGGAATGGGTGACGAAGGCGCCTTCGGAAGTCGGCGCGCGGCCGGTGCCGCTGTGGGCCGTCCACTACGATGAGCCAGGCAAGACGACGCTGTATTTTTCGCCGTTCAGTGGCGACCTGGTGGCGCGGCGCCATGAACTCTGGCGGTGGTTCGATTTCCTGTGGATGTTCCACATCATGGATTATGAAGAGCGCGAAAACGTGAACAACACACTCTTGCGTGCGGCCTCGATTTCCGGCCTGGCGTTCGCGCTGAGCGGCGCGTGGTTGCTCTTCTATAGTTTCAGCCGGAGGAAGCAGGCATGAGCCATTGGATGCGGCGTCTCCATAAATGGGTCGGGCTGGTCATCGCGATTCAGTTCGTGTTGTGGATGTCCAGCGGCGTCATCATGAGCCTGCTCGACGCAACTAAGGTGCAGGGACGCGAGTTCCGCGTCAAGCCGGCCCCACCGTTGGCCTGGCCCAGTAATGTACTCAGCGTCGACGCGCTCCTTGCCGCGACCACCGAAAACATCATGTCGATCACGTCAGGATGGGTGCTCGACCGTCCTGTGTACCGTCTGCAAAACGACAAGCGTAGCTGGCTGGTCGATGCACGCTCAGGCCATGGCTTGCCAGTCGATGCGCAGCTCGCGCAGCAGATCGCCCGTGCTTCGTATTCCGGGCCCGGCAGCGCTGGGACGCCGCGCCTGCTGGACTTTACGCTCGAGGCGCGTGCGCACAAGGAACCCGTCTGGCGCGTCGACTTCAACGACCCGGAGGAGACCTCGGTCTATGTGTCGAGCCGTTCAGGGACCGTACTTGAGCACAGGAACAGCACCTGGCGGCTGTTCGACTTCTTCTGGATGCTCCACATCATGGACTACAGCGAGCGGACCAACTTCAACAATCCCTTGCTGGTGTCGAGCGCCATTGGTGGACTATGGATGGCCTTGACCGGCGTCTGGCTGCTGTTCGCCAGCGTTCGTCTCGCGGAGTTCGTGCCGGCCCGTTGGCGCCGCCGCAGCACGGTCAGCCTGATGGACGAGCAAGGCGGCAAGCTGCGCGCGGTAGAGGCGGTGCAGGGTGACACCGTGTTCCAGTCGCTTGCGCGGGCCGGCTTGCAGCTGCCATCGAACTGTGGAGGAGGGCAGAGCTGTGGACTGTGCGCGGTACGCTGTGTCGGCAAGGCGCCGGAACCAACGGGCGCAGACCGCGCGTTGCTGTCGCCGCAGAAGCTCGCAGCGGGCTACAGGCTCGCATGCAACCTGAAGGTCAAGCGTCATGTCGAGATCGACATTGGCGACGTGCTGGTGGCGTCTGCGGAGCAGGCTGGTGTGGTGGCAAGCGTGACGCCGGTGGCGCCCTTCCTGCGCGAGGTTACGATACGCCCGCAAAGCCCCGTGGAATGCCGTCCCGGCGCTTACGTTCAGATGCATGTGCCGGCATTTGTCCGCAACGGCGATGACCTGGCCATTCCGGCGGATCATCACGCCGACTGGCACGCGATCGGCATGCCGGCCGAGCTGGCCAACGATGCACCGGTACGGCGCTCGTATTCGGTATCGGTTCCGGTAGAGCGCTGCGACGGGAACCTGAGCTTCCTCGTCCGGTTTGTGCCCGGTTCGAAGCCCGGCCGCGGCTCGGGCTACATGTACACGCTCAAGCCAGGCGATGAGGTGCGCTTCAGCGGGCCGTATGGCGACTTCGCCCTGAAACCAGGGACGCGGGAAAAGGTCTTCATCGGCGGCGGCGCCGGCATGGCGCCGCTGCGCGCAATGATCCACGACCTGCTGGCCAAGGGCGCCACCGAGCCGCTGCACTTCTGGTACGGGGCGCGCAGCCGTCGCGATGCGCCTTATGTGGCCGAGATGCGCGAGTTCGCCGAGAACTATCCGAACTTCCACTGGCACCTGGTGCTGTCGGAGGAAGCAGGCGCCGCCGATGTGCAGACCGGATTCGTCCATGATGCAGTGCTGGAGGGCTTGCTGCGCACACATCCGAATATAGCCTCGCTCGAGTTTTATGTTTGCGGTCCTCCAGCGATGCTATCGGCGACTCGGGAGATGTTACGTGGTCTCGGCGTTGACGATGCCAGGGTAGCGTACGACGATTTCAAGATCTGAAGGGCGGAAACCGTATTTGACTTAGGGATAAGGGCAATAACCGTTATTGAATCGCCACGTCATTTGTAGACACTCCTGAGCCAGAATATCGGGCGCGAGGAGAAGGTACGAGCGGCAAGCGGTACACAGAGGAATTCAAGATTGTAGCCGTCAAATAGGTAGCCCAGCGTGGGCACCCAGCGAGCGAAGTAGCGGAGCGGCTTGAGGTGAGCATCTATAGCCTGTACGCCTTGATGAACCGCTATGGCGTTCCCGAGGCGGAGCGCAAGGCTGTCGATACCCAGTCTGACGAGATGCAGCGCCAGAAGGCCGAGCTCAAGCGCGCCAGGGAGGAGCGTGACATCTTGAAAAACCGCCCCACACGGTTGCCCGTGGCCCTCATGAATAGAAACTCCAAGCGGGTACACTGCATGCACGCAGGACTGTGGCCGTAAGCTTCTTGGAGGCTTGACCCCGTCAAAAAACCTGGCCCAGGGGAAGCTGCGGACTCATCTGTGGCGGCGCTGTCGAGCGACCCCGTTTAGGAAGTTGATCAAATCCGAGTCCCCGTCCTGCACCTGAATCAGGAGGTGGACCATGCCGAAATCCAGATCAACATCGAAGCCCGCCGGGTTGCCGATCATTCATCCCTTCGCCGCCGGTATCGATATCGGCTCGCGCTTCCACGTTGCCGCCGTCAGTCCGGATCTCTGCGACGAGCCGGTGCAGACGTTCCAGGCCTTCACCAGTGATCTGGAACGCATGGCCGATTGGCTGGTCGCTACCGGTACAAAAACCGTGGTGATGGAGTCGACCGGCGTCTACTGGGTCGCCGCTTTCGAGGTCCTCGAATCGCGCGGCCTCGAGGTCATTCTGGCCAATGCCCGCGAAGCGCGCGCGGTCCCGGGCAGGAAGAGCGACGTCAACGACGCACAATGGCTGCAGCGACTGCATGCGTGTGGGCTGCTACGCGCCAGTTTTCGTCCTGGCCGAGATATTGCCGAGCTGAGAGCCTACCTGCGTGCACGCGAGCGGCATAGCGATTACGCCGCAGCGCATATCCAGCACATGCAGAAGGCGCTGACTTTCATGAACATCCAGCTACATCATGTGATTTCAACTATTACCGGTGTAACGGGAATGCGGATCATCCGCGCTATTGTCGCCGGCGAACGCGACCCGGAAAGATTGGCTGCCATGCGTGATGTCCGCTGCAAGGAAAGCAGCGAGACGATCCGCGCTGCGCTCGTGGGCAATTACCAGCCGGAGCACCTGTTCGCATTGAAGCAGGCCCTCTCACTTTACGATTTCTATCAGCAATGCATCGACGAATGCGATGTCGAGATTGAGCGCACAGTTGCAGGGCTGAATATCGACAGGCCCGTACCAGAGGGACCTTTGCCCAAGGCTAAACACCGAAGCAAGATGCCGAGCGACCCCAACTTTGACGTGCGCTCGGCCATGTACCAGCTCGCCGGCACCGACCTGACTCAGATCCACGGCATCGGGCCATTCCTGGCGCTGCGCCTGATCGGCGAATGCGGTACGGATCTCAGCCGCTGGCGCACCGCCAAGCATTTCACCTCGTGGCTTACGCTGTCGCCAGGTTGCAAGATCAGCGGCGGTAAGGTGCTGTCGTCACACACCCGAAAGACCAGCAGTCGGATCACCGTCGCACTTCGGCTTGCCGCAGTCACCGTCGGCCGCAGCAATACGGCACTTGGCGCGTTCTACCGACGGCTCGCCGGCCGCATTGGCAATGCCAAGGCCCTGACCGCAACAGCACGCAAGATTGCGGTCCTGTTCTACAACGCGATGCGATACGGCATGGATTACCGCGACCCCGGGGCGGACCACTACGAACAACAATATCGTGACCGGGTCATCAAGCAACTGCATCGGCGCGCTGCACAATTTGGCTACGCGCTGCAACCACAGGAGGTCCCAGCCTGAAAGTGAGTTTCTTAGGAAGGCCGCGGTGTACTTAGCCAAGACGTCCGGGTAAGATCCAGCCGGATCGCACTTGCGCCGCGATCGGCACACAGCAATTTGAAGAGACACATCGGCAAGTATGCATGGTTCTGTCTCCTTGTCCGGCATGCTTGTTCGCTATCAGACGGGTAGGTTTGGGTTGCCCTACGATTGGTGAATCTAGACCTTTGGAAGAGCACCAAACATGCCTAAGATAACATTGCTCCAACGCTCGAACCTGTCCGAAGACCAGTGGCATTCCATGCTCATAGCACAGCTACGGGGACTGGCGGCCTTGGTCGTCGCAGCAGCGCACTTGCGTGCCCAGGTCTATCCCGGTTTCGGCACCGTCCAGAACCCTTCGCTTGCTTTCCAGGGGCTCGCCTTCGCCACCGGGTTTGCCTATCTGGCCGTGATCGTATTTTTCGTGCTCAGCGGCTGGCTGGTGGGAGGCAGCTTGCTCAATCGCCTTGACACTCACCAGGCCATTGCAAATTACGCGATCGACCGGGCGACGAGATTATGGATCGTGCTGATACCGACTTTTGGCGCAATGCTGCTGTTCGGTCTTGCGACGGCGGCGCTCGATCCCACCCGTTTGTCGTTCGGCCCTGACAACGCTTATTCGGCGGCTGCCTTCTTTGGGAACCTCGTCGGACTGCAAAATATTCTCGTGCCTGAGTTCGGCGGGAATTTCCCGCTGTGGAGCCTGGCGAATGAGACCTGGTATTACGTGCTGTTCCCGCTACTCGCCATGCTTCTTCGTACCCGGTCCGCCCTGCAGGGAGCGCTGATCCTGATGGCGCTCGCGGCTATCGTTCACTTCCTCGACAGCGCAATCCTTCTATACTTTTCGATCTGGCTGTTAGGGGCAGCGTTCTCGCGCGTGCGAATCGAGTGCGGCGCATTCCTGCGCTGGTCCTTATTCCTCGCTTTCGTGGCTACGGCAGTCGGTATCCGCATGAAAGGCAAGAACAACATCACGGTGGACAGTTTTGTCCAGTATCTGCTTTTCAGCGTGATCTTCGTACTTTTCCTGTCCAGCATGCAGTACAAGCGTCAGCGTACCCGCTCGATTGAATTGGCGAGCCGGATCGGGCGTTTCTTCTCAGACTTCTCGTTCACGCTGTATGTCCTACATATCCCGCTGATGGCAGTGTTCCTGCATGTTGGCATGCCACCCCTCGGCAACGGGCGACTGGACCCGAATCGGCCAATGCATTTGCTCGTGTATCTGCTCCTGTATCTTGGACTCGTCGTCGGTGCATATCTGTTCCACATGCCCTTCGAAGCCCAGACTTATCGTGTCAGGGAGTGGCTTAAGACCATGTGGTTTGCCCGCAGCCGACCGGCGAGGGCGTGACCGAGGGAAGACGCCGTGGCCAATATGGCAGTCATCGGCACCTGACCGTATTGGATGTCGTTGCGGCCGAGCGGGCATTGCGTTTCGGCGAGCGCGCCTATGCCCGCGATTGGCAACCGCGGCAAGGCCGGCGCCTGGCTTTCGACATCTACCCAAGCGGACACCAACATCTGTGGAGATAGGCCCAGTACGAAGTGGGGATCTCAGCATTCTTGCCGACGCGCTGGTCGAATTGTCGCCCAGTGCCTTGAATCACCGTATCGTGCGGCAATGCCATTTTCATATGTGCTAAATTCGCCGTATGAGTAAGAGTCTGCGACATTTCGTTCTATGGCTGTTGATGGCCTGGCTACCTGTCCAAGGTATGGCAGCCGCCGTCATGCCGCCGTGCGCCATGGCGCACCGTGGAATGTCCAGTGTTTCAGTAAATGGTTCCCAGCCATGCGATGAGTCAGCGATGGCAATGGAAAGCAAGGACAATTCGCAGGTGGGTCTGCAAGACAGTGATGTGCATGATCAGTCCACGCAAGGCTCCGTGCACAAGAGTTCGTGCAGCCACTGCGCGGGCTGCACGTTTGGCGCGTTCGCGCCGCCCTCCGTCGCCGCGTTCGCGTCAACCGGCGCTCCATCAAGCGTCGTTCTTCTCCCTTCTTCCGACCCGTTCACCGGGTTCATCTCCGCTCGCATAGAGCGACCTCCACGTTACGCGGCCTCCTTCGCCGGCTGAACATCGTTTCAGGAAGCGCATCCAGCAGTAGCCTGCCATCGCTTTCCATACGGTTTGGTATCCGCATGCCATGCAGCGTCGCAACGGGATCGCGAATTATGTACAGCCAAACGTCCTGATGCTGCCCGCTAGCGCCGGTGCGGCTCAGTATGCCCAATCAGAGAACCGGTAAGGATACCGATGGTCCGCTGAGCATCCGCTGGTGTTTCCGGCTATGGCTCAAGGGAGGAGGAATATGAAGAACCAGTCTACGCACGACCACCAGCACGGGCATGAGCATGAGCACAGCCATGCTGATCGCCATCATGAACACGCCGGATCTTCAGTTGTGGTGGCGAAGCCGCAGCGGGACGCCAACATTGATGGGGACTCTGCCGGAGGCGTGTTTACGTGTCCCATGCATCCGCAAATCCGCCGCGATGCCCCGGGGAACTGCCCCATCTGCGGCATGGCCCTCGAACCGGTTATGCCGGCGCTCGATGAAGGAGAAAGCCCTGAACTCGTGAATTTCAGGCGGCGGTTCTGGGTGACCTTGCCTTTGACGGTCGTCGTGACGGCGCTCGCCATGGGAGTCCATCAGTTCGTACCGGAGGGGCTGCCCTACCAAAACTATGTTGAATTGGCGCTCAGTGCGCCGGTTGTGTTGTGGGGAGCCGCGCCGTTCTTCAGGTTAGGTGCGCAGTCCGTAGCTAATCGAAGCCCAAACATGTGGACCCTGATCAGTCTGGGCGTGCTGGCCGCCTTCATCTACAGTGTGGTAGCAACCGTCGCTCCGCACCTGATACCGGAGCAATTCGGATCGCATGGCCGAGCCAGTGTGTACTACGAGGCCGCGGCCGTGATTGTGTCCCTGACTTTGTTGGGACAGACACTGGAATTGCGTGCACGGTCCCAGACGTCGGCGGCGATCAAGTCGCTGCTGGGCATGGCGCCAAAAACTGCGCGACGGATCGGTTCCGACGGAAACGAGGAGGACGTCCAGATCAGCCACGTGCACGTGGGCGACATGCTGCGAGTACGCCCTGGCGAGAAGGTGCCCGTCGACGGCCAAGTCGTCGAGGGGACAAGTGCGGTCGATGAGTCCATGCTGACAGGCGAGCCGGTTCCCGTAGTGAAACAACCAGGCGACAAGGTCATTGCCGCAACGCTAAACACGAACGGCAGCCTGGTGATTCGCTCCGAGCGCATCGGTGCCCAGACCGTCCTGTCCCAGATCGTGCAGCTTGTTGCCCAGGCACAGCGCTCGCGGGCGCCGCTGCAGCGCCTCGCAGACCAGGTCGCCGGATACTTCGTGACGGTCGTCGTCGTCATTGCCCTCTTGACGCTGGTCGGGTGGGGCGTATGGGGACCAGGGGCTAGCTGGAGCTACGGCTTCGTTAACGCCGTATCCGTGCTGATTATCGCGTGCCCCTGTGCCCTGGGCCTGGCAACGCCCATGTCGATCATGGCCGCGACCGGCCGCGCCGCCACCCAGGGGATCTTGTACCGGGACGCTGCCGCGATCGAGGCGATGCGCAAGGTAAATACCCTGGTCGTCGACAAGACCGGCACGCTCACCGCGGGAAAGCCAGCCTTCGACCGGGTGCTGGCGGCCCCGGACTTCGACCCGGACGAGGTGCTGCGCATTGCGGCCAGCCTGGACCAGGGCAGCGAGCACCCGCTTGCTGACGCAATCGTGGCAGAGGCCCGGCGTCGCCAGATGACCTTGTCGGCATCCGCGCAGTTCGAGTCGTCCACTGGCATCGGTGTCACCGGCATGATCGACAACCGCCGCGTCGCACTGGGGAACACGGCCCTGATGCAGGCCGAAGGTGCCGACGTCCACCCGCTCGCCGCCGAGGCGGACAGCCTGCGCCGGGAGGGTGCCAGCGTCATGTATTTAGCCGTCGACAAACGCTTTGCCGGGTTGATTGCCGTGTCGGACCCGATCAAGGCGTCAACGCCGGAAGCCCTGGCAAGCCTGCGCCAGTCCGGCCTGTCCATCGTCATGGCAACTGGCGACGGTGTCGCAACGGCCGCCAGCGTAGCAGGCAAGCTCGGTATTCAAGAGTTTCATGGCGAAGTGAAGCCGCGGGACAAGCTCGAGCTCGTTGAGCGCCTGCAAGGGCAGGGCAAGATCGTCGCGATGGTGGGTGACGGCATCAACGATGCGCCGGCACTGGCCAAAGCCGACGTCGGGATCGCGATGGGGACGGGGACCGACGTCGCGATCCATAGCGCCCATGTGACCCTGGTTAAAGGCGACCTGCGCTCGATCGCGCGAGCACGCGAGTTATCGGTCGCGACCGTGCGCAATATGCGGCAGAACCTGGCTTTCGCTTTCGTCTACAACGCGCTTGGCATCCCGTTGGCCGCCGGCTTGCTGTACCCGGTCACGGGGCAATTCCTTTCGCCGATGATCGCGGCCCTGGCCATGAGCCTGAGCTCCGTATCAGTCATCACCAACGCGTTGCGCCTGCGCGGCGGCACCGAGGCACGCAGCGTACCAACACCAAGTACTTAATTAATCGAAGAGGGAGAATTCATGCAACACGATGATAGTGCAGGAAGCGGCGTCAATACCTGGCGCCGCCGCATTCTGCAAGGAGTGGGAGCTGTCGCCGGCGTCGCCGGGCTCAGTCCGGCGCGACTATTTGCCGCCGAGACCGATCCCGGGGCCCTGAGGGGAAGCGAATTCGATCTCCAGATCGGAGCGACGCCGGTTAATTTTTCGGGAGCCCAGCGGGTTGCAACCGCCGTCAATGGCCGAGTACCGGCGCCGACCTTGTACTGGCGCGAGGGCGACACTGTCACCCTCAGAGTGACCAACCGCCTGCCCGACACGAGCTCGATCCACTGGCACGGCATCTTGCTGCCGGCAGAGATGGATGGGGTTCCCGGGCTGAGCTTTTCGGGCATCCGTCCGGGCGAGACCTTCGTCTATCGCTTCCAAGTCAAACAGAGCGGGACCTACTGGTACCACAGCCACTCAGGCTTCCAGGAACAGACTGGCCTCTACGGCCCGATTGTCATCACGCCCAAGGGGGGCGAGCGGGTACCGGCAGACCGCGACTACGTCGTCATGCTGTCGGACTGGACCGATTCGGACCCCGAGCGGGTGTTTGCGAACCTGAAAAAGATGAGTGACTTCTTCGCCAGCAACCAGCCGACGTTTGGTGACTTTGTAAGCGATGTCCGGTCGATGGGCCTCGGCCCCGCCGTGGACAAGCGCAAGATGTGGAACCGCATGCGCATGATGCCGACCGACTTCAGCGATGTAACAGCGAGCCGCAATGTCAGCGGAGGCCTGCATTTCCTGATCAACGGGATGCCGGCGGCGAAGAATTGGACAGGGCTGTTCCGGCCAGGCGAAAAAGTGCGTCTGCGATTTATTAACGGCGCGGCGACGACGATATTCGATGTTCGAATTCCGGGCCTGAAGATGACGGTGGTTTCGGCCGACGGTCAGGATGTCGAACCAGTTCCCGTTGATGAGTTCCGCATTTCCGTTGCTGAAACCTACGACGTAATCGTCGAACCCCAGGAAGACAAGGCTTATACGATCTTTGCGCAGTCGATTGGTCGTTCCGGTTTTGTCCGCGCGACCCTCGCGCCACGGGCCGGCATGCAGGCGCCGGTACCGGAAGTCGATCCGGCAGGATGGCTGACGATGACAGACATGATGGGCGCCATGTCGATGGCCGGGATGGCCGGCATGCCGGGCATGGACCAGGCAAAGTCTCGAGGAGCGGGCAGCATGCAGGGCATGGACCATAGCAAGATGGACGGGATGGAGATGCAGGGCATGGACCACAGCAAAATGCAGGGGATGGACCATAGCAAGATGCAGGGCATGGACCACAGCAAGATGGGGGGCATGGAGTCGGGTTTGAAGCAGGAGATGCCGATGGGCGGCATGCAGCAATCGGGGCAAGCGCCAAAGGTCACGCATGCCAGAACGGAGTATGGTCCTGGCGTCGACATGCATGTCGACATGCCCCGTACCAATCTCGACGATCCGGGTATTAACCTTCGCGACAACGGGCGCCGCGTCCTCACCTATGCGGACCTGCGTACGATTGGCGGGCCGATCGACCCGCGCGAACCGACGCGCGAAATCGAGCTTCACCTGACCGGCAATATGAACCGATTCATGTGGTCGTTCGACGGGCAGAAGTTCTCCGAAGCGACGCCGATTCATTTCCGCGCGGGAGAACGCCTGCGCATCGTCCTCGTGAACGACACGATGATGACCCACCCCATCCACCTTCACGGGATGTGGAGCGAGCTGGAGTCGCCTGACGGGCAGTTCCAGGTGCGCAAGCACACGATCAATGTCCAGCCGGCGCAACGCGTCACCTATCGGGTGACCGCCGACGCCCCAGGCCATTGGGCCTATCACTGCCACTTGCTGTACCACATGGAGGCGGGAATGTTCAGGGAGGTGGTCGTATCATGAAGAAGCCAATGATGACAAGGGGAGGGCTTCCTCTGCTGCTTTGCGCGCTCGTCGCCAACCAATGCGCACAGGCACAGACCACCGCGCCTCGGACAGCAAATCCGCCAGGCGCCTCGCAGGAAGGACCCGTCCAGGACATGACCGGGATGGATCATTCGCAGATGGACCATTCGAAGATGAGCCAGTCCAAGCCGCAGCAGTCCAAGGCCAGGAAGCCCGCGGCAGGGCAGCCGGTAAAGGACCAATCGAACATGGATCACTCCGGAATGGGCCACTCGCAGATGACGATGCCGGTCCCTGCGCAGGCGGCGCCAGCGCCGATGTCGCAGCAGCAGCCGACGATGCAGGGGATGAACCACTCGCAGATGGACCACGCGATGCCGCGGCAGGCCGATTCAAACAGACCCACCGGAGAGCAGCCAGCGAAGGATCAGCCCAGCATGGATCACTCTGGGATGTCCCATTCGCAAATGACGATGCCCCCGGCGGCACAGGCTGCATCCGGCGCTAAGCCCCAGCAGGCGATGACGCACGCGGCGGGGGGCTCGACGGGCTCCATGCAGATGGGACCGATGCAGGGAGGTAAAGCACCTGCCGATGCACGCGACCCGAATGCCTACGGCGAAGGAACGCGTCACGCCAACTTTCCCGGCAACGAGATGATGGACGACATGCCCTCTGGACGGGTGTTGATCGACAGCGCCGAATTGTCGCGCGGCGACGGCGAGCACGGCCAGAACCTCGATGCCGAAGCCTGGTACGGCGGGGACTACAACAAAGTATGGCTGAAGGCCCAGGGCGAGCGTACGGGGGGGCGGCTGGAGTCATTGCGCACCGAGGCTCTATGGGATCGCGCCTTCGCCCCTTTCTGGAGCACCCAGCTCGGCGTGCGCCATGATACGGGCGGGGGCGAGTCCCGCAACTGGCTTGCTGCCGGCGTGCGCGGCCTGGCGCCGTACTGGTTCGACGTGGAGGCAACTGCCTACGCGCGTCCTGGAGGCGAATTTGCTGCCCGGTTCGACGCCCGTTACGAAGTGCTGTTCACGCAACGGCTCATCCTCGAGCCTCAGCTCGAGGGCAATTTGTACAGCCATGCCGATCCAGCTCTTGGAACGGGGACTGGCCTGTCCAACATCGAGTTCGGCCTGCGCCTGCGTTACGAAATCAGGCGCCAGTTCGCGCCCTACATCGGCGTGACATGGAACCGCAGGGTCGGCAGCACCGCGGACCTGGCAAGAGCGCGCGGCGAGGACGCCACGACGTTCCGTGCTGTAGCCGGATTACGCGTCTGGTATTGACCGATTTATGAAAGGGAGCGAGAGCGGCAGGCCAGGGCGCGTCCGGAGACGCTCCTGTGGAAAAGCCGCCGATGTACCTGAGAGGGCATTGTTCATTCAATTCATTTCGACAAAGGAGCAACATCATGCATAACCAACAATTCGAATCGTGTATCGCCGCGTGTAACGACTGTGCCGACGCCTGCGACATGTGTGCGTCGGCCTGCCTGCAGGAGGACGACGTCAAGATGATGGCACGCTGCATTGCGCTGGACATCGACTGTGCACAGATCTGCCGGGTCGCTGCTGCGGTCATGGCCCGCGGAGGCCCGGCAGCAAACGCGATTTGCCAGGCTTGCGCCGCGACCTGCGACATGTGCGCGGACGAATGCGCCAAGCACTCGATGCAGCACTGTCAGGATTGCGCCGCTGCTTGCCGCCGCTGCGCCGAGGAGTGCCGCCAGATGGGTTCGATGGGCGCCAGCGCCTGATTCAAGGGACCATTGGCATGGCCACAGGGCCGTGGGGTGTTCGCTGGTAGAGTTACGTTACAGCATGGCCCTGTTCCGCTTATTTGGGTAAGCGGCGGTTTCGCGCAAACACGCAAACTGTAATGAGCCTGTCATCCCGATGTAATGATCGAGTCACTCCGCCGCCATGTTTCTCTTCCGGATGGCCGCTAGAATACGTCTGGCCTAAATAGTGTTACAGGATGAACATGCGTCTATTAGTTGTCGAAGATGAGCTTAAAGCAGGTGATTATCTTCAGAAGGGATTGAGCGAATCCGGTTTTGTTGTCGACCTGGTCCGGAGCGGAACAGAAGGACTCGCCGCGGCCACTGCCATGCATTACGATCTGATTGTGCTGGACGTCATGCTGCCTGGACTCGACGGATGGCAGGTCATCAGTGCGCTGAGGAAGAGCGTCGATACGCCGGTTCTGTTCCTGACCGCACGGGACGCGCTCGCTGATCGTATCAAGGGGCTCGAGTTGGGCGCGGACGACTATCTTGTCAAACCGTTTGCTTTTGCTGAACTACTCATCCGGATCAAGACGCTACTGCGGCGTGGGCCCATACGTGAACTGGAAGTCCTACAGATTGCCGACCTCGAGATTGATGTACCGAAACATCGCGTAACCCGAATGGGAAACCGAATCGATCTCACAGCAAAGGAGTTCGCCTTGCTGCACCTGCTGGCCCAGCGCACGGGACAGGTGCTGTCGCGTTCGGCCATCGCTTCGCAGGTTTGGGACATGAACTTCGACAGTGAAACCAACGTCGTCGACGTCGCGATCCGGCGGCTTCGCGCAAAAATCGACGACCCGTACAGCGCGAAACTCATCCATACGGTGCGCAGCATGGGCTACGTACTGGAAGACCGGGGATGAGTGTCTGGAAGCGTTCCCTTACGATGCAGCTCGGGGCGCTGTTCGCAGCGATTGCTGTCGTGGTATTCGCTGCCGTCGGTATCGTCCTGTACCAGGCGCTGGCGCGCCAGCTGCAAGAGCGTGACGATGCCGACCTGATTGACAGGATTTCGTTGATACGCCACCTGCTCGACGAAACCGCGACGGCGACTGACGTGGGCAAGACTCCCCATCAGTTCCTGGACGCTGTCGACATCCATGGTGGCTACCTTCTTGTGATCGAAACGATCGATGGACGGCCTCTGCTGCGTAATGTCGGGCAGAGGAAGTTTACGGTCCCGGCCAAAGCCGTCGCTACAACGCGTGCGCCGACTGCGAATGATGTGATTGGCGAAAACGAGGTCGGAGGCGGAGGGCTGAGGATATTGACGGCGCTGGGCGAGGCTGCTGACGGGAGTGTGGTGCGCATCGTTCTGGCCAGGACGCCGTATGACCGCTCCGTGCTGCTTGCAGCATATCGCCTGAAAGTGATGGCAGCGGTGATCGGGGGAGCCATTCTTACCGCGTTGATGGGTTTTCTGCTGGTAAAACGCGGCCTGCGGCAGGTATGGCAACTGGCCGATCAGGCCAGGAACGTGACAGCGACTAACCTCGCCGTGAGGCTCGACGCGGCGACCGCCCCAGCTGAGCTGCTTGTGCTGGCTGATGCCTTTAACGCCGTTCTGGACCGTCTCCAAAAAAGCTTCGAACACCTGTCGCAGTTTTCTGCCGATCTGGCACACGACATGCGCACGCCGCTCAACAACCTGATGGTGCAAACGCAGGTTGCACTGTCCCAGCCGCGGTCGAACGAGGAATACCAGAACCTGCTGTCATCGAATCATGAAGAGTTCGAGCGCATGGCGCGCATGGTGGAGAGCATGCTCTTCCTGGCGCGGGCGGACCACGAAGAAATATTGCTGAGTACCGAACGGCTCGATGCGAACAAGGCGCTCGAGCAGATCGCGGAGTATTTCGAGGCACCAGCAGCGGAAGCGGGGATCGGTATCAAAGTCCGGGCAAGCGGCACCGTCCTCGCAGACTTGCACCTGCTGCGGCGCGCGGTGAACAATCTTGTCGCTAATGCGGTCCGGTACACGCCCAAAGGCGGCACGATCCGGCTCGAAGCCTCCGCAGCGGACGGCGGGATGCGCATAGCGGTCGTTAATCCCGGCGTCGGCATTAGCACCGCCGACCTCCCACGGCTGTTCGACCGGTTTTACCGGGCTGACAGTTCGCGCTCGAGTGCCGCCAGGTCGGCAGGCCTGGGACTGGCGATCGTTCGGTCCATCATGACGCTCCACCGGGGCCGGGTCAGTGCAAGCAGCGAGCAAGGGTTGACCCGTTTCGAACTGTTTTTCCCTGATCGCCGGACGGAGACTTAAATTGCCCTGCACACGCTGATGCTTCGACCCGATAGCTCAAGTTCGATGCTGCCATACGTCGCGGATATCGGCTCGTGCATAGAGTTCTGCCGGGCTGATCCTGACTCGTTACTAGACAAGTACCACACTTTGGTATTCCGGCAGCTACCGATACGGCGCCAATGCCATTGCCCTCTTGACCACTCCATCCGGTTGGCCTCGTTGTAATGCGAATGTAATGTTTGGGTAATTTACCCGTATGACGGGCTCCCTATAATAGCTTCATGAAAATATATATGCCCGCAGCAAGGCATGTAGCGAAGGAGCGATAGGGTGCCACGTCCGCACCCCAACCGGTAGACCATCAACCAAGGAGTAACAAGATGAAAGCATTCCAATCGATCATGATTGCATCGGCATTCGCGGCGTCAGTACTTGCAAGCCCGTTTGCGTCGGCCCACGCCAGCCTGAAGGCCTCGGATCCTCTGGCAGGCAGCACTGTCGCGACCGCACCGAAACAGATTTCGCTGACCTTCAACGAGAAAATCGAGCAGGCCTTCAGCACTGTCAGCCTCAACGACAGTACGGGCAAAGCCGTGACCACCGCCAAGGCCACGGTGGATGCCGATAATCCGGCCGTCCTGCGTCTTGAGACCCCGACGCTGGCTGCCGGCGCCTACACCGTCAAGTGGGCAGTAGCGGGCCACGATGGGCATCGTCGCACCGGCGAGTTCTCGTTCACGGTGAAGTAATTGGATCGCGTTGCGCTGCTGCAGGTGACCTCGGTCTGGCTGGTCGACTTCGGCTTTGCCTGGCTGGTCGGGTCCTGGTTTGCGCGCCGCTGGCTGCAAGCCGCGTACGTGCCGGCGGCGAGCTACCAGGGCTCCTTGCGTCAGCTCGACCTTGCGGCAGCCGGACTGGTTATGGCATCGAGTGCGGCCGCATTCTGGGCTGCTACCGCAGTCATGGGGGGATTCCAGCTGGCTGAAGCAGGTCCGATGCTCTGGACAATGCTTGCGACGACCTCGCTCGGGCACGCCGGGGCTGTTGGCCTGGCGGCGATCGCGCTACTGCTTCTATGTCGGCTCATCCATCGTCCCGGTCGCGCTGCGGATGGGGCAGTCTTGTTGCTGCTTGTCGTGTTCACTGTTACCCGAGCCTCGATGGGCCATGCGGGCGAACAGGGGTTCTTAAGCATGCCACTTGCGGCTGAAAGCATCCATCTCTTCGCCATCGCGCTTTGGGTTGGCATGGTGATGGTGTCGGGCTGGTTTGTCCTCGACCGCGCGGAGGTCGACAGGCCAAAGATGTCTGCCTATCTTGATGCGATGTCCAACGCGGCAATGGTCGCGGTGACGGCCATTGTCGCTACGGGGCTATACAGTGCCTGGCACCGTGTCGGGACTGCCGAGCACTTGGTCGGCACCGACTACGGCATCACGCTGCTGGTGAAAGTAGTCTTGGTAGTGTTCGCTATCGCGCTGGGCGGCTATAACAAGTTCTTTGGCCTGCCCGCCGCCGGCAGCTCGGCTGAGGGCCAGCGCACCGTACGCTTCGTGTTGCGTCTGGAAGCTGTGGCGGTTCTCGGCGCGCTCGCCGCCGCCGCGTTCCTCGTCTCGCAGCAGCCTCCAAGCGCGATGTGATTGCTGGAGGGCAACAGGCGCTTGACCTGCCGATTACGGTTCGAATCACTTCAGTTGCAAAAGCCGCCGGCCAAGTTAGTAATCATGTGACGTGGCCGCTTTTTTAGCCAATCAATCTGAGACGCACGGCTGCGGATACTGAACCGGCCTAGCGCTCTTTTCTATATCCGTCTGCGCCGATGGGAGTGACGTCGAGCTCCGTGCCACTAGGGTTGGACGATGAAAAACGGGAATTGGCCTAGACCGGTTGTGACGTAATTTAAATGTAATGTCCGAGTAATTGAGCCGTTCCCTTTGCTACCTATAATGATGTCATGGGCACGTTGTATTTAACTAGGAAACGCTAAGAGACGGTTTAATAACTCACCGGAAACGCATCCGGTGCAGTAATGAAGAGCCGAGCGCGATGAAAATCATCGCTTCCGACACATCAAGGCGCTGCTCGTAGTCCCGGACAAGACGGCGATAGCGCA
>NZ_PPXQ01000029.1 GCF_004798585.1 Massilia sp. Mn16-1_5
TGAGGATGTTGGCGCGCTCGCTTGGGGAGGTCTTGCCCCAGGCTTCTTTCGCTTCATGGGCGGCGTCCAGCGCCAGTTCGATGTCTTCGCTCGTCGAGCGGGCGATTTCGCAGAAGGGCTGGCCCGTAATCGGCGTGACGTTGGCGAAGTACTCGCCCTTGCTTGGCGCCACGTACTTGCCGCCGATGTAGTTGTCGTAGCGCTGCTTGAACGGATTGGCAACGCCGAGCTTGCTGATGTCTGCGAGATTCATGTCGTCCTCTTTCGTATGATGTGTGTGGCCGCCGGCGGCGGCCTGTCTCCAAACGCCGGCGTACCGGCATACCTGGGTTGTTTGCAAGCGCCGTGCCAGCCTCCGGCGCAGTAAAACCGCAGGCGCCGCCAGCCCATTCCGGCACACCTGCGCCAAACTGTGACATTCAGCGGATCAGTACTCCCCAGGGGAGCTCCCCAACGGGAATGTCGGACAGGCGCGTGGCGGCGGCGGTATCGATCACCGAGACGCTGTCGGAGCGGCCGTTGGCCACGTACAGGCGCGCGCCGTCGGGTGTGAGTGCCATGTTCCACGGGCGCTTGCCGACGGCAACCGTGGCGCTGACGCGGTTGGTGGCCGTGTCGATGACGCTCACCGTGCCATCGATGCCATTGCTGGCATAGACCTGACGCCCGCCCGGATGCACCGCGATCCCCGCCGTATTGCGCCCGGTGGGAATGACGGCAACGCTGCGGCGCGTGGTCATGTCGACGACGTGGACGGCACCCGCCAGCTCGCAGGCGATGTAGGCGCGCGCCCCGTCCGGGCTGAAGCCGATGCCACGCGGGCGCAGCCCGCCCGCTACCGAGCCGACCTGGCGCCGCGCGGCTACATCGATCACATCGACCTGCTCGGCCTCCTCGGCGCTTACCAGCAGCCAGCGCCCGTCGGGGCTGAAGACCGCATGCTCGGGATTGCGGCCCTGGACCGGCATCTCGGCCACGATCGCGCGGCTGGCGGCATCGACCAGCAGGACGCTGTTGCCTTCCTCAACCGCCACTGCCAGCAGCCGGCCATCGTTCGAGGCACTCACGCCTTCGGGCGATTTGCCGACGGCGATGGTCGCGATAGCGGCGCCGCTGGCCGCATCGAGCGCGAGCAGTACGCCGGCGCCGGCATCCGTGACATAGAGCGTGCGCCCTGTCGGGTCGGCGGCGATACCGCGTGGACGCTTGCCGGCCGGGATCTGGCGCAGCACCGCGCCGCTGCCCGTGTCGATCACGCTGAGAGTGGCGGATTTTTCGTTCGGCACGTAAGCCAGCGGCGCAGCGCCGGCTTGCAGGACCAGCAGTAATGTCCCGATCGTGAGCGCGAGCCTCATGGCGTCACCAATTGCACGCCATGGCGCGCGAAGAGCGATTTCAGTTCGCCGTTCGCCACCATCTCGTTGAGCGCCGCCTGCAGCCGCCGGCCGAGCTCCTCGTCATCCTTGCGCACCGCCATGCCGACCGCCCAGGCCGCGCGCGGCAGGCGCTGGAATGCCACTTCGCTAAGGGGAAACGCCGGGTCACCCCGCATCACCGCCTCGATCTCCGAGCGCCTTGCCAACACCGCGTCGAGCGTCCCGTCCTTCAGCGCGCGTAACGCATCGCCCGCGCTCGGGAAGATCCGCACCTGCTCGCGGAAGCGCCCATTGCCTTCGCCCAGCATCAGCATCCCCGCGATCGATACCTTCTCGACGCCGATTCGCTTGCCGGCCAGAGCATCGACGCTCTCGTAGCGCGGAATGCTGCCCTGGGAGCGCGCCAGCCGCAGGCTTTCGACGTGATACGGCGCGAAGATCCGTACCTGCGGATTTTCGCTCATAAGGCGGTTGTCGACCGGCACGTGCAACATGAGGTCGGCCGGCCCGTAGCCGAGGTAGTGCCCCTTCCACACCATGTTACGCAGGTCGTCTGCCACTTCCTCATCGGCCGGGAATGGCATCAGCGTCAGTTTCAGGCCGAGCCGTGCCGACAGCGCACCCGCAAGGTCGACGTCGATGCCGGCGCCCTTGTCCGAGAACGGCGCGAACTCGTTGTAAACGGCGACCTTCAGAGCGCCGCTCTCGCGGATCTTGTTCCAGTCGGCGTGCGCCGGCGCCGCTGCCAGGCTCATTGTCACGAGGACGGCAGTACAGGCCAGCGCGACCCGCGCCAGGAAAAAAGGAAATCTGCTCATGCGCTTGGCCTCCGTACCTTGATCAATTTGCTTCGCGGCGGGTTTCGAGGTAGGACTTGATCGCCCACATCGCTTCCTGGTTGAACACCCCTTCGAATGGCGGCATGTAGACAGCGCCATTGCGCACCTTCCCCGTCCTTACACTGGTCAGGAAGTAGGCGTCCATCTCCTTGAAGCAGGCCGCCTTCTTGGCGGCGTTCTTCATGCCGGTACAGTCGCGGTCGAGCTGCCTCAGGTCGGGAGCGATGCCGCCGGAAACCGCGTCCAGCCCGTGACAGCGCGCGCAGTTCTGGCCATACGCCGAGGCCCCGATCTTCTGCGCCAGCGCATGGCCACGATAGGGGTTCTCGTCGCGCCATTTGTCGCCCAGGACCGGCAGGCCGCGGGTGTCGACACTTTGCGGCGTGACGTTGCCGTGCGCGTTGGCGACCATCGCCGTGAGGACAATGGCGGACAGCGCGAGCGCGCTGCCAAGGATACGGATCGGATGCTTCATGCTTGTCTCCTGCTGGTTATCGATTGGGTGATAACCATGATGAGCAAGCGGCGTGCCATGGCAACAGGCACCATTTCCGGCGTGCGGATGCGACAAATTGGTACAGGTGTCACCGGGAGACGCGTTCGTCATTCACGGCCGTCCGCATCCTGGCACCGAACCCGTGTCCCTGGTTGCCGATGTGTTTTGTCGCTTTATTTCCGGAGCCGTGGATGCGTGGTTTTAAAGCTTTTTTGGTCCAACATGTTGGTTAGTTACATTTTATGAGACATGTCGATCAGATCAGGGGGCCGGTGGCATGCCGTCGACGTGCAGCGCCTGCTGCCTCCGATTCACTCGAGCTGCGCATGAACGGCCATCGCGACGGCCGCCAGTTCACCCCTGCCGGCGCTCGCCGACAAGGCATAGCCGAAGTCCCCATCGATCCAGTAGAAGACGCCGACCTTCCCCTCCTGGGCGAAGCGAAAGCCGGTGTCGGCGGCGGCCCCCTGTTCGGTCGAGACATACAGGGTCAGGCGCTTGCCCGCCCCATCCTGGTACATGAACTGGGCCACCGGCCCGCTCTGGCCGGGCAGCAGCCGGCCGCCGATCAGGTCGTAGCCGAGCTTGCCGAGGTGCGGCGGGTGCACCGGCTTGCCGAGCCGCTTGGACAGCCAGGCGACGAGGTGGGCTTCCTGTTCCGCCCCCACTTCGACCGGGTGACGCAGCTCCGGACTGTAGACGACGTGCGCAACGGCGGCCCGCCGCGCCAGGCCGGCCGCCGGTCCCGCCTTCGCGAGCAGGGCCTGCCCCGGCGCGCTCGCCCCTTCCGGGATTGTCGTGCCCCGCGCAAGCCAGCCTGCCACCCCGCCCAGGACGGCGATCAGGACGCTCGCCGCAGCGCGCTTCGCCGCAGCGCCCCACGGGGCGCGCCGCTCGGGCAGGCGGATGGCAGGCGGCACCGCCTCGTCGAGCACGGGATCGAACAGCTGGTGCAGCGCCAGGTTCTGGCTGCGGTAGGCCGCAATGCGCGCGGCTTCTTCCGGCCTGGCCGCCAGCCATGCCTCGATCTCGGCCTGGCGCGCCAGCGGCAATACGCCGTCGACATAGGCATGCAGGTCGGCTTCGGTAATCGGCAAGGAATTCATTTGACCACCTGTAGGGGCAGCACGGGCGCCGCCCTTCCCTCCATCAAGGTTCGCAGTTTTTCGCGGCCGCGCGACAGCCGCGACATCACCGTCCCCAGCGGCATGCCTAGGGTAGCCGCGACCTGGTCGTAGCTCATTCCTTCGAGGCCGACCAGCAACAGGATTTCGCGCTGCTCGACCGGCAGCAGGTTCAATGCCGCCTGCATGTCGCGCACTTCGAGTGCGGCGGCGGGGTTCGATATGGACGCTGCATCGGGCGTCTCGTCATCCAGCGCCGTCGTCTGCAGGCGCTTTGCCCGCAGGTCGTCGACATGGAGGTTGTGCATGATCCCGAACAGCCAGGCGCGCATGTCGCGGTCGCGGCGCCATTCCGCGATCCGCGCCCACCCGCGCTCGACCGTGTCCTGCACCAGGTCGTCCGCACCCGCAGGGTCGCCGACCAACGCCCGCGCGTAGCGGCGCAGGCGCGGAATGCAGGCGACGATCTCGGCTCCGGGGTCGGACATGGCGCTGGGCTTCAGTCGGTCACGACGTGCCAGACGTCCTTGACCTTGTCGCCCTTGCGCTCGCCGGGACTGGTGTCCTGGGCATACAGATAAAGCGGCTTGCCGTTGCGCGCCAGTTGCTTCGTGCCGTCGTCGCGGGTGACGACCGAATACGGCGCGGAGTAGGAAGCGGCAGTCGCCGGCACGGCCGGCCACAAGGCGAGGCACGGCCCGTTGCAGGCGCTCTTGCCGCTGCCTGCCGTGTCCTTGTCGAAGGTGTAGAGCGTCATGCCGGCGTCGTTGACCAGCACGCCGTCCGCCATCTTCACAGGCGGATTCGACATCGATGCGCAGGCCGAGACGAGGAATACGGCGGCGGCCGCGCTTGCAAGGGAACGGATCGGGACCATGGCAATCTCCTGGTTGTGGTTGGAATACTGGCGTATACGCAAACGGCGGCCAGTTTATTCCCACGGATTCCGACTTTTTTTTGGGGGCAGCCGGCGGGCGGCCTTACTTTACCAGCAAGACTACCCTAGCGCTCAGTGCTGCGCCGCCGCCCGCGCCTGCGCGATCCAGCCGTCGAACAGCTGCTGGTGAAACTTGATCCAGCCCGCCGTATGGCGCGCGATATCGGCCTGCGTATTTTCGCCACTGCGCATGCGCTCGTTCTGCGCGCTGATGTCGGCGATCGGCAGCCGCATCACCTCGAACAATTTGGCGGCCGCCGGATTCTTCTCGGCCCAGGCACGGTTCACGACGATGCGCGTCGTGTTGACGGAGAACCCGTAGTCGCTGCCGTCCGCGAGACGGGTGTTGGCCTTCTGCGGATTGGCCGAAAACGGCACCTGCAGCCAGACCACGTCCTTGCCCGGCACCAGTACCCCGCTCACCCAGTAGGGCGTCCAGGTGTAGTACAGGATCGGCTTGCCGCGCCCGTAGCGGCCGATGGTGTCGGCGATCAGCGCGGCATAGCTGCCCTGCACATGCTTGACCGTCGCCCGCAGCTTGTACGCATCCAGGTGGTGCTCGATCATGGCCTCGCAGCCCCAGCCCGGATTGCAGCCGGTCAGGTCGGCCTTGCCGTCGCCGTCATGGTCGAACAGTTTGGAAATCGCCGGGTCGCGCAGCTGGTCGATATTCGTGATCTTGTACTTCTCGGCCGTCGCCTTGTCGATCAGGTAGCCCTGCGCGGCGGGACCTGCGTACTGGCCGGTGCGCAGCAGTTTCATATCGCCGCCGGCATTGTCGTAGTAGTCCTGGTGCAGCGGGTCCCAATGCACCGCGAGGAAGGTCGCGTCGCCGTTGGCAATCGCGATATGCGCGGCGGGATAGTCGACTTCCTTGATCGGCTGCGGCTCGTAGCCCAGCTTTTCCAGGGCGGCATCCACCAGCATGGTCTGGAAAGTCTCTTCGGCGACCGAGCTTTGCAGCGCCTGTACCTTGATACCCTTGCCGGGCAAGCCGGCATCCGGCGTCTGCGCCATCGCGAGGCTGGTGCTCAGGGTGAGCGCGGCCAGCGCCATGGCCGACAACCATTGGAAACGGCGCTTCGTACGAGAGCTAGTCTTAAAATGTTCGGTTTGATTCATCAGTTTCCTTTTCAATGTCTTAGTGGGCGCCGGCGCGCGTGGCCGGCGCGGACGCCGCGCGTCCCGCACTGCCGCGCACCAGGCGCAGGATGAAGCCCGCCGGACCGGTCTGGTACCAGTGGCGCACGCCGCGGCGCGGCTGCCCCATCGCCTGCGTCAGGCGGTCCAGCGTGATGGCCAGCAGCACGATGCCGAGACCGCCCACGGTGGCCAGGCCCATGTCGAGGCGGCCGATACCGCGCAAGACCATCTGGCCCAGGCCGCCGACCGCGATCATCGAGGCGATCACTACCATCGACAGCGACAGCATCAGCGACTGGTTGATGCCGGCCATGATCGACGGCATCGCCAGCGGCAGCTGAACGCGGCTGAGAAGCTGCCAGGGCGAGGCGCCATAGGCGCGCGCGGCTTCGACCAGGTCGGGACGGACCTGGCGTATGCCGAGGTTCGTCAGGCGCACCAGCGGCGGCAAGGCGAAGATGATGGTCACGATCACGCCCGGCGCATTACCGATACCGAACAGCATGACCACCGGCACCAGGTACACAAAAGCGGGCGTGGTCTGCATCGCGTCCAGCAAGGGGCGCAGGATGTTTTGCGCGCGGTCGCTGCTGGCCAGGAGTATCCCCAGCGGCAAGCCGATCGCCAGGCAAAAGGCCAGCGAAGTCAGCACCAGCGACAGGGTGATCATCGCCTCCGGCCAGACGCCCAGCATCGACAGCACCAGCAGCGCCACAACGGTGCCGAGCGCCAGCGCGCGGCTGGTGAATTGCCAGGCCAGCAGGCCGATGATGGCGATCACCACGGACGAGGGCGCGGCCAGCAGCACGTGGGCGGCGCCGCTCAGGGTCGCGTCGATCGGCGCACGCACGGCCTGGAAGAAGGGACGGCAATGCGCGACGACCCAGCCCAGGCCCTCGTTGATCCAGGACTCCAGCGGCAGCGAGCCGTCGAACAGCTGCCCCAGGTGAAAGCCGGCATCCTGCCCCGGCGTGGCGGCGGTCCCTGCCGCATCCAGCCAGGAGGTATCGCCCGGCGGCGTCGGCAGCCATGGGTTGACCGCGGCTGCGGCCTGGTCGGTGGTAGTGGCGCTGGAATTCATGCTTGTCCTTTCTGTTTTTGTGGTTCTGCAATGGCGGGCGTATCGCGGTCGAGGAACTTCAGCAGGGTCGTCTTGCTGATGGCGCCGCGGAAGCGGCCGTCGCCGGCCACCACCGGCACCGCATACGGCAGCTGCGCCACCTGGCCGAACAGGCCGGCGACGGGTTCGTCCGCATCGATGGTCTGCACATCCGGCAGGTAGGCATGCGCCAGGCCCAGCGGGCCGACATGGCCGTCGAGGGCGCTGCGCAGCGAGTCGACCGAGACCAGGCCGAGATACTGTCGCTCGGGATTGACGACATAGGCATAGGCCCGGTCCTGCTCTTCCAGCATCGACAGCGCCGCGCGCGAACCGCGGGCGGGCGATTCCGACACCACGATCTGGCTCTTGCGGGCGATGTCGCCGGCCTTGAACACGGCCGCCGCATCGACGCCGCGGACAAAATTGCGCACGTACTCGTCGGCGGGCTTACGCAGGATTTCTTCCGGCGTGCCGACCTGCCTGACGTGCCCGTCCTTCATGATCGCGACACGGTCGCCGATGCGCATGGCTTCGTCGAGGTCGTGCGAAATGAAGACGATGGTGCGGCGCTTGATCTGCTGCAGGCGCAGCAGCTCCGATTGCATCTCGGTGCGCATGATCGGGTCGAGCGCCGAAAAGGCCTCGTCCATCAGCAGGATCGAGGGATCGCAGGCCAGCGCCCGGGCCAGGCCCACGCGTTGCTGCATGCCGCCGGACAGTTCGTCCGGATAGCTGGCGCCATAGCCCGCGAGGCCGACCTGCTCCAGCGCTTGTGAGGCCAGCGCGTGGCGCTCGGCCTTGGGAATGCCGGCCAGCTCCATGCCGAAGGCCGTGTTGTCGAGCACGGTGAGATGGGGCAGCAGCGCGAAGGACTGGAACACCATGCTGATGTCCTTGCGGCGCAAGGCGCGCAGCTGCGCGTCCGGCAGCGTGTTGATGTCCTCGCCGTCGACCAGGATGCGGCCGGCGGTCGGCTCGACCAGGCGGTTGAGCATGCGCACCAGCGTCGACTTGCCCGAGCCGGACAGGCCCATGATGACGAAGATCTCGCCCGCTTCGATCGTGAAGCTGGCGTCGAACACGCCGATCGTGCAGTCGGTCTTGGCCAGGATCTCCTGCTTGCTGGCGCCCTCCTGGACCAGCTTAAGCGCCGCTTCAGGCTGCTCACCGTACACTTTGAACACATGGTCGATGATGATTTGTTTTGCCACTTCGTGGTTCTCCTTCGTTTGGCGAATGGAACGAGACCCCGAGGCCATCGGCCTGCAAAGGGAATCGACGAACCCCGCGCCGTCGGCAATGCCAGGGCGTACGAACGCACGCGGGCGACGGCAAGGGGTGAGAGACGTGTCCGGTACGGCGCGAGCCGCTGCCGGGGTGTCATGGGCGCGTTAAAAGAGGCTGGGATTCAGGACTTTTAAGCGCGCGGGCTTGGAGCCCAGGAAAAATGCTTCACACGCAACGCGTGGAAACACCGTGCAGCAGAGAGTTTACTGAGGGTATTTCATATATAGAGGTGGCAATTATAGACAAAAATGATATGAAAGTCAATTGCCCATCTATTCTGGAGTGTGCTAGTAATTACGGAGAGCCCGCTCCGTCCCAGTGGTTCAGCCTGATGGCGCGTCGATGACCAGCCCGGGCTGCAAGGCGCGGATCCGGATTTCCGTGAAGTAGCCACCGGCCTCGTTATAGCGGAGATAGTGCCGCTGGCAGTCCCGGCAGCGTACGACGGCGCAGCGGTTGTACGGGTAGTAGCGCATCGCGATCGGCGCGGTTTCGCTTTCGTAGCGCGTCCCGGCCGGGTGGTATTCGGCGAAGGTGGGCTCGTCGTAGGGATCCTCGAACAGGAAGCCGACCTCCTCCAGGCGCTCGCTGGGCATGGTCAGCGGCATTGCACTCCAGGCAGTGAGCGATTCCTTGTTGCAGCTGCAGGCAAGCGTGACAGCAGCGGACGCTTCAGCCAGCCGCACCAATGTCTCGAAATCGATTTTTTGCATCCTGGCCCCGTCGGTTTGCTCCGCTTCATTGTAAGCGAACAGGCAAGGGACGGTACGCCCCCCCCCTGGAAGCCTGGGTGGTTTATCGCTCCGTTTCCGTTGTCGTCAGCGTTCAGTTTTTCCGTCGGGGCGGCCTACACTGTTGGTTAGTTACATATTGGGAAAGCACGGCGCACGGCTAAATCCCCGCATACCACTCGTAGCCCCGGTCCTCCCAATAGCCGCCCTTGCCGCCCCGGACCTGGTCCAGCCGCTCTACCAGATCGATCCGCATCAGGTACTTGGCCTGCTTGTAGCCGAGCTGCCGCTCGACGCGCAGGCGCAGCGGCGCACCGTTCTTCACCGGCAGCGGCGCGTCGTTGAGCGCATAGGCCAGGATCGTCTGTGGATGACCGGCCTCGACCAGGTCGATGCTTTCGTAATAGGTCGATTCCGGCGCCTGCAGGTCCGGCCCATCCATCGGGTCCGCGCAGTGAAACACGACGTAGCGCGCCGCCGGCAGCGGCCGCATCCGCAACAGCAGCTGCCGCAGCGGCACACCGGTCCACTTCCCGATCACGCTCCAGCCCTCGACGCAGTCATGGCGCGTGATCTGCGTGCGCGAGGGCATCGCCTGCAGCTCGGCCAGGCTGAAGTGCGCCGGGTGCGCGACCAAGCCGCCGACCCGCAGCCGCCAGCTGGCGAACCCGTCGGCCAGCATGTGCCGGTACAGGGCGCTGTCCGGCATGGCCGTGCCATTGCTGCGGAACTCGGCGGCGATATCGTCTTCGGTAAATTCCTGCGCCATGGCGTCCACCCCGGTCAGCAGCGCCTGCGCGCGCTGGCTCAGGAACTGGGCCTTGCGCAACGTGTCGTTGAACGCCTCGCTGCCGGCAAGGAGGTCGCAGCCGGACAGCACACCCGGCAGCGCCGCGCCGGCGGCCAGGCGCAGGAAGCGCCGCCGCGCAGGCTCGCTCATGGCGCCCTCCCCTCCCGGTCCTGACTGTCCTCCGGCAAGCGGTAATAGCCCGTGATCATCGAGCGCAGGTTGTTCCACAAGCCGGTCACGATCACTTCGAACACGTGCACCACGACAAAGGCGAGCAGCAGGAAGGCCGCGACGAAGTGCAAGGTGCGCGCGGACTGCCTGCCCCCGAGGAGGTCGACCCAGCCGCCAAACAGGGCGTCCAGACGCGGCGACATCCCGAAGCCGGCCAGCACGATCAAGGGCAGCAGGACGAAGATCACGGCCAGGTAGGTCAGGCTCTGCAGCACGTTGTAGCGCTTTGCGGCATCGCCGCGCGGATGGCGAAACAGCAGGTGGTCCCTGAGCGAGCCGCCGATCCCGCGCAGTTCGGCCGTGCTCGGCACCAGGTCGCGCCGCAGGTGGCCGCTGAAGACCGTGTAGGCCACGTAGGCGATCCCGTTGAGCACGAACACCCATGCGAAGAACAGGTGCCAGTTGCGCGCCGTCGCCAGGTATTGCGGGCCGGGGATCGTGGCCCAGGACGGGAACGCGCGCGCGCTCTGCCGCCGCGCGTCCCCGACGCGCGAAGCCCCCAGCACCCCGTCCGTATCGAAGACGTGCCTGCCGACCTGCGTGACGCCGTGCGCTTGGCCATCGGGGCCGGGCCGGGCGGTGATCGACAACAGGGGCGCGTCGAAGTCGGACGCCTTGCCCCAGTACAGGTGCGGATGGGCGTTGAGGATGCCGAGTCCGCTCATCAGCATCAGGAAAAAGCTGACGACGTTAATCCAGTGCATGACGCGAACCGGCAGCCGATGCCGGTAAAACAGCCGGCGCTCGGTTGCCGCAGCGGAGGCCGGGATGGCCTGTGCGTGGACACGATGCATGGCGCACTCTTCGGAAACCCGGGGTACTTTGACTGTTCGACCGCCCGGAGCGAGGAAGGTTGCGCGGCGCGGCCATCCGGTGACCTTAGGATGGCGATTCCTCTTCCAGCGCCAGCCTGCCCTCGATGCGCCGGTCCGGTATGAACCATGCGATGGCGACGCCGACGTAGACCGCCAGGCCGATCCAGGCGTGCACCAGTCCCAGCCCGATTCCGCAGGCGTACGCGGCCAACGAAAGCCAGCCCTTGCGGTCGGCGCCGATCGCCAACGCCAGCGTGGCATTCGCGCGGTCCAGGCGCAGCAGGCCGTGTTCGAGCATGGCGTAGCCGGCCGCGCACATGAACAGCACCGCGCCGTAGGCGGCGACCGGCACCCTCTGTACCCCGGCATGGCCCATCCAGGCCGTCACGAAGGGCAGCAGCGACAGCCAGAACAGCAGGTGCAGGTTCAGCCAGAGGATACGGCCATCGACGCCGCGCACCGCCTGGAACAGGTGGTGATGATTGTTCCAGTAGATGCCGACGTAGACGAAGCTGAGCGTATGGCCCAGCAGGACCGGGAGCATCGGTTCGAGGGCGGCCAGGGTGGCGCCATGCGGCACCTCCAGTTCCAGCACCATGATGGTGATGGCGATGGCGATCACGCCATCGCTGAAGGCTTCCAGCCTGGCCTTACCCATGGCCTTTCCCTTGCCCATGGCGCGCTCAGCGGTTCTGGTAGCCGCCGTACACCGCAACCGGGCTCCAGCCCGGCGACACCGGCGGCAGCTGCGGTGCCAGCGGCGCATACGGGCCGGCGCCATACACCACCTTTCCGTTGACGACGGTGAGCACGCTTTCCAGGCGCTTGATCTTCTCGGCGTCGATGCTGAAGTAGTCCTGCGGCAGCACGACGAAGTCGGCGTACTGGCCGCGCTTGATGGTCCCCTTCAGTTTCTCCTCGCCGCTCATCCAGGCCGAACCGGTCGTCATCAGGCGCAGCGCCTGGTAGCGGCTGAGCACATCCTTGTCCTGCCAGATTTTCAGGCCGCCGGCGGTCTTGCCGGTGGCCGCCCAGTAGATCGACGGCCAGGGGTTATAGCTCGACACCCGGGTGCCGTCGGTTCCGAGGCCGACGGGGACGCCCATCTCGAGCATCTTGCGGATCGGCGGCATCTGGCGCACCTGCTCGCCATAGCGCTTCCAGTAGGCCTCGCCCTGGAAGTGCATGCGGTCCTGCACCGCCACGCCGCCGCCCAGCTTCCTGATGCGCGCCAGCTGGCCATCGGTGATGGTCTCGGCATGGTCGACGATGAAGCGCAGGCCGTTCAGGGGTGTCTTCGCGTTGACCTTTTCGATCACGGCCAGGTCGCGGTCGATGCTTTCGCCGTAGGTGGCATGCAGGCGGAAGGGCCAGCGCTTCTTCACCAGCAGGGTGACGACGCCTTCGAGTTCGCCCTCCATCGATTCCGGCAGCTCCGGGCGCGGCTCGAGGAAGTTCTCGAAGTCGGCGGCGCTCGCGACCAAGTTCTCGCCGCCGCCTTCGGCCGAGAAGCCGTTCGGGTAGAACATGTGGTCGTTCTTCTTCGGATGCGTCATCGTGGTCCAGCGCTGGAAGTCTTCGAGTTCCTTGCCGGCGCGCTGGGCGAACAGGTAGTAGGAGGTGCGTACCGTCAGCTTGCCGCCGCGCGCCAGTTCCAGCGTCACGCCATAATCATCCGGGTAGTTCTGGAAGCCGCCGCCGGCGTCGATGGCGCTGGTCACGCCAAGGCGATTCAGTTCGCGGTAGTAGTGCAGGGTCGAATTGAGCTGGTCCTCGCGGCTCAGCTTATTCGTTTTCGCCAGCGTCGAATACAGGATCAGCGCGTTCGGCTTCGCGACCAGCTTGCCCGTAGGCCGGCCCGCCGCGTCGAGCTCGACCTCGCCGTCCTTGAACTTCGTCTCTTTCGTATAGCCCAGGGCCTGGACGCCCTTCTGGTTCAGGAAGCCCAGGCCGTACAGGTAGAGGATGAACACGGGCCGATCGGGCACGGCGGCGTTGATCTCTTCCAGGGTGGGCAGGCGCTTTTCCTCGAACTGGTATTCATTCCAGCCGCCGACCACCTTGACCCACTCGCCTTCCGGCGTACGCGCGGCCTGCTCCTTGAGCATCTCCAGCGCGCGCCTGAGCGACGTGACGCCGTCCCAGCGCAGCTCCATGTTGTAGTTCAGGCCTTCGCGGATCACGTGCAGGTGCGAGTCGTTCAGGCCCGGGATCACGGTGCGCCCGCCGGCGTCGATCAGCTGGGTGGAAGCCGTCTTGAGCTTGAGGACCTTGGCATTGGTGCCGGTCGCCAGCACCTTGCCGTCCTTGACGGCCACGGCCTGGACAAACTCGCCTTCGCGGGCCATGGTGGCGATCTTGCCGTTGGTGAGGATCAGGTCGGCCTGGGCCTGTGCCTGTCCCTGTGCGGCGAACAGGCTGGCGGCAAGGGCGGTGGACAGGAGCGCGCTGCGCTTGAAACGGGTGCGGATGATCATGGTGTCGGTCTTTCGTTGGTTGCGAGGCTGTGCAGCCTCGTGGACGATAGCGGCTGCCGCCCGATCCGTCCCTGCCTTATGGCCGGGGACGATGCGGCAGCCAGGTCTACGCGGCCTCGGTGGTGATGGCGATCCGGCCGGACAGCGTCTTGTGCACAGGGCACTGGTTGGCGATCGCGGTCAGGCGCTCCTTCTCCGGGGCGCCAAGTGCGCCGACATACTCGATGCGGCGGTGGAAGGCATAGGCCTCCCCTTCCTGGCCGTGGCTCACCGCCACCCGTACTTCCTCCAGCGGCCAGCCCTTGCGGCGCGCATACAGGTTCACGGTCAGCGTAGTGCAGGCCGCGAGGGCCGCCGCCAGCAGGTCGTGCGGCAGCGGACCGCTGCCCTCGCCGCCCGCCTCGACCGACGCATCCGTCAGGAGCGTATGCGGTCCGATCTCGATCACTTGCTGCAGCGCTCCGGCGCCGCGGTGGGTCCTCACTTCCATGATGTTCTCCTCGTTTATGGCGATTGATCAGGCTGCCTGGCTACGCGCTGCGCGCACGGCCTGCCGGCTGGCGCCATGGCGCGCGCCTTCGATGGCGAAGATGGCCAGCATGCCGCCCAGGATCGCCAAGTTCTTCAGGAAGTGGTTCAGCTGGTTCTGGAACTCGGCCGCATCGGCGTGCCAGAAGCCGTGGAAGATCAGCGTGACCGGCACCAGGAACAGGGCCAGCGCCCCGGCGGCGAGGCGCGCCTGGAATCCGGTGATCAGGGCCAGGCCGCCGCCGACTTCGAGCAGGATGGTCAACACCAGCAACAGGCCGGCGGCCGGGATACCGGCGCCATTCATCCAGGCTGCCACGCCGGCGAAGCCGAGCACCTTGCCGATGCCGGAGACGACGAAGAGGACGCCGGCAAGTGCGCGGCCGATTGGGTAGAGTTTGCTGTTTTCCATGATTGTTCTCCTTCAGGTAGCGATGTTGGATCGGCGCCGTTCGAACGATTCGAACTTGCGATGAGCGCGCATCTTGTTCAGCACGCTCTCGTCGGCCTCCTTGGAAAACATTATGGCTTTCACCTGGGCGAAAGAAAAACGAGTAATTCGCGCGGCAATCATCGAATTTTTCGATGCTCCCCCCGGCAGGCCTTGCCTGACCAAAGGGCGAGGGTCAGCGAGCGGCCCGATTGCTAGGATCGGCCCTTCCCTACTACAGACGATCTCCATGAAAGCCGTCCTTCTTCGCACTTCCGTGCTCGGCCTGCTGGCCAGTCATGGCCTGGCCCAGGCCGAATCGCCGCAACTGTATGGGCGCCTGAACCTCGGTATCCAGCAGATGCGCGTGCACGGCAAGGCTTCCTCGACACGCCTCTCGAACTACCGCTCGGTGCTCGGCATACGCGGCGGCGAAGACTTGGGCGAAGGGCTGCGCGTCCTGTTCCAGGTCGAAGGGACGCTCTCGCCCGACACCGGCGCCGGCGCGGTCGCGGCGCGCGATACCCGCGTCGGACTCGCTGGACGCTGGGGCACGCTGTTCGCCGGCAACTGGACCACGCCCTACAACAGCGCCAGCTCCGGCCTCGATCCCTTCTACCCGACCACGGCCGGAGCCAGAGAACTCAGCTGGCCCAAGCGGTCGAGCCGGCTCGTCGCGGCCTCGGCCACGTCGATGCTGGCGCTCGTACAGGTGCGGGCCGATGCGGCGAGGCAGAAACCCGTCGGGCAACGCAGTGCCCACAGGTTGCCGCCACGATCGAAAATGACACTGCCACCGCCGCCTCGGGAGTTCAGCAGACGCGCGCCGTTCGTCGCCGCAACGGGATGAAAGCGCACTCCGTCGAAGCGGTACAGGTCGCTATCCGTACCCAGCCAGAGCCAGCCATCCGGTGTTTGCGTGATGCTCCTGACATGCAGGGGTGCGCCGTCGCTCGCCGTCCAGACGGCCCGATTGTAGTCCGACAATGTCGGCCCATTCTCCATGGCAAACGCCGCGGCACTCCACACGAGTCCGAACAGCATGCCGCACAAGCCCTGCCACCGGCTCATCCTTGCGATCAGCCCCATCTATCCATCCTGCCCGGTTCTTCTGCCATAACGGCGAGAGTCTATCGAATAATTGCCTAAAGCAAAAGATTGCCTATCCGGCCGCCGTTTTTGCGCTGCCATCCTTTCCGCATGAATGCACGGGCTCTTACAAATCGTTTCGATTGAAACGTTTTCACGCTATCGTGCGCGCCGCATCAGCAAGTAGGCTAACGGGCTCGGCATTCGCCAGCACGCCTCACGCCGGCTGCGCGGCCGGCCGACCGCTATTTCTTCAAACGGAGTTTTCCTTGTCCGAAACTAAAGTTCCCCAGCCGACGACGGTCATCAAGATCATCGGCGTCGGCGGTGCCGGCGGTAACGCCGTCAACCACATGGCAGCGTCAGGCCTGTCCACCTTCGAATTCATCTGCGCGAACACGGACGCGCAAGCCCTGTCCAACACCCATACCGAAAAACGCATCCAGCTCGGCGAGAGCGGCCTGGGCGCCGGCAGCGATCCGGCGGTCGGCCGCGAAAGCGCCACCCGCGAACGCAGCCTCATCGCCGACGCGCTCAAGGGCGCCGACATGCTCTTCATCACCGCCGGCATGGGCGGCGGCACCGGCACCGGCGCCGCCCCCGTCATCGCCGAGGTCGCGCGCGAACTGGGCATCCTGATCGTCGGCGTGGTGTCGAAGCCCTTCGAATTCGAAGGTCCGCGCCGCATGCGCGTGGCCGAGGAAGGCATCGCGACGCTGGCGCGCTGCGTCGACTCGCTCATCATCGTCCTGAACAGCCGCCTCGAGGAAGTCCTGGGCGAGGACGTCACCCAGAAGCAGGCCTTCGCCGCCGCCGACGAAGTCTTGAGCAAGGCCGTGACCGGCATCGCCGACATCATCGCCGTGCCGGGGATGGTCAACGTCGATTTCGAGGACGTGCGCACGGTGATGCGCCAGACCGGCATGGCGATGATGGGCACCGCCCAGCACGCCGGCGAGGACCGCGCAGTCAGGGCGGCCGAAGAGGCCATCGCCTGCCCGCTGCTCGATGGCGCCAACCTGCGCGCCGCGCGCGGGGTGCTGGTCAACATCGCCGCCTCCGAGGAAACGCTGAAACTGCGCGAAACCAAGCAAGTGATGAACAGGATCTGCGAGCAGACCAACGAAGACGCCGTCATCAAGTTCGGCGCCGTCTACGACGAGACGCTGGGCGACGCCATGCGCGTGACGGTGGTGGCCACCGGTTTGAACCGGCCCAGCGACTTCACGCTCGGCACCAGGCGCTCGTCGACTTCGGGCGCCCGCGGCCAGCCGCAGTCGGTCCTGCGCCAGACGCCGATGCACGCGCCGGTGCGGCAGGCCGCGAGCCAGCACGAGTCGCGCTCTGCTTCCATGTCGCGCCAGTCCGCGACGCCGCCCGGCGAGGAGTCGCAGTAAGGCCGACGGGCGGGCACGCATGAAAGCGGTGCACCGCCCTCGGGACGGCGCACCAAAACGGCCCGCTTTCTCTCTTTCCGACCCGGACCGCCCGGACCGGGTGCACGCCGCCCCCATCGGCGCCAGAGCGCTGCACTGCGGTGAGACGCCGACCCGCGCGTCAGTGGCACGGAACGTGCTAAGCATCAAGGCATGCGAGATGATCCGATCCACCACATCGACTCCCCTGCCGGCTGGCTGGCCAGGCTGGAACTGGAGCTGGCCTTCCGAGCCGGTGCCAGTATCGTGGTGCGCAATCGCCATCAGGGTCCGCTGCGCGTGCAAAAGCCGCTTTACCCGGAAGGCGCCCAGACCGTGCACGCGATCCTGGTGCACCCGCCGGGCGGCATCCGCGCCGGCGACCGGCTCGAGATCGAGACCCGCGTCGGACCGGCGGCGCACGTATTCCTGACCTCCCCCGGCGCCGCCAAGTGGTACAGGGGCGACGACGGCCCGGCGCACCAGTCGGTGCGCCTTATGGCCGGCATTGGCGCCGCGCTCGAATGGATGCCGCAGGAGACGATCTACTTCGACGGCGCACGCGCGGTACAGCGCCATACCGTGCACCTGGGCGCCGGCGCCCGTTACATCGGCTGCGAGGTGATGTGCTTCGGCCGCCAGGCCAGCGGCGAGCGCTTCGAACGCGGCCAGCTGCGCCTGCATTCCGAGATCTGGAGCGGCAACCAGCTGCTGTGGTACGAGCAGGCGCGCATCGCCGCCGGTTCGGAAGCGCTCGCAGGCCCCTTCGGACTCGATGGCGAAACGGTCTGCGCCACGCTGACTGCGGTCGGACCCGCGCTGCCCGCCGCATTGCAGGCGCAGATCCGCGCTCTGGACCCGGCGCTCGGCGCCAGCCAGCTCAAATCCGTCTTCATCGCACGCCTGCTGTGCAGCGACAGCGAGCACGCGCGCCGCGTGGTGACACTCGCCTGGCGACTGCTGCGCCCGCACCTGCTTGGCCGGCCCGCACACCATCCCCGCATCTGGGCCACCTGATTGACCTCGCACCGTGCCGACATGGACCTGACACCAAGAGAAAAAGACAAGCTGCTGATCTTCACCGCCGCCCTGCTGGCGGAGCGGCGCCGCGCGCGCGGGCTGAAGCTCAATTACCCGGAGTCGGTGGCGCTGATTTCGGCGGCGATCATGGAGGGCGCGCGCGACGGGCGCAGCGTCGCGGAGCTGATGTACGAAGGCACGCAGATCCTCGCGCGCGGCGACGTGATGGAGGGCGTGCCGGAGATGATCGCCGACATCCAGGTCGAAGCCACTTTCCCGGACGGGACCAAGCTGGTCACCGTCCACCACCCGATCGTGTAAGGGCCGCGCCATGATCCCCGGAGAATACCTGCTACGCGAGGACGACATCGTCCTCAACGCCAACCGCCCTACCCTCACACTGCGCGTTGCCAACGGCGGCGACCGCCCGGTGCAGGTCGGCTCGCATTTTCATTTCGCCGAAGTCAACGCGGCGCTGCAGTTCGACCGGACGGCCGCCCTCGGCATGCGCCTGAACATCGCCGCCGGCACCGCCGTGCGCTTCGAGCCGGGCCAGCACCGCACGGTCGAGCTGGTGGCGCTCGGCGGCGCGCGCCGGGTCTATGGCTTCAACGGCCAGGTGATGGGCGCCCTGCCGCTCCTGGAGGAAAACTGAGATGGCGACCATCACAAGGCAGGCCTATGCCGAGATGTACGGCCCGACCGTGGGCGACCGCATCCGCCTGGCCGATACCGACCTGTTCATCGAAATCGAACATGACTACGCCGCCGCCCACTACGGCGAGGAGGTCAAGTTCGGCGGCGGCAAGGTGATCCGCGACGGCATGGGGCAGTCGCAAGGACTGCATGCCGATGTCATGGATACCGTCATCACGAATGCGGTCATCGTCGACCACTGGGGCATCGTCAAGGCCGACATCGGGCTCAAGGACGGGCGCATCGCGGCCATCGGCAAGGCCGGAAATCCCGACATCCAGCCCGGCGTGTCGATGACGATCGGCGCGGCGACGGAGATCATCGCCGGCGAAGGCAATATCGTCACCGCCGGGGGCGTCGACACCCACATCCACTTCATCTGTCCGCAACAGATCGAGGAAGCCCTGACCAGCGGCGTCACCACCATGATCGGCGGCGGCACCGGACCGGCCGTGGGCACGGCGGCCACCACCTGCACGCCCGGCCCCTGGCACATCCATTCCATGCTGATGGCGGCCGATGCCTTTCCGATGAACCTGGGCTTCCTGGGCAAGGGCAACGTCAGCCTGCCGGGCCCGATCGAGGAACAGATCCGGGCCGGGGCCGTGGGCCTGAAGCTGCACGAAGACTGGGGCAGCACGCCGCAGGCCATCGACAACTGCCTGTCCGTCGCCGAGCGCTTCGACGTGCAGGTCGCGCTGCACTCGGATACGCTCAACGAAGCCGGGTACCTGGCGAGCACGCTGGGCGCGTTCAAGGGCCGCACCATCCACACCTTCCATACCGAAGGCGCGGGCGGCGGCCATGCGCCGGACATCATCGCGGCCGTCGGCGAGGCGAATGTCCTGCCCTCGTCGACCAACCCGACCCGCCCGTACACGGTGAATACACTCGACGAGCACCTGGACATGCTGATGGTCTGCCATCACCTCGACGCCTCCATCGCCGAGGACGTGGCGTTTGCCGAATCGCGCATCCGGCGCGAGACCATCGCCGCCGAAGACATCCTGCACGACCTGGGCGCGATCTCGATGATGTCCTCCGATTCGCAGGCGATGGGCCGGGTGGGCGAAGTCATCATGCGCACCTGGCAGACGGCGCACAAGATGAAAGTCCAGCGCGGCCACCTGGCGCAACCCGGCGCAGCGCAAGCGCCCCACGACAACTTCCGGGTCAAGCGCTACATCGCCAAATACACCATCAACCCGGCCATCACCCACGGCATCGCCCACGTGGTCGGTTCGATCGAGGTGGGCAAGCTGGCCGACCTGGTGGTCTGGAAGCCGGCTTTCTTCGGCGCCAAGCCCTCGATGATCCTCAAGGCCGGCATGATCGCGATGGCGCAGATGGGCGATCCGAACGCTTCCATCCCGACGCCGCAGCCGGTGCACTACCGGCCCATGTTCGGCTCCTTTGGCGGCGCCCTGAAAAAATCCGTGACCTTCGTTTCGCAGGCCGCCTTCGACGACGGGGTCGCGCAACGACTACAACTGAGCAAGACCGTGCTGCCGATCCGCGGCACGCGCGGGCTTTCCAAGGCGGACATGATCCACAACGGCGCCACGCCCGTCATGCAGGTCGACCCGGAAACCTACGACGTGCGTGCCGACGGCGAAGTCCTGCGCTGCGAACCGGCGACCGCGCTGCCGCTGGCGCAGCGCTATTTTCTGTTTTGAGGAGCTTTCATGCTGACCCTGCATACCCGCATCGAGAGGGCCGACCATATCGACGATGAAGCGGTGCTGGCCTACGACCAGCGCGAGCGCTGCCGCCTGCGCGTAAAACTCGCTTCGGGCCTTGAGGCGGCGCTGTTCCTGCCGCGCGGCTCGGTGCTGCGCGACGGCGACCTGCTCACAGGCCCTGAAGGCGCCGTGGTGCGCGTACGCGCGGCGATGGAGGCAACCTACCGCATCAGCGCACCGGATTCTCAGGCCGTGGTGCGCTGCGCATTCCACCTCGGTAACCGCCACGGCCAGGTGCAGATCGGCCCCGACCATCTGCGCATCCGCGCCGATCCGGTGCTGCGCGAGATGCTCGCCGGCCTGGGCGCGACCGTGCTCGAGGAGCTGGCGCCGTTTCATCCGGAGCCCGGCGCCTACGGCGGCGGCCATGGCCACAGCCATGAGCACGAGCCACGTCACCTGCTCGCGCCTGTTCCGCTGCGCCAGAAGATCCACCGTCCCGGCGACGCGGAGCACGCGTGAACGGAACCGCCCTGCTGCACCTGCTGCAGCTGGCCAGCCCCTCGCTGCCGGTCGGCGCGTACAGCTATTCGCAGGGCCTCGAAACCGCCATCGAACGCGGCCGCGTGCGCTGTGCGGACAGCGCAGCGCGCTACCTGGCACGCCAGCTGGCCGATGTGCAGGGACCATGGGACGGGGCCGTGTTCTGGCGCCTGCTGGCCAGCTGCGCCGACGGCGACGGCGCCACCTTCGAAGAATGGAACGCACGCTACCTGGCCTCGCGCGAGAGCGCCGAGCTGCGAGCCGAAACGGTGCAGATGGGCTTTTCGCTGACCCGCCTGCTCATCGAACTGCAGCTGGCTCCGGCCACTCCCATGCGCGACACCTGCCTGCCCGCCGCGCTGGCGCAGGCCGTCCATGCGCTGGGGGTGCCGCACGAAGAAGCCCTGCTGGCGATGCTGTTCTCGTGGGCCGAGAACCAGGTGCTGGTGTGCGTGAAGTCGATCCCGCTCGGCCAGGTGGCCGGGCAACGCCTGCTGCTGGGGCTGCGGCCCGCCATCGAGGGGGCGGCCGCGCAGGCGCGTGCGCTGCCCGACGACGAATTATCGAGCTGGGCGCCGGGACTGGCCCGGCTGTCCATGTACCACGAAGTCCAGAGCGGCCGGCTGTACCGGTCGTAATATTGAGAGGAGCAAGCATGCAATCGAATCCCCTGCGCGTGGGCATCGGCGGCCCGGTCGGATCGGGCAAGACGGCGCTGTGCGAGCAGCTCTGCAGGGCGATGCGCGACCACCACGACATGGCCGTCATCACCAACGACATCTACACGCGCGAAGACATGGAGATCCTGCTGCGCGCCGCGGCGCTGCCGCCGGAGCGCCTGATGGGGGTGGAGACCGGGGGCTGTCCGCACACGGCGATCCGCGAGGACGCCTCCATCAACCTCGAGGCCATCGCGCGCCTGCAGGCGGACTTCCCCGACCTCGAACTGATCCTCGTCGAGTCGGGCGGAGACAACCTGGCGGCCACCTTCAGCCCGGAACTGTCGGACCTCACGCTCTACGTCATCGACGTGGCGGGCGGCGAAAAGATTCCGCGCAAGGGCGGGCCCGGCATCACGCGCTCGGACCTCCTCATCATCAACAAGACCGACCTGGCGCCGCACGTGGGCGCCAATCTCGACATCATGGCCGCAGACGCGCGCCGCCAGCGCGGCGACCGGCCTTTTGTCTTTACCAACCTGCGTACCGGTGCCGGCGTGGACGAGGTGACCGCCTTCATCCGCGAACAGGGCCTGCTGGACGCCGCCAGACTGGAGCACACATCATGAAACGACGCATCAAACACGCCGCCACCCTACTCCTCCTCTTGTGCGCGGGCAGCGCCTGGGCACACCCGGGCCACGCCGGCGGCGGCTTCGCCACCGGCCTGGTCCACCCTTTGCTCGGCCTGGACCACTGGCTGGCCATGCTGGGACTGGGCCTGTGGAGCGCCGCGGCCCGGCTCCCGCGGGCAGCGCCGGCCACGGTCTGCCTCGGCCTGGCGGCGGGCGCGTTCGCGCCGCTGGCGTTGCCCGCGGTGGAGCCGCTGCTGGCAGCCAGCGTGCTGGTGGCGGGCCTGATGGGTCTCGGCTCGAGCCGGCTGCCGGCCCTCCTGGGCCTGGTGCTGGCCGGCGCATTCAGCGTCGTGCACGGCAATGCGCACGGGCAGGAAATGGCCGGCTTCGCGGCCGCCGCCGGCGCCATCTTCACCAGCATGGTTCTGATGGGTCTCGGCTGGCTGGCCGGAAGCAACGCGCGCGTGCAGAAAGTCACGCCGGCACTGGTCGCGCTGGCCGGCGCCGGCATGCTGGGCTTCGCCTGACAGGAAACGCGGGCATCTCCCCGCTCGTGCAATAAGCAGGGACCGATATCGCCGACGGGCGGTTTCGGTCCCTTTGTTTTTCACGACTCTCCTCCCCTTTCCCTCGCCTGTCCGCGCTTTGCGCGCCTCCGCATGGTGCACGTTCGCATCAAAGCGGGGACGTGCGCGACAACTTTTGTACCGCCAACGAGGGCATCGGCTACCTGCTGGTCTCGGCCGGGTCGTCGATGAAGATGCCGCTCGCCTTTGCCGGCCTGATGGTGATCGGCGCCATGGCCATGGCCATGTACGAACTCTTTGCCGTGGTCGAGAAGCGCACCACGGCCTGGGCGCATCGGGGCGGCGCTGACTGAATCGCCAGGGAATAAAAAAATGCCAACCTGAACGCGCTACCTGTCATACCATCGTCGAAGAACCACGACGGTTCTTTCCAAAACAAGAATCAGGAGACGCGACGATGAACCTGCATGCAAGTTTCAGCAACATGAAGGACAGTACCCATGAAGACTGGCAGCCGATCGGCCAGGAATTCGTACCGATCTTGCGCCGCGCATTCGCCAAGCCTGCCGAACAAACGGCCTGACCCCACGTCATCGAAGGAAACCCTCATGCATATCCCCTCAATGAAAGACCAGGTCAGCGCCGACGAATGGCAACTGCGCTGCGACCTGGCCGCGTGCTACCGGCTGGTTGCGATGTACGGCTGGAGCGATCTGATCTTCACGCATATCAGCGCGCGCATCCCCGGCCCCGAGCACCACTTCCTGATCAACCCCTATGGCATGATGTTCGACGAGGTCACGGCGTCCTCCCTGATCAAGGTCGACCAGGACGGCAACAAGCTGTCCGAGTCGGCGCTGCCGGTCAACCGCGCCGGCTTCGTGATCCACAGCGCCATCCACGCCGTGCGCGAAGACGCGCAATGCGTGATCCACACTCATACCCGCGCCGGGGTGGCGGTCAGCGCACAGAAGGATGGTGTGTTGCCGATATCGCAGCAATCGATGTTCGTGCTCGCCTCGCTGGCGTACCACGACTACGAAGGCGTCGCCCTGCACGACGCCGAAAAGCCGCGCCTGCAGGATGACCTGGGCAAAGCCAACTTCCTCATGCTGCGCAACCACGGCTTGCTGACGGTCGGTCCCAGCATCGCCGACGCCTTCCTGTCGATGTACATTTTCGAAAGCACTTGCCAGATCCAGCTGGCCGCGCAGGCCGGCGGCGCCGAACTGCGCATGATCGCGCCGGAGATCCTGGCCGGCACCGCCGAATCGATGAAGGTGCAAACCTCGGGACAGGGCGGCGCATTCGCCTGGCCCGCGTTGCTGCGAAAACTCGATCGCGTCGACCGGAGCTACCTGAGCTGAGCCGTCCCCGCCCCGTCTATGCCTCTGGGAAATATCTCACATCACGATAAAGAATTGGCGCGTGATGCTGCGCTGCACAATAATTGAGCTGTCTCCTCTATTCTCCTTCGGGACAGTAGATTCAGCCCGCCAGGTCCCTGGCGGGCTTTTCTTTCCCATAGCTCAACAACGTGATGAAAAAATCGATCGCACTCCTCTGCTTCGCCCTCTGCGCCGGTGCCGGCTCCGCAGCCCAGGCTGCAAACAATGGCGACAGCTTCTGCACGCAACTCTCGTCCGACATCGCCGCCCGGAGCGCCCTCTTCGCGAAGGTCGCCGGCGCTGCGCCGGAGCTGACCGCCGACGTGCCGTGGGCCGATGCAGCCATGCTGCAACGTGTTCACGACAAGGAAGTCGCGCTGCAGAACATCGCCAATGAAATCTGGACGCTGCGCACGCGCATGGCCTATTTCGATTGCGTTCAGGCCAAGTCCTTCGCTTACTGAGCGCGACGCGCCGACTGCTCCGGCTTTGCGCCGGCGGGAGCATTCCTGGTTCAGTTGGGCGCGCAGGTGTAATTTTCCGCCAGGCTGCCGGAGGCCGAACCGCTGCCGACATACTTCGGATAGCTGCCATAACGGCACATCGGCTTGGACGCGTCGACCTCGTAGGGCGGCAGCGCCTTCCGGTTCGTCAGCACATACTGGTCGGCTGGTTTCGTTCCCCGCTCCACCCAGTTCTCGAGGACGGCGAGCAGATCGACCCGGCCCGGAATGCCATAGCTCGGCGCGTTGCTTGCCCCGGCATTGATGCCGCCGGAGGTATGGGGTAGTCCCGTCGCCACATAGGCCGCGAAGAACTGGTCCACCGTCTCCCTGCCCATCTTCGCCACCACCGCGTCCCAGTAATTCAGGCCGGTCAGCGGGCTTTGCGCCGTGTCGGAGATGTCTTCACGCAGGATCAGCTTGCCGCCCCGCTTGAAGAAGGCGGTGAGGTCGGGATCGGTCGCATCCATCAGGTTCGACACTTCTAGCACGCGCTCGCGGAAATTGTCCGGGTCATAAGTCAAGGGGTTGAAATTCCGGTTCCTAGCGATGAAGTAGCGCACGTAGTAATTGCCATACAGGTAGAGCTGGCTCACCCCGGTCGCATCCGGGCCCGCCGTGGGCGCCGCCGTCCCCGCCATCCAGCGGTCCCAGTTGCCGCTCAGCCCCTCGCCGCCGTAGGCGAATCCGGCATACGACATCACGCCATTCGATCGCGCAAAGTTGAAGGTGTAGCCGGTGTGGGCGGCATTGAGGACGGCAAGTTGCGCATCCGAGAAGCAGCCGGCGCCTTCATCCGCCCCGGACGGGCAACGTTTTGCCGCGAGCGCCAGATCGGCTTCCGTCTTGCATCCCTTGTAATTGCTGACCACGCCGTCGCTGATGCCGTCGAGCGCGTCGCAGGCGCCCTGCACCGTGTCATGCACGAGCTGCGTCTTGCCGTTCAGCCAGGCGCCAGGGCGGCTCTGCAGGATGCCGCCGACATAATTGCCGAAGGTCTGGAGGCCGCTCCAGTTCATGACCGGGTCGATCGATACGATGCCATCGTAATCGGCCGGATAGCGCTGCGCCATCATCATGGCTTCGCGGCCGCCTTCGGAGCCGCCCATGTAGTAACTCTTGCTGGGTTTCTTGCCATAGTAAAGCTGGCCCAGCTGGACCGCGACGTCGTGGGTTTTCTTGTAGGCTGCATAGGCGAAGTTCTTCAGCGCTTCGTCATTGAGCGCAAAGCTGGCCTGGTCGCCGCCGGGCGGAACCTGGTGGCCGGAGTCGGTTCCCGCCGTCATATACCCCTGGGTCAAGGGCAAGGGCACCTCCGGCCCGGCATTGCGGCTGGGCTGCACGCCGCTTACCAGGCTGCCGTTGTAACCCGAACCGCCGAACTGCAGTTTCTTGCCGTTCCATTTCGTCGGAAGATTGATTTGCGATTTGATGCTTGGGGCTGCCGTATCGACCGGGCTGATTTGCACCTGCAGTTCGCAATAGTCGGGCGTGCCCTGGACAATGGCATTGCCTGACTGGTTGGGTGCGTCGGCAACCGCCGTTTTATAGGTCGCCGAGCTGACGGATGCGCCCGTGCTCGGTTCCCCGATCGCCGAGGCCGGGATGAACCTGCCGGTCAGCGCCTTGCAGGTCTCGGCATTGGCAAGGAACTGTGGCGGCTCCTCGGCGGGAGGGTCGTCCAGACTGTCGGAACATGCGGACAGGCCCAGCAGCGCCGCTACCGCCACCGCGCCGGACGCGGCCAATTTCATATGTCGACCATCGGATACGCGTTTCATGTGTGTCTCCTGATTGTTGTATAGGGTGGACTACAAGGAAGCGACTGGAACGAGCTCGTCCTTTTCATCTTGCCACCGCGTTTGGCCGCTTGAGAATGCACATTCACACGTAAAACTTGGACTTTTTTCGCGGTCCACCCACGACAAATATTTCCCGCCGATGTCGCATAAAAAAAGCTCGCCGAAGCGAGCTTTACTGGTCGTGACCGATGGCTGGGCTACTCTCATGAAGCAGCTATGGGACCAATCAATACGTCCTGGTCCCAAACTGTCCACAGTACTTTACGCAGGGCGCATCTCTTAAAACCATATCTGGAGGCGACAATGGATTACGCAAAATTGCTGTTTGCCGTCGAGGTAAGGAAACTAGCCATCAGCATGCACCAAAGCGCACGCGCCGAATTCATCCAGTCCGGCCCGAGAAGCTTTGACGATGTCGCAAGCTATGACGCCAGGCACAGCCTGACGTCCTTCGTCAGCAAGGCACTTGCCGAGATCGAACTGACGGCCTATCACATGGAGCACCCGACGGCATACCGTGCGGGTCACCCACTGCTCACGGTTCCGGACAAGGGCTGACGCTTCACGCGGGCCGGCGGCGGTGGAAGGTCAGCGGGCTGTACGACACGGCGGACGGCGGCGGCATGCGCAGGATGCCGGGCTTCATGGCCCCGACGACGTGCATCTCGCACGGCTTGCAGTCGAAGCGCAGCGTGTAGGTATCCTCGCCCGTGCTCAGGGTCATCGGCTCGGCCTTGACCTGGCCCTGCACGCCCTGCACGCCCTTGGCCTGTTTCGGGCACAGGTTGAACGAGAAACGCAGGCAGTGCTTGGTGATCATCAGCGACACCTCGCCCGCTTCCTCATGCGCCTCGTAGGCCGCGTCGATCAGGCCCACGCCATGCTTGTGGTAGAAGGCGCGCGCCTTTTCGTTGTAGACGTTGGCGAGATAGGACAGCTGGGTTGCCGGATACACGGCCGGCGGTTCTACGGGCGCCTTACGTTCCGGACGCTCCCATGCCGCCAGTCTCGCCGCCTCATGCGCCGCCACGGCGTCGCGCCGCAGCGCATTGATGGCGGCGGCCGGCACGAACCAGGGCTGCGACAATTCCAGCGCGATGCCGTCGGCTTCGAACATCGTGTTGCCCAGTTTTGTGAGGCTGGTGCGCAGCGCCGCGTCGGCCTGCTCGAGATTGTGCGCCGGCTGCAGCGCCAGCTGCGCGCTCGTCACGGTCTCGATGCCATCCTCGTCGCGTAGCGTCAGCGCCAGGCCGCCCTCGACTTCCGACAGGCTCAGGTGCAGCGCCACCTTGCGGTCCGCCGAGCGTTTCGTGAGCGCCGCTTCCCACTGGTGATCGCGGTTGCGGTGGACCTGCTTACCGGCTTTCAGGCCGGGCAGGCTGCTCACTGGCTCGTTCGGGAACACGCGCCAGCGCTGGCCCTCCTCGCTCTCGCCCAGCTTCTGCACTGTATTGGCCCCGATCCCGACGCTTTCGCGCTTGTTCATGTAGTTCAGGCCGTCGCCGTTGGCCAGCGGCGTATCGGTCATCATCTCGAAGTGGTCAAGACCGACCTTGGTCACGGTGCCGACTTCCACACCCAGGTACTTCGGCGAATCGAAGGCGCCGATGTCGTCCTGGCGGCCGGTGGCGAAATAGTCGGTATGGCCGCGGTTGAAATTCTTGTCGACGTCCGGCGTGAAGAAGATCTGCGTGTGCCCGCTGGCGGCCCGCACGAAACCCGCGCGGCGCTCCAGGATCTCGTCGAGCAGCAGGCGGTAATGGGCCGTGATGTTCTTCACATAGCCCATGTCCTTGTAGCGGCCCTCGATCTTGAACGAGCGGATGCCGGCGTCGATCAGCGCTTCCAGGTTGCGGCTCTGGTCATTGTCCTTCATCGACAGCAGGTGCTTGTCGAAGGCGACGACCCCGCCCTTGTTATCGGTGAGCGTATAAGGCAGGCGGCAGGCCTGGGAACAGTCGCCGCGGTTGGCGCTGCGGCCCGTATCCGCATGCGAGATATAGCACTGCCCGGAGAACGCGACGCACAGGGCGCCATGGATGAAGTACTCGAGCGGCGTGTCCACCTCCGCACGGATGGTGCGGATCTGCTGGATCGTCAGCTCGCGTGCCAGCACCAGCTGGGAGAAGCCGACGTCGCCCAGGAACTTCGCCTTCTCGACGGTGCGGATGTCGCACTGCGTGCTGGCGTGCAGCTGGATCGGCGGCAGGTCGAGTTCCAGCAGTCCCATGTCCTGGACGATCAGCGCATCGACGCCCGCCTCGTACAGCTGCCAGACCTGCTTGCGCGCCAGCTCGAGCTCGGCGTCGTGCATGATCGTATTCATCGTGACGAAGATGCGGGCGCGGTAGCGGTGCGCGAACCGGACCAGGCTGGCGATCTCTTCCAGCGTGTTGCTGGCATTGTGGCGGGCGCCGAAGGCCGGGCCGCCGATGTAGACGGCGTCGGCGCCGTGCAGGATGGCTTCGCGGCCGATCTCGGCGGTTTTGGCGGGGGATAGCAGTTCGAGCTGGTGGTCGAGCAGAGACATGAGAGTGTTCCTTGGCGACGAAGGCTTGGATTATAGCTTCGCGGTCGGGGGATGTCATGGTCGTGGGACTGACACGGCAGTGTCGAATGTCAGGCCCGAAAGTGTCTCGCGCGTTGCTGCCAAGCTGGCCTGCGCCTCGATGTGCCTCCAACTCCCGCTTAATGCCACGTCATTGCTGATAATCAATTTCGCAATGGTTGGCGCTCATAAAATCGACCCAATGACGCTCGAGTTGAGCAACCTAGAGGCAGGCATATGTTCACGCGTGGGCAACCAACAGCAAGACCGAGTTATGTCGATAGCAACGGGCGCTGGCAGCCGGGCTTACTTCGAATGCCTTCACGCCGGCAACAGGGCGCCTTCGCCATCATGTGTGCCGGCTCCCTGGTCGTGATGCTCGGTATGTGCGCTGTCGCGATAGACCTCGGCCAGATGTATAACCGAAAGGCCGAGTTGCACGGCATGGCGAAGGCTGTTGCGTTGGCGGCGGCAGGCCAGCTTGACGGGACAACTGCGGGCGTTACCAATGCATTGACGAGGGCCGCTGCAATCGCGGCCACCTACCGGCATACCTACAGCAGTTCCTATACATGGTCCGATTCGGCGATTCGGTTTAGCAAATCACCGACACCCGATGGCGACTGGATCAGCGGCGAAGGAGCAAAGGGCCAGCCTGCGGGGATTTACTACGTGGAAGTCGACACGACCCGACTCGATGACGGTTCAGGGAGCGGCACCACATTCATGGCGGGCGTGCTCTCCCCCGCCCTCGCGTCGTTCACCATTGCTGACCGTGCAATAGCAGGGCGCGCAAACTTGAAAATTACTCCGCTGGCGATTTGCGCCATGAAGCCGGAAGCTGCGGCACTGCGAACAAACCCAGGTCCCCCCGCGCTAGCCGAATTAGTGGAATTCGGATTCCGCCGGGGCGTCAGCTATGACCTGATGGCACTGAACCCAGGCGGTACTGGTGGCGAGACCTTCGTGGTTGACCCCTTCACGTTGCCCGGAAAGCCGTATTCGAGCTCGAACACGACGGTCTCGAAAGTCGGGCCTTCTGTATGTGCGGGAAAAATCTGGGCGCCGGGAGTAATGGGCGCGCCAATTCATGTTTCTCGTCCATTCCCCCTGGCATCCCTGTTCAACCATCTAAACTCGCGTTTTGATGACTACGCAACAGGCGACTGCAACGCAAACGGGGCGCCGCCGGACTTCAACGTTAAGCCGTTTGCCAGAGCCACGGTAGCCTGGATGGGCCATACCGGCGAACAAACAGCTAAGCCGTATACCGATGGCGGGCGCGCGGAAACAGTTGCAGATCCGCTGACTGCCCCAGACGGGACCACTCCCGAAAACTACGGTGTGTTGTGGTCATACGCGAAGGCCGCGAAGTATGCCTCTTACACGCCGGGCGCTCAAGAACCGAAAACTGGCTACACGACCTTTGCCACTGGCGACTGGGCGAGCTTATACAAGCCAAAGCCAACCGTCTCCAGTTATCCAAGCGGATCGAAGACGCCGTACCAGGCGACTAGTGGGAGCAACTACGGCGCCCCTTCGGCGGCACACCTGGCGATGTCGCAGATCGGACGCCGCGTTCTGAACATCCCTTTGCTCGCCTGCCCCGTTCCTGCCGGGAGCGATGTGACTGCCACCGTACTAGGCATCGGGCGCTTTTTCATGACCGTGCCTGCCACGAGTACCACGATAAGTGCAGAATTTGCCGGTACGGTTCCGGAGTCTGCACTCGTCGGCAGAGTGGAGCTGTTTTTATGAGCAAGAACATAAAGAACACAATGCGCTGGCAAAAAGGCGCGGCGGCGGTTGAGCTTGCCCTAGTGCTACCGATCCTGATCGTCTTTTTCACAGCGCCACTGTTCTTTGCAATCTTCTTTTGGCACTACACAGCAGTCCAAAAGGCCGCGCAGGATGGCGCACGCTATCTGTCAACAGTATCCGAACAGGAAATGCGTGATCCGACGCTGGCGCTGGCGGCCGCAAATACTGCTCGAGAAATCATCAGGGGGGAGCTTGCGGACCTCATCCCCGATCAAAACAACATCACCGTCGTGCTGCATTGCGGTACGGCCGCGAATGGCATGATAAACCTTTGCACCGGCGTCGAAGACGGCCCGCTGCCCGAAGTCGTCGATGTCGGCGTTCAATTTCGTTTAAAGGATCAGTTTTTCGGTTTTGTCGATACTGGTAGATATGGTTGGAACGTTTCTGCAGTGGCGACGGTGCCCTATGTCAGCAATTAATCGCTCCCCCAGCGCGTTGCCGCAGCCCAAAAAACAGCGTGGTGTCGCTGCAGTTGAATTCGCACTCTTGGTATTCGTGTTCCTTGCCCTTGTGTTCAGCATTATCGAACTCGCCCGCATCATGTATCTCTACAACACGCTCCAGGAAGTGACACGGCGCGCCGCGACCGCAGCGGCATCGGCGAACTTCCAGGACGAGGCCGAGCTCGATCGGATACGCTACTTTTCTATACTTCGCAACGAACCTGGAGAGCTTCCGGTAGGTGCGCCAATTACGGACCAACATGTCCGCATCGAGTACCTCGCGCTCGTGCGCAATGCAGACGGAAGCCTGACGTCGACGAGAATCGCCCCGGGCGTCCTGCCTGCGGATCCTGCAGCGAACCGCCAGATATGCCATGCAAACCCGAACGCTGCAACGTGTGTCAGATTGGTCCGCGCACAGATATGTAAGCCAGAGGTTGCTGGCACATGCGAACCGGTGCAGTACCAGATGCTGTTTCCACTGATTAGCTTCGGCCTCCCTCTGCCACGCGCAACAACCACTGCCACCGCTGAGTCCCTCGGCTACACGCCTGGGCAGGTGCCGTAACACCCCTTTTCAAGACCGTCCCCGTCCAGCTTGCAAATGCATATCGGAGGCAGAATGGTGCAAGCCACGGTTACCCCTACTGAAGGAATGCGCAACAGCGCTTTCGGTGCGCTTGCGGCCGCGATACTAGGTCTTGCGTTGCTGGAGACTGGATGGATGCTTCTCCAGGTCCCCGCGGTAGTCCACATGCTTAGCCTGCTGGTCGGTGGCCCTCTGGTTGCCGTAATGAGTCGCCGCTTCGTCCACTATTGGCCGAACGACCGCCAGGCATCAGCGAACTTTAGCCACGGCAGGCAATTACTAAAACCACGCGTGTTATCGGTAGTGGCATGCGCCTTGATTTCTGCCGCTGGATACTTCGGCGCGGATGCGCTGGCGAACGGTCTGGTTTCACCCTTCATCTTTTTTGCATTGGCGGTGACCTTCCTCCCTTGGACAAAAATCGCACGAACGCGCGCACATTGCCTGGCATACGGGGAAGTTGCCGTCCTTGCCATCAGCGCGGCGCTGCTTTTGGGTTATGCCCGGCTGAATCCCCTGCTCCTTATCGCAGTCACCTGGGTCCTGTGGATGGCCACAATCGCAGCCTGGGTGCGGATTGTCACCCAAGAGAAACGCCAACAACGGAAGGCCGCTGTGGCACCACTGGCCCAACCGCACCCGGCAAAGGGTGACCGGGATGCCCGCCTTGGCGCTGGAGCGGCTGCAGATGCGTTATCTGATGCGCACCCACGCAACGGGTCTAATTGACTCTATCGCTCAGCCTTCGCTGGACCTGTATAACGGCGAGATCGTCGCTTTCGAGACCAGCAAACGACCTGTGTTCGAACTGGTCGGCTCGATGCTCAAGAAAGCCTTGGCCAGGCTCGCTTCGCACGAACGGCCGATGCCGCATTCGGACCAGGGTTGGCAGTACCGCATGCCGGCCTATCAACGTCAGCTCCGGGAACGCCAGCTCGTACAAAGCATGTCCCGCAAGGGCAACTGCCTCGACAACGCGGCAATGGAAAGCTTCTTCGCCGTGTTGAAGTCCGAGTTCTTTTACCTGAACAAGTTCGACAGCGTCGATGCGTTACGCGATGGCCTGGCCGACTACATCCACTATTACAATCACGACCGCATCAAGCTCAAACTGAAAGGCCTGAGTCCGTTCAGTACAGGACTCAGGCCTTGGCTGCCTAGCTAACTCAACTGTCCAACTGTATGGGGTCAGTTCAAAATCAGGGGCTTCGGTTGCTCTTGCCTGAGCTTGCCAGTTACTGCCGAGCCATCCATTATTCCCACTCGATGATCAATGGATGGGCTAACCTCTTGAGTGCCCAAGAGTTCTCATCAATACGTCTTGGTCGATACCATGTGCGGTACCATACGAGTTCGCCTATGGGTTTGCATGATCGAACGAGGCATTGTATCGCTTTGCCGACAGCGCGTTGGTTGAGGTCGGAGCTCACTGCTCGTCGTTAAGCGCAACGAAACTCTTCAGCGGCAGTAGGGCCTTCCTGCATCCAGCGGCTACTACTGTGCAGGCCTTGCCCCTCCGCCTGTGATCGCTTAACCGATGATTGCCAAGGGGCTAAGCCATTGCCGGACAATCACAGCCCGATCGTTGCCGATGCTCTGCTCTTTTTTTTGGCCGTACCGTTCATTGTGCTGAGCTTGATGTTCATCCTCCCCGGCAAAGACGTCTCCGGCATATCGATGACACAAACCGACCCGGGCCTGGTACTTAACGAATTCGCAACATAGTGGACACAAGTTGACTCAGGGGCCATGCCGAATACGTGTGGCACCGTCGATTAACTCCCACCTGCTCTCAGGTGCTCGGTATTCCCCGTTATCCAGGTAGGCGATCGAGCAAATCCCTATCCAATCCAGTTCAGCATCCGTTTAGGTGCAGCCTTGTTAACAAACTTTTGCGCGCACCCGGGTAGCAGTCGCACTAGCGCTTTGGTAGCATGCACGATTGGCGCTTCGGCTAGAGCATACGGACCTTATACATGCGAAGTGCGATGGAGAGGGCCTTAATGCTGGCCGTCTGGCTAGGAATCTGCCAATAACCGGCAATTGTCTCGATGATTTGTTTTATAGCCTCCCTTCATGGAAAATTAACTTTCCGCACTTATGCGATTGGTTCGTCGGAACCTCCGAAGCTAATGAGCCTGCTACATAATCATGAATTAAACACTCGGGTCGCAAGCTGGTTGCAAGTAAACTGGCCAATCTTATTCAGCTAAGTTCATGCGAAATCAGCGGCCATTGGTCGGTACAAAGGTTCTTTTGTCACTTCGAAAGCCCTACCGTTCTGCATTGCAACGATTCGTTCCGCAGCATTGATCGTCTCAGGCCTATGCGCAACCATTATCCGCGTTAGCGACAGCGTGCTAAGCGCCATGTTGACGTTTCGCTCGTTTATCACATCCAGATGACTAGTTGCTTCATCCAGCGCCAGAATACGTGGTTGCTTATACAGCGCACGTGCCAACAATACGCGTTGCTTTTGCCCCCCGGACAGGCTACTGCCCATTTCCCCGACTAAAGTATGGTATCCCATTGGCATGTTGCAGATCTCTTCATGTATTGCTGCCAGGCGCGCGCATTGTTCAGCAAGTGCAATGTCAGCGTTGACATCAAAAAAAGTAATATTCTCTAGAAGCGAGCCAGCTAATAAAGTGTCATCCTGCATCACAGTCCCGACCACTTGCCTATAGCTGCGGTAGCCCATACGGGAGACAGGCACTCCTCCGAGCAACACTTCGCCTTCCGTTGGCTCAAGTAATCCAAGAATAATCTTGCACAACGTACTCTTGCCACAACCGGACGGTCCGACCAAGGCAACGCTTTGTCTAGCCGGGATAGTCAAGTCGATGCCATTGAGCACCCATGGCTCGCCATCGCCGTAACGGAACTTCACACCGCGCAATGTGATCTCGGCATTGAGGAAGCTACAATCGAATTCATTATCGTCCGCATGTTCTGCTTCCTCCGTCACGATGTCCGCGAGGCGCCCCGTGTGCATGCTAAGGAGCCGGATGCTGAAAACCACATCGATCAGGCTAAAGATTCGCCCAGAGAATGTGGCGGCATAACTGCTGAATGCCATCAACATTCCTACCGTTAGCGCATTGCTCATGACTAACCCTGCCCCTGTATAAAAGATTGCTAAGCTTTGCGCGGAGAACAGCGCCGAGTTCGCCACCTTGAACAGAATGCCCAGCTTTTGGGTTTTGACTGTGCGATTGATGACGTCCTGATTCAGATTCAGCCAACGTGTACGACGTTCTGCTTCACGACCGAAAAGCTTTATCGGCGCGATTGCACGAATCGTTTCTAAGAAATGGCTACTCTCCTTAGCTGCCAACACCAATTGTTCCTGCGACGCCTCTCGGAATGGCTGGTAAAACAGCCAGCGCAGCAACGTATATATTGCCACACCAGCGATAACAATCATGCTTAAATAGGCGCTGTAGGAAAACATAATAGCCAACGCAAGCAGCGCCATAATGCCGTCAAGCGCGCTCCCGACACACACACTCGTCAGCGTGTTCTGGATCTCCGAAATACTACTAAAGCGCGAAACAATGTCGCCGAGCCGACGCTTCTCGAAAAACGTAATTGGCAGGCGCAGCATATGGCTAAACACCCGGCCCGCCCATTGGAATCCGATATCGATGCTCCAGCGCATCAGGAACCAACTGCGCACGAGTTCGATGCCAGTCTGCGTCATCGCCAACAATGCAAACCCGACGGTCAGGATAATGAGCAATTCGCGGTCACCAGCGACAATCACCTCGTCGATGATGTACTGATTGAAGAGTGGCATCGCGATTGCAAACAATTCAAGTAGTGCAGCTAGGCAGACGACCTGAAACAGCGCCATTCGCAAGCCAAAGATTTTCCCAGTCAACTGGCTGACAGAGATCTGCTTAGTTTCATCAGCCGGTCTGAAGTGCTCGTTTGGGGTTAGTTCAAGCGCAACTCCGGTAAAGTGCTTAGATACCGTATCGAGCGTCATCCTTCGCTCACCCACAGCGGGATCGACCAAGGTTACACTAATGGTGGCTGTTACGCTCTTGTGAACCTTCTTCAATACCACAAAGTGCTTGAGATCCCAATGCAGTATACATGGCAGTTGTAGATCGGGTATTTCGTCGAGTTCAAGCCTTAGGGGACGTGCCGATAATTCCAATGCGGCGGCATGACGGATAAGCTGGGTCATTGTGGCGCCCTTAAGACTGATTGCAAAGCGCCGCCGCAGGTCGGTGAGTTCGCAGTGGTAGCCGAAGTGATCGGCTACCATAGTGAGGCACGCCAAGCCGCACTCGCTCGCTTCGGTCTGCAATATGGTTTTCATAAGCTGTTCATTGCAGAGCGGATGCGATCAAACCACGAGGGTGACAGGAACGTCATGCTGATGTCTCTCGCGTCCTTAATAACAGTGACCGAATAGCCCTGTTGGCGCAGGAGACTAATCAAGCCAGGTTCTACCCGGTCGCCGACCTTGAGGTCAGGGAGGTGTAGTGCCCCGACGATAACAAAGCTCCTGCGGTGTTCGGAGACAGTTTTTATGATCACAGGAACCCAAGCACGGGTGCGCTTCTTGAGCGAAATTTCAAACGTGCCAGGGCTGAAATACGGCATCCATCCGCTGTTCTGCAGCAAGCGCAGGTCGGGAGAAGCCTGCTCGATCGCACAGGGCACCGCTTGGTCGACGCAGCGAGCTATTTCGGCCAAAACCTGCCCCATCGCCGCCGCCAACTTGCCGACAGAAGCGTATTTTGGATCGGCCTGCTTCAGTTGTAGAAGGCGAGCGACCACCAGTGCTTCATCAGCAACGAAATCTGCGCGCTCACTCGCACTCGAGCTACAGAAGTGCGCTCGTCTGTCTTTAAGTGTATCGAGTCCAATCGTTTTTTTCGCGGCCGCGTCCTTGCGGTGCAAGCGGAAGGATATCCCCAAACCGCCCTGTGCTTCGACGGCGGCGAAATATGATGGTCCAAGAGACTTGACTGCAAACTGGTCAAACAGAGTCGAGGTGAAAATGAATTCCGGCAAGATTTCCCATTCTTTAAGCCAGTCGGGCATGTCGAGTCGGTTATCACGTGTTGCACTGATTAAGGCGTCAAATGCGCGCCGCAACCGCGGTGTGCGCAACCCCTTTGGGTCGTCAAAGCACGGCGCGCCACGCTCAAACGTTTCGTTAAGAGTCTGGCTCGGGCCAAAATAGGTCTCCATGACGGCCACATCAGCCACCGCGTAACTCGGCTTGACTACGGAATCAAAGTAGCGGTCGCTCTCGACGGGAGTGCCGATGTGTGACTCTGCGACCAACACCGCTTGTGTCGCGCCTTTGGTAACGAGCCAGGCACGCGGCACAGTGGTTCCGGCATCGGCAACAGTTGGAATTACCATCGCCATCATAGCAACACCGGCCGTGTAGCTTCGAATGACAGAGAGCATAATGGTTTCTGACTCAATAAGTTGTTGGCCAACGAGAAGACCGAGGTCAACGTCATGGCGGTGAAGTGAGGCGCGTGCATTCACGCGCCTGAACTACTAATTTTTAGCGCCCGTGAGACACACGTCCGTTTATGATCGTGGTTGTGGTCACGTTCGTCCCGCCGTTGTAGTTCACGCTGCCGCGTACAGTGCCTACGCCGATTGAGCCGGAACCACCGGCACCCGGCATTACAGTTTGCATGATGACGTATCCAGGTCCCGACGTAGTCGTGGTTGACGTGCCATTAGGCCCACAAGTCTGGGTTGTAGTAACGCTACCGGACGTGTGGCTATATGGTTCACAACCGCCGCCGCCGCCGCCGAATAGACCACCAAGAAAAGAGCCGATTGCACCGAAGAAGCCCCCTCCGTCGTCTTTCTTCTTGGTTGGCTTATCTTGCTCACCAACGCTGCCACCAGCGACCAAGTCCCATTCTTCGCTTGAAATAATCCGCATAATATGAGATCCTTAAGTAAAGTTTTGAAATGCATTCTGGTCAGAACGCAATAGCTTCGTACGACGTGCTGCAATCACGACGTACTACCGTAGAACGGGCGGATTGTTGCTAGCCCCCGTGCAAACGATTTCTTACACGACGCGCCCTGGTTACTAGTGAGTGGCCGCTAACAGCGGTTCAACAACCCACTCCCAGATTTTCCGGCGCTCTTGGATTACGTCCGCTTCCAGTGTCATGCCGGGCCGTAGTGAATCGCCCCGGGTTTTGTAGAGGCTCCATTGTTTGAGAGAATGGAGCTATGAAAAAGCAACCCAAGTATTCCCCTGAAGTCATCGAGCGCGCCGTGCGCATGGTCAGCGAAGCCGGCAGCCAGTA
>NZ_PPXQ01000002.1 GCF_004798585.1 Massilia sp. Mn16-1_5
GGCGCCAGCTCGGCCGCATAGTCCAAGTTAAGTTGAAGAGCCATAATAAAAAACGGATTCATGATTGAACATGAATCCGTTTTAGCTCTTGCGGCGCAGAGATCAATGCCTTAAGTGACTGGCATTAACCCTTGGGTCGGCTTTCTCATTTCAGCGGAAGCGATCAGTCGTCGCCGCCCACGATGCCCAGCAGGCGCAGCAGGCTGGTGAAGATGTTGTACACGTCCAGGTAGATCGCCAGGGTGGCCGAGATGTAGTTGGTCTCGCCGCCGTTCACGATGCGCTGCACGTCATACAGGATGAAGGCCGAGAAGATACCGATCGCCAGCACCGACACCACGATCGAGATGACCGACATCTGCAGGAAGATGTTGGCAACGGCCGCCAGCAGCAGCACGATCACGCCGGCGAACAGCCAGCTGCCCATGCCCGAGAAGTCGCGCTTGGTGGTGGTGGCGATGCTCGCCATCACGGCGAACACGACCGCGGTGCCGCCGAAGGCGGTCATGATCAGCTGGCCGCCGTTGCCGTAGCCCAGGGTGTGGCGCAGCAGCGGGGTGAGCATCAGGCCCATGAAGAAGGTGAAGCCGAGCAGAACGAACACGCCGGCCGCGGATTCCTTGGTCTTCTCGATCGCGAACATGAAGCCGAAGGCGATCGCCATGAAGACGATGAAGCCCATGAAGCCGCTGAACATCGGCAGCGCCAGCGAGACGCCGACATAGGCGCCCAGCACCGTCGGAATCATCGACAGCGCGAGCAGCCAGAAGGTATTGCGCAGTACTTTGTTGCGCGTGACCTGGCTATATGCCACGTCATAAGCAGGTTGCTTTTGCAGAATGGGATTCATGATCGCTCCGGTTGGGTAAATATGTATTGCCACTCAAGCATAGCATGGGGCTGTTCGTTGTAAACCGGCCTTAAGCTTTCCATAAGGGAGTGGTTGCGCTCGCTGAGGAAAGCAAATGACCACGTTGACAAGGCGGTTTTTCGCCGCCACTCTACCACTTTGGCCCTTGCCGCGGCAATATCGGCTATATGGGTCCAGGTATGGTAAAATCAAAGGTTGATTGAGTTCTTACTTTCTCGATTTAAACCTTTCTTTTTATTGGAGTTTTACATGGCAATCGAACGCACCCTGTCGATCATCAAACCAGACGCAGTTGCAAAAAACGTGATCGGCCAAATCTACAGCCGCTTCGAAAACGCTGGCCTGAAGATCGTTGCTGCCCGCATGACCCAACTGACCCGCGAGCAGGCTGAAGGCTTCTACGCCGCTCACAAAGAGCGCGGCTTCTTCAACGACCTGGTGAACTTCATGGTTTCCGGCCCTGTCATGATCCAGACCCTGGAAGGCGAAAACGCCGTCCTGGCACACCGCGACCTGATGGGCGCGACCGATCCGAAGAAAGCTGAAAAAGGCACCATCCGCGCCGATTTCGCCGATTCGATCGATGCCAACGCCGTTCACGGTTCGGACGCTGTCGAAGCTGCAAAAGTTGAAATCGCCTACTTCTTCCCAGAACTGAAGTAATCGATTTCCCGTATCAGACGCCGCTCGCTTGATGCCTCGGGCCCTGCGAGCGGGGTTGCATCACTTTTTAGTATTAGGAACAACATGACGACCCTCACCAACCTGCTGGACTTCGATCCCGCGCAACTCGTCGCCTACTGCGCCGAATTGGGTGAGAAGCCGTTCCGCGCCAAGCAGCTGCAGCGCTGGATCCACCAATTCGGCGCCGGCAACTTCGACGACATGACGGATCTCGCCAAGTCGCTGCGCGAAAAACTCAAGACCCGCGCCGAGATCCGTGCGCCGGGCATCATCAGCGACCACACCTCGACCGACGGCACCCGCAAATGGCTGGTCGACGTCGGCAACGGCAACGCGGTCGAAACCGTGTTCATCCCGGAAGAAAACCGCGGCACGCTGTGCATCTCCACCCAGGCCGGCTGCGCCGTCAACTGCCGCTTCTGCTCGACCGGCAAACAGGGCTTCAACCGCAATCTCACCGTGGCCGAGATCATCGGCCAGCTGTGGATGGCCGAGTTCGAGCTGCGCCGTACCAAGGGCATCGAGCCCGGCCCGAAGGGCGAACGCCAGATCACCAACGTGGTCATGATGGGCATGGGCGAGCCGCTGCTGAACTACGAGCCGACCGTCACGGCCCTGAAGCTGATGCTCGACGATAACGCCTACGGCCTGTCGCGCCGCCGCGTGACCCTGTCGACCTCGGGCGTGGTGCCGAACATCGACAAGCTGTCCCAGGATGTGCCGGTGGCGCTGGCTGTCTCGCTGCACGCGTCGAACGACGCGCTGCGCGACATCCTGGTCCCGCTGAACAAGAAATACCCGCTGCGCGAACTGATGGCCGCCTGCAAGCGCTACCTGGAATTCGCGCCGCGCGACTTCATCACCTTCGAATACTGCATGCTTGACGGCTTCAACGACAGCGACGAGCACGCACGCGAACTGATCGCGCTGGTGAACGATCCGGTGGTAGGCGTGAACTGCAAGTTCAATCTGATTCCGTTCAACCCGTTCCCGGAATCGGGCCTGACGCGCTCGAAGAATCCGCGTATCAAGGCCTTCGCCGAGGTCCTGATGAACGCCGGCATCGTGACCACTGTGCGCAAGACGCGCGGCGACGACATCGACGCCGCCTGCGGCCAGCTGGCCGGCGAGGTGCAGGACCGCACCCGCGTCGCCCAGCGTATGGAAAAGATGGCCGAATACCAGAAGAAATTCGGCGCCGATTTCGGACGCATCGTGGAGATTCCTTCTTGATCGTGACGACGCCAGTCCGGGGCATGGTGAACCGCTTCGCGGCAGCGCTCGCGTTGTGCCTGCTTGCGGCCTGTGCCGCGCCTGGCAACAGCGGTGCCGAGCTCAAGACGGCGTCGGACCAGACCGCGAACGAGAAGCGCGCCTTGATCCGCCTGCAACTGGCGGTCGGCTACTACCAGCAGGGCAAGTACGACATCGCGCTCGACGAGGTCAAGCAGGCGATCAATGCCGATCCGGACTACGCCGACGCCTACGGCATGCGTGCGCTGATCTACACGGCGATGGGGCAGGTGCCGCTGGCCGACGACAATTACCAGCACGCGCTGCGCCTGGCGCCGCGCAACCCCGAGCTGGCCAACAACTACGGCGCCTTCCTGTGCCAGACGGCGAACCGTCCGCAAGAGGCGATGCGCCAGTTCGAGTCGGCGCTGAAGAACCCGTCCTACCAGACGCCGGTGAGCGCGCTCGTGAACGCGGGCGTGTGCAGCCTGAAAACGAAGAATATCGATGCGGCCGAGCGCTACCTGCTCGACGCACTGCGTTACCAGCCCGACCTGCCGGCCGTCTCGAGCGGACTGGCGCGGGTCTATTTCGAGCGGCGCGACTACCAGCGCGCCGGTTTTTTCATTAACCGCCTGACAGAAGTGTCGAAGCTCGACAACCTGTCCGCCGATGCGTTGTGGCTCGCTTTGCGGGTGCAGCGTAAACTGGGCGAACGCTCGATGGAGGCCAGCCTGGTGGCGCAGTTGCGGCGGCGCTTCCCGGGCTCGCCCGAATACCTGGCGTACGAGCGCGGGGCTTTCGATGAGTGAGACGACAATGACTTCAGAGCGCACGGAACAAAGCGCCCCTTCGAACCAACACCACGGCCATCCGGGCGCGACCCTGTCGGCCCAGCGCGAATCGATGGGCTGGACCATCGAGCAGGTGGCCGAGCAGCTCAAGCTGGCGCCGCGCCAGGTGGTGGCGATCGAAGCGGGCGACTATGCAGCTTTGCCGAGTCCGGCCGTGACGCGCGGTTTCGTGCGCGCCTACGCCAAGATCCTGCGGCTCGATCCGGCCCCGCTGGTAGCGATGATCCCGATGGACAACCCGGTCCCGGTCGACACCGGTGCCGTGCGCAGCAACCGTCCGACCTCCTTCTCGCACTCGCGCTACCCGACCCACGGCAAGCGCTCGAGCCTGCCGCTGGCCTGGATCGCCGGTGTCGTGGTCGTGGCCGCTTGCGCGGGCGCGGCCTGGCATTTCGGCCTGGTCTCGCTGCCGGGCAGCCAGGCCCCAGGCAACGAAGCCGTGCTGGCCGGTCCGGCCGAGACCGCCACCGCAACGGCGCCGGCCGCCGATACGGTGCATAACCCGACCGTGCCGCTGATCTCGGTGCCGGCCCCGGCCGACGCGAATGCCACCGGCGCCGCACCGGCAGCCGGCGCCGCGGGCGCAACGGCGACGCCGCCGGCAGCAACGACGACGCCAGGCGCCGCCGCCGGTACCCCGGCAGCAGTCACGACGGCACCGGCAACGCCAGCCACCGCGACCCCGGCGCCGGCTGCGGCCACGCCGGCTGCCGCGCCGGCCGCCGAGGGCGCCAATACCCTGGTGCTGACTGTGCGCGAAGATTCGTGGATCGAAGTCAAGCCGCAAGGCGGCCGCGCCCTGATCTCGCGCCTGGTGAAAGCCGGCAGCACCGAGACCGTTGAAGTGCCGGGCACGGCGACCCTGGTGGTTGGCAATCCAAGCGGCGTCTCGGCCACGCTGCGCGGCGCCGCCGTTGCCTTGCCTGCATTGCCGGGCAAGACAATCTCCCGCGTAACCCTGAAGTAAAACAGAGTGTAGCCCGGGCACCGCCCGGGGCAGGGCGGCATCGAGACGACGCCCCAAACAAGGACAACGAGCAAAGCATGACTTCTACGAACCTGCCAATTCCTTCCGGCCCGATGGCGCGCCGCGCCGCGCGCCGCGTGCTGGTCCAGCACGGCGAGCGCAAGGTCTGGATCGGCGGCGACGCCCCGGTCGTGGTGCAGTCGATGACCAATACCGACACCGCCGACGTGATCGGTACCGCGATCCAGATCAAGGAACTCGCGCGCGCCGGCTCCGAGATGGTGCGCCTGACCGTGGACAAGCCGGAAGCGGCCGCCGCCGTGCCCCTGATCCGCGAGCAGCTCGACCGCATGGAAATCGACGTGCCGCTGGTCGGCGACTTCCACTACAACGGCCACATCCTGCTGCGCGACTTCCCCGAGTGCGCCAAGGCGCTGTCGAAGTACCGCATCAATCCGGGCAACGTGGGGCAGGGCGCCAAGCGCGACACCCAGTTCGCCCAGATGATCGAGATCGCGATCCAGCACAATAAACCGGTGCGCATCGGCGTCAACTGGGGCAGCCTCGACCAGTCGCTGCTGGCGCGCATCATGGACGAGAACGCCGCACGTGCGAACCCGTTCAGTGCGCAGGCCGTGATGTACGAAGCCCTGATCACCTCGGCGATCGAGAACGCGGTGAAGGCCGAGGAAATCGGCTTGGCCAAGGACAAGATCATCCTCTCGTGCAAGGTCTCGGCCGTGCAGGACCTGATCGCGGTCTACCGCGAACTGGCGCGCCGCTGCGATTACCCGCTGCACCTGGGCCTGACCGAAGCCGGCATGGGCAGCAAGGGCATCGTCGCTTCGACCGCGGCTTTGTCCGTGCTGCTGCAGGAAGGCATCGGCGACACCATCCGCGTTTCGCTGACCCCGGAACCGGGCGGCGACCGCACGAAGGAAGTGATCGTGTCGCAGGAAATCCTGCAGACCATGGGCCTGCGCAAGTTCACCCCGATGGTGATCGCCTGCCCGGGCTGCGGCCGTACAACGTCCACCGTGTTCCAGGAACTGGCCGACAACATCCAGACCTTCCTGCGCGATTCGATGCCGGAATGGAAGAAGCTGTATCCGGGCGTGGAAGCGATGAACGTGGCCGTGATGGGCTGCATCGTCAACGGTCCGGGCGAATCGAAGCACGCGAATATCGGCATCAGCCTGCCCGGTACCGGCGAATCGCCGGCCGCGCCGGTGTTCGTCGACGGCCAGAAGGTGGCGACGCTACGCGGCGAGCGGATCGTCGACGAGTTCCAGAACATCGTGCTGGAGTATGTGAAGAAGAACTACGGCAAGCAGACCGAGATCGCGTAGGGTGCGCACTCCGTGCGCACGCAGTCGACCTCGTGCGCACCCCGCCGTATCACGTAGCCCGATAGATCGAATGCCGTACCGCGTGCGCACAAGTGCGCACCCTACTGAAAAATAGAATATGTCCAAACCAGAAAAAATCGTCGCCATCAAAGGCATGAACGACATCCTCCCAAGCGATGCACCACTGTGGGAGCTGTTCGAAAACACCGCTGAAACCATCCTGAAAAGCTACGGCTACCAGAAGATCGTGACCCCGATCGTCGAGGAAACCGGCCTCTTCAAGCGCGCCATCGGCGCCGTCACCGACATCGTCGAAAAGGAAATGTATTCCTTTACCGACTCGATGAACGGCGACGAGCTGACCCTGCGCCCTGAAGGTACGGCCGGCGTCGTGCGCGCGGTGCTAGAGCACAACATGGTCTACGACGGTCCGAAGCGCCTCTGGTACAAGGGCCCGATGTTCCGCCACGAGCGTCCGCAGCGCGGCCGCTATCGCCAATTCTTCCAGTTCGGCGCGGAAGCCGTCGGCTTCACCGGCCCGGACATCGACGCCGAGCTGATCATGCTGTGCCGCCGCCTGTGGGACGACCTGGGCCTGCAGAACGTGCGCCTGGAACTGAACTCGATCGGCAACGCCGAGGAGCGCCTGCGCCACCGTGCCGACCTGATCGCCTACTTCGAAAAGCACGCCGACATCCTCGACGCCGAAGCGCAGCGCCGCCTGCACAGCAACCCGCTGCGCATCCTCGACACCAAGAACCCGACCATGCAAGAGATGGTGAACGGCGCGCCGCAGCTGCTGTCGTACCTGGGCGAGGAATCGCTGGCGCACTTCGAAGGCGTGAAAAAACTCCTCGACCGCAACAACGTGCAGTACACCGTCAACCCGCGCCTGGTGCGCGGCCTGGATTACTACAACCGCACCGTGTTCGAATGGGTCACCGAGGAACTCGGCTCGCAGGGCACGATCTGCGCCGGCGGCCGCTACGATCCGCTGATCGAGCAGTTCGGCGGCAAGGCGACCCCGGGCGTCGGCTTCGCGATGGGCATCGAGCGCATCATCGAGCTGATGAAGGGCCTGGGCGAACCGGCCCAGCCGAGCCAGTGCGACGTCTACATGGTGCACCAGGGAGAAGAGGCGCAAGTGCAGGCCTTCATCCTGGCCGAGCGCCTGCGTGATGCCGGCCTCGACGTTGTGTTACATTGCGCAACGCCAACGGGTGCGGGCAGCTTCAAGAGCCAGATGAAGAAGGCCGACGGCAGCGGCGCATCGTTTGCCGTGATCCTGGGCGAGGATGAAGTGGCGAACAATGTGGCGGCCGTGAAGTCGCTCCGTGGCGAAGCCGGCGAGCAGCAGCAGGCGACCGTCGCCTTCGACGCGGTGGTCGACCAAATCGTCGATGCCATCGTCGGCGACCACGATCACGACCACGATCACGTGCATTACCATCCGTAAGAGCAGCAGACCGATTCACCCATATAACTACTAGACGAACGACATGGCATACGACCTCGAAGAACAAGAGCAGATAGCGACTTTCAAGGCTTTCTGGTCCAAGTACGGCAACCTGATCACCTGGGTGCTGATCCTCGCCCTCGGCGCCTTTGCGGCCTACAACTTCTGGAACAAGCACCAGCGCGACCAGTCGGTGGCGGCTTCCGGCCTGTACGACGAGCTCACCGATGCCGTGACCGCCAAGGACAACGCCAAGAGCCAGCGCATCGCCGCCGACATCCAGTCGAAGTACAAGCGCACCAGCTACGCCCAGATGAGCGCCCTGGCCGCGGCCAAGACCGCCTTCGAAGCGAACGACCTCAAAACCGCGAAAACCCAGCTGCAATGGGTGATCGACAACGGCAACGACGAGTACAAGTCGGTGGCCCAGCTGCGCCTGGCCGGCGTCCTGCTCGACGAGAAGAACTTCGACGGCGCGATGAAGCTGCTGAACGGTACTTTCCTGCCGCAGTTCTCGGCTGAAGTGTCGGACCGCAAGGGCGACGTGCTGGTCGCGCAGAACAAGATCGTCGACGCCCGCGCCGCCTACGTCGCCGCGCTCGCCGCCATGGGTCCGAAGCACCCGGGCAGCCAGCTGGTGCGCATCAAGCTGGAAGCGATCGGTGGCACTGCACCGGATGCGGCCAAAAAAGCCGCTTAAACTGATCATTACGTAAGGGCCCACGCTTGCCGCAAGGCTCGGAGCGGGCGAAAAAGCCTTCAGGGCAAGGCGCATCGTCGAAGACAGTACGCGAGTACGGCGAGACGATGCAACGCAGCCATGAAGGCTTTTTCGCCCGCTCCGCGTGGGTTTTGCCTCTCTACGACTCGAAACAAGGTAAAAGAAAAATGCGTATTACCCGTAAGCTGGTTGGTGTCGGTGTCCTGGCCCTGATGACGGGCTGCTCGACCTTGAGCTCGCTCAATCCATTCGGATCGAAATCGAAGGGCAACGAGCCCGCCAAGCTGGTCGAACTGAAGGGCACGATGGCCGTGCGCACCGCCTGGAAGCTGGACATCGGCAAGGCGCGCGGCAACCAGTTCTCGCCTGCGCTGGCCGGCAATACCGTGATCGTCGCCGGCGGCGACGGCAGCATCGCCCGGGTCGAAGCGGCGGACGGCCGCCAGGTCTGGCGCATCAAGGCGGGCAGCGACCTGACCGCCGGCGTCGGCACCGACGGCAATGTGATCGCCGTCGGCGCCGCCGACGGCGTCCTGATGGCCTTCGACATGGACGGCAAGGCGCTCTGGAAGAGCCAGCTGTCGAGCGAAATCCTCTCCGCGCCGGCCGTGGGGCAGGGCATCGTCGTGGCCCGTTCGATCGACAACCGCATCGTCGGTTTCGACGCCACCACCGGCCAGAAGAAATGGACCGTCCAGCGCGCCGCGCCGCCGCTGACCCTGCGCACCGCGCCGGGCATGGCCGTGTACGACAAGGACGTGATCGTGGCCCAGCCGGCCGGCAAGCTCGGCTCCTTCCTGCTCGCCACCGGCGCGCCGCGCTGGGAAGTCGAAGTCGCGCCGGCGCGCGGCGCCACCGAACTGGAGCGCGTGACCGACATCGGCGGCGCCCCGAGCATCTTCGAATCGGATGTCTGCGCCGTCGCCTACCAGGGCCGCGTCGCCTGCTACGACGTCGCCAGCGGCTCGCCGCGCTGGACCCGCGACCTGTCCTCGCTCGTGGGCGTGGCGGTCGACCAGCGCTTCGTCTTTGCCGCCGACGACAAGGGCGCCCTGAACGCCTTCAACCGCGACGGCGGCGCCAGCGCCTGGAAGAACGACAAGCTGGCCTTCCGCGGCCTGTCGACGCCGGTGTCCTACGGCCGTGCCGTGGCGGTCGGCGACTACGAAGGCTACGTGCACTTCCTGTCGCGCGAGGACGGCACTTTCCTGGCGCGCGCCGCCACCGACGGCAGCGCCATCACAGGCACCCCGCTGGTCGCGGGGTCGAACCTGATTTTTCAAACACAAAATGGAACTGTGACCGCCATCGCGGTCGAATAGAATAACTACATGAAGCCGGTAATTGCACTCGTTGGTCGCCCGAATGTCGGGAAGTCGACCCTATTCAACCGCCTGACCCGTTCGCGCGACGCGTTGGTGGCCGACCTCCCTGGCCTGACGCGCGACCGCCACTACGGCGAGGGGCGCATCGGCGAGCGGCCGTTCCTGGTCATCGACACGGGCGGTTTCGAACCGGTCGCCAAGGAAGGCATCATGCACGAGATGGCCATCCAGACGAAGCAGGCGGTGGCGGAAGCCGACATCGTCGTCTTCCTCGTCGACGGCCGCCAGGGCCTGACCCCGCACGACAAGACGATCACCGACTTCCTGCGCAAGTCCGGCCGCCAGGTCATGCTCGTCATTAACAAGTCCGAGGGCATGAAGTACACCTCGGTCACCGCCGAGTTCTATGAGCTGGGCATGGGCGACCCCTACGTCATCTCGGCTGCCCACGGCGACGGCGTGCACGACCTCGTCAACGAGGCGCTCGACCAGGCCTTCGCCTCGCGTCCGCACGAGGAAGACGAACTGGAAAACCAGGACCACGGGGTCAAGATCGCCCTGGTCGGCCGTCCGAACGTCGGCAAGTCCACCCTGATCAACACCCTGGTCGGCGAACAGCGCGTGATCGCCTTCGACATGCCGGGCACCACCCGCGACTCGATCGAAGTGCCCTTCGAACGCGACGGCAAGCAGTACACGCTGATCGATACCGCCGGTATCCGCCGCCGCGGCAAGGTGTTCGAGGCGATCGAGAAGTTCTCGGTCGTGAAAACCCTGCAGTCGGTGTCGGAAGCCAACGTGGTGGTGCTGATGCTCGATGCCCAGCAGGACATCTCCGAGCAGGATGCCCACATCGCCGGCTTCATCCTCGAGTCCGGCCGCGCCCTGGTGGTGGCGGTCAACAAGTGGGATGGCTTGACGACCGACCAGCGCGACCAGATCAAGAACGACATCGACCGCAAGCTCGATTTCCTCGGCTTTGCCGAGATGCGCTTCATTTCGGCGCTGAAAGGCACCGGCATCAAGCAGCTGATGACCTCGGTCGACGCGGCCTACAAGGCGGCCACCGCCAACCTGTCGACGCCGCGCCTGACACGCGCGCTGCAGGAAGCGATCGAAAAGCAGGAGCCGAAGCGCAAGGGCGGTACCCGTCCGAAGATGCGCTACGCCCACCAGGGCGGCCAGAACCCGCCGGTCATCGTCATCCACGGCAATGCCCTGGACGGCGTCACCGAGCCGTACAAGCGCTACCTGGAAAAGCATTTCCGCGACACCTTCAGCCTGATCGGTACGCCGCTGCGGATCGAACTGCGCAGTGGTAAGAACCCGTTCGACAAGAACCGCGAATAATGGGGCGCATGGATCGGCTTTGCTCGTCCGTCTTAATTGTTTCTTAAGCGTAGCAGTACGACAAAAACCACTAAAACAGGTTACAGTAACTACAAGGCCTCGTTCGCAAAGCTGAATCTTGCCCCGTGCACTTGAAATGGGGGCGCAAGCCTCCAACTTTTAAACTACAACAACATTACGGAGCTGTTATGAGCAACAAAGGGCAACTGTTACAAGACCCATTCCTCAATGCCTTGCGCAAAGAGCACGTCCCAGTCTCGATCTACCTCGTCAACGGGATCAAGCTGCAGGGCCATATCGAGTCGTTCGACCAATATGTCGTCCTGCTGCGCAACACCGTGACCCAGATGGTGTACAAGCATGCCATTTCCACCGTTGTACCGGCTCGCGCCGTCAATCTCAACCTCGAATCCGAAGCTGAGTAAGGCCGATGGCTGACGCCCCCGGCACTCCCAATATGCGCGCCGCGCTGGTCGGCGTCGATTTTGGCGCGGTCGATTTTTCGGCCAGCCTTGAAGAGCTGGCCTTGCTGGCCAGCTCTGCCGGCGCCGAGCCGATCGATACGATCACGGCCAAGCGCAATGCTCCCGATCCCGCTTACTTCGTCGGCAGCGGCAAGGCCGACGAAATCGGCGTCGCCGCCAAGGCTGCCGGCGCAGAGCTCGTCATCTTCAATCACGCTTTATCGCCTGCGCAGCAGCGTAACCTCGAGCGCCGCCTCGAATTGCGCGTCATCGACCGCACCAGCCTGATCCTCGACATCTTCGCCCAGCGCGCCAAGAGCCACGAGGGCAAGCTGCAGGTCGAGCTGGCCCAGCTGCAGCACCTGGCCACGCGCCTGATCCGCGGCTGGACCCACCTTGAACGCCAGAAGGGCGGTATCGGCCTGCGCGGTCCCGGTGAAACCCAGCTCGAGACCGACCGCCGCCTGATCGGCGAGCGCGTCAAGGCCCTGCGCACGCGCCTGGCCAAGCTGCGCAAGCAGCACGAAACCCAGCGCCGCCAGCGCGGCCGCAACAATACCTTCTCGGTGTCCCTGGTCGGCTATACCAACGCCGGCAAGTCGACCCTGTTCAACACGCTGACCAAGGCCGGCGTCTACGTCGCGAACCAGCTGTTCGCGACCCTGGACACGACCAGCCGCCGCATGTACCTGGGCGACCAGACCGGCAGCGTCGTCATCTCCGACACGGTCGGATTCGTGCGCGAACTGCCGCACCAGCTGGTGGCGGCATTCCGCGCCACCCTGGAAGAAACCATCCACGCCGATTTGCTGCTGCACGTGGTCGACGGTTCGTCGCCGGTGCGCATGGAGCAGATCGAGCAGGTCAACGAGGTCTTGCGCGAAATCGGCGCCGACCATATTCCGCAGATCCTCGTGTGGAACAAGATTGATGCGGCCGACCTCCAGCCTGGGGTCGAACGTGATGAACATGATAAAATCAGCCGCGTTTTTATCAGCGCCAGGAGCGGCGCCGGCCTTGATCTGCTGCGCGAAGCCATTGTCGAGGCAGCAAGCTCGGCGGACCGTTATCCTCCGAGCGCTGTGCCAGGCTCGAGCCCTGAAAACGATGAGCAGGACGATGCAGCGCTGGACGACGACTTTGATGACGCCGGCGAAAGTATTCCAACCTCCACCCATGTCGGGCCACACTGAAGCCTATGCTTGTTTCTTTAATAAAAAAATTCGGCGTCAAACTGTCGCTGAACGATCCACGCTGGGGTAAAAATCCTCAAGGCGATAACAGCAAGGCCCAGGAGGGCCGCCGTCCGGGTGAGGGTCCACCCGATCTCGATCAGATGTGGCGCGATTTCAATGCGCGCCTGAATCGCCTGTTCGGCAGCCGCGGCAACAATGGCGGCGACGCCGGCGGTCCTTACCGTAGCGAAGGCCGCGGCGCCGGCATCACGGCTTCCGTGATCGGCTTCATCGTCCTGCTGATCTGGCTCGCCAGCGGTGCCTTCATCGTGCAGGAAGGGCAGGTCGGCGTGGTCACCACCTTCGGCCGCCTCTCGCACACCACCGGCGCCGGTTTCAACTGGCGCTGGCCGGCCCCGATCCAGGCCCACGAAACCGTCAACGTCTCGCAGGTGCGCACGGCCGAAATCGGCTACCGCGACAACGTGCGCAACAAGCAGGGCGCCGAGTCGCTGATGCTGACCGACGACGAAAACATCATCGACATCCAGTTCGCGGTGCAGTACACGCTGAAGGATCCGGTGGCATGGGTCTTCAACAACCGCGACCAGGACACCACCGTGCACCAGGTGGCCGAAACGGCCATCCGCGAAGTCGTCGGCAAGAGCAAGATGGACTTCGTGCTGTACGAAGGCCGCGAGAAGGTCGCGCTCGACGTGCACAACATGATCCAGCAGATCGTCGACCGCTACAAGCTCGGTGCCCTGATCACCAACGTGACCATGCAGAACGTACAGCCGCCGGAGCAGGTGCAGAGCGCCTTCGACGACGCCGTGAAAGCCGGCCAGGATCGCGCCCGTGCCCGCAACGAAGGCGAAGCCTATGCCAACGACGTGATTCCGCGCGCCCGTGGTGCCGCATTCCGCCTGCTGCAGGACGCCGAAGCCTATCGCTCGATGGTGGTCGAGAATGCCACCGGTAATGCCTCGCGCTTCAACCAGGTGGTGACGGAATATGCAAAGGCCCCGGGCGTGACCCGCGACCGCATGTATCTCGACACCATGCAGCAGATCTTCAGCAGCACCAGCAAGGTGATGGTCGACGCCAAGTCCGGCTCCAACCTGCTGTACCTGCCGCTCGACAAGCTGATCGCCCAGGTTGCCGCCAACGATGCCGCCACGGGGACCGCCCGTTCCGGTCCGGTGCAGGCGCCGCAGGAGCAGCCGGCGGCGACGCCGTCGCAGGAAGTAATGCAGACCATCGAACAAGTACGCCAGCGCGACAGCCGTTCGCGCGATTCCTCACGTGACCGGGAGAGCCGTTAATGAACCGCCTCGTAACCATTTTCGTGGCGGGCTTCATTGCCCTGATGCTGCTGTCCTCGACCGTCTTCGTCGTCGACCAGCGCCGCTTCGCCATCGTCTTCGCACTGGGCGAGGTGCGTGAAGTCATCGCCGAGCCGGGCCTGCACTTCAAGCTGCCGCCGCCTTTCCAGAACGTGATCTATCTCGACAAGCGCGTCCTGACGCTCGACACGCCCGACGCCGACCGTTTCATCACGGCCGAGAAGAAGAACATTTTGGTCGACGCCTTCGTCAAATGGCGCATCGTTGAGCCGCGCTTGTACTACGTCAGCTTCAGCGGCGACGAGCGCGCCGCTGCCAACCGCATGTCGCAGATCATCAAGGCGGCCCTGAACGACGAGATCACCAAGCGCACCGTGCGCCAGGTGATCTCGGGCGAACGCGGCGCGGTCATGCAAGCGGTGCATAACAAGGTTGTGGCCGAAGCCAAGCAGATCGGCGTCGGCATCGTCGACGTGCGCCTCAAGCGCGTCGACTACATCGAGCAGATCAACAACTCGGTCTACGACCGCATGCGCGCCGAGCGCGTGCGCGTGGCGAACGAGCTGCGTTCGACCGGTTCGGCCGAAAGCGAAAAGATCCGCGCCGACGCCGACCGCCAGCGCACCGTGATCCTGGCCGAAGCCTTCCGCGATGCCGAGAAGATCAAGGGCGAGGGCGATGCCAAGGCCTCGGCGATCTATGCCGACTCCTTTGGCAAGAATCCGGAGTTCTACAAGTTCTATCGTTCACTGGAAGCCTACCGCGCCAGCTTCAAGGCGCACGGCGATGTGATGGTGATCGATTCGAATTCGGAGTTCTTCAAGTATTTCCGAAACCCCGGGAGCAAATAAGCGATCTGCAAACGCCGCGTTCATCGCGGCGTTTTTTCTTTGCATACTCCGTACGCGTGGAGTCGGGACTTCACCCTACGACTACCGCTGACCGTAGGGTGGAGTCCCGACTCCACGCGTTACACCGTGCGAGCAGCCCACCGCTTGTCTAGTCAGATTTCAGTGGCAACCCGGCAACTTCTAAGCACATCAGCAAGCATCCGCCCCCAGCCCCGCCGCATTTTCGGGTAAAATTGCCGATTCGGCGCCGACTTCGTCCTGCACGAGCGCGCCTTGTTGCTTCATTTCTAACAATTCCCAACGCTGTCGCCCATGCCGAACTGGCTTTTGCCTGAGAATATCGCCGACGTATTGCCGTCGGAAGCGCGCAAGATCGAAGATCTGCGCCGCCAGATGCTCGACACCTTCCGCCTGTACGGCTACGAACTCGTCATGCCGCCGCTGCTCGAATACGTCGAGTCGCTGCTGGCCGGCGCCGGCCAGGATACCGACCTGCGCACCTTCAAGCTGGTCGACCAGCTGTCGGGCCGCCTGCTCGGCCTGCGCGCCGACATGACGACGCAGGTGGCGCGCATCGACGCGCACCTCCTGAACCGTGATTCGATCACCCGCCTGTGCTATGCCGGCAGCGTCCTGCATACCCGTCCGTCGGGCCTGCACGCCACCCGCGAGCCGATCCAGATCGGCGCCGAGATCTACGGCCACGCCGGCCTGGAAGCCGACGCCGAGATCCAGGAACTGGCGCTGGCTTCCGTCGCCCTCGCGGGCTTCCTCGACGTGCGCCTCGACATGGCCCACGTCGGCGTGCTGCGCGCGCTGCTGGAAGAAGACGCGCTGGCGAAAAAGGACGAGGCCCAGATCACCGCGTTGCTGCGCGCCAAGGATGTCCCCGGTCTGAACGAGCTGACCCGCGCCTATGCGCCGGCGACGCGCGACGCGCTGCTCGCGCTGCCGAACCTGTACGGCGACGTCGAGGTCCTCAAGCGCGCGAAAGAGGTGCTGCCTGCGCTGCCGGGCATCACGCGCGCCCTGGCGGAGCTCGCGGCGCTGGCCGCCGGCGCCATCGGCCGCGCGCAAGTGGCGATCGACCTGGCCGACCTGCGCGGCTACCAATACGAAAGCGGCGCCATGTTCGCGCTGTATGTTCCCGGCCTGCCGAACGCGGTGGCGCGGGGAGGGCGCTACGACCATGTCGGCGAAGCCTTCGGACGCGCGCGTCCGGCGACCGGCTTCTCGCTCGACCTGCGCGAGCTGGCCCGCCTGCTGCCGACGGCCGAGCGCAAGCATTCGATCCGCGCCCCGTGGGGCAATGCGCCCGAGCTGCGCGAAAAAATCGCTGACCTGCGCAAGGCAGGCGAAGTCGTGATCCAGTCCATGCCGGGTCACGAGAATGTTCAGGACGAGTTCGAGTGCGACCGCGTGCTCGTCCTCGAAGATGGAAATTGGATTCTCAAAAACTTAGGTTAAGTGATGTCAAATACAAACGTGGCAAAGAACGTCGTTGTCATCGGCACCCAGTGGGGCGATGAAGGCAAGGGTAAGATCGTCGACTGGCTGACCGATCACGCAGCGGGCGTCGTCCGTTTCCAGGGCGGCCATAACGCCGGCCATACCCTGGTCATCAAGGGCCAGAAAACCGCACTGCAGCTGATCCCGTCGGGCATCATGCGCGAAGGCGTGGCCTGCTACATCGGCAACGGCGTCGTCGTCTCGGTACCGGACGTGATGCGCGAAATCGACAAGCTGGCCGCCGCCGGCGTCGAAGTCGTGTCGCGCCTGAAGATCTCGGAAGCCTGCCCGATCATCCTGCCGTACCACGTCGCCATCGACCAGGCCCGTGAAGCCAAGCGCGGCGTCAACAAGATCGGCACCACCGGCAAGGGCATCGGCCCGGCCTACGAAGACAAGGTCGCACGCCGCGCGATCCGCATCGCCGACCTGCTCAACGAAGAGCGTTTCGCCGAAAAGCTCAAGGAAAACCTGGAATACCACAACTTCGTGCTGGTGAACTACCTGGGCGGCGAAGCGATCGACTTCCAGAAGACCTACGACGACGCGATGGCCCTGGTGCCGCGCCTGCGTCCGATGGTCGGTGACGTCTCCTCCGCCCTGTACGCCGCCCACAAGGCCGGCGGCAGCCTGCTGTTCGAAGGCGCCCAGGGTTCGCTGCTCGACGTCGACCACGGCACCTATCCGTTCGTCACCTCGTCGAACTGCGTGGCCGGTAACGCCGCCGCCGGCGCCGGCGTCGGTCCTGGCATGCTGCACTACATCATGGGCATCACCAAAGCCTACACGACCCGCGTCGGTTCGGGCCCGTTCCCGTCCGAACTGCCGACCGACGCAGGCGTCGGCGAGCACCTGTCGCGCGTGGGCCACGAGTTCGGCACCGTGACCGGCCGCGCCCGCCGCTGCGGCTGGTTCGACGCCGCGCTGCTGCGCCGCTCGGTCCAGATCAACGGCGTGACCGGCATGTGCCTGACCAAGCTGGACGTGCTGGACGGCATCGAGTCCCTGAAGCTATGCACCGGCTACAAGATCGACGGCCGTGACGTCGACATCTTCCCGGTCGGCGCCGAAGAAGCCGCCGCCTGCGTGCCTGTCTACGAAGAAATGCCGGGCTGGACCGAGTCCACCGTCGGCGCCAAGTCGATGGACGAGCTGCCTGCCAACGCCCGCGCCTACATCAAGCGCATCGAAGAGCTGGTCGGTATCCCGGTCGACATGGTGTCGACCGGTCCGGACCGCGAAGAAACCATCGTGCTGCGTCACCCGTTCGCCGCTTAAATAAAATAATAGGAATGACTGAAATGAACACCCCTGCATCGACCGACAAGGACCTCTGGGTTTCGTGGGACGAGTACAACCGCCTGGTCGAGCGTCTTGCACTGCAAGTCTACGAATCGAACTGGAAGTTCGACATGGTGCTGTGCCTGGCGCGCGGCGGCGTGCGTCCTGGCGACGTGATCTCGCGCATCTTCGACGTGCCGCTGGCGATCCTGTCGACCAGCTCCTACCGCGAAGAAGCCGGCACCAAGCAGGGCAACCTGGACATCGCCAAGTACATGACGATGACCAAGGGCCCGCTGGCCGGCCGTATCCTGCTGGTCGATGACCTGGCCGATTCCGGCGTGACTCTGCAGCGCGTGCGCGAGCACCTGCAGACCAACTACCCGGACGTCACGGAAGTGCGCTCGGCCGTCATCTGGGTGAAAGGCACCTCGGCCTTCAAGCCGGACTACCACCTGGAAGACCTGCCGCACAACCCGTGGATCCACCAGCCGTTCGAGGACTACGACGGCTTGCGCCCGCACCAGCTGGCGGCGTGGATGAAGAAGTTCGAGAAGTAATCGCGTCTGCGGCCCTGAGCTGACAGTGCGAAAAAGGCCAGAACGTTTCGGCGTTCTGGCCTTTTTCTTTCCGACTTCCAACGTGCAACGGCAAGCGTGCGAATCGGTTAAGATTGTGTCGCATCTCTTTATTGCCGGGAAACCAAGAAAAACAACATGACCCAAAGCTTCTTCCAGACCTTCATCCTGCTCATCCTCGTCACTGACCCTTTCGGCAACGTTCCCTTGTTCGCCACCGCCCTGAAGGACACGCCGCTGCACCGCCGGCCGCGCATCGTCGTGCGCGAGTGCGCGATCGCGTTCCTGCTGCTCCTGATCTTCATGTTCTTCGGCCAGCACTTCCTGGCCGCCTTGCACCTGAGCCCGATCGCGCTGCGCATCGGTGGCGCCGTAATCCTGCTGATCATCGCAATCCGCATGATCTTCCCGCATCCGGACGGCGTACTTGGCCGCAGCGAGCACGGCGAACCGTTTATCGTGCCGCTGGCCATTCCCGCGCTGGCAGGCCCGTCGGCACTGGCGACCGTGTTGCTGTTCAGCTCGAATTCGGTGGCTGAAACCATGGTGCATGTCGCGGCCCTGGCTGCGGTCGGCGTGGTCTGGCTGATGGTGTTCCTGAGCGCCGAGCGCCTCCAGCAAAAGCTGGGGCCGCAGGTGATGACGGCGTTCGAGCGCCTGATGGGACTGATCCTGACGGCGATGTCGGTCGAGATGCTGCTGGGCGGCATTCGAGATTTTGTGAAGACCCTGTGAGATGAGCAACCCGGACGCCTCCACCCCGCAGCACGATGACGCGGCTTCGCTGATCTTCCTCAGCGGTGGCGGCGAGATGGGCGCCATGATGCGCGCCCACGACTGGTCGCGCTCGCCGCTGGGCCACCCGTCCACCTGGCCGCAGGCCCTGCGCACGGTGGTGGCGCTGATGCTGAACTCGGCTTTCCCGATGTTCGTCGCCTGGGGCAAGGATCTCGGCTTCCTGTACAACGACGCCTACGTCCAGGTTCTCGGCGAGAAGCACCCGGCCTCGCTGGGTGCGCCGTTCTACGACATCTGGAAGGAGATCTGGCAGGACATCAACCCGCTGATCGAGCGGGCGCTGCAGGGCGAGGCGACCTACATGGAAAAGCTGCCGCTGCTGATGAACCGCCACGGCTACGACGAGCAGACCTGGTTCACCTTTTCGTATTCTCCCGTGCGCGACGACAGCGGCACGCCTGCCGGCGTGTATTGCGCCTGCGTCGAGGTGACCGGGCAGGTGCTGGCCGAGCGCTACCGCGACGAGGAGAACAAGCGCCTGGTGACCCTGTTCGAGCAGGCGCCCGGCATCATCGCGGTGCTGCGCGGTCCCGAGCATATCTTCGAAATCACGAATAAAAGCTACATGGAACTGGTCGGGCGCACCGACCTGGTCGGCAAGCCGGCACGCGACGCCTTGCCATACGTGGAAGGGCAGGGCTTCTTCGAGCTGCTCGACCAGGTCTACACGAGCGGCGAGCCCTTCGTCGGCCACGCGGTACCCTTCGACATCGCGCGCGCGCCGGGCGCGCCGCTGGAGCGCCGCTATCTCGACTTCATCTACCAGCCGATCCGTGACCCAGCCGGCGACGTGGTCGGCATCTTCGTCGAGGGCAGCGACATGACCGTGCGCAAGCAGGTCGAGGACGAACTGCGCGCCGCGAATCGCCAGAAAGACCAGTTCCTGGCGATGCTGGCGCATGAGCTGCGCAACCCGCTGGCGCCGATCACGACCGCCGCCCAGCTGCTCAAGATGGGCACGCTGGACGCGAAAGCCATCCGCAATGCCAGCGAGATCATCGCGCGCCAGGCCGAGCACATGACGGATCTCGTGAACGACCTGCTGGACGTCTCGCGCGTGACGCGCGGCCTGGTCACGCTGGACAAGGAAGAGCTCGACCTCAACGCCGTGGTGGCCGGCGCGCTGGAACAGGTACGTCCGCTGATCGAATCGAAACGCCATTCGCTGACGATGCAGCTGTCGGGCGAGCCGGTGCACGTGCTGGGCGACCGCACGCGCCTGGTGCAGGTGCTGTCGAATATCCTGAACAATGCCGCGAAATACACGCCGCCCGGCGGCGAGATCGTCCTGCGCGTGACGGCCCTCGAGGACCACGTCGTCGTCACCGTGCGCGACAACGGCATCGGCATCGAGCCGGACGTGCTGCCGTATATCTTCGAGCTGTTCACCCAGGCCGAGCGCACGCCGGACCGTTCGCAGGGAGGCCTCGGGATTGGCCTCGCGCTGGTCAAAAGCCTGGTCGCGCTGCACGGCGGCAAAGTCGATGCGCGCAGCGAAGCGCCGGGCAAGGGCAGCGAATTCGAGATCTGCCTGCCGCGCATGGACACGGGCGCGGCGGCGACGCCGGAGGCAAACGGCGAATCGCTTGCTGCGCGCGCCCAGCCGCTGCGCGTGGTGGTGGTCGACGACAACCAGGATGCGGCCCAGATGCTGGCGACGCTGCTGGAAGTGCAGGGCCATTCGGTGTCGGTGGAATACGACGGCCGCGGCGCGGTGCTGCGCGCCCGCATCGAGCGTCCGCACGTGATGCTGCTCGACATTGGACTGCCCGATACCGACGGCTACGCCCTGGCGCGCCAGCTGCGCGCGATTTCCGAGCTGCGTGGCGTCACCCTGATCGCGCTGACCGGCTACGGCCAGGACGAGGACCGGCGCATGGCGGAAGAGGCCGGCTTCGACCATCACCTGGTGAAACCGGCGGACCTGGCGCAGGTCACTGCCATCCTCGCTTCGGTCCAGCGCTCCACGGCTTAAGTTTCGGGTGCTTGTGCGAAGCGCATTGTTCGGCAATACTGCCGTGCGCTTCACTCACATAAAAAGGACAAGCATGAAACAAGCAATCTCGGCCCTCGGCCTCGCCCTGTTCCTGAGCGCTGCCGCCGCCGGCACCGCCGTGGCCGCAACGCCGGCAGCCCCTGCCGCTCAGGCACAAGGTCTGCAAAAGATCGACACCGTCGTCGGCAAGGGCAAGGAAGCCGTCGCCGGCAAGACCGTCGTGGTCCACTACACCGGCTGGCTGTACGCGCCGACAGCGCCGAAGCAGCGCGGCCAGCAGTTCGACAGCTCGGTCGGCGGCGAACCGTTCACCTTCCCGCTGGGCATGGGTGGCGTCATCAAGGGCTGGGACCAGGGCGTGACCGGCATGAAGGTCGGCGGCAAGCGCACGCTGGTGATTCCGGCGGAACTCGGCTACGGCCAGCGTGGCGCCGGCCCGATCCCGCCGGGCGCGACCTTGTTGTTCGATGTCGAGCTGCTCGACGTGAAATAAAGCGCTTCCTGGTGCGACAGAGAGCGGCCTGCGGGCCGCTTTTTGTTGTCCGCCCGATCCGTGCGCAAGCCTGCGCAGCGCTCGTTGTATGCTGAGATCAATTATGTATCGGCATGCATACGATGAGGACCTGGAGAATTGCAATCGAAAAGGCGGCGCTCGATCGGGAGTGCAAGGGCGCGCGCGAGAGCGGCGGTCACTGGCACAGCGAAGGCCAGCCGGCCTTGTACGCGGCGATGACAGTGGAGCTGGCGGTGCTGGAAAAGTTCGTGCACACCGAGGAGGTCGACGAGGAGCCGCTGGTGCTGGTGGCGATCGATCTGCCGGACGATCCGGAGCTTGGGCTGGACGTCTCTGCCGATGACCTGCCTGAAGGGTGGGACGCGCTGGAGGATGGCGGCAGCGCCACGGCGTTCGGTACGGCTTTCCTGAAGAAGCGCGAACATCTTTATATGCGCGTGCCGTCGGTGATCGTCGGTGAGGGCGTGAACCTCGTCATCAATCCGGCGCATCACGCGTATGAAGAGGTCAAGCTGAGTATCGCGCGGAGCTTCAGTTTTAATCCGCGGATGTTCAAGCGTTAGGGCAGGGAAGCATTGGACAGGTCTTCCGATGGCGCTAAACGCGCGGGCATGCCCGCCCTACGTTACGCCACCGTCTCGTGAACTTTCTACCGCAAGTGGTGCACCGTAGGGCGGGCATGCCCGCGCGGATCACCGTCTGCGTTCCGGCGAATTTTCACTTCGAACAAAAAAACGGCGCCACTGGCGCCGTTCTGCTTACTTGCCCAACATCGACACCACATTGTCCGCCCCCGGCGCCCCGAAGGCCTGCTGCTTGAGCACATGCAGCTGGTCGCGCACCTGCGCCGCTTTCTCGAACTCGAGGTTCTTGGCGTGGTCAACCATGAGCTTCTCGAGGCGCTTGATCTCCTTCGAGATCTGCTTCTCGCTCATGCCCTCGACCTTGGCCGTCGCTTCCGCTTCCGCCAGGGAAGTGGCACCTTCGGCCATGGCCTTCTGCGCAGCATTGCTGTAGACGCCGTCGATCAGTTCCTTGATCTTCTTCTGCACACCCTTCGGCGTGATGCCGTTCGCCTCGTTGAAGGCGATCTGCTTGGCGCGGCGGCGTTCGGTTTCGTCGATCGCGCGGCGCATCGAGTCGGTAATGTGATCCGCGTACAGGATCGCCACGCCGTTCAGGTTACGCGCCGCGCGGCCGATGGTCTGGATCAGCGAGCGCTCGGAACGCAGGAAGCCTTCCTTGTCGGCGTCCAGGATCGCGACCAGCGACACTTCCGGCAAGTCCAGGCCCTCGCGCAGCAGGTTAATGCCGATCAGGACGTCGAAGGTGCCGAGACGCAGGTCGCGCAGGATCTCGACACGTTCCACCGTCTCGATGTCGCTGTGCAGGTAGCGCACCTTGATGCCGTGGTCGCTCAGGTATTCCGTCAGCTGCTCGGCCATGCGCTTGGTCAGCGTGGTCACCAGCACGCGCTCGTCCTTCTTGATGCGGTCGTTAATCTCGCTCATCAGGTCGTCCACCTGCGACAGGGCGGGGCGCACGATGACTTGCGGGTCGACCAGGCCGGTCGGACGCACCACCTGCTCGACCACGTTGTCCGCATGCGAATTCTCGTATTCGGCCGGGGTCGCAGAGACGAAGATCGTCTGGCGCATCTTCGACTCGAATTCCTCGAATTTCAAAGGCCGGTTGTCGAGCGCCGAGGGCAGGCGGAAGCCGTAGTCGACGAGATTCGTCTTCCTCGAACGGTCGCCGTTGTACATGGCGCTGAGCTGGCCGACCAGCACGTGCGACTCGTCCATGAACATGATCGCGTCCTTCGGCAGGTAGTCGACCAGGGTCGGCGGCGGTTCGCCCGGCATCGATCCGGACAGGTGGCGCGAGTAGTTCTCGATGCCCTTGGTGAAACCGATCTCGGCCAACATCTCGAGGTCGAAGCGGGTGCGCTGTTCCAGGCGCTGTTCTTCGATCAGCTTGTTTTGCTGGCGGAATTCCTCGAGGCGGTCTTTCAGCTCGGCCTTGATCGACTCGACCGCGCGCAGCACGGTCGAGCGCGGCGTCACGTAGTGCGAACCCGGATACACGGTGAAGCGCGGGATCTTCTGGCGCACGCGGCCGGTCAGCGGGTCGAACAGCTGCAGCGATTCGATCTCGTCGTCGAACATCTCGACGCGGATGGCCAGCTCGGCGTGCTCGGCCGGGAAGATGTCGATGGTATCGCCGCGCACGCGGAAAGTACCGCGGCCGAAGTCCATCTCGTTGCGCGTGTACTGCATCTGGATCAGGCGCGCGATGATGTCGCGCTGGGCCACCTTGTCCTTGTGGCGCAGCGTCAGGATCATCTTGTGGTATTCGTTCGGATTACCGATACCGTAGATGGCCGACACGGTGGCGACGATAACGACGTCGCGCCGCTCCATCAGCGACTTGGTGCACGACAGACGCATCTGCTCGATGTGCTCGTTGATCGACGAGTCCTTTTCGATGAACAGGTCGCGCTGCGGCACATAGGCTTCCGGCTGGTAGTAATCATAGTAGGACACGAAATACTCGACCGCGTTCTGCGGGAAGAATTCGCGGAACTCCGAGTACAGCTGGGCCGCCAGGGTTTTATTTGGCGCGAACACGATCGCCGGCCGGCCGGCCTTGGCGATCACGTTGGCCATCGTGTAGGTTTTACCGGAACCCGTCACGCCGAGCAGGGTCTGGTACATCAGGCCGTCGTCGATGCCTTCGACCAGGCCGTCGATCGCGGTCGGCTGGTCGCCGGCGGGCGGGAAGGGCTGGTGCAGCTTGAATGGCGACCCCGGGTAAGTAATAACCGTAGGTTCCGGGGAATTTGCGATGGATAAATCAGCCATACTTTCAGACCTTTGCTAGAATGGGGATTCGTTTGCGGCACTGCAGCAGAGGTATCGCTGCGGTGCCGCTGTCTATACAACTGCTGCGATCCACCGACAAAATCAGTTTATCACGATGACTTCCACCGCCTCCGCCAGCCTCTTCGGCGCCATCGACATGGCCCCGCGCGACCCGATCCTGGGCATCACCGAAGCATTCAACGCCGATACGAACCCGGCGAAAATCAACCTGGGAGTCGGCGTCTACTATGACGATAACGGCAAGGTGCCTCTGCTGCAGTGCGTGCAGAAAGCGGAAGCGAAATTGATGGAGCAGCTGTCGCCGCGCACCTACCTTCCGATCGAAGGCCTGGCAGCGTACGACAAAGCCGTGCAGGAGCTTGTATTTGGGGCCGACAGCGCGGTAATTCAAGAGAAACGTGCAGTCACCGTGCAAGCCATCGGCGGCACCGGCGCACTGAAGATCGGCGCCGACTTCCTGAAGCGTTTCTCGCCCGATTCGCAAGTCTTCATCAGCGATCCGAGCTGGGAAAACCACCGCGCCCTGTTCGAGTCGGCTGGTTTCATCGTCAACAACTACACCTATTACGATCCAGCCACCCATGGCGTGAACTTCGAAGGCATGCTGGCCTCGCTGCGCAAGATGGACGCCGGCTCGATCGTCGTGCTGCACGCTTGCTGCCACAACCCGACCGGCGCCGACCTCACGCAAGACCAGTGGGGCCAGGTGATCGAGGCGGTGCAGCAGGGCGGCCTGATTCCCTTCCTCGACATGGCCTACCAGGGCTTCGGCGCGGGCATCGCGGAAGACGGCGCCGTGGTGCGCCGCTTTGTCGACGCCGGCGGCCCGCTGCTGGTCTCGAACTCGTTCTCGAAGTCCTTCTCGCTGTACGGCGAGCGCGTCGGCGCGCTGTCGGTGGTTGCTTCGAGCGGCGAAGAAGCGGCACGCCTGCTGTCGCAGCTCAAGCGCGTCGTGCGCACCAACTACTCGAACCCGCCTTCGCATGGCGGCAAGGTCGTCGCCACCGTGCTGTCGACGCCGGAACTGCGCCAGCTGTGGGAAGACGAACTGGCCGGCATGCGCGTGCGCATCAAGCAGATGCGCGAAGCGCTGGTCGAGAAGCTGGCCGCCAAGGCGCCTGGCTACGACTTCGGTTTCGTGCGCGAGCAGGTCGGCATGTTCTCGTATTCGGGCCTGACGAAAGAGCAAGTCGGCAAGCTGCGCGACGAATCGATCTATGCGGTCGACACCGGCCGTATCTGCGTTGCCGCGCTGAATTCGAAGAACATCGATCTCGTCGTTGACGCGATCGCCAAAGTCCTCTAAAATCTTGGCTCTTCGCTGCTGAACTTGTTTGGCAGCAAAGAGCAAGCAATTCCCTGATAGCTCAGTCGGTAGAGCGACGGACTGTTAATCCGCAGGTCCCTGGTTCGAGTCCAGGTCGGGGAGCCAGAATACGAAAAAGAGTTTCGAGAAATCGGAACTCTTTTTTTTCGTCGGTAGTACTGGTCACGTCACCGATGTCCGCAAACACTGCTCGACTTTCCGCGCGGGCATGCCCGCCCTACAACTGCAGGTCCCTGGTTCGAGTCCAGGTCGGGGAGCCAGAATACGAAAAGGAGTTTCGAGAAATCGGAACTCTTTTTTTCGTTTACGCATCCCGCGGAAATTTTTCTCCCATGAAGGCCAAAAACGCCTGCACCCGCGGGCTGAGGTGCTTGCGCCCCTGGTACACCAGGTACAGCGGCTCCTGCGCCGGCGGCTGGTAGTCGGCCAGCACCCGCACCAGCCGGCCGCTGCGCAAGTCTTCGCCCACGTGGAATTCGGCCAGCCGCACCAATCCCATGCCATGGCGCGCCAGCTGCAGCAGCATGTCGCCCTGGTTGGCGCCGACATTGCCTTCGGCGGCGACGGTGCGCGCTTCGCCATGTTCCAGCACGGGCCAGGCGTTCCAGTCGGTGCGCTGGCTGAAGTTGAGGCAGTTGTGCCGGGCCAGGTCGTCGGGTGTCTGCGGCGTGCCATGGCGCGCCAGGTAGGAGGGCGCCGCGCAGATGATCCAGGCGCTGTCGAGCAGGCGGCGCGCAACCAGGGACGAGTCGGGCAGGGGGCCGCCCTGGATCGAGACGTCGATGCGCTGTTCGGCGAAATCGACCGGCTCGTTGGTGAGGTGGAACTCGATGCGCAGCTTCGGGTGCCGCGCCAGGAATTCGCCGACGATCGGCGCCAGCTGGTACTTGGCGAAGGTGACCATCGAGTGCACGCGCAAGGTGCCGCTGACCTCGCCCGAGCAGGCCAGCACCGCATTCTCGGCGTTGCGCAGCGCGGCGAAGATGGTCTGGCCTTCGTCGTAGAGCACGCGTCCGGCTTCGGTCAGCGTGAGCGCGCGCGAGCTGCGGTGGAACAGGCGCGCCTGCAGGCGGTCTTCCAGGCGCGACACCAGTTTGCTCACGGCGGAGGGCGACAGCTCCAGCCGGCGCCCGGCGGCGGAAAAGCTGCCGCTGTCGACCGCCGCCACGAACACTTCCAACTCGCTCAACTGTATCGACACCGGCCCACCTGTGAAATTTCGTCATCGTCCATTGACGATTATCGCATTGTCCACTCCGCGTGCGGGGCGCAAGATGGTCTTCTGCCGCGCAGGCTCCATCCCGGCGCCGGCGCCAACCGAACAAGGAGAACCAAGTGTCCAAGTCGACCGAACGTACCCACCCGAGCAGCCTGGTGGGCTTTTCCCAGCCGATCCCCCGTTTCGCCATCAACGACCTGGTCGTTCCCGATGCGGTGCCGGAAGACGAACGCGAATGGGTGCCGCAGGCGCCAAACGTCTGGTTCCGTCCGCTCATCCTGAACGTCACGCAAGGCTATTTCGTCAACGTGCTGCGCGTGCGTAAAAGCGGCGTGCTGTCGCGCCACCGTCACGACGGCCCGGTGCATGCCCACGTCCTCAAGGGCCGCTGGTACTACCTCGAACACGACTGGACCGCGATCGAAGGCTCGTACGCGCACGAGATCCCGGGCGAGATCCACACCCTGTACGTGCCGGAAGACGTGACCGAGATGATGACGCTGTTCCATGTGACCGGCGCCTACACCTATCTCGACGAGGAAGGCAAGCCGACCGGCTACGAGGACGTGTTCACCAAGCTGGAAGCGGCTGTGAAGCATTACGAAGCCGTGGGCCTCGGCACCGACTACGTGCGCCGCTTCATCCGGTAAGCGCAGGGGCTCGTCCACGCTTGCTTGAACACAGGAGACAGCCCGCCGATGCAGCGGGCGTGCAATGATGAAAAAAAGGAGCAGCAACATGAGTACCGATACCCCCGGCATCGCCCTCCCGCTCGGGAGTGGCGCAGCCGCCGCAAGCGAGCAGGCGCAGGTCTACCGAAAGGTCAGCCTGCGGCTGATTCCTTTCCTGTTCATCTGCTACGTCGCGGCCTATCTCGACCGCATCAACATCGGCTTCGCACAATTGCAGATGAAGGCCGACCTCGGCTTTTCCGATGCGGTGTACGGCCTGGGCGCCGGCATCTTCTTCTTCGGCTACGCGCTGTTCGAAGTGCCGAGCAACCTGTTGCTGGAAAAGATCGGCGCGCGCAAGACGCTGCTGCGCATCATGGTGCTGTGGGGCCTGACCTCGGCCGGCATGATGTTCGTCACCACGCCGACCCAGCTCTACATCGCGCGCTTCCTGCTGGGGCTGTTCGAAGCCGGTTTCTTCCCCGGCATGATCCTGTACTTCACCTATTGGTACCCCTCGAAGATGCGCGCCAGGATCATCGCGCTCTTCATGTCGGGCATGGCGGTGGCCGGCATCATCGGCGGACCGCTGTCGGGCTGGATCATGAACGACATGGCCGGCGTCAACGGCTGGCGCGGCTGGCAGTGGATGTTCCTGCTCGAAGGCATCCCGGCCGTGCTGCTGGGCGTGATGGCGTGGTTCCTGCTCGACGACCGTCCGGGCCAGGCGACGTGGCTGTCGAAGCGTGAAAAGGAGCTCATCGAGCACACGCTGCAGCAGGACCAGCACGACCTCGGCCCGGCCCACCACGGCTCGCTGCGCCATGCGCTGCGCGATCCGAAGATCTACATCCTCGCCTTCGCCTACTTCACTTTCATTGCCGGCACCTACGTGATCACGTTCTGGCTGCCGACCATCGTCAAGAGCTTCGGCGTCACCGATCCGCTGCGCATCGGCCTGCTGACCGCGATCCCGTACATCATCGGCGCGATCGGGATGGTAGTACTGAGTAAAAACTCGGACCGCACCCGCGAACGCCGCTGGCACGCCGCCGGCGCCGCCTTCCTCGGCGGAGCGGGCCTGGTGGTGGCCAGCCTGCTGCCGGGACAGTTGGCGCTGGCGCTGGTGGCGCTCTCCTTTGCGACGATCGGCATCCTGGCCACGATGCCGCTGTTCTGGGCGATGCCGACCGCCTACCTGTCGGGTCCGGCCGCGGCGGGCGGGATCGCGCTGATCAATTCGCTCGGCCTGATCGGCGGCTTCGTCAGCCCTTTCGTCATCGGCTGGTTCAAGACGGCGACGGGAAGCGTCAACTACGGCCTGTATTTCGTGACGGCGCTGATGGTGCTGGGCGGGATCGCGCTGCTGGTCGGCGTGCCGGCGAAGGCGCTGCGCGAGAAGCGGGAAGGGTGACCGGACCGGCAAGGCCTGCACGAAGAAGTTTCGTGCAGGCCTTGCAGAATGCCGCTGAGCAGTTATAATGCCAAGCTCAATTCCCTGATAGCTCAGTCGGTAGAGCGACGGACTGTTAATCCGCAGGTCCCTGGTTCGAGTCCAGGTCGGGGAGCCAGAATTCAGCAGTAAGCAAAAGGCCGCGTCGATGACGCGGCCTTTTTGTTTTATGCCCCGCGTACCGGCTTCACCTTCGAGGCCGCCGCCAGCGCCCGTTCGCGGGAGGTCTCGACGTCGTCAGCGGTGGCCAGCGCCACGCCCATGCGCCGGCGCGTGAAGGACTCCGGCTTGCCGAACAGGCGGATGTCGCTGCCCGGCACCTGCAGGGCCTCGGCCACGCCTTCGAAGGCGATTCCCTGCGCATCCATGCCGCCGTAGATCACGGCCGAGGCGCCCGGAGCGCGCAGTGCCGTGTTGACCGGCAGGCCGAGCACCGCCTTCGCGTGCAGCTCGAATTCGCTCTGCAGCTGCGTGGCCATGGTGACCATGCCGGTATCGTGCGGGCGCGGGCTCACTTCCGAGAACCAGACCATGTCGCCCTTGACGAACAGCTCGACGCCGAACACGCCCAGGCCGCCGAGGTTGCTGGTCACTTTTTCGGCGATGTCGCGCGAACGCTCGAGAGCGAGGGCGCTCATCGGATGCGGCTGCCAGGATTCCACGTAGTCACCCTGCACCTGCTTGTGGCCGATCGGCTCGCAGAAGCCCGTCTGGATCTCGCCGTCCGCGCCGCGCGAGCGTACCGTCAGCAGGGTGATCTCGTAGTCGAAGTCGATGAAGCCTTCGGCGATCACGCGGCCGGCGTCGACCCGGCCGCCGGCGGCGGCGTAGTCCCAGGCGGCTTTCACGTCGACCGCGCTGTCGAGTTTCGATTGGCCCTTGCCCGAGGAGGACATCACCGGTTTGACGACGCAGGGGAAACCGACGGCCGCGCACGCCTGTTCCAGCTCTTCCAGGCTGCTGGCGAAGCGGTAGGGCGAGGTTGCCAGCCCCAGGGTCTCGGCGGCGAGGCGGCGGATGCCTTCGCGGTTCATCGTCAGCTGGGCGGCGCGCGCGGTCGGGATGCAGGTGATCGTGCCGGCCGCTTCGAGTTCCGCCAGCTTGTCGGTGGCGATCGCCTCGATCTCGGGGATCACGAGGTGGGGCTGTTCCTGCGCGATCAGGGCGGCCAGCGCGTCGCCGTCGGTCATGTCGATCACGTGGGCGCGGTGCGCGACCTGGTGGCCCGGCGCGTTCGGATAGCGGTCGACGGCGACGACTTCGACGCCGAGGCGCTGCAGGGAGATGGTCACCTCCTTGCCGAGTTCGCCGGAGCCGAGCAGCATTACGCGGGTGGCGGAAGGAGAGAGGGGAGTGCCGAGAATGGTCATGGTCTTGTAGAGTGAAGAGCGCCGTGCGCAGGGTGCTGGGACTATAGCAAAGGCGGGTCGAATGCGTGCAAAGTTGAAAAGTTTGTCCGGGACTCGCCAAATCCGGATTGGCCCGCTATAATGTTGCCTCAATTCCCTGATAGCTCAGTCGGTAGAGCGACGGACTGTTAATCCGCAGGTCCCTGGTTCGAGTCCAGGTCGGGGAGCCAGAATATGAAAGAGAGCGTCGAGTGATCGGCGCTCTTTTTTTTTCGTCGTTAGCCGCTGCTGCTGCTGCTGCTGCTGCTGCCGTTGTAGGGTGCGCACTCTGTGCGCACGCGGTTGTGCATTCGCATACCAGCGTCGCCTCAAATCAACCGGTCATACCGCGTGCGCACGGAGTGCGCGGTAAATCCGCCGCTGAGGCCATTGGCCTCAACGGCCCCTACGCAGGCGCCAACTCTGCTTTCACGCCTTCGCGCGCCAACGGCGCCAGCCGATCGAACCACGGCGCCACCCCCTCCAGCTGGTGCGCCAGCTGCAGCAGCCTGTCCTCGGCCCCAAAACGCGCGACGAATTGCACGCCCAGCGGGAGGCCGGCGGCGGTCCAGTGCAGCGGCACCGACATCGCCGGCGTGCCGGTCAGATTGGCCAGCTGGGTGAAGGGCACGTAGCGCAGGCTGTCGCGGGCGATCTTGTTGACGGTCCCTTCCAACAGGCCCAGCCGCGCCAGGATGCCGAGCAGGCCGCTGCGTTGCAGCAGGTCGAGCACGAATTGCTCGCCGCGCGGGGGATCACCCTGGCCGTGGCGGATCGGCGGATGGGCCAGGGTCGGCGTCAGCAGCATGTCGTAGCGGGCATGGAAGCGTGCCAGCGCACGCGAGAAATCGTTCCACTTCGCCAGTTGCGTGGTCAGGTTTCCGGCCGAGACGCTGCCGCCCAGCGTCGCCAGCAGCCGGCTCATCAGTTCGACGTCGGCGCTGCGCGCGCCCAGCGCCTTGCCGCGCGCGACCATGGCCGGCACCTGACCGAAGTACACGTGTAAAAAACTTTCCGCCAGCGCCGCGCCGTCGAGTTCGGGCGCCGCTTCCTCGACTTCGTGACCCAGTCCGCGCAGCAGGGCAACCGTCTTTTGCACGGCCAGCACCGCTTCCGGATGCACCTCGGTGCCGATTGGCGAGACGGTACTGAAACCGATGCGCAGATGCCCGGGATCGCGCCGCATCAGGTCGACGTAGGGCGCGGCCGGCGGGACGATGTCGAACGGGTCGCCCGGCTCGGGACCGGACAGGATGTCGAGCGCCAGCGCCGAGTCGCGCACGCTGCGCGACAACACGCCTTCGGTGGAGGCGCCGAACCAGACTTCGCCGATTGCCGGCCCGGACGATACCCGACCGCGCGAAGGGCGCAGTGCGAATAGTCCGCAGCAGGCGGCCGGGATGCGCAGCGAGCCGCCGCCGTCGTTGCCGGCCGCCATGGGCACGATGCCGCTTGCGACCGCCGCTGCCGCGCCGCCGCTCGAACCGCCGGGCGTATGGTCGAGGTTCCAGGGATTGCTGGCGCGGCCGTAGAGCACCGAATCGGTCACCGCTTTCAAAGCGAATTCCGGGAGGTTGGTCTTGCCGAAGACGACCAGGCCGGCCTGCAGGTAACGGCGCACGACGGCGGCGTGTTCGCTCGGCACATAGCCCTGCATCGAGCGGCTGCCGAAGCTGGTCGGCACGCCGGCGTAATCCTGCACGCCGTCCTTAATCAGGAAGGGCACGCCGGCCAGTGGCCCGCTCGACAAGTGCGCCAGTTGCGCCAGCGCCTGCTTGTCGAGCAGGCGGCAGACGGCATTGATGCGGCCGTGGACGTCGGCATTGCGGGTCAGCGCCAGCGCCAGCAGTTCGGCCGGGGTGGTGTCGCCGCGGCGCACCAGGGCGGCGAGGGCGGTGGCGTCGTGTTGCAGGTAATGGGCGAAGTCCATGGCATCCTCGAGGAATACCCATATGGAATAGCTTCATTGGAATCTTGTCAAGTTAAAATCAAATCCGTCATTTCCTGCGCTTCTTGTCGTTCGACGTGTAGGTACGAGTATAGAAGTCCGGCGGCTTCCTCGCGACCCAATCGATGAAGGCGCGGATCTCCTCGTGGCCGCGCAGCGCTTCCCAGGTATGGTAGGTGCGCAGCAGCTCGCGCTCGGTAAAGGCCGAGTGGATCTTGCGATGACAGATCTTGTGGATCGGGAACTGTTCCTTGCCCTTGAAGGTCTTCGGCACCAGGTGGTGGCGGTCAATGTTGACTGTGCCCAGTTCGCGGCCGCAGAGAGGGCAGAGAGAATCGTCCATGGCTCCTGTCGTGGTAAAAAACATTGTGAATACAATGTGGTGGCGAATCGGAGACCGACAAGCCGAAACGTGAATTTGATGAACTTGCTGTTCACATTGGTGTAGAATCAACGCTTCACAAAATGCAACTTGGCCTTTGCGTGGCGAGCAAAAACGGGGCCCTTCCAACGATGATCGAAGACGAAACGAGTTCCTGTTCGATCCTGCTGATCGATGACGAGCCATTCGCTCAGTCGATCATCGAGCATGGACTGAAAACCTGCGTCAAGCACGTCCTCCATTACGAGTCGAGCCCGGCCCGGGCAGTCGATCTCGTACGCGAGCTGGACATCACCGTGGTGCTGGTCGACCTGCGCATGCCCGACCTCGACGGCTTCGAATTCACGCGCCGCCTGCGCGCCACGCCCGACACCGAACACGTCCCCGTCATCATGCTGTCGTCCGAGGACGATCCGGAAGTCAAGGCGCAAGCCTTTGCCGCCGGCGTCAACGACTACATGGTCAAGTGGCCCGATCCGCGCGAACTGGTCGCACGCGTCCAGTACCACAACGACGCCTGCATCGCCCGGCGCGAGCGCGACGCCGCCTTCGTCTCGCTGCGCCTGAGCCAGCAGCAGCTGGCCGAGAGCCAGTCGGCCCTGCACCAGGCGCAGAAGATGGAAGCTATCGGCCAGCTGACCGGCGGCGTGGCTCACGACTTCAACAACGTGCTGCAGATCATCGGCGGCAACCTGCAATTGCTGAAACTCGTCGGCAACCTGAACGAGGCGGCGCGCACGCGCGTCGAGATGGCGCTGGCCGGCGTCGAGCGCGGCGCCAAGCTGTCCTCGCACCTGCTGGCCTTTGCCCGGCGCCAGCCGCTGCAGGCCGTGGTCCTGAATCCCGGGCACCTGCTGCGCGAGATGGACGACATGATGCGCCGCGTGCTGGGTCCGAATGCGCGCATCGTCACCGATATCGATCCGGCCCTGTGGAGCACGGTCGCCGACCCGAACCAGCTGAACAACGTGCTGCTCAACCTGGCCATCAATGCGCGCGATGCGATGGGCGGCAACGGCAGCTTGCTGATTCGCGCGACCAATGCCGGTGGCGCTGCCGCAGGCAGGGACGCAGCGCTGCCGCCGGGCGTCCCGGCCGGCGAGTACGTCCTCATCGAAGTGGCCGATACCGGCAAGGGCATGCCACCCGAGGTCCTGCAGCGGGCCTTCGAGCCCTTCTTCACGACCAAGCCGGTCGGGAAGGGCACGGGCCTGGGACTGTCGATGGCTTATGGCTTCGTCAAGCAGTCGGGCGGCGAGATCGTGCTCGACAGCGAAGTGGGGCGCGGCACCAGCGTGCGCATCTTCCTGCCGCGCAGCGCCACCGAAGCCGCCCAGCCGGAAGCACCAAGCGATGTGCCGCTGTTCGGCGGCCTGGAAACGATCCTGGTGGTGGAAGACGAGGAAGACGTGCGCAGCTCGACCTGCGCGATCCTGTCCGCCCTCGGCTACGAAGTGCTGGAAGCCTGCGACGCGGCCGGCGCGGTCGAGCTGGTCGAAAGCGGACGCCATATCGACCTGGTGTTCACCGACGTCATCATGCCGGGTCCCGTGAGCAGTCTGCAACTGGGCGAGGCGGTGCGCGCGCACCTGCCGGACGCGCAGATTTTATATACCTCGGGCTACGCGGAAGGGGTATTGGCGCACGAGGGCAAGGTCAGCGCCTCGGTGCACCTGCTGCAGAAACCGTATCATCCGGACGCGCTCAGCGCGCGCATCCGTCATTTGCTGCGGCGCGGACGCGCCGGCACGCTGCAGGCCGCGAGCAACAGCGGCGCGACGGCCGCCTAAGAGCACCCAGGCGCTCTAAGCCGCTTACTTCGGCGGCGTGTAGCGGAACGAGCCCGGCGGCGGTTCGTTCAGCACGGCCCAGAACATGCCGAGGTCGGCAATCGCGCGCAGGAAATCCTTGAAATCGACCGGCTTGACGACGTAGGCATTCACGCCCAGCGAGTAGCTCGTGATCAGGTCCTGTTCTTCCTTCGACGAGGTCAGCATCACGACCGGCATGCTTTTCAGCGACTCGGTCTTGCGGATCGTCGCCAGCACTTCCAGGCCGTCGACTTTCGGCAGCTTCAGGTCGAGCAGGGTGACGGCCGGGTTGCCTTCCGGACGCTCGGCAAATTCGCCGCGGCGCAGCAGGTAGTCGAGCGCCTCGGCGCCGTCGCGCACGACCACGACTTCGTTGGCAAGCTGGCTGCGCGCCAGCGCCACCAGGGTCAGCTCGAGGTCGTTCGGATTGTCTTCGACCAGCAGGATGGGTTTTAACATGGTTGGCTTGCCTGGCGTTTAAAGTGCGAGTTTGCGCGGGATACTGAAGGAGAAGGTGGCGCCCTGGCCGAGTGTCGAGTCTGCCCAGGCGCGTCCGCCGTGGCGTTCGACGATGCGGCGCACGTTGGCCAGGCCGATGCCGGTGCCCTGGAAGTCTTCCATCCGGTGCAGGCGCTGGAACACGCCGAACAGCTTGTGCACGTATTCCATGTTGAAGCCGGCGCCGTTGTCGGCGACGTGGAACACCGTTTCGTGCTCGTCCTGCTCGGACCAGATGCGGATCCGGGCCGGGTCGCGCCCGCCACTGAATTTCACCGCGTTCGACAGCAGGTTCTGCACGGCCAGGTGCAGGAAGGTCGGGTCGGCGGTGATGCGCGGCAGTGGCGCGACGTCCCATTCGATGTTGCGGCCGGCCGTGTCGAGCGACAGCTTGTCGATGCAGGAAGCGAGCAGCTTCGACATGTCGACCTCGACCGGGCGCAGGGCGGCGCGGCCCATCTGCGAAAAACTCAGCAGGTCGTCGACCAGCTTGCCGGCCAGGCGCGCCGATTCCTTGATGTTGGTGAGGAAGCGCTGGCGCATGGCCGTGTCCTCGCTGCCGGCGGACTCCAGCAGCAGGTCGGAGAAGCCGACGATGTGGCGCAGCGGCGCGCGCAGGTCATGCGAGACCGAATACGAAAACGCCTCCAGTTCCTTGTTGGCGCGGCCCAGCTCCTCGGCCAGTTCCGCCATCTGCTCGGCGCGTTCGAGCGCGATGCCGAGCAGGGCGCTGCGGAATTCGCCCGTCAGCTCGATCTCGGCCACGTGCCAGGGCTGGCTGACGCCGTGGATGACTTCGCGCCAGGTAGCGAAGCTGGTGCGCGGACTGAGCTGCGTGGGCGTCGGCATCCCCTCCTTTTCATGCGGATTGCCGGCCCACTCGATGGTATGCACCACCTCGGGACGGAACCACAGCAGGTAGTGCTTGTGCAGGCGCGAGATCGGCATGGCCAGCAGGCCGCTGGCATTGCGCCGGATGGCGGCCCCGCCCGGATACGCGGCCGACAACTGGTCGGTATGGTAGATCTCGGCGCCGTGGCCTTCCGTTTCGAGCCAGGTGACCAGCTCGCCAATCGCGCGGGCGTCGGGCGTGTCGCCCCAGGTCAGCACGCGTTCGTCGGTGACGACGGCCACGCCGCCGGCGCGCGCAAAGCGCAGCAGTTCCGGGAAGACGCCGCTCATGTTCTCGATGACGTCGGCGCCCTTGGTGAGATTGCCCAGCATGGCCACCATCATGCGCCGTACCTCGAGGCGGAACTGCAGCTCGGTCGCGTCCTCGCGCGACTCGATGCACAGCGCCAGCACCTGGCCCAGCTGCTCGCAGGCGGTGCGCTTTTCAAAGGCGAGCGGGCAGGGCGTCTCGTTGTGGCAGGAGATCAGGCCCCACAGTTTGCCCTTGACCATCAGCGACACCGACATCGAAGCCAGCGTGCCCATGTTGCGCATGTATTGCAGGTGCACGGGCGAGACGCTGCGCAGGGCGGCAAAGGAGAGGTCGTTGCGTGCGCCCGTCACGGGATTTTCCGCCGGCACCAGCGGCGCCGGGACATAATTCGCGTCCTGGATCAGGCGGATGCGCGAGAGCGCATACAGCTCGCGCGCCTGGGCCGGGATGTCGGTTGCCGGAAACCGTTGTCCCATGTACGAGTGGTACGCCTCTTCCTTGGACTCGGCCATGACGTGGCCATGGCCGTCGCGGTCGAACTGGTAGACCATCACGCGGCCGAAACCGGTCACCATGCGTACGTGGTGGGCCGCCAGCGTGGCCAGCGACTCCACCGACTGGGTCTCGTTCACGTTCAGCAGGAAGTCGCCCAGCAGCGGATACAGATTGCGGAAGTCCGGTGCTTCGGCGCGCTCGACGGCTTCGCATTCGAGCACGGTCACGCTGTCCCACACGTGGCCGAGGGCGTCGAAATGGGCGCCGTTGCCGGCCGTAATCGTACCCAGGTAGAAGGGACGGTTGCCCAGGCTGCCATTGGTGAGCGCCGGCAGCAGGCGCTCGGCCGCGTCCAGGCCGATGACCTGGGCCAGCGGCCGTCCGCAAGCGGCCTCGGCGTCGACGCCGGTCCAGCGCGCCAGGTTGGCGCTGGCCTGCAAGACCTGCCCGTCCGGCGCCAGCGTCAGCAGGAAGCCATGGGGCTGGATGCTGCCGGGAGTACGGATCGGTTCCCGGTCACAGCCGGACAGGTCGAGCGGTGCGGAAGAAGGTGGAGTCATGAGGCGCGGCGCGGGCACGGCTGGGTTGCAAAAGCAGTATTCTAGCGTGAAAGGCAAGGGCCGGTGCGAGGCCGGGCCGGCATTTTCCGCACAGTGCAACGCCGGAACGAATGGACAAGTTTTTGAGGCGATCGCGGCTTGACCTTTCTGTAAAGACATGGACGATCTGGCAATGTCGCGTGGCTGGAAAACGCCATTTGGGTTTATTATCCTGCATTATTCCGCCATTGCGAGCTCTCGCCACCGATGACCAACCAACCTGCCAAGAAGACGCTGACCGAAGAACAGCGCTTCCAGTACCTGATTTCCGGGATCAGCGACTACGCGATCTACATGCTCGATCCCGAAGGCCATGTCAGCAGCTGGAATGCAGGCGCCCAGCGTTTCAAGGGCTACCTGGCGCCGGAAATCCTGGGTCAGCATTTCTCGCGCTTCTACACCCCCGAGGACCGGGCCACGAACCTGCCCGAGCGCGCGCTGGCGACCGCCTTGGCCGAAGGCAAGTATGAAGCCGAAGGCTGGCGCATGCGCCAGGACGGCACGCGCTTCTGGGCCAGCGTCGTGATCGACCCGATCTACGACGAACAGGGTACGCTGCTGGGCTACGCCAAGATCACGCGCGACATCACCGAGAAGCGCCAGGCCGAGCAGGCGCTGCGTGCCAGCGAGGAACGCTTCCGCCTGCTGGTGCAGGGCGTCACCGACTATGCTATCTACATGCTCTCGCCCGATGGGACGGTGACCAACTGGAACGTCGGTGCCGAGCGTATCAAGGGCTATAGCTACAACGAAATCGTCGGCCAGCACTTTTCGCGCTTCTATACCGAGGAAGACCGCGGCGCCGGCCTGCCGGCGCGGGCGCTCGGCAATGCCGCGCGCGAGGGGCGCTACGAAGCCGAAGGCTGGCGCCTGCGCAAGGACGGCACCCGCTTCTGGGCCCACGTCGTGATCGACGCGGTCCACGACGAGATGGGTTCGCTGATCGGTTTCGCCAAGATCACGCGCGACCTGACCGAGAAAAAGAAGGCCGATGCCGCCCTGGCGGAAGCCAACGCGGCCCTGTTCCAGGCGCAGAAGATGGAATCGATCGGCCAGCTGACCGGCGGCATCGCGCACGACTTCAACAACCTGCTGTCGGTGCTGGCCAGCGGCCTGGAAGTGCTGGCCCTGGGCCGTGGCGCCGGCGCCGACGCCAAGACCTTCGACAGCATGCGGCGCGCGATCGACCGCGGCGCCACGCTGACCCAGCAGCTGCTCGCCTTTGCGCGCCAGCAGCCGCTGCAGCCGGAAACGCGCAGCGTGAACCGCCTGATTTCCGGTTTCGAATCCGTGCTGCGGCGGGCCGTGAACGCCTCGATCGACTTCCAGGTCAAGCTCGAACCGCAGATTCGCACCACCGTCATCGACAGCGCGCGCTTCGAGTCGGCGATCCTGAACCTGGTCGTCAACGCGCGCGACGCCATGCCCGAGGGCGGCCACCTGCAGATCGAGACCGCCAACGTCGACCTCGTCGAAGGCGAGGTGCGCGGCCTGGCGCCGGGCCCGTATGTGCGCGTGACCGTGAGCGACACCGGCACCGGCATGACGCCCGAGACCGCCGCACGCGCCTTCGAACCCTTCTACACCACCAAGGAAGTAGGCAAGGGGACCGGCCTCGGCCTGTCCCAGGTGTACGGCTTCATCAAGCAGTCGGGCGGCGAAGTCGTGATCGGCACCGCGCCGGGCGAAGGCACGTCGATCTCCATTTTCCTGCCGGCCGCGCCCGGCCAGGATGGCGGCACGCACCAGGACAACACCGAACTGGTGCTGATCGTCGAAGACGAGCCCGACCTGATGGACGTCGCCTCGGCGCTCTTCATCAGCATGGGCTACGAGGTCGTCACCGCATCGGGCAGCCAGGAAGCCATAAAGCTGCTGGCCACGCGTGACGTCGACATCCTGTTCACCGACGTCATCATGCCAGGCATGAACGGCATCGAGCTGGCGACTTATACGCAAGCGAACTATCCCGAGGTGAAGACGATCCTCGCCTCGGGCTATCCACTGCCGGCCCTGAAGCTCGAGAATGCCAAGCTGGACGATTTCGTCTTCGTCGGCAAGCCCTATCGCCTGTCCGACCTGGCGCGCGCGCTGCGCTCGGCGGCGTAAGACAGACGGCGCCCTGCTCACAGCGCAAACAGGATATCGCTGATGCGCTCGTAGACCGGTTCGGCCGGCGGCCCCTTGTTCGGCCAGTTCAGGATGTCGAAGTGGTCGTAGCCCCGATAGTTCCCCAGGAAATTCCAGGTGCCCGGCAGCGGCGTGCCGTCGAAGTCGCGCACCGGATGCCCGGCGGGCGCACGCATGCTGTTCGTATTGACCACGCCGTCGTTGGCGAACCAGGCGGCGTCGACGCGCACCCGCCCGGGCGCATCCTGGGTGTAGCCGCCCATCCCATGCTGCAGCATCGAGGGCACGATCCATTCCCCGGCATAGGTCTTGTAGTAGGTGAACATGTCGTTGCGCGGGTACTGGTAATAGCGGTTCTGCAGCGGCGCGATCGTGCGGTCGGTGTCGTTGCAGCAGGTCGCGCCGGCTTCGGTGGCGACCGTGCCGACCGAAAAATAATAGACGCGGGGCGAGGTGCGGGCCCAGGCATTGAAGTTGCGCGCGCCGTCGGGGGCCAGTTCCCAATTGGCGAGATCGGCCAGCAGCCAGTCGCGCAGGGGCGAACGCAGTTCGGGCAGGATGTCGAGCACGGCGTCGCGCAGGGTGGTGCCGTTGTGCGGCGCCGAGATCGTGGTGACGCTGCGGATCCAGCCGAACTTGCCGCCGCGGTAGAGATCGCCGTTGCCGGCCTGCGGGTCGCCGTGTTCCAGCAGTTCGACCAGGGCGCGGATGGTCGTGCCGCCCTGGCTGTGGCCGATCATGTGCAGCGGGTGCCCGGCGTCCCAGGCCGGATACAGCGCGGGCGGGTAGCCCAGCGGGTTGTTCGCGGGATCGGCCGCCCAGCACTGGACCGCCTTGTCGGCGGTGCCGGCGCTGCGGGGCCGCGCGCCGTAGTCGACGCAGCCGCCCTTGAGCTGCGCATACAGTTCGGCTGCGCGCTCGCGGTTGCTGGCGATGGCGCCGACGGTTGCGGTGAAGACCGTGTGCGGTCCGCGATAACTGCGCAGGTGGGCGGCCAGGTCGCCGTAGCCGCCCCAGTACAGGAAACCGCTGCGCGGGAACTGGTCGGGACCGAAGCCGAGGAAGCCGTGCACCAGCACGATGGGATTGTCATTGCCGGCTCGGGCCGTGCCCGTCAGCTGGGCAAGCGTCAGGAGGAGCGCGGCAAGGAGAATCCGGTACAGACGCGGCATGAAGCTCTCCGGAAGGTCGAAGGCTTCATTGTGGGAGGGTGGGAAAGGCTGAGGTTTGCGCCAGATCGAGCGGGCGCGAGAACGAGGCTAGCGGCGCAACAGGAGCGTGCGCCGCCGGCTTGACGATATGAATCAGTTTGCTGCCGGAACCGGCTTGGCCACGGGAACCGTACTGCCCACCGCACCCGGCGCATTCGCGTCGGCCGGTGCCGCGATCGAGGCCGTCATGCTGGCCTTCTCGGCGGCGTCGACGCGCTCGCCGTTCCACACCACGTAGTCGTCGATCGAATACAGCTTGCAAGGCTCGGTGCTCTTGGCCGAGCAGGTGGCCAGGGCGCGCGCTTCCGGCGACTCGCCTTCCTCGGCCCAGGTCCAGGCGCCCGATGGCGAAACGGCAAAGGCGCGCGGCGTCATCTTGGTCAGATAGTCGGCGTAGGCGCGGCGTCCGTTTTCCGAGAGGAAGGGCACGGCCTCGATGTCCTCGACCTTGGCGAACTCGGTGCGCGCCGGCATCGGCGGCGCCGGCACGTCGTACAGTACTTCGGTCGGCATGCCGACGCCCTTCAGGAACTGCATGGTGTCGTTCAGCCAGATCTTCTCGCCGTCGCGGCTGGCGAGCATGCCGTGGGCGTCGCGCTTGAACGAAGGGAATTCGATCAGGCGCGCCTTGCCGCCGGCCTGGGCAAAGGCTTCGTGCAGGCGGTTGGCCAGGTCCGGGCCGAACAGCGAATCGTTCTCGCCATACATCCACAGGCTCGGCACCTTGCTGTTGGCGCCGTATTCGGCGAAGGCCGACACCAGCGCCGAACGCCAGGCGCAGCGGTCGCTGTCGTCGCGCAGGCCGCCCGCGAAATTGATCAGGCCGCGCACGCCGGGCAGCTGCTGGGTGCCGAGCGCCATCGTCGCCAGGCCGCCGTAGGACTGGCCGGCCACCACGATATGGTCCTTGTCGATCCAGGACTGGGCGCGCGCATACTCGAGCGTCGAACGGATGTCTTCGGCCTGCAGGTAGCCGTTGGCCGTCATGTTGCAGCCGCGGTCGCGGTAGCGTCCGGTCGAATTGGCGAAGCCCTGGCGCATCGGCACCATCACGGCGTAGCCGCGCTTCACGAAGGCGGTCGCCATGTGATAGAAGCGGTCGCGCGGCTGGGCGCTCGGGCTGCCCGGGTCCTTGCCGTGGTTGATCACCAGCAGCGGGAACGGACCGGGACCGTTCGGGCGGAACACGGTCGTCTCCAGCATCGCGCGGTTCTCGAGCCCGGCCGGCACCTGCACGATCTGTTCGTTCATGCGGTAGTCGAGCGCGAGTTCCCCCTCGATGGCGATGCCCGGCAACATGGCCAGGCTGGCGATCAAGGCGGCGGTAATCTTGCGGACAGCGGGAGAAACTTTGAACATGGGCGACTCTGAAATGCCTGCCGGTGCGACAGAATTGCTTGCGGGAATAAATTGATTCTAGGCACCTAGAAACGCGAGGGCAATATCCGTTTGGGCAATTCCAGAGTTAAATTTTCGTGTGTGGTAAAGATGCTTAGATACATCAACAATGAAAGCCGCCCCTGTTGCGCTTATGGCCTCGAAAAGCGTGATTGAACGGGAAAGATTGCCGCTTTGATAGCGGTAAAATCGACGAGGGCTTGTCAACTTGTTTATGAGTGACTTGGCGGCAAGGCGGCGCGGCCCGCCAGGCACTTTCACTAGAATGGTTGCGGCAGTTCCCAACCAATCGCGAGGAGAACGACATGGTGAAAGTGGCGGTAATCGTGGGCAGTACCCGTCCAGGACGCAAGGCACTCGACGTGGCACGCTGGGTGATGGAGACGGCGGGCAAGCGCAGCGATGCGCAGTTCGAACTGGTCGATATCCAGGATTTCAACTTGCCCCTGCTTGACGAGCCGGTGCCACCCTCGATGGGCCAGTACTCGAAGCCGCACACGATCGCCTGGGCCGAGAAAATTGCGCAGTACGACGGCTTCGTTTTCGTCACGCCCGAGTACAACCACGGCACCTCGGGCGCGCTGAAGAACGCCATCGACTTCCTTTATAAAGAGTGGAACAACAAGGCGGCGGGCTTCGTCGGCTACGGCAGCGCGGGCGGGGCGCGCGCAATCGAGAGCCTGCGCCTGGTGATGGGCGAACTGATGGTGGCCGACGTGCGCGCCCAGGTGATGCTGTCGCTGTTTACCGACTTCGAGAATTTCGCGACCTTCAAGCCGGCCGCGCACCACACGGGATCGGTGAACGCCATGCTCGACCAGGTGGTGGCCTGGAGCGGGGCGCTGGCGCCGCTGCGCAAGGGCGCCTAGCGTTACAATCGGCGCCTGTTTCTTTTTGCATGCGCCGATGTCTTCTCTGATTTCCTCCCGCCGCGCCAGCTGCGCGGTCTGCCTGCGCGCGCAGTCGGCCTGTATCTGCGCCTGGGTGCGGCCGGTCGCCGTGGCGCCCGCCTTGCTGATCCTGCAACACCCGCTGGAGGTGGCGAATGCGAAGAACAGCGCGCGCCTGCTGCATCTGTGCGTGGCCGGCAGCACGCTGGCGGTCGGCGAGCAGTTCGAGCCGTTCGAGCTCGATGCGCTGCTACATGCCGACGGGTGCACGCCTGTGCTGTTGTATCCCGAGACGCCAGGCGTGGCCGCGGCCGGGACGGCAGAGCTGCCGCCGGCGGACCAACTGCGCCTGGTCGTGCTCGACGCCACCTGGCGCAAGAGCCGCAAGATGCTGCACCTGAACCCGGCACTGCAAGCACTGCCGCGCCTGGCGCTCTCCAGCATGCCGGCATCGAACTACCGCATCCGCAAGGCGCATGCGCCGGACCAGCTGTCGAGCCTGGAAGCTGGCGCCTACGCGCTGGGCCAGCTCGGCGCGGACATGGCTGTGGTCGCGCCGCTATTCGATGCCTTTGACGGTTTTGTGCAACAGCAGGCCGATTTCGTGCCGGCTGACCGCGCACGTACACGGCACGCTTGAGTTCACAGAGATAGCGGCGTACCATACTGTATAAACATACAGTACGAGGTGCCCAAGTGGAACTGCGCGAAAGAACAATTGACCGTGAATACAGTGCCGAGCAGCCCATCGTGGCCGCGCGTCCGCTCGTGGCGGCACGCGGGCGCGGCGCCGTGTCGAACATCCAGGGCCGTTATGAAGTCAACGGCCGCGAAGGCTTCGACGACGGCTGGGAAGCCGGCATCGCCATCGAGGGCGCACCGCGCTTCAAGACCCAGGTCACGGACGAGATCGCCAAGAGCATCCTGTCGCGCAATGCCTCGCCCGACATTCCCTTCAAGGTTTCGCTGAATCCGTATCGAGGCTGCGAGCACGGCTGTATCTATTGTTTTGCGCGGCCGACGCACAGCTATCTCGGCCTGTCGCCCGGACTCGATTTCGAGACCCAGCTGTTTGCCAAGGTCAACGCGGCCGAGCTGCTGCGGCGCGAGCTGGCCAAGCCCGGGTATCAACCCGAACACATCGCCATCGGCGTGAATACCGACGCTTATCAACCGTGCGAGCGCGACAAGCGCCTGACGCGCCAGGTGCTCGAGGTGCTAAGCGAGTGCAATCACCCGGTCGGCATGATCACCAAGTCCTCGCTGATCGAGCGCGACATCGACCTGCTGGCGCCGATGGCGGCCAAGGGCCTGGCCTGCGCCGCGATCACGCTCACCACGCTCGACTCGGAAATCTCGCGCACGCTGGAACCGCGCGCGGCCGCCCCGGCGCGGCGCCTGCGCACCATTCGCACGCTCACCGAGGCCGGCATCCCGGTCAGCGTCAGCGTGGCGCCGATCATTCCTTTCGTGACCGAACCGGAAATCGAGCGCATCCTGGAAGCGGCGCGCGATGCTGGCGCCGTCAGCGCGCACTACACGGTGCTGCGGCTGCCCTTCGAGGTCAATCCGCTATTCCAGGAATGGCTCGAAACCCATTTCCCCGAGCGTGCCCAGCGCGTGATGAACCGCGTGCGCGAGATGCGCGGCGGTAAGGATTACGACAGCGACTGGGGCAAGCGCATGAGCGGCGAGGGCGTCTGGGCCGATTTGATCCGCCAGCGTTTTACCAAGACCGTCGAACGCATGGGGCTGGGCAAGCTGAGCAACCGCTTTTCGCGGCTCGACACCTCGCAGTTCCGGCGGCCGCTGGTGGTGCCGGCGGCGGCCGGGAAGGCGAGTGGGAAGGGCGCGGGGCAGCTGGATTTGTTCTAAGGGCGAACCGGCGCGAGGAGGGACGCAACTCCGTGCACGATCTGCGGGTCCAAGGGTGTGCATACAGGAGAACGCCATGCCGAACAAACCCCAGACACCCGCACCGCGCCCACCAAATGGTCCGAGCACGACCGGCAAACCCTCCGGCAAGGGACGAGGAAACAACCCTCCCGGTCAGGGTGGTCCGCGCAAGCGCAGGCGGTGAGCCTGCAGGCATGCCTGTGGAGCGCGACTATTGGCCCAGACAGATGATCTTGGTGGCGTATTCTTTCGCGTTGCTCTTCTTGCTCGCCGCCCAGGCGATGACTTCCTCGGCCTCGGCCACCGTCATGACCGTGGCTTTGTCCTTGTTCTTGATGAAGGAGACGCCTTCGAACTTGCCTTCCTTGCTACGCATGACCTTGGCGAACACGGGCGGCTTGGTGCCGCCGTCGGCAAGCTTGTTTTGTTGAACGAGGTAACGCTGGTCCTTGGTTTCCATGGGCTTCGATCAAAAATGAATGCAGGCTGCATTGTACGGCCTGCCGGCCTCACGTCCCGGAAGCACTCAGTTGCCGGCCAGTTCCACGAGGTGCCGTTCGATCTCGAACACGTGGGCGTCATCCTTGCCCAGCGCGCGCAGGGCTCTGGCCAATTCCAGCAGGTATTCGCTGTTCGGTCCGCTCGGACCAGCCGCAGTGGCGATCTGTTGTGCGATCTCGTACTCAGTCGCAGGGCCGAGAAAGGCCGCGTTCTCGTGGGTCGCGATGTACACCAGGCCCTCTGCGCTACCACCCCCGTCGAAGGCGATGTCGATCGCCAGGCGCAGGTAGCCATTCTTCTCGCGGTGGTCGAGGTGGGCGAATTCCTCGGGCGTGACCAGGTAGGCCATGCCGTGGCAGACGGCGCCTTCGTCCGGCACCAGGGTGACGACCCGGCCCGGCGCGGTCTCGGTGCCGCGGTGGTCGTGCGAACCCTGCCAGAAACGCCGCGTCCAGCCCTTGATGCTGGCCGGGCGCCGTTCGAGATAGGGAAAGTCGGCCTTGAAGATGAGGGAACCGTAGCCGAACAGCCAGACTTGGTGGTGGCCGTCGAATTTGTCCATGCGCTGGTTGATCGCAATGGTATTGTGGGACATCTGTGCAGCTCCGCCGAAAACAATGGACCTGATTCTAGCCCAGCGCCATCAGCGGCGCAGGCTCAGGGCGCATTGCCTCATGCCTCATGCCTGCTGCGCACGCGCCTCGCTGCGCTTGGCATCCACATAGGGAAACAGGAAATCGATGAAGCTCTGCGCCGCGGGCGACAGCGAACGGCCGGCGCGGGTGTAGACGAAGAAGCGCCGCGTCAGGCGCGGTGCTTCCAGCGGGCGCATGTGCAGTTTATAGAGCTGGACCAGCGGCTCGGCATAGGGCAGGCAGACGGTGATGCCGAGCCCGGCGCTGACCATGGCCAGGGCCGTCGTCATGAAGGTCACCTCGTTCGCCGGTTTCAGGGACACGTCGCGCAGCATCGCCCCCATGTCGGCCTGCAGGCGCTCGGTGAATTGTCCCTGCAGCGAAATGAAAGGATAGCGCGCCAGGTCCTGCCAGGTTACCTGCTCCTGGCTTTCCAGTGCGTGGCCCCGGGGGAAGACCAGCGAGAAGGGCATCTCGAACAGTTCGCGTGTTTCCAGCTGCGGCGCCGGTTCGCGCTCGGGGCCGATGCCGAAATCGGATTCGCCCGAGAGCACGCGTGCGATCACTTGCTCGACCGCGCTGTCGGCCACGCGCACGTCGATGTCCGGATGCCCGGCGCGGTAGGCGGCCACCGCTTCCGGCACCAAGGTGCAGCACATCAATTGCGGCGCGGCGATACGAACGACGCCCTTGCGCAGTTGCGTGTGGTCCGCCACGTACGCCAGCGCACCGTCGAGATCATCGATCATCTGGCTAAATAGCGGGTACAGCTCGCGACCGATGTCCGTCAAGACGATGCGGCGCGTCGAGCGGTCGACCACGCGCGCGCCCAGGGTCTGCTCGAGCTCCTTGATCAGGCCCGATAAAGCCGATTGCGTCACGTGCATGGCCGCTGCCGCTGCCGTGAAATTGCCCGTCTTGGCAAGCGCCACGAAGGCGCGCATCTGGCGCAGGGTCGGATTCATAAGATAGTCTGATAAATCAGGCAGAAAATATTGTTTGTATGATAGTTCAAATTGTTTTTTAATGGCGGCAACTCACTGCACAGAACGAAGGATTTCGCCATGAAACTCGCCACCCTCAAGACCGGCGGCCGCGACGGTACGCTGGTCGTCGTCAGCCGCGACCTGGTCACCTGCCAGGCCGTCCCGAAAATCGCCCGCACCCTGCAGTCCGCCCTCGACGACTGGGACAATGTCGCGCCGCGCCTGCAGGCCGTGTACGACAAGCTCAACCAGGGCAGCGCCGATCAGGCCGAAGCCTTCGTCGAGTTGGATTGCCACTCGCCGCTGCCGCGCGCCTTCCAGTGGGCCGACGGCTCGGCCTACATCAACCACGTCGAGCTGGTGCGCAAGGCGCGCAACGCCGAGGTGCCGGCCTCCTTCTATACCGATCCGCTGATGTACCAGGGCGGCGGCGATTCCTTCATCGGCCCCAACGATCCGATCGCGGTCATGAGCGAGGACTGGGGCGTGGACCTGGAAGCGGAAGTCGCGGTCGTGACCAGCGACGTGGCGATGGGCGCCAGCGTGGAAGAAGCGGCCAAGGCGATCCGCCTGGTCATGCTGGTCAACGACGTGTCCCTGCGCAACCTGATCCCGAACGAACTGGCCAAGGGCTTCGGCTTCTACCAGTCGAAGCCGGCCAGCGCCTTCTCGCCGGTGGCGGTCACGCCTGACGAGCTGGGCGACGCCTGGCTTGACTCCAAACTGCACCTGCCGCTGCTGGTCTCGATCAACCAGGAGCCTTTCGGCAAGCCGAATGCGGGCGAAGACATGACCTTCAGCTTCGCGCAACTGATCGCCCACGCCGCCAGGACGCGCGAACTGTGCGCCGGCAGCATCATCGGCTCGGGCACGGTGTCCAACAAGCAGGGCAACCTGCACGGTTCCAGCATCGCCAACGGCGGCGTCGGCTATTGCTGCCTGGCCGAAGTGCGGATGTACGAAACCATCGAGCACGGCGCCCCTCAAACCCCATTCCTGCGCTTCGGCGACAGCGTGCGCATCGAAATGCTGGACGCCGACGGCGCCAGCATCTTCGGCGCCATCGATCACGAGGTGTCGCATTACCACGGGAGGAAAGAATGAAGCTTTATACGTATTTCCGTAGCTCCGCGGCCTACCGCGTGCGCATTGCCCTGAACCTGAAGGGCCTGAGCTATGACGCCATCCCCGTGCACCTGCTCAAGGATGGCGGCCAGCAGCGCCAGGAAGAATACCGCCGCATCAATCCGAGCGGCCTGGTGCCGGCTTTTCAGGACGAGCGCATCACGCTGACCCAGTCGATGGCCATCATCGAATACCTGGAAGAGCGCTTCCCGGCCGTCCCGCTGCTGCCACAGGACGCGCCGGGCCGCGCCAAGGTGCGCGAACTGGCGCAAATCATCGCCTGCGACATTCACCCGCTGAACAACCTGCGCGTGCTGAGGCACCTGGTGCACGAGCTGAAACTCAGCGAAGAGCAGAAGACCGAGTGGGTACGCCACTGGATCCGCGAGGGCCTGGCCGGCCTCGAGACCCACCTGGCGCGCGACCCGGCCGCCGGCCCGTTCTGCCATGGTCCTGCGCCGACGATCGCCGACTGCTTCCTGGTGCCGCAGGTCTTCAATGCGCAGCGCTTCGAGATCGACATGGCCGCCTATCCGAACATCGCGCGCATCAACGAGCAGTGCGTCGAGCTGCCTGCCTTCGCGGCGGCGCATCCGTCGAAACAGCCGGACGCCGAGTAAGCGTTTTTAATGCCGGGTCGCCGAGCGATCCGGCTCCGACGGCGTCGAGATCTCGTCCAGCGTGCGGTCGACGTCGGCCGAATGCTTGGTCGCCACGTCGCCCAGCGAGACGATGCCGATCACTTTCTGCGAGCCTTCGTCGAGCACGGGGATGCGGCGGATCTGGACGTCGCCCATCTGGCCCAGCACCTCGTCGACGCTCTGGCCTGCCGTGCAGGTGCGCACGTCGGTGCTCATCACGTCGGTAACCCGGGTCGAGACGGGATTCTGGCCGGCGGCCACCGAACGCACGGCGATGTCGCGGTCGGTGATCATGCCGACCAGCTTGTCGCCTTCGAGCACGGGAATGGCGCCCACGTTCAATTCGTCCATCAGTTGCGCGGCGCGCTGCACGCTGTCCTGCGGCGAAATGGTCTGCACGTCGCGGGTCATGATGTCCTGGATGGTTTGCATGACTGGTCTCCTGTTCTGGTTAGCGGGGCGACAAATATGCCTCGATTCCTGAAACCGCTACGCCAGCTTGACGCGCGGCATGCTGGCACCCGCCGTGCATGGGCTGGGCTACAATTCCGCCTCCTTTTCGCTACATCCATGCCATGACCGGATCCCTGATTCCCGAGGCCATGATCGATGCCCTCGATCTTGCCGACGCCTCCTGGCGTCCCCATCTGCTGCGCGGGCTGGAGGCGGTCGCCCGCGCCAATCCCGGCTACCTGCCGGCGCTGGCCGTCGACGACTACCTGCCGACCCAGGGACGCCTGTTCGCCGCTTTTGCCCAGCCGCTGGAGCGCGTTCGTTATGTGCTGGTGGGGGAGGGGCCGTATCCGCGCGCGGAAAGTGCGACCGGGGTCTGCTTCATGGATGGCGCCGTCGGCGAGCTGTGGAGCGAAGCCGGGCTGTCGAAGCCGGTCAACCGGGCGACCTCGCTGCGCAACTTCATGAAAATGCTGCTGGTGGCCGACGGGCAGTTGCAGCTCGAGGATACCGGCGGGGCGGCAATGGCGCCGGTGGCCGCTGCTGCGCGTTCCAACGGAGCGATCCGGACCCTGGCGCAACTGCAGGACAACCTGACGCAGCACGGCTTCCTGCTGCTGAACGCGGCGCTGGTGTTTCGCAAGCACGTCAAGCCGGTGATCGATGCGCGCGCCTGGCTGCCGTTCCTGCAGACGGTGCTGGCGGTGCTGGCCGGGCAGCCGCAACAGCCGACGCTGGTGTTGTGGGGGAAGATTGCGGAGGAGTTGAGGAAGCTCCCGGAGACGGCCATATTGCCGCAGGTGGTGGCGGAGCATCCGTATAACCTGAGCTTTATCGGGCATCAGGGGATGCAGCAATTGTTCGGACCGATGGAATTATTGCGGGCGCGGTGATGCGGAGGTCGCGTATCGACGCGTGGAGTGCGCAGGCGCCACGTCGATGTACGCTCAAGGGTGGAGCACTCCACCCTACGCGCGCGGCAATTCGTAGGGTGGGCGGGGGATTTCAGTCTGGGAGACTGAAATCCCGCCCACGCGGTGATACGCGACGGCTGAGCCCTCGAAAACGCACCGCCAACCCCTAGGCCGTTTTTTGGCCTGCCAAGACAAGCCCCCCGGAATTTGCTATACTTGACTAAATCGTTCAACTAATCCGGTCTTTATGCTTCAGCATCGAAGACCCAGGAAAAGTGAATACGAAATGAACAAGAGCAATATTTTAACATTACCGGGGTTGTGATGCGTCTGACCACCAAAGGCCGTTTTGCTGTCACTGCGATGATCGATCTTGCCCTGCGCCAGGGCACGGGTCCGGTCACGCTGTCGGGCATCAGCCAGCGCCAGGCCATTTCGCTGTCCTACCTGGAGCAGCTGTTCGGCAAGCTGCGCCGCCACGAGATCGTCGAATCGATTCGCGGTCCGGGCGGCGGCTACAGCCTGGCGCGTCCGGCGGACAAGGTGACGGTGGCCGACATCATCATCGCCGTCGACGAGCCGCTCGACGCCACCCAATGCGGCGGCAAGGAAAACTGCCACGGGTCCGACGCCGCCAGCGGCATCCGCTGCATGACGCACGACCTGTGGACCACGCTGAACGCCAAGATGGTCGACTACCTGGACTCGGTCTCCCTGCAAGACCTGGTCGACCAGCAGAAGCAGAAAGAACAAGCCGTCGTGGTAGTGCACCGTACTGCCGCAGCAACCGGGCAAAACGCCGCAAAAATTGAAGCATGACTGGAGTGAACTGATGAACGCGCCTTTGGATAAAAAAATCGAGCAGAGCTTCGTGACTGCACCACATTTCCCGGTCTACATGGACTACTCGGCAACGACGCCGATCGACCCGCGTGTGGCCGACAAGATGATTCCGTTCCTGCGCGAGCAGTTCGGCAATCCGGCCTCGCGCAGCCACATGTACGGCTGGTCGGCCGAGGCGGCCGTCGAAGAGGCGCGTGGCCACGTGGCAGCCCTGGTCGGCGCCGATCCGCGCGAGATCATCTGGACCTCCGGCGCAACCGAGTCGAACAACCTGGCCCTGAAGGGCGCGGCCCAGTTCTACAAGACCAAGGGCAAGCACATCATCACGGTGAAGACCGAGCACAAGGCCGTGCTCGATACCGTGCGCGAACTGGAACGCCAGGGTTTCGAGGCGACCTACCTCGAGCCGCAGGACAATGGCCTGATCACCGTCGAGCAGCTGGAAGCGGCGATCCGTCCGGACACCATCCTGGTCTCGGTCATGCTGGTGAATAACGAAATCGGCGTGATCCAGCCGATCGACGCGATCGGCGAACTGTGCCGCTCGAAGGGCATCATCTTTCACTGCGACGCTGCCCAGGCGACCGGCAAAGTGCACATCGACCTGAACAAGACGAAGTGCGACCTGATGACCTTCACCGCGCACAAGACCTATGGTCCGAAGGGCATCGGCGCCCTGTACGTGCGCCGCAAGCCGCGCGTGCGCCTGGAAGCGCAGATGCACGGCGGCGGCCACGAGCGCGGCCTGCGTTCGGGCACGCTGCCGACCCACCAGATCGCCGGCATGGGCGAAGCCTTCCGCATCGCCAAGGAAGAGATGGATGCCGAGATCGTGCGCATTACGGCATTGCGCGACCGCCTGGCGAAAGGCCTGATGGAGATCGAAGAGGTCTATATCAACGGCGACATGACCAACCGCGTGCCGCACAACCTGAACGTCTCGTTCAACTACGTCGAAGGCGAGTCGCTGATCATGGCGATCAAAGACATCGCCGTGTCGTCGGGTTCGGCCTGCACCTCGGCCTCGCTGGAACCGTCCTACGTGCTGCGCGCCCTGGGCCGCAGCGACGAACTGGCGCACAGCTCGATCCGCTTCACCATCGGCCGCTTCACGACCGAGGAAGACATCGACTTCACGATCGAACTGCTGAAGTCGAAGGTCGGCAAACTGCGCGAACTGTCGCCGCTGTGGGACATGTTCAAGGAAGGGATCGACCTGAATTCGATCCAATGGGCAGCCCACTAATTACTGAAGAATTCAAGGAGTCACACCATGGCATATTCCGATAAAGTCCTCGACCACTACGAGAATCCACGCAACGTCGGCGCCTTCGACAAGGGCGACGAATCGATCGGCACCGGCATGGTCGGCGCACCGGCCTGCGGCGACGTGATGAAGCTGCAGATCAAGGTGAACGAGCAGGGCCTGATCGAAGACGCTAAGTTCAAGACCTACGGCTGCGGTTCGGCAATCGCCTCGAGCTCGCTGGTGACCGAGTGGGTCAAGGGTAAAACCCTGGACCAGGCACTGGCCATCAAGAACACGCAGATCGCCGAAGAACTGGCGCTGCCGCCGGTGAAGATCCACTGCTCGATCCTGGCCGAAGACGCGATCAAGGCCGCCGTCGCCGACTACAAGACCAAGCACGCAACTGCTTAAGTAGAGAACCCAAGCTGGAGAAGAAACGCATGGCAATCACACTGACCGAAAAAGCGGCGAAGCACATCAACCGCTACATCGAGCGTCGCGGCAAGGGCCTCGGGCTGCGTTTCGGCGTGCGCACCACCGGCTGCTCCGGCCTGGCCTACAAGCTGGAGTACGTCGACGAAGCGGCGGCCGAGGACAACGTCTTCGAGTCCCACGGCGTGAAGGTCTTCGTCGACCCGAAAAGCCTGCCCTACATCGACGGCACCGAACTCGATTTCGCCCGTGAGGGACTGAACGAAGGCTTCCGCTTCAACAACCCGAACGTCAAGGACAATTGCGGTTGCGGCGAGAGCTTCCGTATCTAAACCAAAGATGCAGAATCACTTCGAGCTCTTCGGCCTGCCGGCCCGCTTCGACGTCGACCTGGGCGCACTCGATGCGGCCTACCGCGAGGTCCAGGGCCGCGTCCACCCGGACCGCTTCGTCAACGCGACCGGCGCCGAGCAGCGCGTCGCCATGCAGTGGGCCACGCGCGCCAACGAAGCCTACCAAACGCTGAAGCACCCGCAAAAGCGCGCTCAGTACCTGTGCGAACTGAACGGCGTCGACCTGCAGACGGAATCGAACACGGCGATGCCGATGGACTTCCTGATGCAGCAGATGGAGTGGCGCGAAGCCCTGGGCGACGCCCGTGCGGCGAAGGATGCCGACGCGCTCGACGCCCTCGACAAGGACGTGCGCATGGAGCGCAAGGCGCTGCTCGAGCGGGTAGGGAAGCAGCTCGACGCCGGCGATTTCCAGCAAGCCGCCGAAGGCGTGCGCGCCCTGATGTTCCTCGACAAATTCGGCGACGAAGTACAGTACGCCTACGAGTCAGTAGAAGGCTAAAACAGCGTCGGCTTCGAGAGTAGGAACGTAAGGTGGGCGGGTTTCCCGCCCACGCGTCCAACTAGCGTTTGAACACGTAGGGTGGGCGCCCCGTGCCCACCACAAAATAACAACCAGGTAACACGAACATGGCACTTTTGCAGATCTCCGAACCCGGCATGTCCACCGCCCCGCACCAGCACCGCCTGGCGGTCGGCATCGACCTGGGCACCACCAATTCGCTCGTCGCCACCGTGCGCAGCGGGATTCCTGAAGTGCTCAGCGACGAAGACGGCCGTTCCCTGCTGCCATCGGTCGTGCGTTACCTCCCCAACGGCCATGCCCACATCGGCCGCAAGGCGCAAGCCCAGCGCACGACCGACCCGAAGAACACCATCGTCTCCGTGAAGCGCTTCATGGGCCGTGGCTTGAAGGACATCGCCCACGCCGAGAACCTGCCTTACGACTTCGTCGACGGCGAAGGCATGGTGCAAATCCGCACCGTGGCCGGCGTGAAAAGCCCGGTCGAGACCTCGGCCCAGATCCTCGCGACTCTGCGCCAGCTGGCCGAGGATTCGCTCGGCGACGAACTCGTTGGCGCGGTGATTACCGTGCCCGCCTACTTCGACGACGCCCAGCGCCAGGCGACCAAGGACGCGGCCCAGCTGGCCGGCCTGAACGTGCTGCGCCTGCTGTCGGAACCGACCGCCGCGGCGATCGCCTATGGCCTCGACCACGGCTCGGAAGGCGTCTACGCCGTCTATGACCTGGGCGGCGGCACCTTCGACATCTCGATCCTGAAGTTGTCGAAGGGCGTGTTCGAAGTCCTGTCCACCGGCGGCGACTCGGCCCTGGGCGGCGACGACTTCGACCACCGCCTGTTCTGCTGGATCACCGAGCAGGCAAAATTGTCTCCGCTGTCGGAAGAAGACACGGCCACCCTGATGGTCAAGGCGCGCCAGGCCAAGGAACTGCTGTCGACCAATGACGAAACGACGGTCGACGCCGTCCTGAATTCGGGCGAACTGGTGCACGTGAACGTCACCGCGCAGACCTTCGCCGAGATCACGAAGCACTTGGTGGCCAAAACGATGAACGCGATCCGCAAGGCCATGCGCGACGCCAACGTCAGCGTGGAAGACGTGGACGGCGTGGTGATGGTCGGCGGCGCGACGCGCATGCCGCACGTGCGCCGCACCGTCTCCGAGTTCTTCCACACCATCCCGCACGCGAACATCGACCCGGACAAGGTCGTGGCGCTGGGCGCCGCCATCCAGGCGAACCTGCTAGCCGGTAACCGCGCCGCAGGCGACGACTGGCTGCTGCTGGACGTGACACCGCTCTCGCTCGGCATCGAGACCATGGGCGGGCTGGTCGAGAAGATCATCCCGCGTAACTCGACGATTCCCTGCGCCCGTGCCCAGGAATTCACGACGTTTAAAGATGGCCAGACCGCGCTGGCGGTGCACGTGGTGCAGGGCGAGCGCGAGCTGGTGTCGGACTGCCGCTCGCTGGCGCGCTTCGAGCTGCGCGGCATCCCGCCGATGGCTGCCGGCGCGGCACGCATCCGCGTGACCTATCAGGTCGACGCCGACGGCCTGCTGTCGGTCTCGGCGCGCGAGACGCGTTCGGGTGTGGAGGCCTCGATCACGGTGAAGCCGTCCTACGGCCTGGCCGACGACGAAGTGGCGCGTATGCTGCAGGACTCGTACAGCTCGGCGCAGGCCGACATGCAGATGCGCGCGCTGCGCGAAGAGCAGGTCGAGGCCGACCGCATCCTGCTGGCGACGCAGTCGGCGCTGGACAGCGACAGCGAGCTGCTCGAGGCGCTTGAACTGGAAGCGGTCGGCAAGCTGGTGCAGGGCGTGCGCGATGCGATCGCCTACGCGAACGACGCGGCCATCGAACCAGGCACGCGCCAGAACGCGCTGCACGATGCGGTGCAGGCGCTCGCGCACGGCACCGAGGAATTCGCCGCGCGCCGCATGGACAAGAGCGTGCGGCAAGCATTGGCCGGAAAGTCCCTGGACGAAGTGTGATGTTGTAGGGTGGGCATTTATGCCCACGCGGTACGGCGTGTGATCCGTGTTTGTGCCAGCATCAAAGAACAGTATAAATTATTAACGAGGTAACCCAAGTGCCACAAATCGTCATCCTGCCCCACCCGGTCTTCTGCCCCGACGGCGCCGTCCTGGAAGCCCCGGCCGGCAAATCCGTCTGCGACGTCATGCTGGAAAACGACATCGAGATCGAACACGCCTGTGACCGCGTCTGCGCCTGCACCACTTGCCACGTGATCGTGCGCGAAGGCTTCGACTCGCTCAACGACCTGGAAGAGAAAGAAGAAGACATGCTCGACAAGGCCTGGGGCCTGGAGCCGAATTCGCGCCTGTCCTGCCAAGCCATCGTGGCGGAAGAAGACCTCGTGGTCGAAATCCCGAAGTACACGATCAACCACGCAGCCGAGAAGAACCACTAACCGGGAGCCGCTATGAAGTGGACCGACGTCACCGAGATCGCCGAAGCGCTGGTCGAACAGTATCCGGACGTGGACCCAAGCACGGTCCGCTTCGTGGACCTGCACAACTGGGTCGTCGAACTCGAGGGCTTCGACGACGACCGCACGCGCGGCGGCGAGCGCGTACTGGAAGCCATTCAGGCAGCATGGATCGATGAAGCACGCTAAGCAAACCAACACCAAGGCCCCGGCAGCGCCCGAGCTGCCCCCAGAAGTGCGTCCCGGGCAGTCGATCGAACTGCTCAAGGAACTGCACATCCTCACGCGCGACGCGAAACTCAACCAGGACAGCCGCAGGAAGCTGAAGCAGGTGTACCACCTGATCAACTTCATCGAGCCGCTCGTGAAGGATGTGCGCGGCGAGAAGGGCAGCGTTTCGCTGGTCGACCACGGCGCCGGCAAGTCCTACCTCGGCTTCATCCTCTACGACCTGTTCTTCAAGGGCCTGCAGGACGCCTCGCACATCTACGGCATCGAGACGCGCGACGAGCTGGTGGCCAGGTCGACCGAGCTGGCGGCGCGCCTGGGTTTTACGAACATGTCCTTCCTGCCGCTGTCGGTGGCCGAGTCGACCACGTCAAGCAAGCTCCCCGAGACCATCGACATCGTCACCGCGCTGCACGCCTGTAACACGGCCACTGACGACGCCATCGACTTCGCGCTGAAGAAGAAGGCCAAACACATGGTGCTGGTGCCGTGCTGCCAGGCGGAAGTCGCCTCGGTGCTGCGCAAGAACAAGGGCCGCGACCTGAAAAGCCCGCTGACCGAAATCTGGCGCCGTCCGATCCATACGCGCGAATTCGGGAGCCAGGTGACCAACGTGCTGCGCTGCCTGCAGCTGGAAGCGCACGGCTACGAAGTGACCGTTACCGAACTGGTGGGCTGGGAGCACTCGATGAAGAACGAGCTGATCGTGGCTACGTATAAAAACCTGCCGCGCCGCCGTCCGAGCGAGCGCCTGCAGGAAGTGCTGTCCACGCTGGGGCTGGAAGAGATGGGCCAGCGTTTTTATTCTTCGCAAGCTGACGCCGTAACTAACGACTGAGACAAATGAGCGAAAACATGAAGTGGATCGACCTGCGTAGCGACACCGTCACCCAGCCATCCGACACCATGCGCGCCGCGATGGCCGCCGCCGAAGTCGGCGACGACGTCTACGCCGACGACCCGACCGTGAACCGCCTGCAGGACTATGCGGCCGACCTGTTCGGTTACGAGGCAGGCATGTTCGCGCCGAGCGGTACGCAAACCAATCTGATCGCCTTGATGACCCACTGTGGCCGCGGCGACGAGTACCTGGTCGGCCAGGAAGCGCACACCTACAAGTACGAAGGCGGCGGCGCCGCGGTGCTGGGCTCGATCCAGCCGCAGCCGATCGCGAACCAGGCCGACGGTTCGATCGCGTTGGCCGACATCGAGGCCTACATCAAGCCCGACGACATGCACTTCGCACGCACCCGCCTGCTGGCGCTGGAAAACACGATCGGCGGCCGCGTATTGAAACAGGACTACATCGCACAGGCGACCTCGCTGGCGCACGCGAAGGGCCTGGCCACCCACCTCGACGGCGCGCGCGTTGCCAACGCCGCGGTCAAACAGGGCATCAGCCTGCGCGAAGTCGTGAAAGGCTTCGATACGGTCTCGGTCTGCCTGTCGAAAGGCCTGGGCGCGCCGGTCGGCTCGGTGCTGCTGGGCCCGAAGGCCTTCATCGAGCAGGGCAAGCGCTGGCGCAAGATGCTGGGCGGCGGCATGCGCCAGGCCGGCGTGCTGGCGGCAGCGGCGCATCACGCGCTCGAACACAACGTGCAGCGCCTGGCGCAAGACCACGAGAACGCAACGCTGCTGGCGCAGGGCCTGTCCGGTATCAATGCCTTGAGCGTCGCTATGCCGCAGACGAACATCTTCTGGCTCGACATTCCAGCCGCGGCATGCGAACCGCTACGCAAGTCGCTGGCCGAGCAGGGCATCCGCGCCTCGATCGGCCCGCGCACGCGCCTGGTGACCCACCTGGACATCTCGCGCGCCGACGTCGAGAAGGTCGTCGCTGCCTTTAAAACCTTCTTCCAGGACTGGCGCGCCTGATGAGTGACGAGGGAATCCGCCTGGCCAAGCGTGTGGCCGAACTGGCGTCGTGCTCGCGGGCGGAGGCCGAGCGTTACATCGCGAATGGCGGCGTCAGCGTCGACGGCGCCGTGGTCGAGGATCCGGCGACGCGCGTGACGCCGGCGCAAGCCGTCGTGCTGCTGCCGGGCGCCAGCTCGCAGGAAGCGCCGCCGGTGACCATCCTGCTGCACAAGCCGTCCGGGATGAATGCGGGCGTGGGCGTGCGCGGCGCGCATGCGCTGGAGTGCCTGAATGCCGCTACACTGGTGGCGGGCCACGGCCAGCCGCGCTTCCTCAAGCGCCACCTGGCGCGCCTGACTTTGTGCACGCCGCTGGAAACCGATGCCAGCGGGCTGGTGATCTATTCCCAGGACTTCCGCGTCGTGCGCAAGCTGCTGGACGATGGCGAGCGTGTCGAGCACGAGTATGTGGTCGATGTGTCGGGCGGGATCCAGGAGGGTGGGCTGGCGCTGCTGAACCATGGCTTGAGCTTCAACGGCAAGCCGGTCAACCCGATGAAGGTCAGCTGGCAGAGCGAAGGGCGGCTGCGCTTCGCGGCCAAGGGCGTGCGGCCCGGGCAGATCGAGCACATGTGCGCGGCGGTGGGGTTGACGGTGACCGACATCAAGCGGCTGCGTGTGGGCAGGATGTCGATGGGCGGACTGCCTGTTGGACAGTGGCGCTATCTGACGGACTACGAACGCTTCTGAGGTCTGCGTGGGCCGTACCGCGTGGGCATGAATGCCCACCCTACGAACAGCCATATGTAGGGTGGGCATTCATGCCCACGCGGTATGGCGTCCGAACAGAGCTTACTTTTTCTTGCCTACCTTCGGCAACGCAATCAAGCGCGTCCCCGCAATCCGGTCATGCAGGAACTGCCGGTCCTTGTCGAGAAACGCCGTCAATCCCCAGGCAATCAACCCCAGCACCAGCACGAGCGCCCATTCCTTGAAATGGTGCAGGTCCATCAAGCCGCCCACCAGCAGCGCCGGCGCAAACCAGCCCCAGGCCAGCAGGTAGCGCAGCGCCGCATTCCGGAACGGCACCTTCGACGAGCCCACCTTCACCACCTTGATCCGCCAGGTCTTCATCGCCAGCGTAAACCCGCTGCCGCTCCAGGCATGCACGAAATACGCCGCCGTCACCAGGAACAGGAACACCATCAACCCCGCGCGGTAGGCCGGTTCCTGCCGGTTGCCGGTAACGAAGATATAAATGAAAACCGCCAGCGCCTCGACCGCGATCAGGAGGAAGGCTTCATAGACCATCGCGATGACGCGGCGCTTGACGGTCGGGGTGCCGATGAGGGGAGCTGCTGGAATCTTATCCGTTTGCATTCGAAGGCGTGGGCGCGGCGAGAGGTTGGGCGGCGGGAGTGGCTGGCGCCGGTGCGGCGGCAGGCGGCGCCGCCGGTACGGGAGCAGGCACCGGCGCCGGTTGGGTGATCGCCGGCGCGGCCGGGACCGCGGCGGGCGCTTCCATCGACATGCAGGAGGCGCCGCGGCGCGTGGTGCCGGCCGGGCAGCTGGTCGGCGCGACGATCATGTTGCTCGCGGCGGCCGGGCTGTTGGCGGGGGCCGCGTTCTTGCGCGCCGTCGCCGCCAGGCGCTGCTTCTCGCCGGGGGTGAGCTGCTTGTAGCTTTCCCAGGTGGCGGCTTTGTCGCCGGGAGCGAGCTTGCGCGCCTTGTTGTAGTTCTCGCGCGCGAGGTTGCGCTGCTCGGGCGTCAGGCGCATCCACTGGCGCATGCGTTCGTGCACGCGGCCCTGCTCGGTCGGGTTCATCGACGCGAAGCGGCGCGACATCTCCAGCCATTTCTTCTTGCGCACGCCATCCATCGCATCCCATTCCGGATGCAGGGGCTCGAGCGCGACCTGCTGGGCCGGCGAGAGATCGCGCCACAGGGGCTTGTCGAGGGCGCGTGCGCTCTTGACGGCGGCGGTGCCGGGCGCGCTCGCGGAAGCGCTCGGGGCCCGTGTACCGGCCGGGCCGGCGTCATCGGCGTGCTGCCAGATGGCCCAGGCCGCGAGGCCGGCCAGCAGCGCCGCCACCGCGGCAATCCAGCCGAGGCGGCGGGGCTTGGAAAGAGGTGTCCTCATTGCTGGCGCTGTTGCGACTCCAGGTAGGCATTGAAGCCATGGTCGAGGTAGGCCGTCAGCGGCAGTTCGTCGGCCAGCACGGCCGCGTCGAGCTCGGCCAGTTCGGCGATGCGCTGCTGCTCTTCATACTGGTACAGCCCGCCCAGGCCGACGACCAGCGCCAGCAGGGGAATGGCCACGCCGAGGCGTCCGAGGGAGGCGCCGGAGAAATGGAAATCGACATCGAAGAAGCGGCGGCTCTTGCGCGGCTGCTGCTTGCGCGACAGCGCGATGGCGCGCGCGGCGGCCAGGCGCTCGGTGGTCGAAGCCGGCAGCGCGTCGAGGTTCTCGTTCAGGGCGTGGCGTATCTTGTACGCCAGGTTGATGTCGTCGGTATTCATAGTTGTATTCCCTTGGCCCGCAGGGCGTCGGCAAGGGCATGCGTCGCGCGGGAACAGTGCGTCTTGACGCTACCCTCCGAGCATCCCATCGCCGCGGCCGTCTCGGCCACGTCCATATCCTGCCAGTAACGCATAAGGAAGGCTTCGCGTTGACGCGCCGGGAGTTTTTGTATCTCCGCTTCGATCAGCTGCAAGGTCTGGGCGCGTTCGGCCTGGTCCATGGTGGACTCGGCCGCAGCCGTTCCTTCCTCCGCTTCATACGCTTCGAGTATATCAAAGTCCTCATCGCTTCCTTCCCGTCGGCCGAGGCCAGAAAAGAGACTGACCCAGGTGTTGCGCACCTTTTCGCGGCGGAAGTAATCGAGGATGGTGGTCTGCAAGATGCGCTGGAACAGCATCGGCAGTTCGGCGGCTGGCTTGTCGCCGTATTTCTCGGCGAGCTTGATCATCGCGTCCTGCACGATGTCGAGCGCCGCCTCGTCCTTGCGCACCGCATACACGGCTTGCTTGAACGCCCGCCGCTCGACATTCTCGAGGAAGTCGCCTAGTTCTTTGTCTGTCGCCATGCGATGAGGAGGGGTGATGCGCGCGGGTACTTAGCCCATGCTTTATGGAAAACCCACGAATCCTAGCAAAAATCCCCCCTGTATGCACTGGAATTGCTCAGTGTCGTGCCCGGCGCGGCGGCGAAGTGTCAAAAAACGCATGTCGATCCTCGAAATGATTCGTTGTCGCTGCGGCAGCGGCTGGCTAACCTGAACCCAAGATTGACTCAGCCTAGTCACCATGCCTCTCGATAATGCCGCCCGCCAGGATTTCGATATCCGCCCCCTGAACGCCCCGCTCGGCGCCGAAGTGCTCGGCCTCGACCTGTCGCGCCCGCTCGGCACCGCCGACCTGGCCCGGGTCCACCGCGCCCACCTCGACCACCACGTGCTGGTCTTCCGCGACACCCATATCACCCCGGCCCAGCAGGTGGAATTTTCGCGCCGCTTCGGCGAACTGCAGATCCACGTGCTGCGCCAGTTCCAGCTGCCGACCCAGCCCGAGGTGCTGGTCATCTCCAACATCCGCGAGAACGGCGAGCCGATCGGCCTGGGCGACGCCGGCCACTACTGGCATTCCGACCTGTCCTATAAAGCCACCCCCAGCCTGGGTTCGATGCTGCATGCGCAGGAATTGCCGGAAGAGGGCGGCGACACCCTGTTCGCCAACCAGCACCTGGCCTGGGACACGCTGGCGCCCGAACTGCAGCGCGAAGTGGAGCACTTGCAGGCCGAGCACAGCTACCTGGCGCGCTACGAAGACCTGAGGAAGCTCAACCCCTGGCGTCCGGCGCTGACCCAGGCGCAAATCGACGAAGTGGTGCCGGTGCGCCAGCCGGTCGTGCGCACCCATCCGGAGACGGGCCGCCGCGCGCTGTTTGTGAGCGAACATTTCACGACCCGCATCCTCGATATGCCGGAAGCACGCAGCCGCGAGCTGCTCGACGCCCTCTTCGAGCACAGCACGAAACCGGAATTCATCTACCGCCACCAATGGCGCCCGCACGACATGGTGTTCTGGGACAACCGCTCGCTGCTGCACCTGGCCGCCGGTTGCCCGCCCGAGCAGCGCCGCAAGCTGTACCGCACCACGATCGCGGGCGATGTCCCGTTCTGAACCAGGAGAATCCATGAATATCAAGAAAATCGCCGCCGCGCTGGTCGCAGCCTCCCTGGTCGCCGCCGTTCCTGCCGCGCAGGCCGAGGGCAAGATCCGTATCGCCGAGCAGTTCGGCGTGGTGTACCTGCTGCTGAACGTAGCCCAGGACCAGAAGCTGATCGAGAAGCACGGCAAGAAGCAGGGCGTCGAGATCGACGTCGACTGGGTCAAGCTCTCGGGCGGCGCGGCCGTCAACGACGCACTGCTGTCGAATTCGGTGGACGTGGTCGGCGCCGGCCTCGGCCCGCTGATGACGATCTGGGACCGCACCGCCGGCAGGCAGAACGTGCGTGCCGTCGCCTCGCTCGGCAATTTCCCCTACTACCTGATCAGCACCAACCCGGCCGTGAAGTCGATCGCCGACTTCGGTCCCAAGGACCGCATCGCGCTGCCTGCGGTGACCGTCTCGGTGCAGGCGCGCATCCTGCAGATGGCGGCGGCCAAGCAGTGGGGCCAGGCCCAGTTCAAGAAGCTCGATTCCTTCACCCAGGCCGTGCCGCATCCGGACGCGGCCGCCGCCGTGATCGCCGGCGGCACCGAGATCAATGCCCACTTCGCCAACCCGCCGTTCCAGGAGCAGGAACTGGCAGGCAATCCGAAGGCGAAGATCGTGCTCGATTCCTACCAGGTGCTGGGTGGCCCGGCTTCGGCGACCGTGCTGTACGCAACCGAAAAGTATGTGAAGGAAAATCCGAAGACGTATAGGGCCTTCCTCGACGCCTTGGTGGAGGCGGCGCAGCTGGCCTCGACCAATCCGGAAGCGGCGGCCGATGCCTACCTGCGCGTGAACAAGGGCAACATCGACCGTGCGCTGCTGATCAAGGTGATCAAGGATCCGAAGGTGCAGTTCAAGGTGGCGCCGCAGAACACGCTGGGCCTGGCGCAGTTCCTGCACGAGGTCGGTGCGATCAAGAAAAAGCCGGAGAGCTGGAAAGACTACTTCTTCGAGCATCCGGCGCTGGCCTCGGGGAGCTGAGATGACGACGCCACCCTTGCAGGTCGTCCCGCCCACCGGCCCGCTGCTGCGTGCCGAGCACGTGACGATCGAATACGCCGGCGCCCGAGGTACCGTGCGCGCCACCGAGGACGTCAGCTTCGAGGTCTATCGGGGCGACCGCTTCGTGCTGCTGGGCCCTTCGGGCTGCGGCAAGTCGACCTTGCTGAAGGCTGTCGGCGGCTTCATCACGCCGCGCGCCGGCAGCCTGCAATTGAAGAGCAAGCCGATCACCGGGCCGGGACCGGACCGCATCGTCGTGTTCCAGGAATTCGACCAGCTGCCGCCGTGGAAGACGGTGGAGAGCAACGTCATGTTTCCGCTGCTGGCCGGCGGCGTCAAGAAGGCCGAGGCCCGCGAACGCGCGCGCCACTGGCTGGGCAAGGTCGGTCTGGCGCGCTTTGCCGACGCCTATCCGCACACGCTTTCGGGCGGGATGAAGGCGCGGGTCGCGATCGCGCGGGCGCTGGCCATGCAGCCGGACATCCTCTTGATGGACGAACCCTTCGCGGCGCTCGACGCGCTCACCCGGCGCACCATGCAGGAACAGCTGCAGAGTCTGTGGGAAGGGATCGGTTTTACGATGCTGTTCGTGACCCACTCGATCGAGGAGGCGCTGGTGGTGGGGAACCGCATCCTCCTGCTGAGTCCGCACCCTGGCCGGGTGCGCGCGGAGCTCAACAGCCACCAGTTCGATCTGGGGAGCGCGGGCAGCGTGGAGTTCCAGGCGGCGAACGAGCGCATTCACCGCTTGCTGTTCGGTGATGGAGGCATCGCGGCGCCGCGCGTCGCGCCTGCCCATACGGCCTTGCAGGTGCACGCATGAACGCCTTCAAGGATCCACCGATTCGTCCCGAATACGAACTGGCGCTGGCCTTGCCGCAGGCGGGCGCCAATGCCGCAGCACAGCCGGCGGCATCGCCCTTGAACCTGTCCTGGCTGCGCAAGGCCGGCATCCTGCTAGTGCTGGCCATGATCTGGGAAGTGGTCGCGCGCTGGTACGGCAACGACCTGCTGCTGCCGACCTTCGTTCAGACGGCCCGCGCCCTGGTCGAGGGGCTGGCGACGGGCGAACTGTTCGGCTATATCGGCGTTTCGTTCGCAACGCTCACCCAGGGCTATGTGATGGGTGTCGCCGGGGCTTTCCTGCTGACCTGGCTGGCCGTGTCGAACCGTTTGGGGCGCGAGCTGATCGAGACGCTGACGGCGATGTTCAATCCACTGCCGGCGATTGCCTTGCTGCCGCTGGCGCTGCTCTGGTTCGGCCTGGGTAAAGGCAGCCTGATCATGGTGCTGATGCATTCGGTGCTGTGGCCGCTGACCCTGAATGCCTGCGCGGGTTTTCGCGCGGTGCCGGAGACGCTGCGCATGGCGGGGCGCAACTATGGGCTCGGCGGCTTGCGGCTGGTGCTGCAGATCCTGATCCCGGCGGCGCTGCCGGCGATCCTGTCGGGACTCAAGATCGGCTGGGCTTTCGCGTGGCGTACGCTGATTGCGGCGGAGCTGGTGTTCGGGACCACGTCGGGGCAGGGCGGGCTGGGGTGGTTCATCTTCCAGAGCCGCAATGAGCTGTTCACGGACAAGGTGTTTGCGGGGCTGGCGGCGGTGATTATCATCGGGCTGGCTGTCGAGCATGTCGTGTTCCAGACATTGGAGCGGGTGACCGTTCGGAAGTGGGGGATGGAGCGATAGGGCGTGCATGGGCACGAAAACGCGGGCATGCCCGCCCTACGTTACACAACGGTTCCGTGAACTTGCAATGGACGGTTGTGCGCCGTAGGGCGGGCATGCCCGCGTTCATCGCCCGCACACCTGGGCCAACGACCTCATCGCTGCACCGCACGATCCCCTCTGCAAATACGCACCGCAACGGTGCGTGTTGTCTTTTCTATTTTTTATCTTGACCAAAATGGTGCAACGCAGTAAGGTGTTCCTCACGCTTTGCACCCCCGAAGCTTCAGAGTCAGTCAGACGCGCACACAAGGCCCGTTCGGCATGACACGCTTTCATTTGTAGGCAGTTTGCTCCAACCCGCGCCAAAAGCGCGAGAGATGCGTCGAGCCGCTACAGACACTCAGCCAAACGAGTTGCGTCCAGCGCTGTTCCGAAGGTATCTATTGATACCGGGAGTCCAGTGTGCGCGCAGAAAGAAGGGAAGCTGAAGGCGCTGTGGGGCAAATCGCACCTCGTTAGGAAAGAGCATCCGATCAATCTCCCATTGGGTTTTGAAAGGAATGATTCATGAATAACGAAGCCTCAGCCCCGATCACGGGCGCTGAAATCGTCGTCCGTTGCCTGGCCGAGGAGGGCGTCAAACACGTCTTCGGCTATCCCGGTGGCGCGGTGCTGTACATCTACGACGCCATCTTCCAGCAGGACAAATTCCAGCACGTGCTGGTCCGCCACGAACAGGCAGCCGTGCATGCGGCCGATGCCTATTCGCGCAGCTCGAACACCGTCGGCGTCGCCATCGTCACCTCCGGTCCGGGCGTCACCAATGCCGTCACCGGCCTCTCGACCGCCTACATGGATTCGATCCCGATGGTCGTGATCAGCGGCCAGGTGCCGAGCCATGCGATCGGCCAGGATGCCTTCCAGGAATGCGACACGGTCGGCATCACCCGCCCCGTGGTCAAGCACAACTTCCTGGTCAAGGACGTCAAGGAACTGGCCTCGACGCTGAAGAAAGCCTTCTTCATTGCCCGTACCGGCCGTCCCGGGCCGGTGCTGGTCGATATCCCGAAGGACATCAGCATGCACAAGTGCATGTTCGAGTATCCGCGCGAAATCGAGATGCGCTCCTATAAACCGGTGGACAAGGGCCATACCGGCCAGATCCGCAAGGCCGTCCAGCTGCTGCAGGGCGCCGAGCGCCCGATGATCTATGCGGGCGGCGGTGTGATCCTGGCGAATGCCTCGAACGAGCTGAACCGCCTGGTCGAGAAGCTCGGCGCGCCGGTCACGAACACCCTGATGGGCCTGGGCGGCTCGCGCTCGACCGATGACCGCTTCGTCGGCATGCCCGGCATGCACGGCACCTACGAAGCGAACATGGCGATGCAGCACTGCGACGTCCTGATCGCGATCGGCGCCCGCTTCGACGACCGCGTGATCGGCAACCCCAAGCACTTCGCCAGCCATCCGCGCAAGATCATCCACATCGACATCGACCCGTCCTCGATCTCGAAACGGGTCAAGGTCGACATCCCGATCGTCGGCAACGTCAAGGAAGTGCTGACCGAATTCCTGGCCCAGCTCGACGCGGCAGGCAGCACCCGTGCCAATCCGGAACCGCTGCGCGCCTGGTGGAAGCAGATCCAGGAGTGGCGCGGCCGCGAGTGCCTGAAGTACGAGGATTCCGACCTCGTCATCAAGCCGCAGTCCGTGATCGAAAAGCTGTGGCAGGTGACCAAGGGCGACGCCTTCATCACCTCCGACGTCGGCCAGCACCAGATGTGGGCCGCCCAGTACTACCCCTTCGACAAGCCGCGCCGCTGGATCAATTCGGGCGGCCTGGGCACGATGGGCGTCGGCCTGCCGTATGCGATGGGCGTGCAGATGGCGAACCCGGATGCGACCGTGGCCTGCGTCACCGGCGAAGGCTCGATCCAGATGTGCATCCAGGAGCTCGCGACCTGCAAGCAATACCATCTGACGCCGAAGATCATCCTCCTGAACAACCGCTTCCTGGGCATGGTGCGCCAGTGGCAGCAGATCGACTACGGTTCGCGCTATTCCGAGTCGTACATGGATTCGCTGCCGGACTTCGAGAAGCTGGCCGAGGCCTATGGGCACGTCGGCATGCGCATCGAGAAGCCGGGCGACGTCGAGGGTTCGCTGCGCGAAGCGTTCGCGATGAAAGACCGCCTGGTCTTCATGAACTTCATCACCGACCAGAGCGAGAACGTCTGGCCGATGGTCAAGGCCGGCAAGGGCCTGTCTGAAATGCTGCTCGGATCGGAGGACCTGTAAATGAGACACATCATCTCGGTTCTCCTGGAGAACGAAGCCGGCGCCCTGTCGCGCGTGGTGGGCCTGTTCTCGGCCCGCGGCTACAACATCGAAACGCTGACCGTGGCGCCGACCGAAGACGCGACCCTGTCGCGCATGACGATCGTGACCTCCGGTTCGGACGACATCATCGAGCAGATCACCAAGCACCTGAACCGCCTGATCGAAGTGGTGAAAGTGGTCGACCTGACCGAGGGCCAGCACATCGAGCGCGAGCTCATGCTGATCAAGGTGCGGGCGGTCGGCAAGGAGCGCGAAGAGATCAAGCGCACCGCCGACATCTTCCGCGGCCGCGTCATCGACGTGACGGAGAAGAGCTACACGATCGAACTGACCGGCGCCAAGAGCAAGCTCGACGCCTTCATCGACGCCATCGACCGTGCTTCGATCCTGGAGACCGTCCGTACCGGCGGCTCCGGCATCGGCCGCGGCGAGCGCATCCTAAAAGTCTGATGCATCGATTTGGTGGGCACGGGGCGCCCACCCTACGTTGCTGATTGCGATGACGACGTAGGGTGGGCGGCTCCACCGCTCCGATTGAATAACACGAAACGCCGGCGCCGCCCACGCGTAACGCCTGCACACAACGAACATAAAACAAAGGAATGACCATGAAAGTTTTCTACGACAAAGACTGCGACCTCTCCCTCGTCAAAGGCAAGAACGTCGCCATCATCGGCTACGGCTCGCAGGGCCACGCGCACGCCCAGAACCTGTCCGAATCGGGCGTCAACGTCACCGTCGGCCTGCGCCGCGGCGGCGCTTCCTGGAACAAGGTCGAGCAGGCCGGCCTGAAGGTCGCCGAGGTCGATGAAGCGGTCAAGAACGCCGACATCATCATGATCCTGCTGCCGGACGAGAACATCGCCCAGGTCTACAAGGAAAACGTCGAGCCGAACGCGAAGCAGGGCGCCGTGCTGGCATTCGCCCACGGCTTCAACGTCCACTACGGCCAGGTCGTGCCGCGCGCCGACCTCGACGTCATCATGATCGCCCCGAAAGCGCCGGGCCACACCGTGCGCAGCACCTACAAGGGCGGCGGCGGCGTGCCGCACCTGATCGCCGTCTACCAGGACAAGTCCGGCTCGGCTCGCGACATCGCGCTGTCGTATGCGATGGCCAACGGCGGCGGCCGCGCCGGCATCATCGAGACCAACTTCCGCGAAGAGACCGAGACCGACCTGTTCGGCGAGCAGGCCGTGCTGTGCGGCGGCACCGTCGAGCTGATCAAGGCCGGTTTCGAGACCCTGGTCGAAGCGGGCTACGCGCCGGAGATGGCCTATTTCGAGTGCCTGCACGAGCTGAAGCTGATCGTCGACCTGATCTACGAAGGCGGCATCGCCAACATGAACTACTCGATCTCGAACAACGCCGAATACGGCGAGTACGTGACCGGTCCGAAAGTCGTCACCTCGGCGACCAAGGAAGCGATGAAGCAGTGCCTGAAGGACATCCAGACCGGCGAGTACGCGAAGAGCTTCATCCTCGAGAACAAGGCCGGCGCCCCGACCCTGATCTCGCGCCGCCGCCTGACGAGCGAGCACCAGATCGAGGAAGTCGGCGCCAAGCTGCGCGCGATGATGCCGTGGATCGCGAAAAACAAGCTGGTGGATCAGTCGAAGAACTGATGACGGAGGGACCGGCTTCGTAAGTGGACGATCTCAAATGCAACTTTCCATTACAAAATCACGATGGATGGATGCACGGCAGTATCGTATAAGGGAGACCTTACTGAACCACGGAGAAACCATGTCCCTTCCAAAACTCTTCCTCGTCACCAGCCTGGTGCTGGCAGCCCACGCCGGCGCGCAGACGCTGCCTGCACCGAGCACCTCCGGCACGATGGTCATCGTGCCGGCCAACGGCGAAGTGCGCCACGCCAACGACCAGGCGACCGTCACCTTCGCCGTCGAGGAATTCGACAAGGACAAGGCCGCCGCCGCCGCCCGCGTGAACCGCAAGATGAAGGAGGGTACCGACATCGTGCGCCGCGCCGATCCGAAGGCCGAGCTGAAGACCCAGGGCTATTACACCTATCCCGTGTATCCGGAACCGCCGGTGCAGCCGCTGCCGGCTAGCCGTACGCCGGTGAAGCCGGTACCGTCGGGCTGGCGCGTCGGGCAGTACCTGGAAGTGAAGACGACGAATCTGGCCGAGCTGCCGAAGACGGCGGCCGCGGCACAGAAGGTCCTGCAGATCAACGGCATCCAGTTCGGCCTGGCGCCGGCGACCGAAAAGATGCTGGACGATCAGCGGATCGCCGCGACCTACCGCAACCTGAACGAGCGCATCGTGTCGATCGCGCGCGCGATGGGGCGCCAGCCGGGCGATGCCGTGCTCGACACGGTCGACTTCGAGGGAACGGGTAATTACGGCGGCGAACGCAGCGACAAAGTCATGATGATGCGCGCCGCGGCGCCGGCGGCGGAAAGCGCGAGCGAACCAAGTTTTGAACCAGGAGAAACGACCTTACAGATGCATCTTGTTGGCAAGGTGAAGTTCAAGTAAGGATTTCGTATCGGCAAACCTGCAGCTTGCTGATATGGATTCCAATAGTATCCGTTCGCTAACATGCCGTTCCCGCCTCTATAATGGCGGAAACGGCGCGCGGTTCATGCCAGCGCGCGAACACTATTTGAATACGGAACCTTATGCCAGCCTTTCCACGACGTAAGAAAAATGGAACAGCGCCTCGCGCGCCACGATTTGCCCGCCTGAAGCGCCTCGGCCGCCGTGCCGAAGACCGCCAGGGCAAGCGCGGACGCGGCATTTATTTGCTGCCGAATGCGTTCACGACCGGCGCCCTGTTCTGCGGTTTCTACGCGATCGTGATGGCGATGAACCAGCGCTTCGAGCATGCCTGCTGGGCCGTGTTCATCGCCATGATCCTGGACGGGCTGGACGGGCGCGTGGCGCGCCTGACGAATACGCAGTCGGAGTTCGGCGCGCAGTACGACAGCCTGTCGGACATGGTGTCCTTCGGGGCGGCGCCGGCGCTGGTGATCTATGAATGGTCGCTGCGCGGACTAGGAAAGCTGGGCTGGATCGCCGCCTTCGTCTACTGCGCCGGCGCCGCGCTGCGCCTGGCGCGCTTCAACACCAACATCGAGGTGGTGGACAAGCGCTTCTTCCAGGGCTTGCCCAGCCCGGCGGCGGCGGCGCTGGTGGTCGGTTTCATCATGTTCATGACCGACCCGGACATCAACATCAGCGCACGCCAGGTGGACTGGGTGAGCTGGTGCATCGCGGTGTTCGCCGGCCTGACGATGGTGTCGAATGTGCCGTTTTACAGCTTCAAGGACGTGAACTTCCGCAAGTCGGTACCGTTCATCGTGGTGTTCCTGATCGCCCTTGGCTTCGCGCTGGTGGCGATCGATCCGCCGAAAGTCCTGTGGCCGATTTTTGTAGTGTACGGTTTGTCGGGCTATGTGGTGTACGTGCTGCAGCGCGCCCGCGGCAAGCGGGTCAGCATCATTCCGACCGACGAACCGATGAAGGATAGCGAGCGCCGCTAAGGCCGACCGGGTCGGCACGGCAGGCGCTCATCGATTAACAAGCGCCTATCGGAGTAGCCATGTTCGACCCCAACCGCCTCATCATTTTCGACACCACCCTGCGCGACGGCGAGCAATCGCCGGGCGCCTCGATGACCAAGGACGAAAAAGTCCGCATCGCGCGCCAGCTCGAACGACTGCGCGTGGACGTCATCGAAGCCGGCTTCGCCGCCGCTTCCCCGGGCGACTTCGAGGCCATTCGCGCCATCGCCAGCGTGGTGCGCGACTCCACCATCTGCTCGCTCTCGCGCGCCAACGACCGCGACATCGCACGCGCCGCCGAAGCTCTGCAACCTGCCGCCCGCAAGCGCATCCACACCTTCATCGCCACCTCTCCGCTGCACATGCAGATGAAGCTGCGCATGGAGCCGGAGCAGGTGCTGGAACAGGCGAAACTCGCCATCCGCTACGCGCGCAACCACACCGACGACATCGAGTTCTCGCCCGAGGACGGCAGCCGCTCGGAAGAGGATTTCCTGTGCCGCGTGCTGGAAACCGTGATCGCCGAAGGCGCGACCACCATCAACTTCCCCGACACCGTCGGCTACGCCACGCCCGAAGTCTTTGGCGAAACCATCCGCCGCCTGCGCGAACGGGTGCCCAATTCCGACAAGGCCATCTGGTCGGTGCACTGCCATAACGACCTGGGCCTCGCAGTGGCGAACTCGCTGGCCGGCGTGGCCATCGGCGGGGCGCGCCAGATCGAGTGCACCATCAACGGCCTGGGCGAACGGGCAGGGAACACGGCGCTGGAAGAAGTCGTGATGGCGCTGCGCACACGCGCCGACTACTACAAGCTCACGGTCGGCATCGACACCACGCAGATCGTGCCGGCCTCTAAAATGGTCTCGCAGATCACGGGCTTCGCCGTGCAGCCGAACAAGGCGGTGGTCGGCGCCAACGCCTTTGCCCACGCCTCCGGCATCCACCAGGACGGCATCCTGAAAGCGCGCGAGACCTACGAGATCATGCGCGCCGAGGATGTCGGCTGGCATGCCAATAAAATCGTGCTCGGCAAGCTCTCGGGCCGCAACGCCTTCAAGGCGCGCCTGCAGGAACTGGGCATCGACCTCGAGTCGGAAGCCGAGGTGAATGCCGCCTTCGCCCGCTTCAAGGAGCTGGCCGACCGCAAGAGCGAGATCTTCGACGAGGACATCATGGCGCTCGTCTCGGCCGAGGACCACGCGCAGGAAGGCGAGTACTTCCGCTTCGTCTCGCTGTCCCAGCGCTCGGAAACCGGAGAGCTGCCGCACGCGCGCGTCGTGTTCGCGATCGACGGCCAGGAATACACCTGCGAGGGCAGCGGCGACGGCCCGGTCGACGCCACCGTGAACGCCATCGAAAGCCAGGCCAAGACGGGCGCCGACCTGATCCTCTTCTCGATCAATGCGATCAGCGGCGGCACCGAGTCGCAGGGCGAGGTGACGATGCGCCTGTCGCGCCAGGGGCGGATCGTCAACGGCGTTGGGGCGGATCCGGATATCGTCGTGGCTTCGGCCAAGGCCTACCTGTCGGGCCTGAACAAACTGCATTCGAAGGTCGAGCGGGCACACCCGCAGCTCTGAGGGCGGTAGCGTGGGGTGGCCATCCATCCCCACGATGCGGCGTGCATGCCCTCATCCTCATGTGCGCCACGACCCGACTCGGGTCAATATACTCGGGGCATGAAAAAACTCATCTACGGCGCAAGCGTGCTGCTGGCCGGCGCGCTCGCGGCCTGCTCCCCGCTTGCGGTCGTGAATGCGGTGTCGCCGGGCGGCGCTGTGCAGGCCACGTCCGCGCTGCGCTATGGCCCCGACCCGCGCAACATGCTCGACGTCTATCGCCCCGCGGGCAATGCCGTGGACGCGCCGGTGGTCGTGTTTTTCTACGGGGGTAATTGGGTCAGCGGCAAACGCGCGGACTATGCCTTCGTCGGCCGCGCCCTGGCCGCGCGCGGTTTCGTGGTCGTCATTCCCGATTACCGGCTCTACCCTCAGGTGCGCTATCCCGACTTCCTGGTCGATGGCGCCGCGGCCGTCACCTGGACCGTGCGCGAGATCCGCGCCCACGGCGGCGACCCGATGAAGGTCTTCCTGATGGGGCACAGCGCCGGCGCCTATAACGCCGCCATGCTGGCGCTCGATCCGCGCTGGCTGGAGCAGCAGGGCATGACGAGGAGCATGCTGCGCGGCTGGATCGGCCTGGCCGGTCCCTATGATTTCCTGCCGGTGCAAAACCCGGTCACCAGGCCCGTGTTCAGCGCCCCGGATACGCCGCCCGACTCGCAGCCGCTCGCGCACGTCAGCACGCTCGCCCCGCCCGCGCTCCTGATCGCGGCCAGCAAGGACAAGCTCGTCGATCCGGCGCGCAACACCGGCGGCATGGCGGCCAAGCTGCGCGCGTACCACGTGCCGGTGCGCGAGCTGTATGTCGACGGCGTCAGCCACGCAACCCTGGTCGCCTCGCTGTCGAATTCGCTGAAGGGGCTGGCGCCGACGCTCGATGCGGTCGAGACCTTTATCCGTAGCGAAGGCGGACGATAAGTCCTACCAGCCCTTGCGGTCGCGCACGTCGAACATCGGATCCGGCCCATTCATCATCTGCCGCACCACACCCTGCTGGTCGAAGTGCACGTGCATCAGCGAATTCCACACGCCCGCCTCCTTGTAGCGGTAGGACCAGACCTCGTAGTTGCGCAGGTGGACGCGCGAGATCTCGGCCGGGCGGCCGATCGTGCGCAGGACCTCGTCCTTGGTGGCCTGGTCGACCTTGAGCGTGGCGAATTTTTCGCCGGTGAGCACCTGCTCGTAGGAGAGCAGCCTGCCGTCCGGGCTCATGTGGGCCATCCAGGTGAACTGGCCGAACGGCGCGGTCGCGTATTCCAGGTTCCGGCTACCGTCGGGGAGGGGATAGACGGCCGTCGGCTGTCCCAGCTTGGTCGTGACGGCGGCAAGCGGATCGTCCACCAGCGGCGTTTCCTTGAAGATCGGCCCGGCACAGCCCGCCAGGGACAGGATGGCGCAAAGGCTTGCAATTCTGATCATTTTGTTCATGAAATCCTCTGCTGTCGGCCTGAAAACCCCATTATGAAGGACTTCAAGGCCAGCAAATGCTGGTGACGCCCCAGGTTTTCGCATATACTGGCGGGTCTGTCCGCAAGGGCAGGTTTTTTTAATCAAATCACGGTGCGCTGGGTTCCGACTCTTGCACCGCATGTGAAAGGTAACATCATGACCGTTGAAAACATCAACAAGTCGGCCATCATCGCCGACAACGCACGTGGCCAGAACGATACCGGTTCGCCGGAAGTCCAGGTCGCACTGCTGACCGCACGCATCAACGAACTGAACGGCCACTTCAAAGCCCACCAGAAAGACCACCACTCCCGCCGCGGCCTGATCATGATGGTCAACCGCCGTAAGAGCCTGCTGGCTTACCTGAAGCGCAAAGACCTGAACCGTTACCGCGACCTGATCGCCAAGCTCGGCCTGCGTAAGTAATTGTTGCGCCAGACGGCTTAAGTCAAGGAAATGCCTGCGTCAGTTCCAACTGTCGCGGGCATTTTTTGTTTCAAGCCTTTGATGTTCAAGTTGTAAGACGGGGTTCTGAGACTCGTCCGTGGTGAGGTGAACGACAGCTCCTGAAAATCTGTCGGCAAATAGAAAGGGATTACCAATGTTTAATAAAGTTACGAAGACCTTCCAGTACGGTCAACACACCGTCACCCTGGAAACCGGTGAAATCGCCCGTCAAGCTTCCGGCGCCGTCATCGTGTCGGTCGAAGATACCGTCGTGCTGGCCACCGTCGTCGCCAAGAAGGATGCCAAGCCAGGCCAGGACTTCTTCCCGCTGACCGTCGATTACATCGAAAAAACGTATGCTGCCGGTAAAATCCCGGGCGGTTTCTTCAAGCGCGAAGGCCGTCCTTCCGAAAAAGAAACGCTCACCTCGCGCCTGATCGACCGTCCGATCCGCCCGCTGTTCCCGGAAGGCTACCTGAACGAAGTTCAGGTCATCATCCACGTGCTGTCGGTCAACCCTGAAATCGATCCGGACATCCCGTCGATGATCGGCGCCTCGGCTGCCCTGTGCATCGCCGGCATCCCGTTCAACGGCCCGATCGGCGCCGCCCGCGTCGGCTACGCCAACGGCCAGTACATCCTGAACCCGACCACCACCCAGCTCAAGACCTCGCAGATGGACCTGGTCGTCGCCGGTACCGAAACGGCCGTGCTGATGGTCGAATCCGAAGCGCAGCAGCTGTCCGAAGAAATCATGCTGGGCGCGGTCGTCTACGGCCACGACCAGATGCGCGCCGTCATCGACGCGATCCACGCCCTGGTCGAAGAAGGCGGCAAGCCGGAAGTCGAGTGGACCGCGCCGGCCAAGAACGAAACCCTGATCGCCCAAGTGTCCGAGCTGGCCTCGGCAAAAGTGCGCGAAGCCTACCAGACCCGCGAAAAGTCGGCACGCCAGCAAAAGCTGAAGTCGCTGTCGTCGGAAGTCATGGCCGCCCTGGCGGAGCAGGGCGTTGACGCGAATGCGGCCGACGTCGGCAACATCCTGTTCGACATGGAAGCCAAGGTCGTGCGTTCGCAGATCCTGGACGGCGAGCCACGTATCGACGGCCGCGACACCCGCACCGTGCGTCCGATCGAGATCCGTACCGGCGTGCTGCCGCGTACCCACGGCTCGGCCCTGTTCACCCGCGGCGAAACCCAGGCCCTGGTCATCGCCACCCTCGGCACCGCCCGCGACAGCCAGAAGATCGACGCGCTGATGGGCGAGTACACCGACGACTTCATGATGCACTACAACATGCCTCCGTTCGCCACCGGCGAAACCGGCCGTGTGGGCACCCCGAAGCGCCGCGAAATCGGTCACGGCCGCCTGGCCAAGCGCGCGTTGGTCGCGGCTCTGCCTTCGCAGGAAGAGTTCAGCTACTCGGTGCGCCTGGTGTCGGAAATCACTGAATCGAACGGTTCCTCGTCGATGGCATCGGTCTGCGGCGGCTGCCTGGCACTGATGGACGCCGGCGTGCCGATGAAGGCGCACGTCGCCGGCATCGCCATGGGCCTGATCAAGGAAGGCGGCAAGTTCGCCGTCCTGACCGACATCCTGGGTGACGAAGACCACCTGGGCGACATGGACTTCAAGGTCGCCGGTACCACCGCAGGCATCACCGCGCTGCAGATGGACATCAAGATCCAGGGCATCACCAAGGAAATCATGCAGGTGGCACTGGCGCAAGCCAAGGAAGCCCGCCAGCACATCCTGGGCGAGATGCAGAAGGCCGTGCCGACCGTGAAGACCGAACTGTCGGACTTCGCTCCACGCCTGATCACCATCAAGATCAACCCTGAGAAGATCCGTGACGTGATCGGCAAGGGCGGCGCCGTCATCCGCGCGCTGACCGAAGAAACCGGCACCCAGATCGACATCACCGACGAAGGCATCGTGACCATCGCATCGGTCGACGCCGCCGCCGGCCAGGAAGCCAAGCGCCGCATCGAAGAGCTGACCGCGTCGGTCGAAGTAGGCAAGACCTACGACGGCACCGTCCTGAAGCTGCTGGACTTCGGCGCCATCGTGCAGGTCATGCCGGGCAAGGACGGCCTGCTGCACATCTCGCAGATCGCCAACGAGCGCGTCAACGCCGTCGCCGACTACCTGAAGGAAGGCCAGCAAGTGCGCGTGAAGGTCCTCGAGACCGACGAGCGCGGCCGCCTGAAGCTGTCCATGAAGGCTGCCGATCCTGTGGAAGGCGCGGCGCAGTAATCCAAGCTGTAGGCTGAAGCAAAAACCGCCAGTGCGTGAGCCTGGCGGTTTTTTTATTTCTTACGCCGCCTGGCGGCCGATCCAGCGCCGATACTTCCGGGTCTTGAGCAAAGTATCGACCTGCTGCTCGACAAAGGCGCGCAGTGGCGTCACGCCCGGATTCGGCCTCTTGCCCCGGCTCATGCGCCGCAGCTGGTGCTTGACCATCGCCATATAGGCCAGCGAGGCCAGCACCTTGCTGTTCCAGGTAATGGGCTGCAAGGCGGGGGCGCTGGGCGTGCCGGCCTTCCAATCGCGCGGCAGGGAGGGATTCAGCGCCAGGGCGGTACCGATGCCGACCACGTCGATGCCGCCTTGCAGCACCTGCTCGGCGACCGGCAGGCGGCGGATGCCGCCGGTGACCATCACCGGCATGTCGGCGACTTGCGCGATGTCCTCGGCGAACTCGAGAAAATAGGCTTCGCGCGCCAGCGTGCGGCCGTCGCGCGCCTGGCCGTGCATGGCCGGTGCTTCGTAGCTGCCGCCGGACAACTCGAGCAGGTCGATCTTCAAGGGGTTCAGCATGCGCACGACCTCGCGCGCATCCTCGGGACTGAAGCCGCCGCGCTGGAAATCCGCGGAATTGAGTTTCACCGAGACCGCAAAGCGCGCGCCGACCCGCATGCGGACGTCGCGCACGACGTCCAGCAGGATGCGCGCCCGGTTCTCCAGCGAGCCGCCCCAACGGTCCGTGCGCCGGTTGGTGATCGGTGACAGGAACTGGCTGAACAGGTAGCCATGCGCGGCGTGGATCTGCACGCCGTCGAAGCCGGCCTGTTCGGCCAGCACGGCCGTCTCGACGAAGCGGCGCTTGACCTCCTCGATTTCCGCTTCCGTCATTGGCTTCGGCGCGCTGAACTGTTTCGAGAAGCGTCCCATGTCCATCGCCACGCTCGATGGCGCGAGCGTCGGTTGGCCAAGCGCCGCCGGCATCTGGCGTCCGGGGTGATTGATCTGCATCCAGACCTGGGCGCCGCCCGCCTGGGCCGCCTTGGCCCATTGCGCAAAGCGCGCACGGTGTTCGCCCGACTCCAGTACGACGCCGCCCGGGCCGGTCATGGCGCGGCGGTCCACCATCACGTTACCCGTGACGATCAAGCCGGTTCCTCCCTCGGCCCAGGTGTGGTAGAGCCGGATCAGCTCATCGGAAGGTGCATGGTCGGCGTCGGCAAGGTTCTCTTCCATGGCGGCTTTCGCCAGGCGATTATTCAAGCGGGTGCCGTTCGGCAAAGTGAGGGGAGTAAATGGGCTCATTGGCGGCTCCTGGGTTACGATGCACAGGATCGTAAGCCTCAAGTCAACTTGAAGGTCAACAGGTATTTTACGAACTCGTTGACCACGCAGGGCTTGACCTTCAACTTCACTTCAAGGCTAGGCTTTCCTTATTTCACCCAGGGGATCGATATGAAAATTGGCGAACTTGCAAAACGCACGGGCCTGTCGGCGTCGGCGATCCGCTTCTACGAATCGAAGGGGCTGTTGAAATCGGTGGGCCGGCAGTCGAATGGCTACCGCGACTATCCGCTCGACGCCGCCGTTATCCTCAGTATCATCGTCAACGCCCAGCAGACCGGGTTCACGCTCGACGAGATCAAGGCGATCCTGCCGGCGCAATCCGACGGCTGGCGCCACGACGAACTGATCGCGACCCTGAACCGGAAGCTGCAGGACATCGAGGCGATGGAGCTGCGCCTGGCGCAGAACAAGGCGCACCTGCGCTCGCTGATCGCGCTGATCGAATCGAAGCCCGCCGACATGGCCTGCGCGGACAATGCTGCCCGCGTGATCGACAGCGTCGACCTGCAGCCGCCGCGCAAAGGCAAACAAGTCCCTTGACCTTCAAGCCGGCTTGAAAGCTAGCATCCCCTCGATCTTTCAACCAGTCGAAGGGAACGCAGCATGCATATCAAACGCAGCATGGCCATCGCCGGCATGGCACTCATGGCGGCAACGGCGGCCGCCACGGAGCAGGAAACGACGACGATCGACATCGCCGGTCATGAAGTGCCGGTCCTCAAGGGCGGCCTGTACGACCGCTACCGTTCGAATCCGCCGCTGTCCATCATCCAGCAGGAGGCACCAGGCGTCGACCTCGGCTGGTTCAAGACCCTGAAAAAGGAAAAGGTCGACGTCGGCTTCGAGACGTATTCTCCGAACTTCTATTACAAGGACAGCCGGATCACCGCCATCTTCACCGCCGACATCGAACGCCTGCGCGAACTGGTGCCGGCCGCGGTGCGTGCGCGGGTCGAGCCGCTCCAGGTCTGGCCGGGCAGGGGCGTGGTGGCCCTGACCGCCTATGCCTATCACTACTGCGACAACGACAGCTACAACGAGATCTCGCTCTCGGTCGTCACCAACCGCCCCGGCTCGGGCAGCTTCGGGCCCTTCAGCTTGCTGGGCCAGGCGCGGGCCAAGGATTTCTGGGGCTATGTGCTCAAGCTCCCGGTGAACACGGAGCTGGCGCGGGTGCGCGGCGTGGTCGGTTACGGATTGCCGAAATGGCTAAGCGATATTCGCCTGCGCGAAGACGAACGAACGATCGCATTCGAGCTCCTCGATCCGGACAGCGGCAAAGTAGATTTGGTGCTGGAGGGGAGCAAGCTGCCGGGGCTGTCGAACGAGGCCGAGCTGGTCACCAACAGCTTCGTCAACGTCGCTCGGGATGGCGGGCTGAACTATGGCTATGCCGTGTCGCGCCAGCTCAGCCATGCAGCGAGCAGCGATGCGCAAACGGTTCGCCTGACCCTGGGCGAAGGCAGCCTGGCCGCCTACATCAAGTCCCTGAAGCTGGGAAAGATGCTGCGTTACGAGTACGTGCCGCAATTCCAGAGCGCGCTGTATGCGCCGCGCCCGCTGGCCGATTTGTCGTCTGGCCGCTGAACGCGTCATCGATGGACGAAAAAGCGAGGTCCCACTAGACTGCCGGGTTATCGCCATCTCGGAGCACACTGTGGGAATCCTCGACTTTTTCAACCGTACCCCAACGCCTGCCAAATTCGCCAGGATCGTCATGCAGGCGGCCAGGGAGCGCGGCGTCGACGGCCCCATGGAGTTCGACGCGCAGAACTTCCGCATCGTCCTGGGCAAGAACGACGTCGTCAACCTGCACAATTTTTATCACGACTACTGCCAGGCGCCGCGTGCCGGGCGCGACGAGGTAGTGGCCAAGTATTCGCACCTGTTCGTGCGCTCGGACATTCCCGACGCCTTCGATGCGGCCCGGCGCAACGTGCTGCCGGTGCTGCGCACACGCGCTTTCCTGCAGGCGGCCCGCTTCGCGCCGCTGCTCGATGCCGGCGTCAAGGAAACCCGGTTTGCCATGGCCGATTTCAGCGACGATACGGCGCTCCTGTTGGCCTACGACACCGAGCACCTGACGCGCGTGCTCGGCATGGAGCAGCTCGCGACCTGGGGCGTGTCGCTGGAGGAGGCGACCGCCGTCGCCCTCGACAATCTGCGCGACCTCGCCGCAGAAAAGTTCATTCAGATTTCGCCGACCCAGTTCGCGAGCGACTGGAACGACGCCTACGATTCGTCGCGCCTGCTGCTGGCCGACCTGGCGCACCGCGTGGCCGGCCCGCGGGCGGTGGCGATGATTCCGACGCGCGGACGGATGCTGCTGAGCGCCGCGCGCGGCAAGGCCGACCTGCTGGCACTGCTGCAAAACGCCAAGGCGGCGATCGACCAGGAAGGGCGGCGCGTGTCGACGCTGATGTACGAATTCGTCGACGGCCGGCCGGTGCCCTTCCGGCCGGAGGACGAGGAGGTGGCGTGCCTGCTGGCCGACCTGCAGCGCATCGCGCTGCAGGAAGACTATGCCGAGCAGAAGCAGCTGCTCGAGCAGGTCCACGAGAAGCAGGGCGTCGATGTGTTCGTGGCCACTTACATGCTCTACAAGGGCGAAGACCAGGGCGTGTTCAGCGTTGCGACCTGGACCGAGGACGTCGACGCCTTGCTGCCCCGTGCCGACAAGCTCGCCTTCGTCGAGATGAACGACGCGGGCGAGACGCGCAGCGCGGGCGTGCTGGAGTGGGAGCGGGTCGAAGCCGCGGCCGGACACTTGATGCAGCTTGATCCGGAACTTTATCCGCCCCGTTATCGGGTGAAGCAGTTTCCCGACCTGGCCAGCCTGGGTTTGCAGTAAAACGTCCCGTTCTGCAGCCATGCACCGGCATGGTGCGAATGCCCCCGCACGTTAGTCAAACGTTTCATGGATTCAATAGCAGAAGTGTTATAGTTAATAATTCTCCAATTGTGGGGCAGCTCGTCCAGAATTCGGGCGCACCCATGAACGACGACCAAACCTAGGAAAGCATCGATGACCACGAAAGACAACGCCTCCCGCATCAGCCAGCTCATCCAGGAACACCAGGCTGAAATCGGCTCGCAATGGATTGCCCAGCTCGAAGCCCTGTTGTTGCGCGGCACCAGCAGCGCCAAGGAACAGCTGCGCATGCATTGCCAGCAATTCCTGGCAGCTTTTGCCCAGGCAACCCGTAGCGGCGAGCTGGAGAATATCGAACACCGGTCCTGGGACGAAGTGCGCGACCTGCTAAGCGAGATCTCGTCGACCCGCGCTAAGAGCGGTTCGACGCCCAGCGAGACGGCCAGTTTCGTGTTTTCTCTGAAGCAACCTCTGTTTTCGCAAATGACGGATGCCTTCGCGGACGACCCGGCTGCCCTGGCCGCCGCGTCGTGGTCGGTCAGCTCGCTGCTCGACAAGCTCGGCCTGTACACGATCGAAGTGTTCCAGAAGGCCAAGGACCAGATCATCGTGCGCCAGCAGCAGGAGCTGCTGGAACTGTCGACCCCGGTGGTAAAACTGTGGAACGGCATCCTGGCGCTGCCGCTGATCGGCACGCTGGACTCGGCCCGTACCCAGGTCGTAATGGAAAACATCCTGCAGAAGATCGTCGATACCGGCGCCATCATCGCCATCATCGACATCACCGGCGTGCCGATGGTCGACACCCTGGTCGCCCAGCACCTGATGAAGACAATCGCCGCCGCGCGCCTGATGGGCGCCGACTGCATCATCAGCGGCATCCGCCCGCAGATCGCACAGACCATCGTGCACCTGGGCGTGAACCTGGAAGACGTGATCACCAAGGCGACGCTGGCCGACGCCTTCCTGGTCGCCCTCGAGCGTACCGGCGCTTCGGTCACCATCAAGAATTGAGCCGACGATGGAACGCATTCCTATCCTGCGGATGGGTGACCTACTGCTGGTCACCATCCAGGTCGACATGCACGACCGCCTGGCCATGACCTTGCAGGACGACCTGACCGAGCGTATCGTGCGCGATAACGCCAAGGGCGTGCTGATCGACATTTCGGCGCTCGACCTGGTCGATTCCTTCATCGGGCGCATGATCAGCAATACCGCGGCGATGGCGCGCGTGCTCGACGCCCAGACCGTGGTGGTCGGCATGCAGCCGGCCGTTGCCATCACCCTGGTCGAGCTGGGCCTGACCCTGCACGGCGTGAAGACCGCGCTGAACGTCGAGAAGGGCATGGCCCTGCTCGGAAAGAACCTGAACAGATGAGCACCACGACTGATTCCGCAGTCGGATTCGAGACCGATCTGGTCGAAAGGCATGCCCGGCTGCGCGCGGACCGGGTCTTGCTGCCATTGCGCGGGGATGAGGACGTCGTCGGCCTGCGCAAGCACGTGCGCGAGCGCGCGGTCGGGATCGGCCTGTCGCTGGTCGACCAGACCAAGCTGATCACGGCAGCCAGCGAACTGGCGCGCAATACCATCAAGTACGGAGGTGGCGGCAGCGCCTACCTCGACAAGCTGGTCGACGGCCTGCGCCAGGGCGTCGGGCTGGTGTTCGTCGATGCCGGCCCCGGCATCCCGGACCTCGAGCAGGCGCTGCGCGACGGCTATACGACCGGCGGCGGCCTGGGCCTGGGCCTGGGCGGCTCCAAGCGCCTGGTCGACGAATTCGACATCGACACCCGTCCGGGAGAGGGGACCGCGATCGCGGTCGTGAAATGGAAACGCTGATCAGCTCCATCGACGCCCAGCTCGCCTTCCCGATCGTGCACGCCAGCGACATCGCGGCCGCACGGCGCGCCGGGCAGAAGCTGGCAACCGAGCTCGGTTTCAACGAGACCCGCGCCGGCGCGCTGGCCCTGATCGTCACCGAGGCCGGCACCAACCTGCTCAAGCATGCGGGCGAGGGCACGCTTTACCTGAACGTGGCCCAGTCCGAGGGCGTGCCCGGGGTCGACGTGCTGGCCGTGGACAACGGTCCCGGCATCGCCGATCTCGACGCCTCCCTGCGCGATGGCATGTCCACCACCGGCACCTCAGGCACCGGGCTGGGCGCCTTGCGTCGCCTGTCCGACGAATTCGACGTCTGGTCGGCGCCGGGCAATGGAACCGTGTTCTTCATGCGCCTGTGGCGTGACGAGGCCGGGCCGGGCCTGTGCCGGGTCGACGTCGGCGCGCTGACCGTGCCCCTGGCGGGCGAAGACGAATGCGGCGATGGCTGGGGCGTGGCCTGCGACCCGACGGGGGCAACCCTGCTCGCGGCCGATGGCCTGGGCCACGGACCGAGCGCGGCCGCCGCGGCGCGCGCGGCGCTGGGCGCACTGGTGAGCCGGCCGACCTCCGAGCCCGGTCCGCTGGTCGAGGCGGCGCACGAGGCGCTGCGCAGCACGCGCGGCGCGGCGCTGGCGGCGGCGCGCATCGATTTCGAAAACGATACGATCCGCTTCGCCGGCATCGGCAACATCGGCGCCTACGTAATCGACGGCCAGTCGCGCCGCGCGCTGGTCTCGCACAACGGCATCGTCGGCCACAACATGCGCAAGGTGCAGGAATTTTCCGTGCCCTGTCCGCCGGGGGCGCTGGTGATCATGCATTCCGACGGCATCCAGACCCAGTGGGACCTGGACCGCTATCCGGGGCTGCTGGCGAGCAGCCCGGCGCTGGTCGCGGCGATGCTGATGCGCGACTTCATCCGACGCCGCGACGATGCGATGGTGCTGGCGGTGCGCCGCCGTGCGGGGCGCCCATGAGCCAGCGCATCCTGTCGGTCGTCATCGAAAGCGACAAGGACGTGGTGCTGGTACGCCAGCGCGCGCGCCAGATTTCGCACCTGCTCGGCTTCGCCAAGCAGGACCAGGTGCGCATCGCCACCGCCGTCTCGGAAGTGGCGCGCGCCGCCTGTTTCGGCGGCATCAAGGCACGCGTCGGCTTCGTGCTGCACGACGGGCACGCGCGCCAGCAGCTCGAAGTGACGGTAACGGCCGCCCAGGCCGCGCAGGCGGAGTCGGAAGCGGCGGCGCTGGCCGATGCCGCGCTGGTCACCGCCCATCGCCTGATGGACAGCTGCGTGGCCGACGGCGGCAGCGACGCGCCCGCGATCCGCATGCAGAAGGCGCTGCCGCCGCAACTGCCTGTCAGCCCGTCGCGGCTGGCCCAGATCGCCACGGAACTGGCCGCCACGCCGGCCGGCAGCTCCTTCGAGGAAGTGCAGCAGCAGAACCGCGAACTGGTCGAAACCCTTGCCGAGCTGCGCGAGCGCCAGGAAGACCTGCTGTCCTTGACGCGCGAACTGGAAGACACCAACCGCGGCATCGTCGCCCTCTACGCCGAGATCGAGGACAAGGCCGAGCGCCTGCGCCGTGCGGACGAAATGAAATCGCGCTTCCTGTCCAACACCAGCCACGAATTGCGCACGCCGCTGTCCTCGATCCGTGCGCTCTCGAAGCTCCTGCTCGACCGCATGGACGGCGAACTGACCGAGGAGCAGGAACGGCAGGTCTGGCTGATCGAGCGCACCGCCACCGAGATGTCGGAGCTGGTGAACGACTTGCTGGACCTGGCCAAGATCGAAGCGGGGCGGGTAGAAGCGCAGCCGGCGCCGGTCGTGGTCGATAACCTGTTCCGCGCCCTGAAGGGCATGATGCGTCCACTGGTGGACGACAGCCGGGTCGAACTGGTGTTCGACACCGGCGGCATCAAGGATCCGTTCGAATCGGACGAGGGCATGCTGTCGCAAATCCTGCGCAATTTCATCTCGAACGCACTGAAGTTCACCGAGCAGGGCTCGGTACGCGTGAGCGCGGAGCACGAGCTCGAGAACGACACGCTGCGCTTTGCCGTCACCGACACCGGCATCGGCATCGATGCCGATCACCTGCAGCTGATCTTCGAGGAGTTCACCCAGGTCGAGAATCCGCTGCAGCGCAAGAGCAAGGGCACGGGCCTGGGGCTGCCGCTGTGCCGGCGCCTGGCCGAACTGCTGGGTGGCCGCGTCGAGGTCAGCAGCCGGCCCGGCACCGGCTCGACCTTCGTGCTGATCCTGCCGCGTTTATTTCCCCATCCGGCGCCTGCCGAGGCTTGAAGAAACCGAACCATGACTGCCAACCCACCTCTGATCCTCAACGTCGACGACAACGACGGTGCACGCTACGCCAAGACCCGGATCCTGCAAAGCGCGGGCTTCCAGGTGCTGGAAGCGGCCAACGGCACCGATGCACTGGCGATGGTCCGGGAAGAGAATCCGGCGCTGGTGCTGCTGGACGTGAAGCTCCCCGATATCAACGGTATCGAGGTCTGCCGCCGCATCAAGGCCGATCCTGATACCAACGGCGTACTGGTGCTGCAGACCTCGGCCGCGCTGACCGGGCGCGCCGACAAGATCCGCGGCCTGGAAGGCGGCGCCGACAACTACCTGGCCGCGCCGATCGAGGCCGACGAGCTGATCGCCAACGTGAATGCGCTGCTGCGCATGCGCCAGACCCAGGACGCGCTGCGCGAGGGAGAAGAACGCTTTCGCCAGCTGACCGACAACATCGAGGACGTGTTCTGGATGTTCTCGGCGCCGAACGGCGTGCTGGCTTATGTCAGCCCGGCCTACGCCACCATCTGGGGGCGCAGCGTCGACACGCTCAAGCGCCAGCACGCCAGCTGGCTGGAAAGCGTGCACCCGGACGACCGCGCGCGTCTGGCCGGACGCTGGGCGGCGCTGGCGACCCAGCCGCACTACGACGAGGAATTCCGCCTGATGATGGCCGACGGCGCGACGCGCTGGGTGCGCGACCGCCTGTTCGCGGTGAGGAATGCGCGCGGCGAGGTGTACCGCGTGGCGCGCATCACCAGCGACATCTCGGCACGTAAAGAGATGGAAGCGCTGCTGCGCGCGGCCGACGCCAACAAGAACCAGTTCCTGGCCACGCTGGCGCACGAGCTGCGCAATCCCCTGAGCCCGATCCGCAATGCCGCGGCTTTGCTCGGGGTGGGCGGCGCCAACGCCGAGCAGCGCCATGCGCATGCACGCGAAGTGATCCTGCGCCAGGTCGACCACCTGGCGCACCTGGTGGACGACTTGCTGGATGTGGCGCGCATCTCGGAAGGCAAGATCGTGCTGCGGCGCGAAGAGGTCAACCTGGGCGCCGTGATCGCCCAGGCGATCGAGACCGCCGGCCCGCTGATCGCCGCGCGCAGCCACCAGCTCGACGTGCACCAGCCGGACTGCCAGGTCTGGGTCGCGGGCGACCCGGTACGCCTGGCGCAGTCGGTCGGCAACCTGCTGCACAACGCCGCCAAATTCACGCCGAAGGGCGGCACCATCACGCTGAGCGTGGCGCTCGCGGGCGAGAACGTCCAGATCGCGGTGCAGGACAACGGCATCGGCATCGCCGAGGACAACCTGCCGCGCATCTTCGGCATGTTCGCGCAAGCCGCGGTGCCGCCGGACCGCGCGCCGGAAGGCCTCGGCATCGGCCTGTCGCTGGTGTCGCGCCTGCTCGAGATGCACGGCGGCCAGCTGCGCGCCGAGAGCCCGGGCATCGGCATGGGCAGCACCTTCACCGTCGAGCTGCCGGTGCTGCGCACCACGGGTAACGAGTGTGCAACGGACGCGGCGCAGCAGCAGGACGCCCTCGGCGGCGGCCTGCGCGTGCTCCTGGTGGACGACAACGTCGACGCCATGGAGATGATGGGCTTCCTGCTGGCAGAGATGGGCCACGAGACCTGGACCACCTCCGACGCCGCCCAGATCGAGAGCCTGGCGCTGCAGCACCGCCCGCAGGTGATCGTGCTCGACATCGGCCTGCCGGGCGCCGACGGCTACCAGCTGGCGCGCATGATCAAGGCGAATCAGGAACTGAAGCACATCCGCCTGGTGGCGCACACCGGCTACGGCTCGCCAGACGACCGCCGCCGCGCGCAGGAGGCGGGCTTCGATGCGCACCTGGTCAAGCCGGCCGAGCTCGAGGATCTGGAAAAAGCCCTGCGCGGCTAAAACGGCGCGGACACGCATACGCCGTACCGCGTGGAGTCAGGACTCCACCCTACGATTATCTTGGTTCGTAGGGTGGAGTCCTGACTCCACGCGTTTTCGTGCCCGAGCCCACCCGGGCGCCAGCACGAGTCGAACTAATTGATTGGCGGCAATCAAGCCCGGCCAATCCGGCATGTTGGCTAGAATGAGCAAGCGCATTTGTCTCCATTCCGACCGCCAACGATGCTTTCCGACGACACGCTTGACGCGGCCCGCCTGGCCATCCTCGACGCCTACCGGATCCTCGACACCGGGGCCGAGGAGTGCTTCGACCGCGTGCTGGATCTGGCCGGCGCCCTGTGCGGCACGCCGCTGGCTACACTGGCCTTCGTCGACGCCACGCGCGAGTGGCGCAAGGCCACGCTCGGCGCGATGCCGGCCGAGGTGGCGCGCGGCGCATCGCTCGCGGCCGTCGCGGTCGATGCCGGGCGCGAGCTGATCCTGCCCGACGCCTGCGACGGCCGCCATGCCGCCGCCGCCCGCGCCGCCGGCTGGTGCTTCTATGCCGCCATGCCGCTGGTGACGCAGGAGGGCTACGTGCTCGGCGTCCTGGCGGTGATGGACCGCGCGCCGCGCCTGCTTGCGGCCGGCCAGCTCGACGGCTTGCGCACCCTGGCCCAGCTGGCGATGGCCCAGCTCGAGCTGCGGCGGCGCCGGCACGACGAGACGCCGGCCGCGGCGGAACCCGAACAGCGCTTGCGCCAGCTGGCCGACGCCATGCCCTACGTCGTCTGGTCGGCCACGCCCGAGGGCCTCATCGATTACGCGAACAAGGCGATCTACGATTATGCCGGCATGCCCGACACCGGCGACATCGGCGCACAATGGATAGGGCTGCTCCATCCCGAGGACGTGGAGCCCACGCTGAGGGTCTGGGGCGAGTCGGTCGCTACCGGCGCCGTGTTCTCGGCCGAATACCGCCTGCTGCGCGGGGCCGACCGCAGCTACCGCTGGCACCTGGCCAAGGGCATGCCGATCAGGAGCGCGGAGGGCGCCATCGTCAAGTGGTACGGCACCACGACCGACATCCACGACATGAAGCTGGCGCACGAGGAAATCGGGCGCCTGGCCTTCTACGACACGCTGACCGGCCTGCCCAACCGCCAGCTGCTGGCGGACCGCCTGGGGCATGCGGTGGCGCTGCATGCACGCAACAAGCGCTATGGCGCGGTGCTCCTGATCGACCTCGATCACTTCAAGCTCATCAACGACACGCTCGGCCACGACAGGGGCGACCTGCTGCTCGAGCTGGTCGCGCGCAAGCTGGTCGCCAGCGTCGCCGCGCGCGATACCGTGTCGCGCCTGGGCGGCGACGAGTTCGTGATCGTGCTCGAGGACATCGGCCTCAACGAAGCGCAGGCCGCCGGGCGCGCTGCCGGCGTGGCGCGGCGCATCCTGGAAGCGCTCTCCGGCTCGTTCAACCTGGACGGCTACGAACGGCACATCACACCCAGCGTCGGCGTGGCCCTGTTCGGCGGCGTCGTCCATGGCATCGGCGAGCTGCTCAAGCGCGCCGACATGGCGATGTACCAGGCCAAGGGCGCGGGGCGCAATACGGTGCGCTTCTTCGACCCCGCGGTCCAGGCCGCGGCACTGGCGCGCGCCAGCCTCGACGCCGAGCTGCGCCAGGCCCTGCAGGATGGCCAGTTCCTGCTGCACTACCAGTCGCAGCAGGACGGCGCGGGGACCGTCATCGGCCTCGAGGCCCTGGTGCGCTGGCAGCATCCGCAGCGCGGCATGGTGTCGCCGGCCGAGTTCATCCCGCTGGCCGAAGACACCGGCTTGATCCTGCCGCTGGGGCGCTGGGTGCTGGAAGAGGCCTGCGCCCAGCTGGTGCGGCTGGGCGCCGTGGCCGGCACGGCAGGCATGAACCTGTCGGTCAACGTCAGTGCCCTGCAGTTCCGCCAGCGCGGCTTCGTGGACGAGGTGCTGGAGGTGCTGGCGCGCACCGGAGCCGATCCGCGCCGCCTGAAGATCGAGCTCACCGAGTCGCTGCTGGTCGAGGACATGGACGGCGCCATCGAGAAGATGGCGCGCCTGAAGGAACACGGCGTCTGTTTCGCGCTCGACGACTTCGGTACCGGTTACTCCTCGCTGGCCTACCTCAAGCGGCTGCCGCTGGACGAACTGAAGATCGACCAGTCCTTCGTGCGCAACCTGCACAGCGATTCGCGTGACCTGGCGATTGTGCACACGATCGTCGCGCTCGGGCGTTCGCTGTCCATGTCGGTGATCGCGGAAGGCGTGGAAACGACGGAACAGCGCGCCCAGTTGGCCGAGTGTGGCTGCCACCATTATCAAGGCTACCTGTTCAGCCGGCCGTTGCCGGCGCAGCAGCTCGCCGAATTCCTGGCGCGGCGTACCTGACAAGGTGCCCCGGCGGTGAACTTTGCAGGCCCGTCCAACTCTTAGCATGATTGCCGCCTGCGAGGAGAACCGCCATGGCCCAGCTATCGACTCCCGGCACACCGCTCGTGCTGGCTTCCGCCCAACTGAAGCGCAATACGCCGGCCGAGGTGGCGCAGGCGAAGACCCCGTGGCGCGAAGCCTCGCTCGAGTTCTGGCGCCGCCGCAACGCGGTGCTCGACGCCATCTTCTACGACTTGAAAGTCATCCATCCGCTCGAGGCGGCCGCGCTCGCGCCCTGGCTGGCGCGCGAAGGCGCCTTGCTGATCGTGCCGCCGTCCGGCGCCGGTGCCTTGACCATGTGCCCGCACATCGACGACTTCGCCCGCGCCGGTGGGGCAGGCTTGCGCATCCTGGCCGTGGCCGGCGTCGGCAGCTCGGCGCTCGGCACGGCCGCCTTCGCCCGCAATGTGGCCGATGCTTTCAACGAGCCGGTGGCGGCGCTGGTGTCGGGCTACGGCCTGGCCGACCTGCTGACGGAAGCGGCGGGCGGCTGGTTCTGGTTCGGCGCGCTCAACCGCATGCGCCACGCCTTCGAACAGCTCGACGACTTCACGCGCGGCACCGTGTTCGACCTGACGCCGGACGTGCCCAACGTCGCCCGCGCCAGCCTCGACACGCGCACGCTGTGCGCGCTGCTAACCGACGAACGCTTTCGATTCGGCCTGCTGACCGGACACTCGAAGGGCAACCTGGTGATCTCGGAAGCGCTGTACGCGCTGCGTGCCGCGGAGGCCGACGAGCACCTGGCGGACGTGGGCATCGTCACCATCTCGGCGGCGATTGCCATGCCGCCGCGTTATCGCAAGATCGTCGACGTCATCGGCGAGGTGGACTGGTTCGGGGCGCTCAATTCGAACGTGGCGATCGGGGTGGAGTACCGGCCGAAGCAGGCGTGGCATCACACGAATACGGAGCTGGCGTATCACTTGCCGGTTCGTGAGGTGATGAGTAACTTGCGGCGCGAGCGAGGGAGTGCGCTCTTGCAGTGACGTTGCGGATGATCGAATGCCGTACCGCGTGGGCATGGAATGCCCACCCTACAAATGCGGACGCGTCGGCCGCAAAAAACAATGCCCGCACGGGGCGGGCATCGGATCTGGAACAACCCGTCTCACCTCTCCGTGACGGTGAACTCGCCAAAGGGCTTGAGCTGCTCCGCCACCGCCTTCGGATCGCCGACCACGACGATCGACTGCGCCTCCGGTGCGAAATACTTCTTCGATACGTCGCGCACCTGCTGCGGCGTCACCTTCTGGATCAGCGGCACGTACTGGCCGAGGAATTCCGGCGGCAGGCCGATCAGCCAGTTTTGCGCCAGCGTGTTCGCCACCGCGCCCTGGAGCTGGTTGCTGATCAGGTAGCCGCCGGCGACGTAGCGCTTGTTCATCGTCATCTCCTCCGGCGGCACCAGCTCGCTGCCGATGCGCTTGTACTCGTTGAAGTACTCGGTCAGCGCCGCCCCCGTGACTTCGTTGCGCACGTCGGCGCCGCCGACGATGGCGCCGCCGACGCGGTTCATGCGCGCACCTGCCGAGGCGCCGTAGGTATAGCCCTTCTGTTCGCGCAGGTTGATGTTGACCCGGCTCGAGAAGCCGCCGCCGAGGATGGTGCTGGCCAGGCGTAGCGGCACCTGCTCGTCGGCGCTGGCCTGGATGCCGGGGCCGCCGACGCGGATGGTCGACTGCACGCTGTTCGCGCGCTCCAGCAGGATGCGCGCCGGTTTCGCGGCGCGCGGCGCCGGTGCCGTCTCGGCCAGGGCCGGACCCTCGGCCTTCCAGTCGCCGAACGCGGCCTGGGCCAGCTTCATCGCTTCGCCTTCCTTGACGCTGCCGGTGATCACCAGCAGGGCGCGGTCGGGACGGAAGCGCTTCGCATGCTCGCTGCGCAGCAGGTCCTGCGTGGTCGAACCGATCGACGCCTCGGTCGGCTGGGTGTGGCCATACGGGTGCTCGCCATACACGGCCTGGTTGATGGCGCGCTCGGCGCGGAAGCGCGGCGTGGCCTCGGCTGCGCGCAGCTCCTGCAGCGCGTTGGCCTTGGCCAGCTCGACTTCCTTGGCCGGGAAGCTCGGCGTGCGCACCACTTCGGCCAGCAGGGACATCATCGCCGGCGCCTGCGAGGCGAGGGCGTTGGCCTGGACCAGGATGCCGTCCGAGGCCGAGCTGGCGGCCACCGAGCCGCCCATGCCCTGGGCCGCTTCGGCGATGGCGCGCGAGTCGCGCTTGGCGCTGCCTTCGTTGATCATGTAGGCCAGCAGTTTGGCAAAGCCCGGATGGGCACTGTCGTCGGCCGCGAAGCCGGCGCCGCGCACGGCCAGCACGTAGTCCACGCGCGGCAGGCCCTTACGGGGTACGACCCAGACGGTCATGCCGTTCGCCAGGGTTTTTTTAATGATGGTCGGCGCCGGGATCGGCTTGTCCTTGCCGTAGGCCGGCATGGCGCTCGGCTTGGCGGCGGCAGGGGTGTCCGCGGCGAAGGCGGCCGGGGCGAAGGCCAGCGAGACGGCCAGTGTCAGCATCAGTTTTTTCATCGATGCGCTCCTCATTTCTGTGCGCCGGCAGCCGGCGCGGTTGGTGCAGGGGCAGCCGCCACCTTGGCGACGGGCTTGCGGTCGATGACGGTGCGGTTGTTCTTCACCAGGTAGGTGGAGGCCGCGCGCTGGATGTCGGCGGACGTGACGCCTTCGATCCAGCCCGGGATCTTGTTGACGACGTGTGCATCGCCCCACAGGGTCTGCAGGCGCGCCAGGGTGTCGGCGCGCGTGATGAAGCTTTCCAGGTGGTTGTTCCAGTCGGCCAGCATGCGGGTTTTCACGCGCTTGAGGGTCGCGTCGTCGACGCCGTCCTTGACGATCTTTGCGATCTCTTCATCGATTGCGGTCAGGACCGCGTCGGCGTTCGTCGTCGGCTTGTACATCGTGTACACGGTGAACAGGGTCGGGCCATCGAATTCCCAGGGGCTGGTGAGGCCGAACAGGATGTCGAGGTTCAGCGACAGCTCGCGGCCTTTCACCAGGCCCTGGTACAGGACCGAGGCGTCGCCGCCGGCCAGCAGTTCGCCGAGGACGGCCATCGGCGCCTGGTCGCGGCTGCCGCGTTCCGGCATTTTCCAGGCCGCGGCCAGCGCGGGCACCTGGGCCAGGGCGTCGCTTTGCTCGACGCGCTTCTCGGCCTTGTTCAGCGGCTCGGAGAAGTCGCCGCCTTTCGGCACCGGACGCGCGGCGATGCCGCCGAAGTATTTCTGGGCCAGCGCAAAGCCCTGCGCCGGCGTCACGTCGCCGGCGATCGCCAGCACCGCGTTGTTCGGGCCGTAGTAGTCGCGGTGGAAGGCGCGCACGTCGTCCAGGCTCGCGCCCTCGAGGTCCTCGAAGCTGCCGTAGCCGTCGTGGTTGTTCTCCCATTTCTGGAACGCGTGCTGGCCGATGTCGATCCACATGAAGCCGCCGTAAGGCTGGTTCTTCACGTTCACGCGGATCTCTTCCTTGACCACGTCCTGCTGGTTCTTCAGCGTCTCCTTGTTGAAGTCGAGCGTCTTCATGCGGTCCGCTTCGAGCCACAGGATCGGTTCGAGCGAGGAGGCCGGCGCGGTCTCGATGTAGTTGGTGAAGTCGGCGCGGGTCGAACCGTTGTTGCGGCCGCCGCCGCCGGTGATCGTCCTGTCGAACACGCCCTTCGGGGCATTCGGGGTGCCCTGGAACATCAGGTGTTCGAACAGGTGGGCGAAGCCGGTGCGGTTCTTCGGTTCCAGGCGCATGCCGACGTGGTACACGACCGAGACGCCGACGGTGGGCGAGCTATGGTCTTCGCTGATAATGACGGTCAGGCCGTTGTCGAGTTTCTTGGTGTGGACCGGCAGGTTCCACTTGTCGCTCGTTGCCGCGAGGGCTGAGACCGACAAGCCGAGCCCGGCCAGCAGGACGGGAAGATGGCGCATGCGCATTGATGACCTCGAATAAATGGCGGAGTCGAATGAAAACCGTGAAAAACGGAGCGAATCATCTTAGCGCAAGGGAATGTCAAAACGTAATCTTTTTTGCGTATGTATGTTGACGCTACGCAAGGTAGCCAACCCGGCAATTTGTCGTCCAGTCCCGCAAATCTGCAGTCTGTCGCAATCCGGGGCGGGGCATGCCGGCCTCTGGGTATAGTGCTTCCATTGCCAATTTGTATAAAAATTGTCGGATGAGCGGATTTTTCGCTGGAACCCGGCAGGGCTTGCTGGTAGGGTGGCCGCCACGTATGTACGGACGTGCAGGGCTCGAACAAGAACATCGCATCGCACCACGGAGAAACACATGAACAAATTCTTGAAGCTCGGCCTCGCGGCCCTCGGACTGTTGGCGCTGATGCGCCTGGCAACGGCCGCGCCCGAGAGCACCAGCGAAACGCGCCCGCTCGATGCGCGCGTGGTGCGCGTCAAGATCGACGGGGTTGTCGACCTGCGGGTGCGCCAGGGCAGCCCGGCCTCGCTGGTCCTGTCCGGCGATCCGCGCTGGATCGCGCAGATGACGACCCTGCAAAGCGGCGACACGGTCGTCATCGGTACCGAGATGCACGAGATGCGCATGGGCCGCAAGAACGGCGTGCGCGCCGACCTGGTGCTGCCGAACCTGCGCGAAGTCAGCTCGGAAAGCGTCGGCATGACCGACATCAGCGGCTTCAAGGGCGAGGAACTGGAACTCTCGCTCGACGGCGCCGGTTCGATGAACGTGAACGCGGACTTCCGCGTGATTTCGGCCAGCCTGGGCGGCGTCGGCAGCATGAAGCTGGCCGGCCTGAACGCCGAACGCATCACCCTCGACCTGCAGGGCGCCGGCTACGTGACCCTGGCCGGGCGCAGCAAATCCTTGAAGGCCGAGCTGGGCGGACTGGGCGGCCTGGACGCGCAGCAGTTCGCCGCCGACAGCGTCACGCTCGAACTGTCGGGGCTGGGCAACGCAACGGTCACGGCGCACCAGAGCGCCAACCTGAACCTGTCGGGCATGGGTTCGGTCACAGTCTACGGCAAGCCGCTGAACCGCCGGGTGAGCGTCGATGGACTGGGCAAGGTCAGCTGGAAATAGAACGTAGTACGGGCGAAATAAGAAAAAGTAGGCGCAAGACCGAACCACGCACGAGACAATGAAAAAATTTACTGTAGCGATCCTGCTGGCACTAGGGCTGCATGGTGCAGCGCTGGCAGGATTTCCCGAAGGGGCGAACGCGTACAACGCGCGCAACTATGCGCTGGCGTTGAAAGAGATCACGCCCCTGGCGCGCGCCGGCAATCCCGAGGCCCAGCACCTGCTGGGCTTGATGTATTACATGGGCCGCGGCGTCACGCGCGACTACAAGCAGGCCTTCGCCTGGCACCTGAAGGCGGCCCAGCAGGGCAAGGCCGACGCCCAGTATGTCGTCGGCGCCATGTACTACACGGGTAACGCCGTGCCGCTCGACCAGAAGCTGGCCGTCAACTGGTTCCGCCGCGCGGCCGAGCAGGGCCACGCCGAAGCCCAGCACGCACTCGGCCTGATGTACCGCTACCACGTGGCGGGCGTGCCCGGCGATCCGGTGATCGCCTACATGCTGTGGAACCTGGCGGCGGCGAGCGGCAACCACAATGCCGTCGGCCAGCGCGCGGCGATCGCCAAGACCATGACGCAGGAGCAGATCGAGGAGGCGCAGGCCTTGTCGCGGACGTGGAAGGTGGGGACGCCGTTGCCGATGCAGTCGAAGACCGGTGGAGGGTAGCTTGTTGGACAGGGGAGCCACGGCCCCGTACCGTGCTCCACTTCTTCGCCACCTGACATACGATGAGTAACGCGAAAACTTGGGCGGCGCCCATTGCGCATGAACTACACATCCGAGTGGTCAGGCATTCCGCGCGAGCGCGCGGCGTCTGCTGACAGCCAGACAGCCAGAACCTTGTTCGAATACGACGCCAAGCCGGCATCAAGGCGCCTGGCGCTGGTCATCGTTGCGGTATCGCTGGGGATGTTTATTACGCTCATCCCGTTCGCGAGTACGCCGCTGGCCGCCGCGCCCTGGTTCATCCCCCTGCATCAGCCGGTTCTCGCGATCAACGACCTGATCACGACGACGCTGCTGCTCGGCTATTTCTACCTGACCCGCAGGAAGGCCATCCTGGTCCTGGCCTGCGGCTACCTGTACTCGGCCGTCATGGCAACGGTGCACTTGCTGTCCTTCCCGGGCGTCTTCACGCCCACCGGGCTGCTCGGCGCCGGCCCGCAAACGACCGGCTACCTGCACGTTTTCTGGCACCTCGGCTTTCCCGTTGCGGTCATCGCCTATTCCTTCCTCAAGCAGACGGGCCGGCCCGCGGAAAAGCCGGGACGGGCGACGGCCAAGGCGATGCTGGTGACGCTCGCCTGCGCCGCCGTGCTGGGCACGCTGGCGACGGCGGGAGGCGACTGGCTGCCGCAGATGTTGACGGACAACCGTTACTCGTCCGCCTTCAACATCGGGCGCTACGGCCAATGGTTCGTTACCGGGCTGGCCCTGGTCATCCTGTTCACCCGCCGCTCGGCCTCGGCGCTGGACATGTGGCTGGGGGTGGTGCTGTCCGCATGGTTCTTCGAAATCGGGCTCGTCAGCGTGTTCAATGCCGGCCGCTGGGATGTCGGCTTCTATGCCGGCAGGGCATACGGCCTGGTCGCCTCGATCTTCGTCCTGATCATGCTGCTGGTCGAGCACGGGCGCATGCACCGCGACCTGGCCGAAGCCCAGGCCACCGCACGCACCGCCGCCAGGCTGCAGGAAATGCAGCAAGTGCTGCGCCTGGCATTGAAAGCGGGAAGGATGGGCGTGTTCAGCTGGGACCTCGTCAACGATCGCGCATGGTGGAGCCCGGAGGTGGAGCAGGACATCCTCGGGCTGCGGGCCGGAGAACTGGCTGCGCAGCCGGACGCGCTGACGGATTACGTGTTCGCCGAGGATCGCGACCGCCTGCGCGCAGATCCACGAATGCATCGGCAACCGGCGCGAATGCGATGTCGAGTTCCGCCTGCGCGACGCGCAAGGTGAGCCGCGCTGGGCGTTCGCGCGCGGCGAAGCCGGTTACGACGAGCATGGCAAGGCAACGGTGGTATTCGGCGTCCTGGCCGACATCACGGAGCGCAAGCGCGGCGAGGCGGCGGCAGCCGAGATGGAGAGGCATTTCCACACCCTGGCGGACGAATTGCCGGAGATTGCCTGGATGGCGCGGCCGGACGGCTGGATCTACTGGTTCAACCGGCGCTGGCACGAATACACCGGGCTGTCGCAGGCGGAGGCCGAAGGCTGGGGCTGGCGCAAGGTGAACGACCCGGACCTGGTGCCGACCATCGTCGCCAGGTGGCGCCATTCGGTCGCCACCGGCGAACCCTATGAAATGGTGGTGCCCTTGAAGGGGACGGACGGCCGCTGGCGGCAGTTCCTGAGCCGGGCTGTGGCGCTGCGCAACAACGACGGGCAGATCATCCACTGGTTCGGGGTGAATGCCGACATCACGGCGCAGACCGAGGCCGAAGAGACGCTCAAGCTGGCGGACCAGCGCAAGGACGAGTTCCTGGCGACGCTGGCCCATGAGCTGCGCAATCCGCTGGCGCCGATCCGCAACGCCGCCGAACTGCTGACGCGCATGCCCGGCCTGCCGCCCAGCGTCGAACGGGCGCTGGCCATCGTCGACCGCCAGTCGCGCCACCTCGCGCGCCTGGTCGACGACCTGCTGGAGGTGTCGCGGATCACCCAGGGAAAGGTGTCCCTGCGCAAGAAGGACGTGTCGCTGGTCGACTGCCTGTCGGACGCATTGCACGCGGTGGAAGGCGCGCTCAAGGCTGCCGGACACGAGGTACTGGTGCACCTGCCCGACGACCCGTTATACGCGAGCGCGGACGCCACCCGCATCGTCCAGTGCTTCCTCAACCTGCTGAACAACGCGATCAAGTTCACGCCGCACGGCGGCGTGATCGGCGTGTCGGCCGAGCGCCTGCCCGGCATGGCGAAGATCGCCATTTCCGATAGCGGCATCGGCATTCCGCCGGAACACTTGCAGGATATCTTCGGCCTGTTCTCGCAAGTCACCCCGGCGCTCGAGCGCAGCCAGGGCGGCCTCGGGATCGGCTTGTCGCTGGTGAAGGGGTTTGTCGAGCTGCACGGCGGCAGTGTCGAGGCGGCGAGCGCAGGCGCCGGCAGCGGCAGCACGTTTACCGTCACCCTGCCGCTGCTCGAGCGGCCCGCCCTGTCGCCGGCGGACATGACGCATACCAGCCACAATGCGAGCCGCGAAGCGCGCCTGCATCCGCGCCGTGTCCTCGTCGTCGACGACAACCGCGATGCCGCCACCAGCATGGTGGCCCTGTTGCAAGCGGCCGGCCACCAGGTGCGCGAGGCCCACGACGGACAGGAGGGACTCAGGCTGGCCTTCGAGTTCGAGCCGGAGGTCGTCCTGCTCGACCTCGGCATGCCGGGCATATCGGGCTTCGACGTGGCGCGCGAACTGCGCGGACGGACCGCCCAGGCGGCGCCGCGCATCATCGCCGTCACCGGATGGGGCCAGGAAAGCGACCGCCGCCTGACGCGCGAGGCCGGCTTCGACTTCCACCTGACCAAGCCGGTCAATCACACGGAACTGGACGTGCTGCTGTCGATGGATGTGCCCAATGCCGAACCGGCGGCGCCGCCGGTCCGGCACTAGGCCATGACTACATCGGCGGCTGTCCGTTGGATGCCGTCACGCCCGCATCCACGGGCAGGTTGACGCCCGTGACCAGGCGCGCGTCCTCGCTTGCCAGGAATGCGATGACCGCTGCAACGCCTTCCGCATCCTCTGGTGCGCCGAGCGGCATGCGTTCATTGAACTTGGCGACCAGCTCGGGATCCGCCAGCATGTCCTGGGTCATGCCGGTATCCGTGAAGCTCGGATTGACCGCGTTGACCCGCACGCCATCCTTTCCTGCATCCAGCGCCATCGCGCGCACCATGTTGCTGACCGCGCCCTTCGAGGTGTTGTAGGCGAAGGTATTCCAGTCGCCTCCCAGCCCCGAGACGGAGGAGGTCATGACGATCGAGCCTTTGACCTTGACCAGTTCGGGCATCGCCGCCTTGGCCATGTGGAAGTAGCCGGCCACGTTGACCGACATGACGTGGTCGAAGTCTTCTTCGCTGGTCTGCATGATGTCGCCTTCGACCGCCACGCCGGCGTTGTTGACCAGGATGTGCAGGCCGCCGAAACGGTCGAGGGCGGCCTTGACGGCGGTGGTGGCGGTTTCCTTTTTGGCGGTGTCGCCGACGTGGACGAGGACGCGGTCCTGTGGGAGTCCAGAAGCAACTTTCTTGAGGCTGGCTTCGTCCTTATCGAGCATCACGACACGGGCGCCTTCGTCGAGGAAACGGCGGGCGGTGGCCAGGCCGATGCCGGAAGCGGCGCCGGTGACGAGTACGGTTTTGTCTTTGAAGCGGTTCATTCTGATTCCTCTATTAGCCAAACCAAATTGAGCGGCGCAAGTAGCCGCAGCGGCAATGACGATGTGCGCAAACTAGCCTGATCGCGGATACGCCGGAGTTTGATTACGACGATAGCACGGCCGTGCAAATACGGATTTTCTGTTTCTCCACGCAACTTCACGCGTTGTGGATCATGCTGTTCGCAGGCGTTGCAGGCGGCTAATTGAGCTTTCTCAAACGACAACAATTCAGGTAAACTGGTTTCCAATTAGGCGCGTGCGTGGCGGCTATTCACAATTCAAGGAAATTCGTGCGTATCAGTTTCTTGTGCGGTTTAGCTTTTCTATTAATCGGCTTGCTTCCGGCACAGGCCGGGACCTGGCAACCATCGCCAGGGCAGGTACAGGTCTCGATCTGGCCCGGGGCTGTACCTGATGCACTATCCGCGCAAAAGACAGAGTCTGTCGTCGCTGCGACGGGACATGGTGGCTGGATGCAGATTAATGACGTCAGCCGCCCCACGATGACCGTGTATCCGGCGAAGAACATGAACACCGGAGCCGCCGTAGTTGTATTTCCTGGAGGAGGATTCAGGGTTCTCGCCATCGACCTGGAAGGAACGGAAATCTGCGATTGGCTGACATCGCGGGGGATTACCTGCGTGCTGCTCAAATACCGTGTCCCTGGAGGAAACGATTATTGGGACGATAAATGTAATTGCAGGATTACGCCAAAAATACCGCGTGCGCTGCAGGACGCGCAAAGGACTATCAAGCTGGTGCGCTCGAAGGCACAGGAACTGCATCTCGATCCAAAAAAAATCGGAGTCATTGGCTTCTCGGCAGGGGGGTATCTGGTCGCGCAGACCAGCAATATCGTTACACCCACGTACAAGCCGGTTGACGCGGCCGACGCCTTGAGCAGTCGCCCCGACTTTGCTATTGCGCTCTATCCGGGCCACCTTTGCCGCTCCGGCGTATTAGAAGCAAGCATTCATGTAACGAAGGCGACTCCCCCTACATTCCTGTTACAAGCTTGGGATGATCCGGTGGATTCCATCTGCAACAGTATTCTCTATGCCGACGCGCTTCATCACGCGGGGGTGCCCACAGAGGTTCATTTCTTTGCAAAGGGAGGGCACGCTTTCGGTCTCAGGGACAAGGACCACCCAGTTGCAGCCTGGCCGACGCTAGTCGAAAGCTGGCTTAAGGAAATTGGAGTCCTGTAGATCGGTGCGATTCGCACCGTCCTGCGGCCCGAAGCCGTTACCGACATTCGCGCTCATTGGTTTTTGACAAACGACCTACAATACCGGAAACAGTTTATTTGAACTCCTTACCTGTGACCGTCATAAGGTCCGACGACACGCCCTGGATGGAAACGGCTTTCGGAGAGCACGGCATACGCCGCTTCCCGGCTGGACAGACCAACCCCCGAATTGTCGAGTACAACGACCACACCAACTTGCGCGGCTATGACGACAAGATTTCATGGTGTTCATCTTTCGTGAATTGGTGCCTCGCCCAGTCCGGTATCGCAGGCACTGGTTCAGCATTGGCCCGTTCCTGGCTGGAATGGGGTGTACCCCTTGAAAGCCCCGTTCCCGGATGCATCGCCGTGCTGACACGGGACGATCCGAATAGCTGGAAAGGTCACGTGGGTTTCTTCCTGCGCGTGGAAGGGGACTGCGTTTTCCTGCTTGGAGGGAATCAGCTCGAAGAGGTTCGGGAACATTACTACCCCGTAGCCAGTGTGTTGAGCTACCGGTGGCCCGCTCATCGACTTGAAGCCGACAATAAGACTGATAACAGCTAATGTCAGGTCCGGGTTGTCAGCCGACCCTGCAATAGGTCGCAATCGGCCAGCAGCGCCCGCTACATGACGATCGTACGACCATTGGTGGTGGCTTGATGATGTCGATGTGCTGCTCGGCAGATTGCAGGCGCTGCGACGCTGCCGACGGCCGTGAGCGCAGGTTCACCAGTACAATCTGATGCATTAGCTAAAAGCCAAGGTCTTGTGATGCCAATATCGCTTCCAGAAGCAATTCAGACACGGAGCTTAACGTTAAGAAAGCCCGATGCGGCCGATGCGAAGCACATTTTTAAAGCTTATACGCAGGACCTCGACGTTGCGCGATATCTGGTCTGGCGCCCGCATCAGTCGATCGGGGAAACCGAAGCGTTCATTTTGAACTGCATGCAAGGCTGGGCCAGCGGCCAGCGCCGCCCGTTTATCCTCACCCGGCGCGAAAACAGTCGTATTCCCATCGGGATGCTGGAAGCGCGCATTCTCCCGAATGCCATCGACCTCGGATATGTTTTGCAGCGATCATATTGGGGCGCCGGTCTCATGACCGAAGCAATCCTTGCTCTTAGTGACGCGGCCTTGAGTCTCCCGGAATGTTCTCGGGTGCAGGCAACGTGCGACACGGAAAATCATGCATCTGCGCGCGTGTTGGAGAAGGCCGGGTTCACGAGAGAAGGGCAGCTTGAACGGCATAGTGTATTACCCAACCTTGGACCCGAACCGCGCGCATCGTTCATGTATGCGCGTTCCAGATAGCGCCAATCGGAAGCCGAGGGGCTGGTCTGTTATCTGACACTGACCGTTTGTGACATTGACCGGTTCCGTTCAAGATTACCCAACCATGACCAATCAAAATAAGACGGAACGGTGCCAAATTTGCGGGCGCGGCCTCGATAACCCAGCAGATTCGCTTTCGGAAAACTGTGGCGGCGATTGCTGGGGATGTATTGGCGAGATTGAGGCCGATATGGGCGATTCCTGGGCGTTGGCCAAAGTTCGAAAAGAGTTCGATGCTGGTCTTCGTCCAGGCTGGATTGATCCCACTGAACCGTAAAACCAATACCTGCTGTGCCACCGCTCCATCGGCTATTCGGCCGTTTTTTTCGGTCACTCAGCTTCGACGTTGTAGCAATCAAGAAATTGCAATAGTATCCAGAACCTCAGGCGCACCGATGGGTTCGCCAACCGTTCCCACTACTGCAAGGACCTGATTGCATGAAGCTTGTTCGCCCGACCCTCCTGCTGGCCGCCGCCGTCCTGTCCACTTTACCCGCCAGCGCGTCCCTCGCGGCCCAGGCCGCCGCGCCGAAAGCCGCCACCCCGGCGCTGAAAGTCGACTATCAGAAGTTCACGCTGCCCAACGGCCTGGAAGTCATCTTCCACATCGACCGTTCCGACCCGGTCGTGGCCGTCAACCTGACGGCGCACGTGGGATCGAGCCGCGAGAAGGCGGGTCGTACCGGCTTCGCCCACCTGTTCGAGCACCTGCTGTTCCTGGAGTCGGAAAACCTGGGCAAGGGCGGTCTCGACAAGATGACCGCGCGCATCGGCGGCTCGGGCGCCAACGGCTCGACCTCGCAGGACCGCACCAACTACCTGCAGACGGTGCCGAAGGATGCGCTGGAGAAGATGATCTGGGCCGAGGCGGACAAGCTGGGCTGGTTCATCAACACCGTCACCGATCCGGTGCTGGCCAAGGAAAAGCAGGTCGTCAAGAACGAGAAGCGCCAGGGCGTGGATAACGCGCCTTACGGCCACACCCGCTACGTCATCAATAAGGCCCTGTATCCGGCGGACCATCCCTATAACTGGCAGGTCATCGGTTCGCTCGAGGACTTGCAGAATGCAACCCTGGACGACGTCAAGGAATTCTTCCGCCTCTGGTACGTGCCCAACAACGTGACCCTGGTGCTGGCGGGCGACTTCGATCCGGTGCAGGCCCGCAAGTGGGTCGAAAAGTATTTTTCCGAAATCAAGCGCGGTGAGGCGATCAAGCCGATGGCCAAGCGTCCGGGCAGCCTGAAGCAGACCGTGAAGCTGGCGCACGAGGACAACTTCGCGAAGCTGCCCGAGCTGACCATGACCTGGCCGACCGTCGAGGACCTGCATCCGGATTCGTATGCGCTGGAGGTGCTGGCCGAATACCTGTCCCAGACCAAGCGCGCGCCGTTCTACAAGGTCGTCGTCGAAGACAGCAAGCTCGCGCCAGCCGTCCAGATCGGCAACAACACCTCGGAACTGGCGGGCCAGTTCATGCTGCGCATCCGCGCCTTCGAAGGCAAACCGCTGGACGAGGTGGCAGGCGCCGTCGACCAGGCCTTCGCCAGGTTCGAGAAGGAGGGCATTTCCGAGCGCGACCTGAACCGCATCAAGGCCGGCCTGGAAACCCGTTTCTACAACGCGATGTCGAGCGTGCTCGGCAAGTCGGCGTTGCTGGCGGAATCCAACTACCTGACCGGCAATCCGGGTTATGTGTCCGATAGCGTCAAGAAGACCCTGGCGGTGAGCACGGCCGACGTGCGCCGCGTGTACGACACCTACATCAAGGGCAAGCCGTTCGTGGCGACCAGCTTTGTCCCGAAAGGCAAGCTGGCGCTGGCGCTGAGCGGATCGAGCAAGGCCGAAGTGGTCGAGGAAAAAGTGGTGCAGGGCGCCGAGCAGGCGGTCGACGCGAGCAAGAACGCGGAGTATGCGAAGACGCCGTCCTCGTTTGACCGCAGCAAGGAACCGCCGTACGGCGAGACGCCGGCGCTGAAGGTGCCGCAGGTGTGGAACACCACGCTCGCCAACGGCATGCGCGTGTACGGCATCGAGAACAAGGAAGTGCCGCTGGTGCAGTTCGACATCGCGATCGACGGCGGCCTGCTGCTGGATCAACTCGACAAGGTGGGCGTGGCCAACCTGATGGCGCGCATGCTGACCCAGGGCACCGCGAGCAAGACGCCGCAGGAACTGGAAGAAGCGATCCAGCAGCTGGGCGCGACGATCAATGTCGCTGCCCGTACCGAGGATGTGCGCATCAGCGTCACGACCCTGGCGCGCAATTATGCGGCGACCCTGGACCTGGTCGAGGAGATGCTGCTGCAGCCGCGCTGGGACGAGAAGGAGTTCGCCCTTGTCAAGGCAAGCGTGCTGAGCCAGATCCGCCAGCAGGAAGCCGATCCGAACGCGCTGGCCGGCATCAATTTCGCCAAGCTGGTCTACGCCAAGGACGATCCCCGTTCGCGCAACATCCTGGGTACGGCGGAGGCGGTCAACGCGATCACCATCGACGACCTGAAGACGTACTACCGCGCCAACCTGTCGCCGTCGAACGCACGCATGCACGTGGTCGGCGCCTTGCCGAAGGCGGCGATCGCCCGTTCGCTGGCCGGGCTCGGACGCGACTGGAAAGCGAAATCGGTGGAACTGCCAGCAAGCTCGCTGGCCGGCGGTGCGGCTCCAGGCAAGGTCTACTTCGTCGACGTGCCGGACGCCAAGCAGTCGGTGCTGAACGTCGGCTACCGTGCGCTGCCCGTCACCGACGCGGATTATTACCCGGCCACCGTGATGAACTACATCCTGGGCGGCGGCGGTTTCGCCTCGCGCCTGACCCAGCAGCTGCGGGAAGGGAAGGGCTATACCTATGGCATCCGCTCGGAGTTCGCGGGCAGCAAGAGCGCCGGTCCGTTCATCATCGCCAGCGGCGTGCGCAGCAACGTCACGCTGGAGTCGACCCAGCTGGTGAAAGCCATCCTGCAGGACTACCCGGCGACCTATACGGCGGCCGACCTCGAGACGACCAGGAACTTCCTCGTCAAGAGCAATGCGCGCGCCTTCGAAACGGCCGCGGCCAAGCTGGCCATGCTCGACAACATGAGCAAGTACGGCTGGCGCGCCGACTACGTCAAGGAGCGCGAAGGGATCGTCAAGGCGATGACGCTGCCGCGTATCCAGGCGCTGTCGACGAAGTACCTGGATCCGTCGAAGATGGTGTGGCTGGTGGTGGGGGATGCAAAGACCCAATTGCCGCGCATGAAGGAGCTGGGCTTCGACGAGCCGGTGCTGATCAGCAAATGATTGTAGGGTGGGCATGCCCACGCGTGACGCCTGCATCGTGTTGGCGGAGTCGTTCCTTAAACGGAGCCAACACGATTCGACGTTTACGCGTGGGCATGCCCACCCTACGCTTGAATTACTCAACCGTCGCTGGCGCCTTCTGCTGCGCCGGCTTCAACCCCGATATCCCCACCGAACGGAACAGCGTCAGCGGCACCGCATTGCCCATCGCCTGGTAGCCCAGGTCGTTCGGGTGCAAATGATCGCCGCTGTCGTAGGCCGGCAGGAAGCGCGTCGGGTGCGAGGGGTCGCGCGTGGCGAGGTCGAAGTCGATCACGGCGTCGAATTCGTCGCTGTTGCGGATCCAGTTATTCACCGCCTGGCGCACCACTTCCTTCTCGGGCGAATAGTAGCCCGCGCCTTCGAAGGGCGTCAGCGTTGCGCCGAAGACGGCGATCCCCTTGGCGTGGGCGCGGGCGATGACCTGGCGGTAGCCGGCGATCAGGTCGGCAGCGGGGATCGGATTCATGGCCGGGCTGTTGCCGATGTCGTTGATGCCGATGAGCAGGGTCATGTAGCGCACGCCGGCGGTGGCCAGCACATCGCGGTCGAAGCGCTCGAGGATGCTGCGGCCGGCGAGCGGGTTGGGCGAATCGCTGACCAGGCGGTTTCCGCTGATGCCGCGGTTGACCACGCCCAGGCGCGCGTTCAGGCCGAGCACGGGATCGCGCACGGTTTGCAGGCGGCGCGCCAGCCAGTCGGGCCACCGGTTGTTGGTGTCGACCGTGCTGCGCGTGCCGTCGGTGATCGAGTCGCCCAGGGTGACGATGGACGGTCCGGCGCTGTCGACGTCCACTTCGGTGAGGAAGGGCCAGGCCGTGATCGTGCGCTGCACGGGGAGGGTGGCGGCCGCCGTGAAGTCGCCCGGCAGCGAGACGTAATTGGTCTGCAGGCCCGTGTTGTGGATCGTGGTCGCCTCGACCGTGCCCGGCAGGTACAGGCTGACGGCAAGGTCGCCCAGGGCCGGCACGTTCAGTTCCACCGGGTCCGACAGCACCGGCGCGCCGGGCGGGATCGTGATCGAGGGGCTGCCGCTGAAGGTCAGCACGCGGTCGGTGCCGGGTGCGACGTCGGAACCCGCTGCGCGCACGCCGATGCGGGCGGCACCGATGCGCAGGGGCACGGTGCCGAACTCGTTCGATACGCGGATGCGCACGCGGTTGCCGCCGATGCTGGTATGGACGATCAGGCGCAAGGTCTGGTCGGTAAAGGTTTGCAGGTTGGTCGCGGGCGGCGGGCCGGCGGGCGCCGTGCCCCAGGTGCCGGTCCAGCGTTCGTTGCTCCAGTTCTGGGCGCCGGCGTGCTGGCCGGGCAGGGCGAGGGCGATCGCCAGTGCGACGCCACCCAGCAGCATGCCGCGGCGCGGGCGATTGGACGGGGTCGGACGATGAAAGGCGGCCGCGGTGCGCTGGGCCAGGTCGGACAGGGCGGACGATATCGACAACATGATCGTGCTCCTTCGTGGTTGGTGGAAACGTGCTCATATGGCTGAGCGCGCGTCCTCCAATCTATGCGGCGCGGGTAGCACGGACAAGGTAGGTACGGACGAGTTCGTTGTGCTAGCTCTAAAGTTCCCCACAAAGCTCATGCGTCAAAGAATTTGTTTGCGTTTGAGCACAGCAAATTGAAATAAAGTCGCCATACGGCAACAAATCCGGACCCCGACGCGTGCGCAGGCACTGACGTACAATTGTTGTTTTCTCAAGAGGAGACCGGACCATGCGTGCCATCGAAATCACCCAACCGGGCAAGCCCGAGGTATTGCAACTGTGCGAGCGGCCGACGCCGGAGCTGAAGGCCGGTGAGGTACTGATCAAGGTCCACGCGGCGGGCATCAACCGCCCCGATGTGTTCCAGCGCCTGGGCCAGTATCCGGTGCCGCCGGGCGCCTCCGACCTGCCGGGCCTGGAAGTGGCGGGCGAGATCGTCGACGGTGAGCTCGGCGACAGTGGCTTTGCCAAGGGCGACATGGTCTGCGCGCTGGTGCAGGGCGGCGGCTATGCCGAGTACTGCGCGGCGCCGCTGGCGCAATGCCTGCCGGTGCCGCAGGGCTTGTCCATGGTCGAGGCGGCCTCGCTGCCGGAAACCTTTTTCACGGTCTGGTCCAACGTGTTCGATCGCGCGCAATTGAGCGAGGGCGAGACCCTGCTGGTGCAGGGCGGCACGTCCGGCATCGGCGTGACGGCGATCCAGCTGGCGACCGCCATGGGACACCGCGTGTTCGCCACCGCCGGCACCGAAGACAAGCGCCGCGCCTGCGAGGAGCTCGGCGCCGAGCGCGGCATCAACTACCGGGACGAGGATTTCGTCGCCGTGGTGAAAGAACTGACGGGCGGGAAGGGCGTCGACGTCGTGCTCGATATGGTGGCCGGCGACTACGTGGGACGCGAGATCGATTGCCTGGCGGACGATGGGCGCATTGCGATCATCGCGCTGCTGGGTGGTGCCAAGGCGAATGTCGACCTGTCGCAAGTGCTGCGCCGGCGCTTGAGCATCAGCGGTTCGACCCTGCGGCCGCGGCCGGTGGCCTTCAAGGGCGCGATCGCGCAGAAGCTGCGCGAGCGGGTGTGGCCGTTGCTCGAAGCGGGGAAGATCAAGCCGGTGATCTACAAGACTTTCCCGCTGGCCGAGGCGGCCGCTGCGCACGAGTTGATGGAGTCGAGTACGCACGTCGGGAAAATCGTGCTGCAGGTGGTGTGAACCGGTGGATCGGGCGTAGGGTGGGCGCTCCGTGCCCACCAAACGATGCGCCAACGTGACCCATGCAATGGTGGGCACAGGGCGCCCACCCTACGCCCTGCGAACAGCAATGAATCCTAGGGTGGAGTCCCGACTCCACGCAGTCGTGCGCCGGATACCGCGCGCTGCGAGATCCATTGACGTCTTTTCAACACGCCCACTCAGCCATTTGTTTGACCGCCCCCTGAACGGCGGCTAGAATAGCGGGTTATTTGACTGTGGGGTAATATGCGTCCCAAACTCGTCGTAGGTAACTGGAAGATGAACGGCAGCCGCGCGAACAACGCGACGCTGCTCGCTGGTATTGTTGAGGGTCTGGGCCAAGGCAAGGCGCAAGCCGCCGTCTGCGTTCCGGCACCGTATCTGCAGCAATGCGCCGATACGCTGGCCGGCAGCGAGCTGGCCTGGGGTGCGCAGGATGTATCGATCCACGCCAGCGGTGCCTACACGGGCGAGGTCGCGGCCTCGATGCTGAGCGATTTCGGTTGCCGCTACGTGATCGTCGGCCACTCGGAGCGCCGCGCCTACCACGGCGAAACCGACCAGCAGGTGGCGCAGAAGGCAGTGGCGGCACTCAACGCCGGCCTGACCCCGATCGTCTGCGTCGGCGAGACGCTGGATCAGCGCGAAGCCGGACAAACAAATGTCGTAGTTAACAAACAATTGTCTGCCGTGCTGGAGCTGCTCGACGGCGCAGCGGTACAGCGCATCGTGGTGGCCTACGAGCCGGTCTGGGCGATCGGCACCGGCAAGACGGCGACCCCGGCGATGGCGCAGGAAGTGCATGCCGAGCTGCGCAGCCAGCTGCGTGCCCGCAGCCTTGATGCAGGCGAGAAGGTCGCGATCCTGTACGGCGGCAGCATGAAGCCGGACAATGCGGCCGAATTGATGGCCCAGGCCGACATCGATGGCGGCCTGATCGGCGGCGCGGCCCTGAAGGCGGCGGACTTCCTCGCCATCATCAACGCTGCTTGAAGCATCCAGATTTTCAGAATTTGCAACGTAGTTAAACTTGGAATGGAATTGTAATGAACATGTTGTTCAATCTTGTGATCGTCGTGCAGGTGATCTCGGCCCTGGCTATCATCGGCCTGGTGCTCTTGCAGCACGGTAAGGGTGCCGACATGGGCGCCGCCTTCGGTTCCGGCGCCTCGGGCAGCCTGTTCGGCGCCAGTGGTTCGTCGAACTTCCTGTCGAAGTCGACGGCTGTCGCCGCCGCGATCTTCTTTGCATCGACCCTGGCGCTGGCCTACATGGGCAATAACCGTACCCCGGGCGCGTCGCAAGACAATGGCGTGATGGGCCGCCTGGCAGCGCCGGCGAATGGCGTACCTGCAAACAATGCTGGCGCCAACGTGCCAGCCACCACGACCCCGGCCGACGTGCCTGCGCCGACCGCCGGCGTGCCGGCCGCACCGACCGCCGACGTGCCGCCAGGCCCGGCCGAGACCGTGCCGGCCACCGTGTCGCCGGCCCCGGCCGCGCAGTCGACCCCGGCCGCGCCGGCAGCACCTGCTCCGCAGAAGTAATCGTCGTTTCAGTCGTGCGCGCACGGGGCCATGGGCCGGCGTGCGCGAGGGCCGCAAGGCCCATGCAGGTCCTCGCAGTACCTCCGGCAGCCGCTTGACCAGGGCGCTGTCCGGCTCTCAGGCGCCCTGGGTCGTGCTTTAGCCGGCCTGAGGCAAGAAAGTTTGAGAAATTCCCTGTTTTTCCTTGCGATGCATCAATTTGAGCATTGAAAAAAGGTGCTAAGGCAGGGTAGAATACTGGTCTCCAGCCGACGTGGTGAAATTGGTAGACACGCTATCTTGAGGGGGTAGTGGCGCAAGCTGTGCGAGTTCGAGTCTCGCCGTCGGCACCAAGATACAGAAAAAGCCAGCAAGGGCAAACGAGCGATTGCTCTCATGCCTGAGCTGGCTTTTTTACGAGGATCAGTCGTACGGTCCTGGTGGCAGGCACGAGGCCAGGATTGCGCGATACGGCGCTGCAGGCATGCAGTGGTTTCATTAACCGATCGTTCAAATAGGCTCCATCGTGAACCTCGAAAATTACTTCCCCGTTCTTCTCTTCATCCTGATCGGCGTCGGTGTCGGCGTCGCACCCCAGGTGCTCGGCTATCTGCTCGGGCCACAGCGTCCCGACGCTGCCAAGCTCTCCCCCTATGAATGCGGCTTCGAAGCCTTCGAAGACGCGCGCATGAAATTCGACGTCCGGTACTATCTGGTCGCGATTCTCTTTATTTTGTTTGATCTGGAAACGGCATTCTTCTTCCCATGGGGCGTCTCCATGCGCGAGCTGGGCTGGACCGGCTTCGTCACGATGATGGTGTTCATCGCCGAATTCGTCGTCGGCTTCTGGTACATCTGGAAGAAAGGTGCCCTTGATTGGGAATAAGCCATGGCTATTCATGAAGGCGTTCTAAACGAAGGTTTTATTACCACTACAGCCGATAAGCTGATCAACTGGGCGCGTACCGGGTCGATGTTCCCGATGACGTTTGGCCTGGCCTGTTGCGCGGTCGAGATGATGCATGTGGGCGCTGCCCGCTATGACCTCGACCGCTTCGGCATTGTGTTCCGTCCATCGCCGCGCCAGTCCGACGTGATGATCGTCGCCGGCACGCTGTGCAACAAGATGGCGCCGGCACTGCGCAAGGTCTACGACCAGATGGCCGAGCCGCGCTGGGTGATCTCGATGGGTTCCTGCGCCAACGGCGGCGGCTACTACCACTACTCGTACTCGGTGGTGCGCGGCTGCGACCGCATCGTGCCGGTCGACGTCTATGTGCCGGGCTGCCCGCCGACGGCTGAAGCTCTGCTGTACGGCATCATGCAGTTGCAGAACAAGATCAAGCGCACCAACACCATCGCGCGTTAATACTGCGAATCACCATGACGACAAAACTCGAAGTCCTCCAACTCGCCCTGGAAAAAGCCCTGGGCGAGGGCGCCGTCATTACGGCAGCGCTCGGCGAAGTGACCGTGGTGGTCAAGGCCGCCGATTACATCAAATCGATGCAGACCCTGCGCGACGATCCGACCCTCGCATTCGAGGAAATGATCGACCTCTGCGGCGTCGACTACTCCCAATATGGGGAAGGCACCTGGGACGGCCCGCGCTACGCGGTCACCACCCACCTGCTGTCGCTGGCAAATAACTGGCGCGTCCGCGTGCGCGTGTTCTGCCCGGACGACGAGATGCCGATCGTCGAATCGATCACCGGCATCTGGCGCGCCGCCAACTGGTACGAGCGCGAAGCCTTCGACCTGTTCGGCATCCTGTTCGACGGTCATGGCGACCTGCGCCGCATCCTGACCGACTATGGCTTCATCGGCCACCCGTTCCGCAAGGACTTCCCGATCTCGGGCTACGTCGAAATGCGCTACGACCCCGAGCAGAAGCGCGTGATCTACCAACCCGTGACGATCGAGCCGCGTGAAAACATTCCGCGCGTGATCCGCGAAGAAACCTACGGGATGAAATAATGGCTGAGCTTAAGAATTACACCCTGAACTTTGGTCCGCAGCACCCGGCAGCGCACGGCGTGCTGCGTCTCGTGCTGGAACTGGACGGCGAAGTGATCCAGCGCGCCGACCCGCACATCGGCCTGCTGCACCGCGGCACCGAGAAGCTGGCCGAGACCCGCACCTACCTGCAGTCGGTGCCGTACATGGACCGCCTCGACTACGTCTCGATGATGTGCAACGAGCACGGCTACGTGCTGGCCATCGAGAAGCTGCTGGGCATCGAAGCGCCGGTGCGCGCCCAGTACATCCGCGTCATGTTCGACGAAATCACGCGCCTGCTGAACCACCTGATGTGGCTGGGCGCGCACGCGCTCGACATCGGCGCCATGGGTCCGTTCCTGTACGCCTTCCGCGACCGCGAAGACCTGTTCGACGTCTATGAAGCCGTCTCGGGCGCGCGCATGCATGCGGCCTACTACCGTCCGGGCGGCGTGTATCGCGACCTGCCGGACACCATGCCGCAGCACCGCGAATCGATCATCCGCAGCAAGAAAGCGATCGACAAGCTGAACGAAGACCGCCAGGGCTCCGTGCTCGACTTCATCGAAGCCTTCACCAAGCGCTTCGACGGCTACGTCGACGAATACGAGACCCTGCTGACCGATAACCGTATCTGGAAGCAGCGTACCGTCGGTATCGGCGTCGTCTCGCCGGAAGATGCGAAGGCCATGGGCTTCACCGGCGCCATGCTGCGCGGCTCGGGCATCGCCTGGGACCTGCGCAAGACCCAGCCGTACGCCGTGTACGACAAGCTGGACTTCGACATCCCTGTGGGCACCAACGGCGACTCCTACGACCGCTACCTGGTGCGCGTGGAAGAAATGCGCCAGTCGAACCGCATCATCAAGCAGTGCATTACCTGGCTGCGCGCGAACCAGGGTCCGGTGATGATCGACAACCACAAGATCGTCCCGCCTGCGCGCGAAGAGATGAAGTCGAACATGGAATCGCTGATCCACCACTTCAAGCTGTTCACCGAAGGCTTCCACGTCCCGCCGGGCGAGGCCTATGCGGCGGTCGAGCACCCGAAGGGCGAGTTCGGCATCTACATCGTCTCCGACGGCGCCAACAAGCCATACCGCCTGAAGATCCGCACGCCCGACTATGCGCACCTGCAGAGCCTGGACGAGATGGCGCGTGGCCACATGATCGCCGACGCCGTCACGATCATCGGCACCCAAGACATCGTTTTCGGTTCCATCGACCGATAAGTCCGAAAGGCAGAAAAGATTATGTTGTTATCTGAGCAGTGCTATAAAAAAATCGACCGCGAGTTGGCCAAGTACCCGGCCGACCAGCGCCAGTCGGCCGTGATGGCCGCGCTGGCCCACGCCCAGGTCGAACTGGGCTGGCTGTCGCCCGACACCATGCAGGAAATCGCCGACTACATCGGCATGCCGGCCATCGCCGTGCAGGAAGTGGCGACCTTCTACAACATGTACAACACCCGCCCGGTCGGCAAGCACAAGATCACCGTGTGCACCAACCTGCCGTGCGCGCTGTCGGGCGGCGAGCGCGCCGCGCACCACCTGATGCAAAAACTCGGCGTCGAGTTCCGCGGCACCACCGAAGACGGCCAGTTCACCGTGATGGAAGGCGAGTGCATGGGCGCCTGCGGCGACGCGCCGGTCATGCTGGTGAACAACCACCGCATGTGCTCGTTCATGAGCAACGACAAGATCGACGCCCTGGTGGAAGAACTGAAGGAAGCGAAGCAATGACCAGCCTGCACGACCGTCACATCAACCCGCTGATCCTGAAGGATCTGAACGGCGAAAACTGGCACCTGGAAGACTACGTCAAGCGCGGCGGCTATTCGGCCCTGCGCCGTATCCTCGAAGGCGGCGTCTCGCCGGAGCAAGTCATTGCCGACCTGAAGGCCTCGGGCCTGCGCGGCCGCGGCGGCGCCGGTTTCCCGACCGGCCTGAAGTGGAGCTTCATGCCGCGCCAGTTCCCTGGCCAGAAATACCTCGTCTGCAATACCGATGAAGGCGAGCCGGGTACGTTCAAGGACCGCGACATCATCCGCTACAACCCGCACGCGCTGATCGAAGGCATGGCCATCGGCGCCTACGCGATGGGCATCACCGTGGGCTACAACTACATCCACGGCGAGATCTTCCAGGAATACCTGCGCTTCGAAGAGGCGCTGGAAGAGGCGCGTGCCGCCGGCTTCCTGGGCGATAACATCATGGGCTCGGCGTTCAGCTTCCAGCTGCACGCGCACCATGGCTACGGCGCCTACATCTGCGGCGAAGAAACCGCGCTGCTCGAGTCGCTGGAAGGCAAGAAGGGCCAGCCACGCTTCAAGCCGCCTTTCCCGGCCTCGTTCGGCCTGTACGGCAAGCCGACCACCATCAACAACACCGAGACCTTCGCCGCCGTGCCGTTCATCATGAATGTCGGCCCGGAGAACTACATGGGCATGGGCAAGCCGAACAATGGCGGCACCAAGATCTTCTCGATCTCGGGCGACGTCGAGCGTCCGGGCAACTACGAGATCCCGCTGGGCACCCCGTTTGCCAAGCTGCTCGAGCTGGCCGGCGGCATGCGCGGCGGCAAGAAGATCAAGGCCGTGATTCCAGGCGGTTCCTCGGCTCCCGTGATCCGCGGCGAAGTCATGATGGAAACCGACATGGACTACGATTCGATCGCGAAGGCCGGCTCGATGCTGGGTTCGGGCGCCGTCATCGTCATGGACGAGACGCGCTGCATGGTCAAGTCGCTGCTGCGCCTGTCCTACTTCTATTACGAAGAATCCTGCGGCCAGTGCACGCCTTGCCGTGAAGGCACGGGTTGGCTGTACCGCATGGTGCACCGTATCGAAAACGGACAAGGTCGTCCGGAAGACATCGAGCTGCTGAACAACGTGGCCTTCAACATCAAGGGCCGCACGATTTGCGCCCTGGGTGAAGCCGCCGCGATGCCGGTGGAAGCCATGATCAAGAACTTCCGCGAGGAATTCATTCATCACATCGAGCACAAGCAATGCCTCGTGCCCGCATACCTTTAAGCCAGGTCAGGTAACGATCAAATGGTTGAAATTGAATTAGACGGCAAAAAAGTCGAAGTCGCACCAGGTTCCATGGTGATGGACGCCGCAAACAAACTCGGGACCTATATCCCGCACTTCTGCTATCACAAGAAACTGTCGATCGCAGCGAACTGCCGCATGTGCCTGGTCGAAGTGGAAAAGGCGCCGAAGCCGATGCCGGCCTGCGCCACCCCGGTCACGCCAGGCATGATCGTGCGTACCCACAGCGACAAGGCTGTGGCCGCGCAGAAGTCGGTCATGGAGTTCCTGCTGATTAACCACCCGCTGGATTGCCCGATCTGCGACCAGGGCGGCGAATGCCAGCTGCAGGATCTGGCCGTCGGCTACGGCAAGAGCAACTCGCGCTACAACGAAGAAAAGCGCGTGGTGACGCCGAAGGAAGCCGGTCCGCTGATCTCGATGGAAGAGATGAGCCGCTGCATCCAGTGCACCCGCTGCGTGCGTTTTGGCCAGGAAGTGGCCGGCGTCATGGAATTCGGCATGCTGGGCCGTGGCGAGCACTCGGAAATCACGACTTTCGTCGGCAAGACCGTCGACTCGGAAGTGTCGGGCAACATGATCGACCTGTGCCCGGTCGGCGCGCTCACCAGCAAGCCTTTCCGTTACAGCGCACGTCCATGGGAACTGTCGCGCCGTAAATCGGTGTCGCCGCACGACTCGCTCGGCTCGAACCTGATCGTCCAGGTCAAGGGCGGTAAAGTGATGCGCGTGCTGCCGCTGGAAAACGAACACATCAACGAGTGCTGGCTGTCCGATAAAGACCGCTTCTCGTACGAAGCCCTGGACAATGCCGACCGCCTGATCAATCCAATGATCAAGCAGGGCGGCCAGTGGCAGGAAACCGACTGGCAGACGGCGCTGGAATACGTCGCCCACGGCCTGCGCAACATCCGCCACGAACACGGCAACGACAGCATCGCCGCCGTCGCGACCGCGCACTCGACCGTCGAAGAACTGTTCCTGCTGAACAAAGCCATGCGCGGCTTCGGCGTGAACGCCGTCGACTTCCGCCTGCGCCAGAGCGACTTCGCCCTGGACGGTTCCGTCACCCCATGGCTGGGCATGCCGATCGCCGAACTGTCGTCGCTCAAGCGCGCCTTCGTCATCGGTTCCTTCCTACGCAAGGACCACCCGCTGGTCGCAACCCGCCTGCGTACGGCAGTGAAGGGCGGCGCCAAGCTGTCGATCCTGCACGGTTCGGACGAGGACAACCTGATCCCGACCGCGAATAAACTGATCGCGGCGCCGAACGACTGGCTGGCCGTGCTGTCGGAAGTCGTCTCGGCCGTGGCCGCCGCCAAGAACGTCTCGGCGCCAGCCGGCTTCGAGAGCGTGCAGGCAGGCGACGTGGCGAAAGCCATCGCTGCCTCGCTGGTCGCGATCGACGGCGATACCCCGGGCGCCGTCCTGCTGGGTAACGCAGCTTCGCACCACCCGCAAGCCTCGAAGATCCACGCCGCCGCGCAATGGATCGCCGACGCGACCGGCGCCAAGTTCGGTTCCTTCGTCGAAGCCGCGAACACGGTCGGCGGCTACCTGGTGGGCGCCACCACCAATGCCGACCTGTTCAGCGTACCGAAGAAAGCTTATGTATTGCTTAACGCCGAGCCGGAGCTGGATGCCGCGAATCCGCAGCAGGCAGTCGCCGCGCTGGCCGGCGCCGAAATGGTCGTCGCCATGTCGCCGTTCAAGCACGGCATGGACTACGCCGACGTGCTGCTGCCGATCTCGCCGTTCACCGAGACCGCCGGCACCTTCGTCAACTGCGAGGGCCGCGCACAGAGCTTCAACGGTACCGTCAAGCCGCTGGGCGAGACCCGTCCGGCCTGGAAAGTGCTGCGCGTGCTGGGCAACCTGCTCGGCCTGCAAGGTTTTGATTACGACACCGCCGAATCGATCCGCGACGAAGCGCTGGGCAAAGGCGTGACCGACCTCTCTAGCAAGCTGAACAACGTGGCCAAGCTGGCGCCATCGGCAGCCTCGCGCTCGGAAGAGCAGGGCGCACTGCAGCGCCTGGCCGACGTGCCGATCTACTTCGCCGACGCCATCGCGCGCCGTTCGGAACCACTGCTGCGCACGGCCGATGGCCAGCAGCCGCTGGCTCGCCTGCCGAAGGCGCTCGCCGAGAAGCTGGGCGTGGTCGCCGGCGACGTCGTCAAGGTCACGCAAGGCAATGGCAGCGCGCTGCTGGTCGCCGACATCGACGCCCGCCTGCCGGCGAACGTCGTGCGCGTCGCCGCCGCGCACCCGGCCACCGCCACGCTCGGCGCGATGTTTGGCTCCATTAATGTTGAAAAAGCAGGGGAGGGCAAGTAATGGCAACGCCCGGTTTTATCGATAACGTCTACACCGGCGGCGATGCGCTGCTGGGCCCGGTCTGGCCAGTGGCCTGGACCCTGATCAAGATCCTGTGCGTGCTGCTGCCGCTGATGGGCCTGGTCGCTTACGCCACCCTGTGGGAGCGCAAGCTGATCGGCTGGATCCAGATCCGCGTGGGTCCGAACCGCGTGGGCCCGATCGGCTTGCTGCAGCCGATCGCCGATGCGGTCAAGTTGCTGCTGAAGGAGATCGTGATCCCGTCGAAGGCGACCACCAAGCTCTTCGTGCTGGGCCCGATCATGACCATCATGCCGGCCCTGGCCGCCTGGTCGGTCGTGCCTTTCGGCCCGCAAGCGGCGCTGGCCAACGTCAACGCCGGCCTGCTCCTGCTGCTGGCGATCACCTCGATCGAAGTCTACGGCATCATCATCGCCGGCTGGTCCTCGAACTCGAAGTACTCGTTCATGGGCGCGATGCGCGCCTCGGCCCAGATGATTTCGTACGAAATCCCGATGGGCTTCGTGATGGTCGTGGTGCTGATGGTCTCGGGCAGCCTGAACTTCTCGGACATCGTCGCCGGCCAGGCCGTCGGCATGGCTGCAAGCAATGGCCTGAACTTCCTGTCGTGGAACTGGCTGCCGCTGCTGCCGCTGTTCGTCATCTATTTCGTCTCCGGCCTGGCAGAGTGCAACCGCCACCCGTTCGACGTGGTGGAAGGCGAGTCGGAGATCGTCGCCGGCCACATGGTCGAGTACTCGGGCATGTCCTACGCGATGTTCATGCTGGCCGAATACGCCAACATGATCCTGATCGCCACCCTGGCATCGATCATGTTCCTGGGCGGCTGGCACGCACCGTTCGCATTCCTGGAATTCGGCGGCGCCTTCGGCGGCTTCTTCTGGCTGTTCCTGAAGATGTTCCTGCTGGTGTCCATGATGATCTGGGTCCGCGGCACCTTCCCGCGTTACCGCTATGACCAGATCATGCGCCTGGGCTGGAAAGTCTTCATTCCAATCACGCTGGTCTGGCTGGTGCTGGTTGCCGGCGTCATGCAGACGTCCTGGAATATCTGGAAGTAAGGAAGCGCATTCAAATGAACCGAATTAAAGAAATCCTCGGCAGCCTGATGCTGTCCGAGCTGTTCAAGGGGCTGGCCCTGACGGGCCGCTACGCCTTGTCGCGCAAGATCACCGTGCAGTACCCGGAAGAGAAGACGCCGATGTCGAACCGCTTCCGCGGCCTGCACGCGCTGCGCCGCTACCCGAACGGGGAAGAGCGCTGCATCGCCTGCAAACTGTGCGAAGCGGTGTGCCCGGCGATGGCCATCACGATCGAATCGGCGCAGCGCGAAGACGGCACCCGCCGCACGACGCGCTACGACATCGACCTGACCAAGTGCATCTTCTGCGGCTTCTGCGAAGAGTCCTGCCCGGTCGACTCGATCGTCGAGACCCACGTGCTGGAATACCACGGCGAAAAGCGTGGCGATCTCTACTACACCAAAGAGATGCTGCTGGCCGTGGGCGACCGTTACGAAGCCGACATCGCTGCCGCTCGCGCGGCCGACGCGAAGTACCGTTAAAAGAAAAGGTCCCGTCAGTCATGCAATTCACAACTGGTTTGTTCTACGTCTTCGCGGCCATCATGGTGCTGTCCGCGTTGCGCGTCATTACCGCGAAGAACCCGGTGCACGCCGCGCTGTTCCTCGTGCTCGCCTTCTTCAACGCGGCCGGTATCTGGCTGCTGCTGAAGGCCGAGTTCCTGGCCATCGTGCTGGTGCTCGTCTACGTCGGCGCCGTCATGGTGCTGTTCCTGTTCGTCGTCATGATGCTCGACATTAATATCGACCGCATGCGCGAAGGCTTCCTCGGCTATGTGCCGCTGGCCTCGATCATCGGCGCCGTCGTCGTCATCGAGATGGCCCTGGTGCTGTGGAATGGCTACGGCAACTTCGCCCAGACCCCGGAAGCGGCCGCGCTGAACATCGGCGGCACCAAGGAACTGGGTCGCCTGATCTACACCAAGTACATCTACGGCTTCGAAGTGGCCGCCGTGATCCTGCTGGTGGGTATCATCGCCGCCGTCTCGCTGACCCTGCGCAAGCGCAAGGACAGCAAGGCCATCGATCCGGGCGCGGCTGTCCGCGTCAAGCGTAACGACCGCCTGCGCATCGTCAAGATGGAAGCGGTGAACCAGCGCGCCATCGACGAAGCAGCCGTTGCCGCCGCCGCCGCCGCGCAGAACAAGGAGCAAACCCCATGACTTTATCGCTCGCACACTACCTGGTCCTGGGAGCGATCCTGTTCGCAATCTCGATCGTGGGTATCTTCCTGAACCGGAAGAACATCATCATCCTGCTGATGGCCATCGAACTGATGCTGCTGGCGGTGAACCTGAACTTCGTCGCGTTCTCCCATTACCTGGGCGACGCGGCGGGGCAGATCTTCGTGTTCTTCATTTTGACCGTCGCGGCCGCCGAATCGGCGATCGGCCTGGCGATCCTGGTGGTCCTGTTCCGTAACCTGGACACGATCAATGTGGAAGACCTCGACAGCCTCAAGGGCTGACCGGTCTCGGCTAGATAAACAATAACGATTAAGGTTCAACATGGCGGGGCAACTCTCTTCCTCAATGTTACTGGCGGTGCCTCTGGCGCCGCTGGCGGGCTCGGCGATCGCCGGCCTGCTTGGTACCAAGTTCCTTGGTAACGTGGTCGGCCGCAAGGTCTCCCACACGGCAACCATCCTCGGCGTCCTGATCGCCCTGATCATCTCGGTGCAGACCCTGATGGCAGTGCTCGACGGCGCCAGCTTCAACCAGGACATCTACACCTGGATGCAGGTCGGTACCGTGAAACTGGCGGTCGGCTTCCAGATCGACACGCTGTCGGCAATGATGATGTGCGTGGTCACTTCGGTGTCGCTGATGGTCCACATCTACACGATCGGCTACATGGCCGAGGACGAAGGCTACAACCGCTTCTTCTCGTACATCTCGCTGTTCACCTTCTCGATGCTGATGCTGGTCATGTCGAACAACTTCCTGCAGCTGTTCTTCGGCTGGGAAGCGGTGGGCCTGGTGTCGTATCTCCTGATCGGCTTCTGGTACACCCGTCCGACCGCGATCTTCGCCAACATGAAGGCCTTCCTGGTCAACCGCGTCGGCGACTTCGGCTTCATCCTCGGTATCGGCCTGCTGCTGGCCGCGTCGGGCACGATGCACTACGGCGAAACCTTCGCCCAGGCCGACAAGCTGGTCGGCATGACGGTGCCCGGCATCGGCTGGCCGCTGCTGACCGCCGCCTGTATCTGCCTGTTCATCGGCGCGATGGGCAAGTCGGCGCAGTTCCCGCTGCACGTCTGGCTGCCTGACTCGATGGAAGGCCCGACCCCGATCTCGGCACTGATCCACGCCGCAACGATGGTTACCGCCGGCATCTTCATGGTGTCGCGCATGTCGCCGCTGTTCGAACTGTCGGACGGCGCGCTGTCCTTCATCATCGTCATCGGCGCCATCACCGCGCTGTTCATGGGCTTCCTGGGCATCATCCAGAACGACATCAAGCGCGTGGTCGCGTACTCGACCCTGTCGCAGCTGGGCTACATGACCGTCGCCCTGGGCGCCTCGGCCTACTCGGTGGCCGTGTTCCACCTGATGACCCACGCGTTCTTCAAGGCACTGCTGTTCCTGGGCGCCGGTTCGGTCATCATCGGCATGCACCACGACCAGGACATGCGCAACATGGGCGGCCTGCGCAAGTACATGCCGATCACCTGGATCACCTCGCTGCTCGGCTCGCTGGCCCTGATCGGTACCCCGTTCTTCGCCGGTTTCTACTCGAAGGACTCGATCATCGAAGCGGTGCACGCCTCGAACATCCCGGGCGCCGGCTTTGCCTACTTCGCCGTGCTGGCAGGCGTTTTTGTTACCGCCTTCTACTCGTTCCGCATGTACTTCCTGGTGTTCCACGGCGAGTCGCGCTGGAACCACCCGGCGCCGCATAGCCACGGCCACGATTCGGACGCCCACAACGAGGAAGACGATCACGCCGGTGACGATCACCACCACCACGGCCTGCAGCCGGGCGACAAGCCGCACGAGTCGCCGCTGGTCGTGACCCTGCCGCTGATCCTGCTGGCGATCCCGTCGGTCATCATCGGTTTCCTGGCCATCGGCCCGATGCTGCACGGCGACTTCTTCAAGGGCGTGATCTTCGTCGGCGAAAACCACCCGGCGATGGAAACCCTGCGCGAAGAATTCCACGGCGCGGTCGGCATGGCGACCCACGGCCTGACCACGGCACCGTTCTGGCTGGCCCTGGCCGGCGTGGCCCTGGCCTACTACTGCTACATGATCAACCCGCGCGTGCCAGCCTGGTTCTACAACAAGTTCAAGTTCCTGCACACCCTGCTGGACAACAAGTACTACATGGACAAGTTCAACCAGGCAGTGTTCGCGGGCGGCGCACGCGCCGTCGGTACCGGCCTGTGGAAGGGCGGCGACCGTGCGCTGATCGATGGCCTGCTGGTCAACGGTTCGGCCAAGCTGGTGGGCTGGTTCTCGCTGATCACCCGTACCTTCCAGACGGGTTACATCTATCACTACGCGTTCGTGATGATCGTGGGCGTCATGGCGACCCTGCTGTACTTCTTCCCGTTCTGGCGCTAATCACAGGCAAAGAAAAAGACAAATGATGCAGTCTACGATCTCTACATTTCCTCCTTACCTGAGCCTGGCTATCTGGCTCCCGATCCTGTTCGGCGTGCTCGTGCTCGCCGTGGGACGCGACAAGAACGCGGGCTTCGCCCGCCTGCTGTCGCTGGTCGGCGCGGTCGTCAGCTTCCTGCCGACGATCCCGCTGATCACGAACTTCGACAACGCCGCCCATGGCATGCAGTTCTATGAAATGGCGCCGTGGATCGACACCTTCAACATCTTCTACCGTCTCGGTGTGGATGGCCTGTCGCTGTGGTTCATTCCGCTGACGGCCTTCATCAACATCATCGTGATCGTGGCGGCCTGGGAAGTCATCCAGGAACGCGTGTCGCAGTACATGGGCTCCTTCCTGCTGCTGTCGGGCCTGATGATCGGCGTGTTCGCTTCGCTCGACGGCCTGCTGTTCTACTTCTTCTTCGAAGCAACCCTGATCCCGATGTTCATCATCATCGGCGTCTTCGGTGGCCCGAATCGCGTGTACGCGGCATTCAAGTTCTTCCTGTACACGTTCTTCGGCTCGCTGCTGACCCTGGTCGCGATCATCTACCTGTACAACGTCTCGGGCACCTTCGACATCCAGAAGTGGCACCTGCAGCCGCTGGGCATGAAGGAACAGATCCTGATCTTCATCGCCTTCTTCATGGCCTTCGCCGTCAAGGTGCCGATGTGGCCGGTGCACACCTGGCTGCCTGACGCCCACGTGGAAGCGCCGACCGGCGGTTCCGTCGTGCTGGCCGCGATTATGCTGAAGCTGGGCGCCTACGGTTTCCTGCGTTTCTCGCTGCCGATCACCCCGGACGCCTCGCACTACCTGGCGCCGGTCGTCATTGCGCTGTCGCTGATCGCCGTGATCTACATCGGCCTGGTGGCCCTGGTCCAGAAGGACATGAAGAAACTGGTCGCCTATTCGTCGATCGCCCACATGGGTTTCGTCACCCTCGGCTTCTTCATCTTCAACGACATGGGCGTGCAGGGCGGCCTGATGCAGTCGATCTCGCACGGCTTCGTGTCGGGCGCGATGTTCCTCTGCATCGGCGTGCTGTATGACCGCGTTCACTCGCGCGAAATCGCCGACTACGGCGGTGTCGTCAACACGATGCCGAAGTTCGCCGCCTTTGCCGTGCTGTTCTCGATGGCGAACGCCGGCCTGCCGGCCACCTCGGGCTTCATCGGCGAATTCATGGTCATCCTGGGTTCGGTGCAGTTCAACTTCTGGACCGGCCTGGCCGCGGGTACCGCGCTGATCCTGGGCGCCGCCTACTCGCTGTGGATGGTCAAGCGCGTCGTGTTCGGCCCGATTGGCAATCAACACGTCGCCGAACTGGTCGACCTGAACAAGCGCGAATTCGCGATCCTGGCCGTGCTGGCCATCGCCACGCTGTACATGGGCCTGTATCCAGCGCCGATCGCCGAGACGCTGCAAACCTCGGTGGCCGACCTGCTGCAGCACGTCTCGGTCAGCAAGCTGCCTCAATAAATCGACTTCAACGCCATGAACAACACTTTATTACCGGCAGTCGACACCAACCTGGTGCCGGTCTACGCCGAAATCTTCCTGCTGATCGCGGCTTCCGCGATCCTGCTGATCGACATGTACCTGAAGGGCACGCGTCGTAACATCACCTACTGGCTGTCGCTGCTGACCCTGGTCGGTTGCGCCGTCTTCAGCTGGGCCGACTACAACGCCGGCACCACGGTCTACACGTTCAACAACATGTACGTGTCGGATCCGATGTCGAACCTGCTGAAACTGTTCACCTACCTCGCGGTGGGCGTCACCCTGGTGTATTCGCGCCAGTACGCGACCGAGCGCGGCATGCTCTCGGGGAACCTGGGCGGCGAGTTCTACGTGCTCGCGCTGTTCTCGATGCTGGGCCAGATGATCATGATCTCGGGTAACAGCATGCTGTCGATCTACCTGGGCCTGGAACTCATGTCGCTGTCGCTGTACGCGCTGGTGGCACTGCGCCGCGACCATGCGATCTCGACCGAAGCATCGATGAAGTACTTCGTGCTGGGTTCGCTGGCTTCGGGCTTCATGCTCTACGGTATCTCGATGATCTACGGCGCCACCGGTTCGCTCGACCTGAACGAAATCGCCGCCCGTGCCGCAACCGGCGCCAACAGCACGATCCTCGTGTTCGGCCTGGTGTTCCTGGTGGCCGGCATGGCCTTCAAGCTGGGCGCCGTGCCGTTCCACATGTGGGTGCCGGACGTCTACCAGGGTTCGCCGACCGCCGTGACCCTGCTGCTGGGTGGCGCGCCGAAACTGGCATCGTTCGCCATGGTGCTGCGCATCCTGGTCGAGGGCCTGGGCCAGATGGCCTACGACTGGCAGCAGATGCTGCTGGTGCTGGCCGTGCTGTCGCTGGCAATCGGTAACCTGACCGCGATCGCCCAGACCAACATCAAGCGTATGCTGGCCTACTCGACGATCGCCCAGATGGGCTTCGTGCTGCTGGGCATGCTGGCCGGCGTGGTGGGCGAGGACCGCTCGAACATGGGCGCCGCCTACAGCTCGGCCATGTACTACTCGATCACCTACGTGCTGACCACGCTGGGCGCCTTCGGTCTGATCATGATGCTGGCGCGTTCGGGCTTCGAAGCCGAGCAGATCGCCGACTTCAAGGGCCTGGGCCGCCGCAGCCCGTGGTTCGCCGTCGTCATGACCATCCTGATGTTCTCGCTGGCCGGCGTGCCGCCGATGATGGGCTTCATGGCCAAGTGGGCAGTGCTGCAGGCCGTCGCCAACACCGGCGCGGTCTGGCTGGCCGTGGTCGCCGTGCTGTTCTCGCTGATCGGCGCCTTCTACTACCTGCGCGTCGTCAAGACGATGTGGTTCGACGAAGCGGCCGACAACAGCCCGATCGTCACCCACGGCGACATGCGCGTCGCGCTGTCGATCAACGGCATCATGGTCGTGCTGCTGGGCCTGATCCCGGGCACCTTGCTGAGCGCCTGCCTGCAGGCCATGCAGCTGACCCTGAAGTCGTAATGTGATGGACGTCTCGTTCGCAGCCTGGATCGTGGTTGTCGTGGCCTTGTTGGCCGCCAACCTCCCGTTTGCGAACGAGCGCGTGTTCGGCGTCGTTTCCTTGAAGCCAGCGCAAACCGGCCAGGTGCGCCGCAAGCCCTTCGTGGCGCGCCTGCTCGAGCTCCTTGTTCTATACTTCCTCGTCGGCCTCGTCGGCTACCTGCTCGAATCCCGCATCGGCAACGTGTTTGCCCAGGGCTGGGAGTTCTATGCGGTGACCGGCTGCCTGTTCCTCGTGCTGGCGTTTCCGGGATTTGTCTTTACCTATCTGCGTAAGCGCCGCTGATTCTCCGATCAACGCTCTACACAGGGGTCCAATGGATTCGCAACACCTGAAGGAAGTTCGCCTCGACGGCGAAGTGGCTTACGACGGGCATTTCCTCAAAGTCTCGCGCGACCGCATCCAACTGCCGGACGGCAAAGTCACTCACCGCGAATACATCCGCCATCCGGGCGCGGTAACGATCCTGCCGCTGCTCGACGACGGCCGCGTGCTGCTCGAGCGCCAGTTCCGCTACCCGAACGACCGCGTCTTCATCGAATTCCCGGCCGGTAAAATCGACCCGGGCGAGGACCACCTGGCCTGCGCCAAGCGCGAGCTGGAAGAAGAAACCGGCTACACCGCCACCGACTGGCGTTTCGTCTGCACCATCCACAATGCGATCGCCTATTCCGACGAGCACTTGGAACTGTTCCTGGCGCGCGGGCTGACTGCGGGCGAGGCCAGGCTGGACGAAGGCGAGTTCCTGGAAATCTTCACGACCACGGTGCCGGAACTGATGGCGATGGTGAAGTCGGGCGAAATCACCGACGTGAAGACCATCATCGGCGCCTTCTGGCTGGAAAAGATCGTCAACGGGACCTGGTCGCCGGCCTGACGTCATGAAGTGGTTGCTCGTGCTCGCCCTGCTGTGCGCCCTCGCGCCGGCGAGCGCGCGCACCGCATTCCAGGCGCGCTGCGAGGACACGATCGGACAAAGTGTCTCGGTCATGAGCTCGAAGCAGAACGGCTACCGCATCGACCACAGTTATTCGTTCCACGGCCTGTCCGCCATGAAGGGCGACCGCGCGCCGGGCAGCTATGTACTGGGACTGACGCGTACGGCCTCGCAGGTCGGCATCAAGGTCGAGGGCCGCATGCTGAGCGATCCGGCCAGCGGCTACGAATGCGTGGCGCCGCGCCTCGAGATCAATCTGTATTACCTGCCCATCGTCGTCTACGTCGGACGCGAATTCCCGCCGCATACCTGCTCCTACCGCGAGATCCTGGCCCACGAACTGCGCCACCGCGACATCTATCTCAATTACCTGCCACAGGCCGAGAAGGTCATCAGCGCTGCCCTGGCGCGCCGCTTCGAGGGCAAGCCGCTGTACGCGCCGCGCGGCCAGGCGCGCAGCCTCTTGCAGCGCGAGATCGACAGCGGCTGGATGCCCTTCATTAAAAACGAGATGGCGAAAGTCGAACGTTTACAGGCCGCAATCGATACCCCGCAAGAATACGCCCGTCTCGGCAAAGTTTGCGCAGGTGAGGTACAGTCTCTTATCAGACCGGCAAAGAGTAAACGAAGCACATGAATTCACAGGCACCACGTTATTTCGCGCTCATCCCCGCCGCCGGCGTCGGGGCGCGCATGGCCGCGAGCGGTCCCAAGCAATACCTGAAAATCGGCGGCAAGCCGATGCTGCGTCATGCCATCGACGCCTTCCTGTTCAGCGAACTGATCGCGCATACCTATGTCGTGGTCAGCCCGGACGATCCGATCATCGACAGCGTCGTACCGAGCCACGGCGTGACCGTGCTGCGCTGCGGCGGGGCGACCCGCATGGAGTCGGTGCAGAACGGCCTCGCGGCCCTGAGCCCGACGCTGCGCGAGAACGACTGGGTGCTGGTGCACGACGCGGCCCGCCCCGGCCTCGACGACGCGCTGATCGAAAAACTGATTACCCAGACCGGCGAACATCCGGTCGGCGGCCTGCTGGCCCTGCCGGTGGTCGACACCGTCAAGCGCAGCATCGCCGGCGACCTCGGCACCGTCTCGCGCGAAGGTTTGTGGCTGGCGCAGACGCCGCAGATGTTCCGGTATAAACTGCTGCGCGACGCACTGGCGGCTGCGCGCGACCCGAACCAGATCACCGACGATGCCTCCGCCGTCGAAGCGCTCGGCCTGTCGCCGAAACTGGTCGAGGGCCATCCGCGTAACATGAAGGTGACGCTGCCGTCCGACGTGCGCATCGCCGAGATGTACCTGGCCACGACCCAACCTGAATTACTGTAAGCACACCATGGCACTCGCATCCTACAACCCGACCCCACCGTTTCGCATCGGCACCGGCTATGACTGCCACCGCCTGGTCGAAGGGCGCAAGCTGATCGTCGGCGGCGTGACCATCCCGCATCGCCTCGGCCTGTTCGGCCATTCGGACGCCGACGTGCTGCTGCACGCGATCATCGACGCCTTGCTGGGCGCGGCCGCGCTGGGCGACATCGGCAAGCATTTCCCGGACACCGACCCGATGTTCGCCGGCGCCGACTCGCGCGTCCTGCTGCGCGAAGCCGCCACCCGCGTCGTCGCCACCGGCTACACGATCGGCAATGTCGACGCCACCATCATCGCCCAGCAACCGAAGATGGCGCCGCACATCCCGCACATGGTCTCGCGCATCGCCGAAGACCTGGGCGTGTCGCCGCAGCAGGTGAACATCAAGGCCAAGACCAATGAGAAGCTCGGCTACCTGGGCCGGGAAGAGGGCATGGCGGCGGAAGCGATTGCTATGCTGATTCGCGCCGGCAGCTAAGACTTCGTCGTAACAGGGAGGACGACCTCCCCCCAGTCCGGGAACCAATGTCGGGACGGCCCGCCTTTTTCAAGGAGCGCCGTCATGGCCTGGATCATGTTGCTTGTCGCAGGAATTTTCGAAGTCGTATGGGCCTATTCGATGAAGCAGTCGGAGGGGTTCACACGGCTGTGGCCGTCCATCGTCACCCTGGTCATGATGACAGCGAGCTTCTTCTTGCTGTCTTTCGCCATGCGCAGCATCCCTCTTGGGACGGCCTATACGGTATGGACCGGCATCGGCGCGGTCGGCGCCTTCATCGTCGGGATCGTCCTGCTGGGCGAGCAGATCAATCCGACGCGCATCCTGGCCGCCGTGCTGATCGTCTGCGGCCTGGTGCTGATGAAGCTGTCGTCGCAGTAGCGTCCCTTGTGCCGGCCAGCTGAACCCGGTTCAATGAAAAATCCGCGCCGCTGCGAAAGCCAGTCCGGCAACGGCCGTCGCCGTGCCGAGGAACCACTTGATCAGGGTGGTTTCCAGCTGGGCGACGTCGGCCTTCGTGGCCGTGTTCTGCGCCAGGCCGTCGGCGACGGTTTCGATTTTTGCCAGGCGCACATCGACGGAGCGCATCTCTCGCCGGCACTCGTCGCCGAAACTTTCGAGCCGCGCGATTCTCGGTTCCATGTCGTCTTCTCCGCGTGGTGAAACTACACCGCTGAAAGGGCGGGGCGGCGCAGTGCCCGGCCCGACCGTTGAATTGCGTGCCTGAGACCGTCTTGCCGCGGCCGCGTTCGTGGTGTGCTCATGCATTGTGTGGCATTCTTTCGTGGCTGGTTCCGGATAGGTCAATCGTGCGGCGCCCCGACCAGCAGGGCTGCACGGCCTGTACATCTTCTTCGACCACGAGGATTCCGTTCCGATCCCCGCCACACTTTGTTCGACATCATCAGTTCCATATCTTCACGCGCTTCCGGCAAGGATCGAGGGCTGCCAGCAAGGCCTGCGGTTCGTTGTTAAACTCTCATTCCAGTTCCGCATGCGTGCGCACGCGGCAAACAACAATAACGGGGATGACGATGAGTACCCATACCGAGATGTCGACACGCGCCGCCTGGCTTCTGATCCTTGCCGCCAGCGCGATCCTGATGATCACGATGGGCGCGCGCCTGACCACCGGCCTGTTCCTGTCGCCGCTGAACACCTCCACCGGCCTGGGTGTGGCGACGATCAGCTTCGCGCTGGCCGTGGGCCAGTTCATGTGGGGCGCTTCGCAGCCGGTCTTCGGCGCCATTGCCGACAAGTACGGCCCGGCCCGTGTGATCGTGCTCGGCGCGCTGCTGCTGGCCGGCGGCCTGGCCGCCACGCCCTTCGTCAGTTCGGAATGGGGCCTGCTGCTGACCATGGGTGTGCTCTCGGCGGCGGGGGCCGGCGCCGGCAGCTTCTCGATCCTGATCGGCGCCACCGCCCAGCGCCTGCCGGCCGCGCGCCGTCCCTTCGCTTCCGGCTTCATCAATGCCGGCGGCTCCTTCGGCCAGTTCGTGTTTTCTCCGCTGATGCAGGTCCTGATCGCCGGCCCCGGCTGGATCATCGCCATGCTGACCATGGCGGCCACCACCTTGCTCACCATTCCGCTGGCCTGGCTGATGCGCGGCCGCAAAGCCGCGCAGCCGACGGTGGCCGCGGCCGGGGCGGCGCCGGTGATCGGCATCAGCCTGACCCAGCAGCTGCGCGAAGCCATGCGCGACCGCAGCTACCTGTGCCTGCATGCCGGCTTTTTCACCTGCGGTTTCCATATCGCCTTTCTCGTGACCCACTTGCCGGGTGAAGTTGCCCTGTGCGGCCTGCCGGTCGCCGTGGCGGGTACGGCGCTCGGCCTGATCGGCCTGTTCAACATCGCCGGCAGCCTCAGTGCCGGCGCACTGTCGACACGCTATCGGATGAAAAACCTGCTGGCCCTGATGTACTTCAGCCGTGCGGCGATCATCGTCGTCTATTTGCTGGCGCCAAAGACCGCACTGACCTTCTACATCCTTGCCGCCGCGCTCGGCTTCACCTGGCTGGCGACGGTGCCGCCCACCGCCGGCCTGGTCGGCAAACTCTTCGGCACGCGCTACCTGGCGACCCTGTTCGGCCTGACCCTGCTGTCGCACCAGATCGGCGGCTTCTTCGGCGCCTGGCTCGGCGGCCTGGCCTTTGTCCGCTTCGGCGACTACAGCTGGATGTGGTACGCCGACATCGCGCTGGCACTGGCGGCGGCCCTGGTCAACCTGCCGATCCGCGAAGCGCCCGTGGCGCGCGGCGCCGCACTGGCCAAGGCGTAGCGGTGGCACGCGACAGCTGGGCCTACCGCGAGGTGGCCGTGCATTCGGTGCCGGATCCGCGCACCGGGCGCCTGCGCATCCAGCCGATGCCGGGCCAGGCCTTCGCGCCCACGACGCGGGTGCAGTGCGCGCGCTCCTTGCGCGACCCGGCCCAATACCCGGCCGGTACCCGCTTCCTGCTCAACGCCAAGCTGACCGACCGCCTCGGCGGTGAACCCTTCCTGTTCGCCTGGCACGGCGATCCGGTTCAGGTGCTGAGTGCGGCGCAGGCGCGGAAATTTCTTGCGGCATTCCGGCGCGGCCGCATCTGAAGGAGGCGCGCGCACGCGCTTGCGGGAAAGTGGTTACCATCAAGATTTTGCAGACAATGAAAGAGGGGATCGCATGGCATCGAAGAAAATCGCAATCGTCGTTGGCAGCCTGCGCAAGGATTCGTACAGCGGCAAGCTGGCAAAGGTGATGAGCCAGCTGGCAGAAGGCAAGCTCGACATGGAAGTCGTCGAGATCCGCGACCTGCCGATGTATGACCAGGACATCGACACCGAGACACCGCCGCCGGCCTACACGGCCTTCCGCGAGCGCATCCGCGCGGCGGACGGCATCCTGTTCATCACGCCCGAATACAACCGCTCGGTGCCGGGCGCGCTGAAGAACGCGATCGACGTCGGCTCGCGTCCCTACGGCAAGGCCGCCTGGAGCGGCAAGCCCTGCGCCATCGTCAGCCAGTCGCCGGGCGCGCTGGGCGGCTTCGGTGCCAACCACCACCTGCGCCAGACGCTGCCTTTCCTGAACATGCCGGCCATGCCGGCGCCGGAAGCCTATCTCGGCGGCATCGCCGACAAGTTCGACGGCGACCATCTGAAGGACGAGTCGCTGCGCGGCTTCCTGCAGACCTTCGTCGACAGCTTCGCCGCCTGGGTCGAGCGCCACGCCGGCTGAGTCCCGGACGCCTGGGCATGGCCTGCAACGGCCCCGCATCCGCACTGCGCGGAGGCGGGGCCGTTCTCTTTTCCGCAGGCTTTTCGTGTTTGCACACCTTTGATCCAGCGCAAACCCGGGACATGGTGCTGCCCTAGCCTTGAGGCTTCGCGCGGAAGACGCCCTCCTGTGCCGGGCGGGCGCCGCCGGCGAAACATGGACTACTCCTATAAACACTTACCCATGAATGAGGCAACGCATGTATCCATTTTCCCAATCGGTGACCCCGGCGGTGCGTACCCACCTGGACGCGCAGACCGCCTTCATGAACGACATGTCGAAATCGCTGTTCCAGTCCTTTCAGCAGATGTGCAACCTGAACATCCAGCTGGTGCAAACGATGCTCGAGGAAACGGCGCTGGCAAGCCAGCAGATCCTGACCGCCGACCGCCAGACCGAAGTGCTGAGCGCAGCCGCGTCGCGTGCCCAGCCCACCACCGAGAAGCTGCGCGCTTACCAGCAACACATCTCGCGCCTGGCGGCCGACGCCCAGGTGGAACTGGCGCGCGTGACTGAAGAGCACGTGCAGAACACGACCCGCACCGCGCGCCAGCTGGCCGACGAGGTGGCGCGTACTGCAACCGAGGAAACCCAGCGCGGCCTGCGCCAGGGCCAGGATAACCTGCAGCGCTTCGTCGATCCGTTTGCGGCCGGTAATGGCCAGGACCGCGCCCAGGGCAGCGCCGGCACGCAAGGCGCGAGTGCAGGGCAGGCCGGCAACTTCCAGCGTCCGGACGGCAGCCCGGGCGCCTCTCAGGCCAGCAAGACCGCGCACTGAGAGACGAGCCCGGCCCGGCCGGGTTCAGCCGCCGTTCTCGTCCTGGCGCTCGCGGTCGAGCCGCGCCTTCATGGCAGCCACGTCGGCCATGAACTCGTCGACGCTGCTGTCCGGCGTGGCCCGCATCTCGGGCGGCAGCAGCACCGACATATAGAGTTCGTCGGCCAGGCGGCCGTTGCGCTGCTCGTTGCTGATCAAAACCAGGCCCGAACCGAGCAGGGCCAGGGCCGCGCAGACGATTGCGTGGCGCCGGCGCGGCTCCGGTTTCACCGTCGTCAGGTGGAAATAGACCATGCCGGCCACCAGCGCGATCGCCACGTGCGAGCCATAGCGGGTGAAGACCTCGATCGACCAGGCATAGCCGATGGAGCTCGAGACCAGGCGGAACAGCATCAGGGCGGCAACGCCGCTGCCGAAGATGAACAGGTGGCGCCCGAGCCGCGCATGGCGGCCGAACAGGCGGTTGCCGAGGGCCCACAGGCCGCTCCAGACCAGGCCGGCGCCCAGGCCGTAGGCCAGCGCCAGCAGGTAACGGAACGGCCGGTAAGCCTGGGTATCGGCCAGCCACATCGTGAATAGCGCGACCAGGGCGATCAGCACGGTGCCGGCCAGGCCGGGCAGGGCGCCTTCCCAGCCGTGCATGGTGCGGTCACGTACTTCGGGCGGCACCGGGAAGTCGGCGGCGCGGATGCGCAGGGTCGTGTGGCCGAGCCGGGCAACCGTGTTGCCGGTCAAGACCAGGCGTTCGCTGCGCTTGCCCGCGTGGACCACGCCGTTGCGCGTGCCGAGGTCGCGCAGCACAAGGCTGCCGTCCTCGCCCGCTTCGACCAGCGCGTGGTGCGCGGCCGCATAGGCGTCGTCGAGGATGTAGTCGTTGTCGTAGCCGCGGCCGATGCGGATCGGCAGGCTGTCCACCCGATGCCGGTGCAGCACGTCACCGTTGCGCGCGAGGGTTTCGATGAACCATGGCCCTTTCATAGGCACTTCACTGTAGCTTCCCGCTGCGCCCGAGCGCGTTGAGGAAGGCGCGGGCGACGCGCATGCCGTTATCGTAGGACACGCCGGACACGTCGAGCCGGCTCTGCAGGCTGGCCTGGGCATCGTCGGTACTGGCTGTCAGCAGGGTGAAGTTGTACAGCCCCGGGAACTTGCGGTAGGCCCGCACGCAGGTGACGGCACGCAGCGGCAGGTTATTGGTGCGCACGTAGCGCTCGCTGCAGAGCGGACCCGTCAGGCGCACGTCGCGCGTACGGCCGAGGCGGTCGAGGCCGAACTGGCTGCTGGCCAGGGCCGCGAAACGCAGCGGATGCAAGCTCATCGAACGCAGGTACTGGTGGCTCATGGCCACTTGCCCGGTCTGCTGGGTGTCCGAGACATAGATCGCCGATTCCATCGCGCAGTTGAGCGTATCGGAGCTGAAGGAGACGTCCGCCATCGCATTCGAGCGGCCCCAGCAGCGTACCTGGCCGGACTCGCGCACCGGTACCCGGTAGGGGCCCATGTTCTTGATCGAGAGCGGGGAATCGAGCAGGCGCCCGACCATGGCGCGCTGGTGCGCCAGCAATTGCTCGGCGATGAGGGGATTGAAGTCCTTGGGCGCCGCGCGCTGCTTGGCAACGCGGCGCAGCAATTCCTGCGCGTACCCGACCGGCACCAGGAAGCTGACTGCCTCGCCGTCGCGCCGCTTCGATACATTGATCCCGGCCACAGTCCCGCTCGAGGTCACGCTCGGCCCGCCGCTCATGCCCGAATTGATCGGGCCGCTGAAAATCAGCTGGTCGTAGAAGCTGCGGCTGACCACGCCGTTATAGGCGCCTTCCGAAATGGCGAAGCCCAGGTCGAGCGGATTGCCGAGCGAGTACAGGTCCTGGCCCTGGATCAGTTTCACCGGCTTTTCCGGAACGATGAAAAAGCCGGTGCCGTTGCGGTTCACGCGCAGCACCGCCAGGTCGTGCAGCACGTCCACGGCCAGCAGTTCGACCGGGCCATGCTCGCCGTTGGTGTCGACGTATTCGCCGGCATACACCTCGGGATCGAGCGCCATCTGCGAGACCACGTGGTAATTCGTCAGCACCAGGTTGCTGGTGCCGACCAGGAAGCCCGAGCCCACCGTCGACTGGGTGCGGCCGTTTTTCAGCAGCATGCGGATCTGCAGCAGATCGGCCTGGGCCGACGAGTACAGCTGCTGGGCGGCCGAGGAGGGCGGCGGCAGGGCGGTGGTGGTATCGAGTTCGCCGGGACCGGGCGCGGGCGGGGTGGCGCCGGGTGGCGTGACGGGCGGCAGCGCCGGCGATGTGGCGGCGGGCGGCGCCTCCGGCTTGGCCGCCTGCGCCGCGGCTGCCCGCACGCGTGCCGGGTGCGCGCCGGCCGGCGCGGTGGCGCCGGCGTGGCTGCTCAGGACTACACCGAAAACGAGGCTGGCGGCAAGTTTCATGGCGGTGGCGACGGCGCGGGCAGCGCCGCACGCGGGAAGCCACCCTGCACCTCAGCAGTCAGCGAGCGCTCGATGCGCGCTCAGTAAGTGCTATCTTGCCACCACACTAAGTTATCTGCAGAACGTTACAGTTCGCCATCTTCGGCAATCGCTGCCGACGGGGTGCTCATCATGTGGCCGAGCTTGGCCTGCTTGGTGTCGAGGTAGCCCGTGTTGAAGGCATTCCGGTTGACCAGCAGCGGCACCCGTTCCGTCACCTCGATGCCGAGGCGCGCCAGGGCGTCGATCTTGCGCGGATTGTTGGTCATCAGCTTGACCTGCCTGATGCCGAACTGTTCCAGCATCGGCAGGCACAGTTCATAGTTGCGGGCGTCGGCATGGAAACCGAGCTGCAGGTTGGCCTCGACCGTATCGGCGCCGGCTTCCTGCAGGCGGTAGGCGCGGATCTTGTTCACCAGGCCGATACCGCGGCCTTCCTGGCGCAGGTAGAGCAGCACGCCGCGGCCTTCGGCGGCGATGCGTTTCAGGGCGCCCTCGAGCTGGGCGCCGCAGTCGCAGCGCTGCGAGAACAGGACATCGCCGGTCAGGCATTCCGAATGCACGCGCGCCAGCACCGGTTCGCCGTTGCCGATGTCGCCCAGGGCCATGGCCAGGTGTTCCTTGCCGGTGGAATGCTCGACGAAAGCGTGCAGCGTGAACTGGGCCCACGGCGTGGGCAGCGCGCAGGACGTGACGTAGTCGAGCAGGGGAGCGGCGGGCGTTGCGTTGTTGGACATGCTGTGTTCTGGTGCGGTTGGATGTAACCAGTAAGTATAAGAGAAATCGGCCGCGGCCGTGCGACCGGTGGCCGTGCCAGTCCCCGCGCGCCCCGGCACATGGTACTCTTGCACCATAGTAAATATGTAGTAAATGAGCTGATGCACATGGACCGTTCTTCGACTTCCCAGCCAGCCGCGACTGGCGCCACCGCACGCAAGCCGGCCCGGCGCGGCCTGGGCACCTGGCTGGCGCTGGCCTTCTCGCTGCTGTCGATCTTCCTTACCGTGCTGATGGTCGAGGTGGTCGACGTGGCGGCCACCAGGCAGATCGAGGCCAGTATCGGCCAGGGCTTGCGCGAACTGGCGGTGCAGGCGGCCGACAAGCTCGAACGCGGCATGTACACGCGCTACCGCGAGGTGCGGCTGCTGGCGCAGCGGCGCGACCTGGCACCCGCAAGCAACGACCTGGCCGAGCGCCGGGCGGTGCTGGACAGCATCAAGCAATCCTACGAATACTACGACTGGATCGGCATGGCCGGCCTCGACGGCCGGGTGCAGGTCGCCGCCGGCGGCCTGCTCGAAGGCGCCGACGTATCGCAGCGGCCCTGGTTCGGCAACGCCCTCAAGGGCATCCATGTCGGCGACGTGCACGAGGCGGTGCTGCTGGCCAAACTGTTGCCGCGCCAGGAGGGCGAGCCGCGCCGCTTCGTCGACGTCGCCTTTCCCTACAAGGATGCGCAGGGCAAGACCATCGGCGTGCTCGGCGCCCACCTGTCCTGGCAATGGGCGCGCTCCATCGAGCGTTCGGTAATCGCGCCGCTTGCCACGCGCGGCAAGGTCGACGCCCTGATCATCGGCAACAATGGCACTGTGCTGCTGGGGCCAAGCGGACTGCAGGGCAAGAAGCTGGACCTGCCCAGCCTGCGCGCGGCAGAGCGCCAGGATGCCGGCTACCTGGTCGAGCGCTGGCCGGATGGCACCTCCTATCTGGTGGGTTTCAGCCGCGGCCGCGGTTTCGATGCCTATCCGGGCCTGGGTTGGACCGTGCTGGTGCGCCAGGCCGAGCTCGACGCCTACGCGCCAGCCAGGGAGCTGCGCCGGCGCGCCCTGATCAGCGGGCTGGCGCTGGCGGCGCTGTTCTCGATCGCCGGCGTGGTGCTGGCGCGCTACATCACGCGCCCGCTGGGCCGCCTGGTGAGCGAGGCCGAGCGCATCCGCGGCGGCGAGAACGTGCCGCTCGTGTCGGGACGGGGCAGCTATGTCGAGGTCGAGACCCTGTCCGCCACCCTGAACGCGCTGCTGAGCGACCTGCGCCAGCGCCGCCACGAACTGAAGGGCGTGAACGCCACGCTCGAGGCGCGCGTCGAGGAGCGGACGCGCGAAATGGAGCGCGCCCTGGTTGCCGTGCGCGCCAGCGAACAGCGCATCGGCGCCATCGTCGAGGCGGCCCAGGATGCCTTCGTCGGCGTCGACATGCGCGGGCTGGTCACCGACTGGAACAGCGCGGCCGAGCGCATGTTCGGCTGGAAACGGTCCGAGGTGCTGGGCTGGCCGATGCCGGAACTGATCGTGCCCGAGCGCTTCCGCCCCAGCACCTATAAAGCGATCGAGATGGTGCGCGCGACCGGCTACAGCCCGCTGCTCGAGCGCCGCGTCGAGCGCCTGGTGATCGACCGCCAGGGCGTCGAATTCCCGATCGAGATGACGGCCGGGCTGGCCAGCGGCGGCGAGGGCAGCTTCTTTGCCGTCTTCCTGCACGACATCTCCGAGCGCAGGAAAGTCGAGCAGCTGAAAAGCGAATTCGTCGCCACCGTCTCGCACGAACTGCGCACCCCGCTGACCTCGATCCGCGCTTCGCTCTCGATGCTGGCCGACGGCATCGCGGGCGACTTGCCGCCCGATGTCGCCGGCCTGGTCATGATCGCGCACGACAGTTGCGAGCGCCTCGTGCGCCTGGTGAACGACGTGCTCGACATCCAGAAGATCGAGGCCGGCAGCATGCAGTTCGAGCGCCACGCCCAGCCGCTGCTGCCGGTGGCCGAGCATGCGCTGGCCGGGATGCAGGGATACGCGGGCCAGATGGGCGTCGTCCTGCAGCTGGAGTGCGACCCGGCCGCGCGCGACCTGTCGGCTGCGATCGACCACGACCGCCTGGTGCAGGTGCTGACGAACCTGCTGTCGAATGCGATCAAGTTCTCGCCGCGCGGCGGCCGCGTGACGCTGGCGCTGTGCCTGCATGCGGGCCGCGCGCGCCTCTCGGTGCGCGACCAGGGCAGCGGCATCCCGCCGGCCTTCCAGCCGCGCGTGTTCCAGCGATTTGCCCAGGCTGATGGCGCCGATACGCGCCAGAAGGGCGGCACGGGGCTGGGGCTGTCGATCAGCAAGAGCCTGGTCGAGGAACATGGCGGGCAGATCAGTTTCGAGACGGCGCCGGGTGCCGGGACGACTTTCCATGTCGATTTGCCGCTGGCGCCGGCGCCGTGAAACCAGAAAGTAAAGCTCAGACCGCCGCAGCCTGGCGCCCTTGGAGTTCCTTGTTGACTTGCGTGACCAGGAACGCGGCCACGATGGTGGTACCGACGACCACGTAGCCGACGTGCGGGAAGCCTTGCAGCTTGCCGTTTGCACCCGTGCTGACGAGGTGGCCGGCGATGATGGCGGCCAGGCCGCCGGACAATTGCTGCAGCGAGGAGCTGATGGCATTGAACGAGCCTCGCATATGCTGCTCGGGGACCGACGCTGCCAAGGCCTGGTACGGAATCATGCGCGAGAAAATGCCGAGGAACATGACGACATTCACGGCGATCACGACCGGCAAGGGCACGGGCGGCAGGTGCGTGTAGGTCAGCACCATGACGATCGTCACCGCGGTGCCGAAATAAAACACAGGCATCTTGCCGAATCGATCGGCCAGCTTTCCGATCAGCGGACCCACGAAAATCGTGCACAGCCCCGTGATCAGATAAATCGTCGGCAGGCGGTCCAGGCCGATGCCCAGGTTGTTGACGGTGAAGACGCTGCTGAACGGCATCAGCATGAAGCCGCCGGTGGCGAGTAAACACGTGGTGGCCAGTGCAGGCAAGTGGCGCCGATCGGTTACGGTGGCGATCAGGTGTTGCAATGCGTTCGAGCGTGACTGTCCTTGCAGGTGAGCGTCGACCGGTTGCAGGCGCCAGGCGAGCACGACGCCGCCTATGGCGCCGATGCCGACGATGAGGAAAAACGGTGCATGCCAGCTGAAATGGTTCGATAAATACAGCGCGACCGGGATGCCCATCACCTGGCTTGCGGCGAACGCGGTCTGGATGATGCCCATCACGCGGCCGCGCAAATTGGGCGCAAACAGGTCGGTAGCAATGGCCAGCAACACCGAGCCGATCACGCCGCCGAAGAGGCCGGTGACGATGCGCGCGGCCAGCATCGCTTCGAACGAGCGCGCCAGGCCGCACCACAGCGTGCCGCAGATGAAACCGGCATAGAAGAACAACAGTAATTTCTTGCGGTCGAAGCGGTCGGCAAAGCCTGCTGCCAGCAAGCCGGACAGGCCGGCACTGAACGCATACGCCGACACCACGATGCCGAAGCGCGCCGGCGAAATGCCGAGTGAGGGCATGATCACAGCGCCGAGCGGCGACATCACCATGAAGTCGAGGATGACGGCGAACTGCAGAAAGGCAAGCAGGCCGGCCACGAACTTCTGGTAGCCGGTGAACGGGACGGTGGCGGGTTGAGCGGTTTTCTTATCGAGGGCTAGCATGAAGTTCCTGGTTGACGTGAGCGCCCCTGCGCGCTGCGATACGCGGGCAATGCCGCAATATACTGAATTTCGGCCTTTTGCTCATTTGCTCCCGTACGTTGCCGGCCGAAGGCGCTTTCGGCGGACTCGATGTCCGCTCACGACCCGCAAAGCGGACGTGCCGACAGCACAGCTTCTTCCCCCGCTCGCGGGGCGCTGGCAGATCGTGCGCTTCACTTGAACTCCACATTAGCTACTTGTTCGATTTCTCAGCCTCGTTCGGCTCCTCTCCGGGTTTGTAGCGTGGCGCGGGTTGTGGCAGGAGGAAGAAGGCAACGCACAGTAGTGCAATGGCCACTCCGATGCGCGGCGCCACGATCACAAGGGGAACTGCAGCGATCTGGACCAGCGTCGCAGCGCCGTAGCGGCGCGTCATCTGCTGGAGGAAATCGGGCGCCAACCGTTCGTCCATCAGCCTGCGGCCTGGCATTGCATAGAACCATTTCGACATCCAGGCGGAGGCAGTCAGGGCAAGACCGGTAACCAGGGTCACTGACGCGACGGGCTCGAAGCCCGTGCCGAGGTGGAAGCACCAGACGCGGATTGGATAAGGAATGACAATGATCGCCAGTATGAACAGGAGGTTGATCGTGCCGAACCAGTGATCAGTCTTGGCATAAATGCGACCCGTATAATGGTGCTGCAGCCAGTAGGCGCCGATCACGACATAGCAGAGAACAAGCGCGAGAAATTCGCGCCACTGCTCCGCCATGGCGCGTGCCAGGTCGCTGTAGCCATGTGCGCCCTCGGGAGATCCGGGGACCTTGATCTCGACGATCAGCAGGGTCAGCGCGATTGCGAAAACCGCGTCGCTGAATCCCTCGAAGCGGTCAAGTCCGCGCTCGGCACCATGCGTTTCCGCGTCGGTCAATTGGTTACGTTTATTGCGTAACATCATCTGAGTCCTTTCTCGCATACCGGAGCCGCCCCGAGCAAATTAGGCGCTCAAAGTATGACCGCTTTTGGCCGTTAGCGACGCTCCGAGTGGCTCAGTGTACGCACTTCGCTGCTTTCCGGGTAAAGAAGGGTAGATCACTACCTCTTATGCCCGTCATTGCCAGCGCCAACCGTGCAGCGCCAGCCCCCCGAACGAGGACCAGGCCGAGAAATCGCGCTCCAGCCGCGGCAGCAGCGCGCGCAGCCGCTCCGGATTGCCGTGGAAGCTGGTGGCGCTGCCGTCCAGCGTACGCTCGCCCGAGAGGCGATACAGGGTGCCGGCCGTGGTTTTTACCGGCTGGCGCAGCAGCACCAGTACCGGCGTTTTGCCGACCTGCGCCACCAGCAGCGATCCTGACTCGTCGGCGTCGGCCCGCACGTAGCGCCGTTGCAGTTCCGGCGCTACCCGGCCGGCTTCCAGGGCAATGTGCACGCCCTTGCCGTGCCGGGTACCCCAGTCGAGGAAGGGCACGGCGAAGCGGACAATCTGGTCCGGATCGGTGCGGTAGTCCATCACGGCCAGGCCGTCGGACGTTTTCGCCAGGCCGTCGAGCAGGGCGCGCTTGTCCCACCACCAGAAGGGCACGACGAATTCAAGCGGCATGCCGCCGGCCGCCGCATGCAGCGCCTGCGCCATGGCCAGGTATTCGCGGTCGCGCAGGTCCGGGTCCAGCACGGTGTCGTCCAGCAGATAAGGTTCGACGTCGAACTGCATGGCGCGCAGGCGTTCCTCGGGTTTCGCGGCGCGGTTGTAGGCGGCGTAGGCGCGGGCGCGGTCCACGGTGGCGGCGCGCTGCGAGGGCAGCACCATGTGCGGGTCGCCTTCGACCGCCGTGACGGCGATGCCGGCCTGCCCGGCGCGGCGCACGAAGGCAGCCAGGCGGTCCGGTTCACGTACGCGGGCGCCCTCGAGCGGCACGACGATGAACAGTTCGCGCACGGCTTCGCGCCTGGCCCAGGCCAGCAGCGCATCGGGCTTGTCACGCCATTCGGCGCGTTCCCAGATCCAGGTGGCGCGTGGTTGCGGCTTCCCGGGGACAGGTTCCAGGCTCAGCGCATCCAGCGTGAGCGTGGCAGCGTTCGATGGGCACAGGAGCACGAACTGGCGCCAGCCGGCACGATCGAGCGCGGCCGGCAGCGCCAGCGTGGCTGCGCCCTTGGCGGCATCGAGGTCGCCGAGCGCATGGGAGGTTTCGCGCGCAGCCGAGGCCTCGTCCGCGGCCTGCAGGCTGAACGTACCATTGGCGCTGTAGCGCGCCGCCAGGCGCAGTTCGGCCAGCGGCAGCTGCCAGGGACCGTCGATCAGCACCCCGGCCGCGCGCGTGCCGGCGCCGCAAGCCAGGCGCAGCTTGCCGTCGGCATGCTCGGCGCGCACCCGCTCTTCCACTCCGAACGGACGCACGCGCGCTTCACCCAGCAAGTTGGCGCGCAGCGGTACCGGGCGCCGCTGCGGCACGGCGCCGGGCCGGTCGGGTTGCGGCAGGTCGTGGCTGGATGGCGCGAACGGCTTGTTGCCGACCGCGCCATAGAGCAGGATGGTGCGCGCCGGCGTATCGCCGGGGGCGAGCGGATACAGGCTTTCCACCTGGGACGCATCGACGCCGAGCGCGCTCGCGCGACAGCCCGGCAGTTGCGGCGCGCTGCTTACCGCCAGCACGCTGCCGTCCGCCAACTTGACCTGCACGCCGTCCTTCGGCGCCGCGTCGGCCGGGCACAGGTGCAGGTAAGCGGCGTGCGCGGAAGACGACATCAGGAGCAAAGCGGCCAGCAGCGCTTTCATGGCCCGCGGGGCGGCACGCCGGCGCCTTCCTCGCCGATGCCCTTGCGTTTCATCGCACCCCAGGTCGCCTCCTTCTGGCGCAGCCAGCGCCACAGGCCGACCAGGCGCCACCAGGTATTGAGCTGGCGGTAGCCGAAGTTCTCGAGGATCACGATCAATCCCAGCATGAGCAGCTGCTTGCCGCGCGGGTAGAGGTGGAAGGACATCTCTTCCAGCAGCAGCCCGGACGCCGACAGCAAAATGCCCAGTCCCAGCGCCACGAACAGGAAGGCGCCAAAGGCTTCCCAGGAGATCGCGCCGGTGAGGAAGGCAAAGACCATGAAGATGTAGCCGCCCAGTTCGATCACCGGTCCGAGCCACTCGAAGAACAGCATGAAGGGAAACGCGACCCAGCCGGCGACGCCGCCGTTACGCGAGAACATCAGGCCCCAGTTCGCGTTCAGGCTTTCGGCCAGGCCGCGCTGCCAGCGCACGCGCTGGTTCTTCAGCGTCGCCATGTCTTCCGGGGCTTCGGTCCAGCACACCGGATCGGGCACGAATTCGATGCGGTAGGGCTGGCCCTTTTCACGCAGGGTGCGGTGCATGCGCACGACGAGTTCCATGTCTTCGCCGATAGTATTCGGGCGGTAGCCGCCGGCCAGCACCACGGCATCCTTCTTGAAGATGCCGAAGGCGCCCGAGATGATCAGCATGCCGTTCAGCGCCGACCAGCCGAGGCGCCCGAACAGGAAGGCGCGCAGGTATTCGACCACCTGGAACAGCGCCAGCGGGCTGCGCGGCAGGCCGACCTTGGTCAGGAAACCGCCGCTGACTTCGCAGCCGTTGGCCACGCGCACGGTACCGCCGGTGGCGACCATGGTCGGGTCGCGCAGGAAGGGCTCCGTCACTTTCGCCAGGCTGTCGCGCTGCAGGATGGAGTCGGCGTCGACGCCGCAGAACAGCGGATAGCGCGAGGCGTTGATGCCGGCGTTGAGCGAGTCGGCCTTGCCGCCGTTGACCTTGTCGATCACGCGCACGTTCGGGTAGCGCGTGGAGCGGTAGATCTGGCGCACCTCCTTGGTCGGGATCGTGCGGCGGTAGGCTTCGGGGAAGGGCAGCAGGGCGAACTCGCGCTGCAGCACTTCCAGGGTCTTGTCCTTCGAGCCGTCGTTGATGATCACGATCTCGAATTCGGCGTAGCTCAGCTGCAGCATCGAGCGGATCGAGGCGGCGATCGTCGCTTCCTCGTTGTAGGCGGGGACCAGGATGCTGACCGGCGGCTCCAGGCCGGAGTACGCCCGCGGCAGGTCGCCCAGGAACTGCTCCTGGCCACGCCGGTGCAATGCCCGCAGCGAGAATAGGTTTAATAACAAGTAGCCGCCGTTCAGCGCCACGAAGAAGCAGAGCACGAACCAGGTGACGAAGGCGACGATGACGTGTTCGGTATTCATGCGAGGCTCACTTGTTGGCGCTTTCGGCCAGCGCCTGCGACAGCATGTCGGCGGCGAAGCGGTCGGTCAGGGAGGCGCGCAGGACGTCCAGGTCGGCGCGCGACAGCGCCGGCAGTTCGAGCAGGGCTTCGGCGGCGCGGTAGCGCACCCACCATTCGCGGTCGCCCAGCAGCTGCACGAGGCGCTCGGCGTCGGCGCGTTCGCCGACCCGGCCCAGCGCGCGCGCCGCCTGCACCCGCACCTGCCAGTCCGCGTGCGCCAGCAGCGCGCGCACCTCAAGCAGGGTCTCGGGCGTGCGCACCCCACGCAGTCCGGCGATCACGACCGGCATCGACGGGCTGCGCAGCGCCGCGCCCAGCACGGCGCCCGGCAGCGCCAGGTGCAGGGCCTCGGCGATGCGCAGCGCGCGCGGCAGCTTGTCCTCACCCAGCTGCGGCAGCAGGCGCGTCAGCGCGGCGGCTGCAGGTTCCGTCGCCTGCTGCAGGATGCCGGCCGCCAGCGACAGCGCCCATTCCTCGCGCGCGATGAAGAGCGGGACCATGTAGTCGGCGGCGGCGGGCGGATCGACCCGCACCAGCGCCCAGAGTGCGGTCAGCGCGACCGTGTTGTCGGGCTGTTCGGCCATGCGCAGCAGGGCCGGCCAGGCTTCGCGGTCGTGCAGGTGGCCCAGCACCAGGGCCGACAGCAGGCGCGCCGGCCGGCTGCCGCGCACCAGCAGGCCGCGCGCGTAGGCGTCGATGCCGAGGCGGCGTGCCACTTCGTTCAGCGCCTCGTTGGCTTCGCCGCGCAGGGAACCCTGCAGGTGAGCCCACAGGCGCAGGAAGGGCAGGCGCTCGGCGCGGCGCAGCGGCGGCAGGCTGTCCGGCATCTCGCCGACGATGGCGGCATTCAGCAGCGGGCGCCAGCGCGCCAGCGCCCGTGCGTCGCTGCGCTGGCGCCGGCGCAGCATCAGGCGCATGCCGATGATCTGCAGGCCCAGCAGCAGGGTCAGGAGCAGCGCCGCGAAGCCGGTCCAGAGGGCGGCGGCGATGAAGGTGTCGGGGTTGGTGGCCGGGGTCAAAGGCGCGTCCTTGCCGCTGCGCCGTCAGGTGCTTGGGCGCAGGAAGCGGCGCACGCGGGCCAGCAGTTCCTGCGGCTGGAAGGGCTTGATGACGAAGTCGTTGGCGCCGGCGTCGAGCGCGCGCACGGTGTCGCGCTCGGTGTTCTTCGCGGTCAGCATCAGCACCGGCACGTCGCGCCAGCTTTCCTGCGAGCGGATCAGCTGCACGATCTCGAAACCGTCCACGTAGGGCAGCATCACGTCGAGCAGGACCAGGGCCGGCGGCTCCGCGGCCACGATGTGCTGCGACGCGGCGCGTCCGTCGGCCATGTGCACCACCTGGTAGCCCTGGCGTTCCAGCATGAAGCGCAGGACCTGGGAGATGTGTTCGTCGTCCTCGACGACGAGGACGGTCGAGGCGGTGGTCGGATGTGTTTGCATGCGCTCTGGATGACGTAAAGATAGAAGTGATTATAGCCAAGCACTCCGCCCCGGTCGCGCCATGCCTTCCCTGGCGCGGCGGGACAAAGCCGGTACGCCGCTTGAGCGTTGCTATGCAGCAACGCAAGTCTGGCATGCAGCGGCCTTAGCGGGCGCCACGCAGCGGCTCGAGCAGTCCGCGCAGGTCGTTATGGTCGAGCTCGTACATCAGTTCCAGCAGTTCGCCCAGTTCACCGCGCGGAAAGCCTTCGCGCGCGAGCCAGCCGAGGTAATGGCCGGGCAGGTCGGCGATCTTGCGGCCTTCGTATTTCCCGTAGGGCATGTCGCGGGTGAGCAGCAGGAGCAGGTGTTCGGGTTTCATGGTGGCGCCACTTTAGCAAAAACGACGAAAGAGGTAGGATGAATATTCTTGGGAGATCGCCATGAACCATGAATTCGACCTCGACCGCTTCGTCGCCGCCCAGGATCCCGTGTACTCCGACGTCCTGGCCGAACTGCGCACCGGCAAGAAGCGCACCCACTGGATGTGGTTCGTCTTCCCGCAGATCGCCGGCCTGGGCCGGAGCGAGATGGCGCGGAAGTACGCGATTCGCTCGGGCGACGAAGCCGCCGCCTACCTGGCCCACCCGGTACTGGGGCCGCGCCTGCGCGAGTGCGCGCGCCTGGTCGCCACCCACCGCGACATGGACATCGGCGCGATCTTCGACGGTCCCGACGACCGCAAATTCCATTCTTCGATGACCCTGTTCGCCGATGTCGCTCCGGACGAGGCCGTGTTCCAGACCTGTCTCGACCAGTTTTTCGACGGCCTGCCCGACTCGGCCACGCTGGCGCGGCTCTGAGCGCGCCGGTCTCCCGGCGGCGATGCCCGCCAATACGGCCCCATGCGCTGGGCAAGCCCATCTTGTGCGTATAATCCGCCGGGTGTCCGACCCTCTTTATTATTGAAAATAACAAACATGGCTTCATCCGATAACATCAGCATGGCGGTGTTCTGCGATTTCGAGAACGTAGCGCTGGGCGTACGCGACGCCAACTACGAGAAATTCGACATCAAGCCCGTGCTCGAACGCCTGCTGCTCAAGGGCAGCATCGTGGTCAAGAAAGCCTATTGCGACTGGGACCGCTACAAGGGCTTCAAGTCGACGATGCACGAAGCGAATTTCGAGTTGATCGAGATCCCGCACGTGCGCCAGTCGGGCAAGAATTCGGCCGACATCCGCCTCGTCGTCGACGCGCTCGACCTGTGCTACACCAAGTCCCACGTGAATACCTTCGTGATCATCAGCGGCGACTCCGACTTCTCGCCGCTGGTTTCCAAGCTGCGCGAGAACGCCAAGCAGGTGATCGGCGTCGGCGTCAAGCAGTCGACCTCCGACCTGCTGGTCGCCAACTGCGACGAATTCATCTTCTACGACGACCTGGTGCGCGAGGTGCGCCGCGCTGCCGCGAAACGCGACGAACGCAAGGCCCAGCCGCAAAAGCGGCCAAGTGGAGACGACCGCCGCAAGGAAGAGCTGGAAGCGCGCAAGACGCAGGCCCTGGAAATGGTGGTCGAGACCTTCGACGCGCTGGTATCCGAACGTGGCGACACGGGCAAGATCTGGGCTTCGCTGCTGAAGGACACCCTGAAGCGCCGCCGTCCGGAATTCTCCGAGGTGTATTACGGCTTCCGCACCTTCGGCAACCTGCTCGAAGAAGCACAGGTGCGCGGCCTGTTCGAGTTCGGCCGCGACGAAAAGTCGGGCACCTATGTCTATCGCAGCACCAGCGCTGCCGCCGCCGTGCCTGCCGAAGGGCCGACCATGGCCGAGACCATCCTGGCCGCGCCGGAAGCGCTGGCCGAGGGTGAGGAAGCACCGGCACCGGTCGAGGCGAAGGAAGAAGGCAAGAGCAAGGGCCGCACCCGCGGCGGACGCGGACGCAAGAATGCGCGTACCGAAGCGCCGTTCGTGGCGGTGACGCCGGACGAAGTGGCCGAGGTGGCCGACGAAGCCGAGGCCGCGCCGGCGGAGGAAGCGGCCGCAGATGCGGGCATGGAAGCCTGGCCGGCCCCGGCCGCGCTGGAAGAGGTGGTCGCCGCCGTCGAACCGGCCGTGCTGGAAGAAGCCCCGGCGCCGGCGAAGAAGGAACGCCGCCGCACGCCGCGCAAGCCGACGGCCAAGCAGCTGGCCGCGCAGGCCGAGGAAGCATCCGCGCCGGAAGCCCCGCAGGTCGATGCGGTGCCGGCGGCCGATGTGCCTGTGGCCGAGATCGCAGCGCCGGTCGCCACGCTGGCTGAGGACGACGACGAATACGTCTTGCCCGATGACGTCAACGGTAACGTGGCACGGGACGAGAACGGCGCCGCCCGTCCGAAATCCGGGCGCGGCGGTTCAAGCCGTCCGGCACGCAAGCCTGCGGCACGCAGCCGCCGCCCGGCCAAGCCGAAAGCGGCGCCGGAAAAGGGCTGACCGGCGTAGGATCGGCACAGTGGCAAGCGGCGCGCGAGGGGAGCGATTCCATCCCGCGCGCCCGGCTGGATCGATCACACAACCGTCGTAAAAGGAGCTGTCATGCGTGCGCTTGCCGGATTGCTGCTGTCCTTCCTTGCCCTCGCCAGTGCGCCGCTCGCCGCCGCCGCGCCGCCTGCGCCCCTGGCAAATCACCCCATCCTCGGCATCTGGCGCCTGGCGCTGCCCGAACTCCACTGCATCGAAACCTACCGCTTCCGCGGCGACGGCACCACCCTGGTGACGAGCAAGGAAGAAATCTCCGAAAGCGAATACCGCATCCCCGACAAGCCGAGCGCCAAGGGCTTCTACAAACTGGAGGACCGCATCGTCAAGGACAACGGCAAGAAGGATTGCTCGGGCGAGATCATGAAGGTCGGCACCCAGGCCACCAATTTCGTACGCTTCCACCCGTCGGGGGCGCTGTTCCTGATGTGCAGCGACGAGACGATGGAGGCCTGCATCGGGCCGTTCGAGCGGGTGGAGGGTGAGGAGGCGTGACCGGGCGCCGGTGGCCGCAGGTCCGTTGTGGGTGTATATTGCTGGGCGAATCATCATCACCCACGGAAACACATGTCCCCGGTTCTTCTCTTCTGCATCCTCATCGGCTATTTCGCGCTCCTGCTCGGCGTCGCCTGGGCCACCTCCCGCAACGCCAACAACGACAGCTTCTTCATCGGTAACAAGAGCAGCAACTGGATGCTGGTCGCCTTCGGCATGGTCGGCACCACGCTCTCCGGCGCCACCTTCATCAGCGTGCCCGGCGCCGTCGGCAAGGACGCCTTCGGCTATGGCCAGATCCTGATCGGCTATATCTTCGGCTACATCGCGGTGGCCTATATCCTGCTGCCGCTGTACTACCGCCTGAAACTGACCTCGATCTACCATTACCTGGACGTGCGCCTGGGACGGCGCGCCTACCAGAGCGGGGCCGGCTTCTTCATCGTGTCGCGCCTGCTCGGTTCCACTGCGCGGCTCTACCTGGTCGTCAACATCCTGCAAGCGATCATCCTCGACAGCCTGGGCGTGCCGTTCTGGCTCACCACGCTCGTGATCCTGGCCATGATCCTGATGTACACCTACCAGGGCGGCGTGAAGACCATCGTCTGGACCGATACCCTGCAGACCACCTGCATGCTGTTCGGCCTGTTCGCCTGCGCCTGGTTCCTGCTGGGCGAACTGGGCATGTCGATTCCGGACAGCCTGAACGCCATGCAGTCGCAGGGGCTGGCGCGCATCTTCACCTGGGATGTCGACAGCCCGAATTTCTTCTGGAAGCAGTTCGTCGCCGGCATCTTCATCGTGCTGACGATGACGGGCATGGACCAGGAGATGATGCAGAAGACGATCTCGGTGAAAACCCTGGCCGACTCGCAAAAGAACCTGCTGAGCCTGACGCTGGTGCTGACCATCGTGCTCTCGTCCTTCCTGTTCCTGGGCGGCTTGCTCTACCTGTACGCGCCGCTGGCGGGCGTGACGGCGACCGGCGACAAGATCTTCCCTGCCGTCGTGATGGGCCATCTGCCGGCCGCCGTACAGATCATCTTCCTGATCGCGCTGGTCTCGGCCCTGTTCCCGAGTGCCGACGGGGCGATCACGGCGCTGACCTCGACCTTCTGCATCGACATCCTCGGCATCAAGCGCCGTCCGGACCTTGACGTAGCAAGCCAGGAACGCCTGCGCCGCCGCGTCCACCTCGGCTTCGCCCTGCTGTTCCTGGTGCTGGTGCTGGGCTTCAAGGCGGTCGACGAGCCGAGCATGATCGGCGTGATCCTGAAACTGGCGGCCTACACCTATGGGCCGCTGCTGGGCCTGTTCGCCTTCGGCATGCTCACCAAGCGCTCGCTGACCGACCGCCTGGTGCCTTACGTCACCGTCGGGGCGCCGATTCTTTGCGCGATCCTTGAGTTCTATCAGCAATACTTGCTCGGCAGCTATCGGCTGGGACTTGAACTGTTGATGGTCAATGGCATACTCGTATTCGCCGGTCTCTTTGCGATCTCGCACAAAGAGACGGCAGACAAAGTCACTGTGACAGCTTGACGTCCCCCTTTTTAGCGGAGTTCCGATGTCCTTCAAACCCCTGAGTTCCCTGCGCCGCGGTATCGGCATGTTCTGGCGCGGTCTAGACACCACGCGTCGCTTCGTGTTGAACAGCCTGTTCCTGCTGGTCGTGGTCGTGCTGCTGGTGGCAATCTTCACCGGCGGCCCCAAGCCGCTCGTCTCGAAAACGGCGCTCGTGCTCGAACTGCGCGGCGACCTGGTCGAAGAGCATACGGGCGGCCTGCGCGACGCGCTGCTGGCCAACGTCGGCGGCGAAGTGAGGCGGATGGTGGAATTGCGCGACCTGCTGGTCGTGCTCGACGCCGCCGCCAAGGACAAGAACATCAGCAGCGTGGTCCTGCTGCTCGACGAACTCGACGGCGGTGGCCTGGCCATGCTGCACGAGGTCGGCGCCGCGATCGACCGCGTCAAGGCGGCCGGCAAGCCCGTGATCGCCTGGGGCGGCAGCTTCGACCAGAAGCGCTACCTGCTCGCCTCGCACGCCAGCGAAGTATATGTGCACCCGATGGGCATGGTGCTGATCGAAGGTTTTGGACGTCACCGCAATTACTACCGCGAAGCCCTCGACAAGCTGGGCGTCACGGTCAACCTGATGAAGGTCGGCACCTACAAGAGCTTTGCCGAGCCTTATATCAGCAACGGTCCGTCGCAGGCGGCCGTCGAGGCCGATACCTTCCTGTACGGCGCGCTGTGGAACGGCTACACGGCGCTTGTGGAGAAGAACCGCAAGCTGCCGCTTGGTGCCGTCGCACGCGGCATCGACCAACTGCCGCAGCTGATGGAAGCCACCGGCGGTAACGCGGCCCAGGTGGCCGTCAACCTGAAACTCGTCGACGGCATTAGAACGAAGGACGAAGTGCGCGCGATGATGATCAAGCGTGGCGTGTACGAGGAGTCGACCAAGACCTTCCGCCAGGTGTCCTTCGCCGACTACCTCGCCCGCAATCCGCAGAAGGCTTTCGGCGACGCGGTCGGCGTGATCGTCGCGGCCGGCGAGATCACCGAAGGGCAGGGCGGCCCCGGCGTCGTCGGCGGCGTCTCGACCGCCAACCAGATCCGCCGCGCGCGCGAGGACGACTCGGTCAAGGCGGTGGTGCTACGCGTCGATTCGCCCGGCGGCAGTGCCTATGGCTCGGAGCTGATCCGGCGCGAACTGGAACTGACGCGCGCGGCCGGCAAGCCGGTCGTGGTTTCGATGGGCAGCGTGGCGGCATCCGGCGGCTACTGGATCTCGATGGCGGCCGACGAGGTCATCGCCGATCCGGCCACCATCACCGGCTCGATCGGGGTGTTCGCCATCCTGCCGACCGCCGACAAGGTCGCCGACAAGCTGGGCGTGCGTACCGCCGGCGTGACCACCACCTGGCTGGCCGACGCCTACAACCCGCTGCGTCCGCTCGATCCGCGCTTCGGCCAGTTGGTGCAAGCCAGCATCAACAACGTCTACCGCGAGTTCACCACGCGCGCCGCCGCCGCCCGCAAGACCACGCAGGCGAAGATCGACGAAGTCGGCCAGGGCCGGGTCTGGACCGGCACGCAAGCCAAGGAACGCGGCCTGGTCGACACCCTGGGCAGCTACGGCGACGCGCTGCGCTCGGCCGCCAAGCGCGCCAAACTGGGCGACGATTTCCGCGTCGCCTATGTCCAGCGTGCCGAGTCGAGCCTGGAACGCTTCCTGTCGCTGCTGGGCGTGTCCGATGTCCAGGCCATCCGGATCCAGGTCAAGCTGGGCATGCTGCCGGACGCGCTGCCGGCTGGCGCCGTCGCCGGCGTGGCGAAAGACCTGGGCTGGCTGTCGGACTTGGCAGAGGGCAAGAAGCCGTTCGCGGCCGTGACCCATTGCCTGTGCGAATTGCCATGAGCGCGAGCCCGTAAAGCCATGTAGCGGTTTTGTATCGGCTGTTACAAATTAAGTAGGAATCCAAAGCGGGCCCCGGTTTACCGGGGTCCGCTTTTTCATGCATCTTCCTTGTACTTCTTCCTATGGTGTAAAGCGGTGTAAAGACCCGGCGGACGGGGAAAAAAGCATAGATTTTGACCGCCGCGCTATGTACGTTACGAAACATATCCTTCGTGTGGGCCATGCTACATTCCAAGCTGATTAATTGTGCATTTGTCAGCAAGCCGACATCAAGGATGAGCATGGATTCCACCGTATCCCCGAACAAGACTCCGAATCCCCCAACGCGTCCCAAGAAGCGCAGCAAGATCATCGGCAGCATCATTGCCGTGCTCAGCATGATCGCGCTCGGAGCGCTCGCCTGGTACCTGACCCATCGCACGCCGCAGGGCGCGGGTGCCGCCGGTCCCGGTGCCGCGGCGGGGGCGCGCGGCGGGGCGGGGGCCGGTCCGGGCGGTGGCGGGGGCGGCGGTGGTCCGGGCGGCGGCGGCAGGCGCGGCGCTCCGGCCACGACGGTCGGCGTCGCAACGGCCGAACAGGTCGACATCCCGGTCACCCTGGAGGCGCTGGGCACGGTGACGCCGGCGGCGGTGGCCACGGTGCGTCCACAGGTCTCCGGCGTGCTCCAGAAGATCAACTTCACCGAAGGGCAGATCGTCAAAGCCGGCCAGGTGCTGGCCACGATCGATCCGCGCCAGTCGGAAATCGCGCTGCTGCAGGCCACCGGCCAGCGCCAGCGCGACGAAGCCCAGCTGGAAAACGCGCGCCTGCTGCTGTCGCGTTACCGCACCCTGCTCGAACAGGACTCGATCGCGCGCCAGGAAGTCGATACCCAGGCCGCGCTGGTGCGCCAGCTCGAGGCAACCGTGAAGACCGATACCGCCGCCGAAAACCTGGCGCGCCTGAACCTGAGCTATGCGCAGGTGAAGGCGCCGATCTCCGGGCGCGTCGGCCTGCGCACCGTGGACATCGGCAACCTCGTCTCCAGCGGCGACGCCAACGGCATTGCCGTCATCACCCAGTTCTCGCCGATCGACGTCGAATTCGCCGTGCCCCAGGACCAGGTGCCTGAGCTGCAGGGGCGCATCGCCCAGAACGCAAAGCTGCCCGCCACGGCGCTCGACCGTACGCGCAGCAGCACGCTCGCGACCGGCCGCTTCGCCGCGCTCGACAACCAGGTTGATACCCAGACCGGCACCGTGCGCGCCAAGGCCAGGTTCGAGAACGCCGACAACAAGCTGTTCCCGAGCCAGTTCGTCAACCTGCGCCTGGAAGTGCGCACCATCGAAGATGCCGTGGTCGTGCCGGTCAACGCGATCCGCCACGGCGCCAACGGCGATTTCGTCTACGTGCTCAACCCGCAGGCGAAGACGGTGGCGCTGCGCACGGTCACGCGCGGCCAGGCCTTCGGCGACAAGGTGCAGGTCGCGACCGGCCTGAAGGCGGGCGAGCAGGTGATCACGGAAGGCGCGGACCGCCTGAAGGATGGCGCGAAGGTGACCTTGCCGGGTGACCGGCCGCAAGGCGCAGCCGGTGGCCGCCAGGGCGGACAGGGTGCGCAGGGCGAACGTCCGCGCCGCCAGCGCGAAGGAAGCACGCAATGATGAAGATCGTAGGGTGGGCACCCCGTGCCCACGCGGACGTGCGCGAGGTGCTGCGATGAGCCCGTCCGGCCCATTTATCCGTCGTCCCGTCGCGACGGCCCTCCTGATGCTGGCCATCGTCCTGGCCGGCCTGGTCGGCTACAAGTTCCTGCCGCTGTCCGCGCTGCCGCAGGTCGACTTCCCGACCATCCAGGTGCAAACCCTGTACCCGGGCGCCAGTCCCGAAGTCATGGCGCGCACGGTGACGGCGCCGCTGGAGCGCCAGTTCGGCCAGATGTCCGGCCTGTCGCGCATGAGTTCGACCAGCGCCGCCGGTGTCTCGGTGGTCACGCTGCAGTTCGGCCTCGGCCAGACGCTCGACGTGGCCGAGCAGGAAGTGCAGGCCGCCATCAATGCCGGCGGCTCGCTGCTGCCAGCGGACCTCCCCGCGCCGCCGGTCTACGCCAAGGTCAATCCGGCCGACGCGCCGGTGCTGACCCTGGCCATCACCTCCGATACGGTGCCGCTCACCGAAATCCAGAACATGGTGAACACGCGCCTGGCCCTGAAGATCAGCCAGGTTTCGGGCGTCGGCCTGGTCACGCTCTCGGGCGGCCAGCGTCCGGCCGTGCGCATCCAGGCCGATACCGAGGCCCTCGCTTCCTACGGCATGGGCCTCGACTCGCTGCGCACCGCGATCACGGCGGCCAACGCCAACAGCGCCAAGGGCAGCTTCGACGGCCCGACCCGCGCCTACGCCATCAATGCCAACGACCAGCTGGTCACCGTCGACGACTACAAGAACCTGATCGTCGCCTACCGCAATGGCGCCCCGGTGCGCCTGGGGAATGTCGCGCGCGTGGTCGACAGCGCCGAGAACGTTCGCCTGGGCGCCTGGGCCAACATGAAGCCGGCCATCATCCTGAACGTGCAGCGCCAGCCGGGCGCCAACGTGATCGCCACCGTGGACGCGATCAAGGAACGCCTGCCGGAACTGCAGGCTAGCCTGCCCGCCGCCCTGCGCCTGGACGTGCTGAGCGACCGCACCACGGGCATCCGCGCCTCGGTCGAACACGTGCAGATCGAACTGCTGCTGGCCGTGGTGCTGGTGGTGCTGGTGATCTTCGCTTTCCTGCATAGCATCCGCGCCACCGTGATCGCCAGTCTCGCCGTGCCGATCTCGCTGATCGGTACCTTCGGCGTGATGTACCTGCTCGGCTACAGCCTGAACAACCTGTCGCTGATGGCGCTGACGATCGCGACCGGCTTCGTCGTCGACGACGCCATCGTCATGATCGAGAACATCGCGCGCTACATCGAGGAGGGCGAGAAGCCGATGGCGGCCGCCATCAAGGGCGCGGCCCAGATCGGCTTCACCATCATCTCGCTGACGGTCTCGCTGATCGCGGTGCTGATCCCGCTGCTGTTCATGGGCGACGTGGTCGGCCGCCTGTTCCGCGAGTTCGCGGTGACCCTCGCCATTACGATCCTGATCTCGGGCGTGGTCTCGCTGACCCTGGTGCCGATGATGTCGGCGCGCTGGCTGCGCAGCCATGAGGAAGAAAAGCCGAGCCGCCTGGCAAAGAAGACCCAGGCCTTCTTCGACCGTGTGATCCACAAGTACGATCGCGGCCTGGACTGGGTGCTAGCACGCCAGGGCCTGACCCTGATCGTCGCCCTGGCCACGCTGGCGCTCACCGCCTTGCTGTGGGTGGTGATCCCGAAAGGCCTGTTCCCGACCCAGGACACGGGCCAGCTGCAAGCGCGCGTGGAAGCGCGCCAGGCGATTTCCTACCAAGGTATGGCCGAGATGCAGCAGGCGGCCGCCAAGGCCATTCTCGAGGATCCGGAAGTGGAGTCTTTAGCCTCCAATGTCGGAGTGGATGCCGCCAACAACACGATGCTCCACACCGGCACCATGCTGATCAATTTAAAACGCGATCGGGACAGTGACCAGGACGAGATCATGATGCGCCTGAAGCGGCGCGTCGCGAATGTCGCCGGCCTGACGCTGTACCTGCAGCCGACTCAGGATCTGACCATCGACGCCGAGAGCGGCCCGACCCAGTACCGCGTCTCGCTGGAAGGCGCCGACAACGCCACCGTGATCGAATGGGCGCACAAGCTGGTCGCGCGCATGGCGCAGCAGAAGCAGCTGCGCAACGTGACGACCGACGCGGGCGCGGTCGGCGCCGCGGCCGTGGTCCACATCGACCGCGACACCGCCTCGCGCCTGGGCATCACGGCGTCTTCCATCGACGACGCCCTCTACAGCGCCTTCGGCCAGCGTATCGTCTCGACCATCTTCACCGAGACCAACCAGTACCGGGTAATCCTGGAAGCCCAGCAGGACGAAGCAATGTCGCTGGCGGCACTGGGCCGCCTGCAGCTGCGCACCAGTTCCGGCGAGCCGACGCCCCTGTCGGCGGTGGCGAGCATCCGCGAGGAACAGGCGCCGCTGCAGGTCACCCACGTGGCCCAGTATCCGGCCACCACCATCGGCTTCGACACCAGCGCCGGCACCTCGCTCGGCCAGGCGGTCGACTCCATCCGGGCCGCAGCAAGCGACATCAAGCTGCCGGCGTCCGTCACGCTGACCTTCCTCGGCGCGTCGGGCGCGTACGAAAACTCGCTGTCGAACCAGCTGTGGCTGATCCTGGCCGCGGTGGTCTGCGTCTACATCGTGCTGGGCGTGCTCTACGAGAGCTACATCCACCCGCTGACCATCCTCTCGACCCTGCCGTCGGCCGGTGTCGGCGCGCTGCTGGCGCTGTGGATCACGGGGCAGGGGCTGGGCGTGATCGGCATCATCGGCATCATCCTCCTGATCGGCATCGTCAAGAAGAACGCGATCATGATGATCGACTTCGCGATCGAGGCCGAGCGCGACGAAGGCAAACCGCCACTCGAGGCGATCCGCCAGGCCGCGCTGCTGCGCTTCCGCCCGATCCTGATGACGACGCTGGCCGCGCTGTTCGCCGCGGTGCCGCTGATGTTCGGCTGGGGCGAGGGCGCGGAGCTGCGCCGTCCGTTGGGCCTGGCTATCTTCGGCGGCCTGATCGTGTCGCAGCTGCTCACGCTGTTCACGACGCCCGTGATCTACCTCGCGTTCGACCGCGTGTCGCGGCGCTGGAGCGGCAAGGCGCCGGCCAAACCACGTGAGATCAAGGCATGAACCTGTCGAAGCCTTTCGTCCAACGCCCGATCGCGACCGTCCTGCTGACGCTCGGACTGGCCCTGGCCGGCATCGGCGCCTTCTTCGTGCTGCCGGTCTCGCCGCTGCCACAGGTCGACTACCCGACCATTTCGGTGTCGGCTTCGCTGCCGGGCGCCAGTCCCGAGACCATGGCCAGCAGCGTGGCCACGCCCCTGGAACGACGGCTGGGCACGATCGCCGGCGTCAACGAGATGACCTCGAACTCGGGCAGCGGATCGACCCGCGTCAGCCTGCAGTTCGACCTGAACCGCAAGATCGATGCGGCCGCGCGCGAAGTGCAGGCCGCAATCAACGCCGCGCGCGCCGACCTGCCGTCCACGTTGCGCAGCAACCCGACCTATCGCAAGGCCAATCCCTCGGACCAGCCGGTGATCATCCTGGCGCTGACGTCAAAGAGCCGCAGCCCCGGCCAGATCTACGACGCCGTCTCCAACATCGTCCAGCAGCGCCTGGCCCAGGTGCCGGGCGTGGGCGAGGTCGAGATCGGCGGCGGTTCGCTGCCGGCCGTGCGGGTAGAACTCAATCCCTATTCGCTGAACCGCTACGGCGTCTCGGCCGAGGACGTGCGCGCCGCCATTCAGTCGAGCAATCCGAACCGCCCCAAGGGCGCATTGGAGGGCAACGGCAACCGCCTGCAGATCTATTCGCAGGCCGATACTGCAACCGGCGGCCGCACGGCCGCCGATTACCGCGGCCTGGTGGTCGCCTGGCGCGACGGCGCCGCGATCCGCCTGCAGGACGTGGCGGACGTCATCGACGGCCCGGAAAACATCAACACCCTGGGTTTGTTCAACGGCGAGCCGGCCGTGATCGTGCTGGTCACGCGCCAGCCTTCGGCCAACGTCATCGAGACGGTGGACGGCGTGCGCGCGCTGCTGCCCTCGCTGCAGGCCCAGCTGCCGGGCGACGTCACCCTGCAGGTGGCCTCGGACCGCACCAACTCGATCCGCTCCTCGCTGCACGAGATCGAATTCACGCTCTTGATCTCGATCCTGCTGGTGGTGCTGGTGGTGAGCGTGTTCCTGCGCAGCGCGCGCGCGACCGTCATCCCGGCGGTGGCGACCGTCGTTTCTCTGCTGGGCACCTTCGGCGCCATGTATCTGCTGGGCTTCAGCCTGAACAACCTGTCGCTGATGGCGCTGACAGTGGCGACAGGATTCGTCGTCGACGACGCCATCGTGGTACTGGAAAACACGGCGCGCCATATCGAATCCGGCATGGACCGCATGCAGGCAGCCCTGGTCGGCGCACGCGAAGTCGGTTTTACCGTGCTCTCGATCAGCCTGTCGCTGGTGGCGGTCTTCATTCCGCTGCTGTTCATGGGCGGGCAGGTCGGGCGCCTGTTCCGCGAGTTCGCGGTGACGCTGTCGGCGGCCGTGATGATTTCGCTGGTGATCTCGCTGACCACCACGCCGATGATGTGCGCCTGGCTGCTCAAGAAGGGCCACACGATCGAACGCCAGCCGGGCCGCTTTGCCCGCTGGTCGGAAGCCGGTTTCAACTGGCTGCTGCGCGTGTACGAGCGCTCGCTCGACTGGGCGCTGGGCAGCATGGCGCTGGTGATGGTCATCCTCGTGTTCGTGATCGGCCTGAACGTCTACCTGTTCTCGGCGGCGCCGAAAGGCTTCTTCCCGCAACAGGACACGGGCCAGATCAGCGGCGGTATCCGCGCCGACCAGAGCATCTCCTTCCAGGCCATGCAGGCGAAAATGCGCCAGCTGGTCAACATCATCAAGCGCGACCCGGCGGTCGACACCGTGGTCGGTTTTACCGGCGGCGGCCGGGCAGGGGGCGGCTTCATGTTCATCAACCTGAAACCGGCGTCCGAGCGCACTGACAAGGGCCAGGCAGTGATCGCGCGCCTGCGGCCGAAACTCGCGCGCGTGACGGGCGTCTCGCTGTTCCTGAATCCCGTGCAGGATCTGCGCATGGGCGGACGCTCCAGCAACTCGACTTACCAGTACACGCTGAAAAGCGACAATGCCGAAGACCTGAAGGCCTGGGCCGGCAAGCTGGCCGACGCCATGAAGCGCCAGCCGCAGCTGGTCGACGTCGATACCGACCAGGCCGAGAACGGCGTCGAGATGTACGTCACCATCGACAAGGCGACCGCCGCGCGCCTGGGGATCAATACGCGCGACGTCGACAACGCCCTGTACAACAACTTCGGCCAGCGCCAGGTGGCGAACATCTACGATGAGCTGAACCAGTACCACGTGATCATGGGCGTGGCGCAGAAGTATGCGCAGACGCCGGAAGCGCTGAACGATGTGTACGTGCCGGCCAAGCCGACGGGCAGCAACACGGCATCAGGCACCACTACCGCCACCGCTGCGACGACCGGCGCCGCCACGAGCGGCACCACCACCAGCAACGGCACGCCGGCGCCCGCCTCGACCCTGACCGCCACGCGCGACGCCTCCGGCGGCTCGGCCCTGTCCAGCAGCGCGACCACCATGGTGCCCCTGTCAGCCATCGCCAGCTTCGCCGAAAGCGCGACGGCGACCTCGGTCAACCACCAGGACGGCGAACTGGCGACCACCGTCTCCTTCAACCTGGCCGAAGGCGCCAACCTGGAAGACGGCAAGGCGGCGGTAAAACAGGCCGAAGCCGACATCGCCATGCCCTCGAATGTGCGCGGCAGTTTCCAGGGCACGGCGCGCGCGGCCGAGGAGTCGAACAAGGAGCAGCCCTTCCTCATCCTGGCGGCCATCGTCGTCATCTACATCGTGCTCGGCATCCTCTACGAAAGCCTGATCCACCCGATCACGGTGCTGTCCACCTTGCCCTCGGCCGGCGTCGGCGCGGTGTTGGCGCTCCTGATGTTCAACATGGAGTTCTCGATCATTGCGCTCATCGGCGTCTTCCTCCTGATCGGTATCGTCAAGAAGAACGCGATCCTGATCATCGACTTCGCGCTCGACCTCGAACGCTTGAAGGGCGTGACTGCCCTGGAGGCCGTGCGCGAGGCCTGCCTGCTGCGCTTCCGCCCGATCCTGATGACAACGCTGGCCGCGGCCCTGGGCGCGCTGCCGCTGGCGATCGGCTTCGGCGAAGGCTCCGAGCTGCGTCAGCCGCTGGGCATCGCCATCATCGGCGGCCTGATCGCCAGCCAGCTGCTCACCTTGCTCACCACGCCGGTCGTCTACGTCCTGCTCGATAAACTGCGCCGCCCGACCACCGGCGAGCGCGAACTGGCGCGCCATCCGATCGAGGATGAGGCCGTGCCATCCATTTCACGATGAGATCCCGTATGCAGAAAACCACGCCGTTCCGACTGACCTTGCTGGTGTTAAGCCTCAGCCTCGCCGGCTGCGCCGTCGGCCCCGCCTACCAGCGCCCCAGCACGCCGGAACCCGTCGCCTATAAGTCGCTCGAAGGCTGGGTGCCGGCCGCACCCGCCGACGCCCTGGAGCGCGGACCGTGGTGGCAGCTTTTCGGCGACCCGCAGCTCGATGCGCTGGCGGCGAGTGTCGAGGTCTCGAACCAGAACGTGGCCGCCGCGGTGGCCAACTATGCGCAAGCACGCGCGCTGGTGCAGCAGGAGCGCGCCGCGCTGTTCCCGACGGTCTCGCTGAATCTCTCGGGCGACCGCTCCGGCGTGCGCGGGCAAGGCGCGAGCAGCGGCTATCGCCTCAACCTGGGCGGCAGCTGGGAGCCCGATGTCTGGGGCCGGCTGCGCGCCGGCGTGACCAGCGCCCAGGCCGGCGCCGAAGCCAGTGCCGCGGACCTGGCCAGCGCCCGCCTCGCGGCGCAGGGCGAGCTGGCCTCGAACTATTTCACCATCCGCGCCCTCGACGCCCAGCGCACGCTGCTCGAACGCACCATCTCCGGCTACGAGCGCGAACTGCAGATCACCCAGAACCGCTTCAACGTCGGCATCGCCGCCCGCACCGACGTGCTGCAGGCCCAGACCCAGCTCGCCAGCGCCAGGAGCGACGCCCTGACCCTGGCGCGCCAGCGTGCCCAGTTCGAACATGCGATCGCGATCTTGGTCGGCAAGGCCGCAAGCGAGTTCACGCTGGCGCCTACGCCCGAGTGGCGCGTGACGGTGCCCGAGGTGCCGGTCGGCGTGCCGGCCACGCTGCTGCAGCGCCGCCCGGACATCGCCGCCGCCGAACGCGACGTCGCCGCGGCGAATGCGGAAATCGGCATCGCGCGCTCCGCCTACTTCCCGAACATCGGCTTGTCCGGCTCGCTGGGCACCAGCGGCAGCCGTGTGGGCGACCTGTTCTCGCTCTCGAACGCGGCCTGGTCCTTCGGCCTCTCGGCGGCGCAGTCGATCTTCAATGCCGGCGCCACGCGGGCCAGCGTGGCGGGCGCCGAAGCGCGCCACCAGGCCGCCGTCGCGCGCTACCGCCAGACGGTGCTGAACGCCTTCGCCGACGTCGAGGACCAGCTGACGGCCACCCGCGTGCTGGCCCAGCAGCAGGACCTGCGGCGCCAGGCCTCCGAGGCGGCGGACCTGGTCGAACAGCAGATCATGAACCGCTATCGGGCCGGGCAGGTGGGATACACGGACGTGGTGCAGGCCCAGGTCACGGCCCTGAATGCGCGCCGCGCGCTGGTGCAGGTGCAGAGCGACCGCCAGACCGTGGCCGTGGCGCTGATCCAGTCGCTGGGCGGCGGCTGGCACGCGGGCGCCCAGCCTTGAAGACGGCACTTTCGTCTCCAGCTTGAGTTGTCACCTACTCAAGCGGGACTTCTTATGTTCTTCTTTCGCCATCCGAAACCGGTCGTCGACGGCCGCGCTGTTGCAGTGCAGGTCGTGCAGCAAAAGACGACGCGGGAAGTCTCGCGCACTGTGCTGGTCGTGGAGACGCCCCCGCTCAGCGCGACAGCTTCGCCGGTGCCTCCACGGCCGCGACAGGTTCTTCCGGGCGCCGCGCCCACTTCTGCGCCAGCACCGCGCACACCATCAGCTGGATCTGGTGGAACAGCATCAGCGGCAGGATGATCATCCCCAGCGCCGAGGGTGCGAACAGCACCTTGGCCATCGGCACGCCGCTGGCCAGGCTTTTCTTCGAGCCGCAGAACACGATGGTGATCTCGTCCTCTTTCGAAAAGCCGAGGCGGCGGCTGATCCAGGTGGACAGCGCCAGGGCGATGGCCAGCATCACGCAGGACAGCACCGTCAGCACGAGCAGCGCCGTGCCCGAGATGTGCCGCCACAGTCCTTCGTTGACGGACTCGCTGAAGGCCATGTAGACGACCAGCAGGATCGAGCCCTGGTCGACATAGCGCAGCACCGGCTTGTGGCGGTCGATGAAGGCGCCGATCCAGGGGCGCAGCAGCTGGCCGGCGATGAAGGGCAGCAGCAGCTGCTCGACGATCTTCCAGATCTGGTCCAGGCCCGAGCCCCCGGCCGCTTGTGCGCCCTGGACCACCAGGGTGCCGACCAGCAGCGGCGTGAGGAAGATGCCGAGGAAGTTCGAGGCCGTGGCGCTGCAGACGGCGGCCGCCACGTTCCCGCGCGCCAGCGCCGTGAAGGCGATCGAGGACTGCACGGTGGAGGGCAGCACGCACAGGAACAGGATGCCCATCGTGAGTTCCGGCGTGAGCAGGGTGAGCGCCAGCGGTTCGATGGCCAGGCCCATCAGCGGGAACATGACGAAGGTGGCGGCCAGCACCAGAAGGTGCAGGCGCCAGTGGGTCAGGCCGGCGACCAGGGCTTCGCGCGAGAGCTTGGCGCCGTGCAGGAAGAACAGCAGGCCGATGGCCAGGGTGGTGATGTCGCCCAATACGACGGCGGCCTCGCCGCTGGCGGGCAGCACGCTGGCCAGCAGGACCATGAGCATCAGGCCGATGGTGAAGGCGTCGAGCGCGAGGCGGCGCATGAGGGTGGAGAGAGAGGCGGCGATGCTGGACATGGGATCCTGAACGGGAACGACGGTGACCGGTCATTCTAGCCGCAAGCTCGAGCGCGTGCCCAGGACGGCGAAGGGCGGGCGTATTGACGCCAAAAAGACGTTCTCTCTGTTTGCCAACCGGGCTATACTCCCCGCTTGTTTTTACTCGTCAATCGGGGTCTACCTTGTTCAAATCGATCGTTCTTCCCGTCGCCCTGCTGGGCGTCGCGGCCGGCGCCATGGCCGACGAAGGCCAGTGGCAGCCGCACCAGCTGCCGCAGCTGAAATCCGAACTGAAACGCATCGGCATCACGATGCCGGCCGAGAAGCTGGCCGACCTGTCGAAGCATCCGATGAGCGCGATCGTCTCGCTGGGCGGCTGCTCGGCTTCGTTCGTGTCGCCGGACGGCCTGGTGGTCACCAACCACCACTGCGGCTACGGCGCCGTGCAGCGCAATTCGACCCCGGAAAAGAACTACATCGTCGACGGCTTCCTCGCCAAGACCCGCGCCGAGGAACTGCCGGGCGGCCCGAGCTCGCTGGTCTACGTGACCGAGAAGGTCGAAAACGTGACCAGCCGCGTCCTGAAGGACCTGGGTCCCGAGCTGACCGGCCGCCAGCGCAATGAGGCGATCTCCTCGCGCATCAAGGCCCTGATCGCCGAATGCGAGAGCGACAAGGCCTACCGCTGCTCGGTGCCGGCCTTCCATCGCGGCCTCGAGTACTACCGCATCAAGCAGCTGATGATCCGCGACGTGCGCCTGGTGTACGCGCCGTCGGACAAGATCGGCAACTTCGGCGGCGACATCGACAACTACGAGTGGCCGCGCCAGACCGGCGACTTCACTTTTCTCCGCGCCTACGTCGGCCCGGACGGCCGTCCGGCCGACCCGTCGCCGAACAACGTGCCATATAAATCGAAGGACTTCCTGGTCGTCTCGGCCGAAGGCCTCAAGAATGGCGATCCGATCCTGCTGGCCGGCTACCCGGGCCGCACCAGCCGCTACAAGCTGCCTCAAGAAATCCGCTTCGCGCGCGACGTCGACCTGCCTGGCCGCGTCTCCAGCATCACCGCCGACCTCGACGTCATTGCGGCAGCGACCAAGGGCAATGCCGCCTGGGACGTGCGCTACGCCAGCGTCGCGAAAAGCCTGAACAACGTGCTCAAGAAGAGCCAGGGCCTGCTGGACGGCTTCGCGCGCAAGGACATCGCCGCCATCAAGGACGTGCAGGACGCCGAATTCCGCAGCTGGTACGCCAAGAACGGCAGTGGACCGAAGCTGCTGGCCGACCTCGACGCCGTGATCGCGCTTGATATGGCGCTGTCGCGCGAAGAAGGCGCCTATGCGGAAGCCACCCACAGCGACCTCTTGAGGAGCGCACGCACCCTGTATCGCCTGGCCCAGGAACGCCAGAAGCCGGACGCCGAGCGCGACGCCGGCTACCAGGAGCGCAATCTCTCCTTCATCAAGGCACGCCTGAGCGGCCTCGATAAATCCTTCGTCGCGCAGGTCGACCAGGCGCGTTACGCCGCCGCCCTGAACCGCTACGCGAAGATCGACCAGAAGCTGCGCCCGCAAGGCCTGGACGCGCTGCTGCCGAATCCGACCAACCTGGCGCCCCTGTACCAGGCGACCGAACTGGCCGACACCGACAAGCGCCTGGCCTGGATCGGCAAGGACCTCGCCGCCTTCCAGCAGTCGAACGATCCCTTCATCCAGCTCGCCGTGCGCCTGAACGACGTGGCGAAAAGTCTGGAAGAGCGCCGCAAGGAAGTCGACGGCAACCTCGATCGCACCATCCCGCAGTACATGGCGGCCGTCATCGCCTGGAAGAAGTCGCAGGGTAAACCAGTCTACCCGGACGCCAACTCGACCCTGCGCGTGACCTACGGCACCGTGTCGCCCTACGCGCCGCGCGACGGCCTGGTGAAAGGTCCGTTCACGACCGTCGAAGGCATCATCGCGAAGGCGACCGACAAGGATCCGTTCCTGGTTCCGGCCGCGCTCACCGAAGCGGTCAAGGCCAAGCGCTACGGCGTCTTCAAGGATCCGGTGCTGAACACGGTGCCGGTGAACTTCCTGTCGAGCGCGGACACGACCGGCGGCAACTCCGGTTCGGCCGTGATGAACAAGCGCGGCGAACTGGTCGGCCTGAATTTCGATTCGACCTATGAATCGATCACCAAGGACTGGTACTTCGACACCGCGATCACGCGCGCGATCCACGTCGACATCCGCTACATGCTGTGGGTAATGAAGGAAGTCGACCATGCCGACAACCTGCTCAAGGAAATGACGATCAAGTATCCGAAGAAGTAAGCGGAATATCCTTGATCGAAAAACCGCGGCCGGGAGCATTCCCGCCGCGGTTTTTTTTACGCGAACCGGATCTCGAAGCGCGTCTGGCCTTCACCCGTCGTCTCCAGCGCATAGCCGAACCCGTGCCGGTTCAACACCTCGCGCACGAACATCAGGCCGATGCCCTGGCCACCGGGCTTGGTGGTGAAGAAGGGCGTGAACAGGCGGCGCGGGGCGACTTCGCCGAGCAGGCCGGCCGAGTCGACCACCGACAGCACGGCTTGCGCGCCGCGCGCCTCCAGCGCCAGGTGCACGTGGCCACCCGGCACGCCGCGTGCCTGGCGTCCCTGTACCGCTTCGATCGCATTCTTGACGATGTTCAGGAGCGCCTGTTCCATCAGCTGGCCATCCATCGCGATCGGCTCGATCTCGTCGCAGCGTACCCAGCGCAGTTCGACGCCGCGTGCGCTGCAGGCCTCGCGCTTGAGCCAGAGGATGTCGTCGACGATGGCGCGCAGGCTGGTCGGGCGCAGTTCAGGTTCCGGCATCTTGACCACCCGCGTGAAGCGGTCGATGAACTCGCCCAGGCTGACGTTGCGGCGCCGGACCGCGTCGATCGCGGTCGAGAAGTCGGCGGCATCGCTGTCGGCCAGCTGGTTCCGGTAGAACAGCAGGGAGTCGAGCACCGAGCGCGTGGCCGCGACGGTGTTGTTGACTTCGTGCGCCAGCACCCGCACCAGCTTGGCGTAGGTTGCGCGTTCCGAGTCTTCCAGTTCCGCAGTCAGCTCTTCCACGAACAGGAAGTCGCGTGCGAAGCCGCGGTCGTAGAAATGGCCGCGCTGGGCGCGGTAGCGGCGGCCATCGAGGTCGGTGAGGAGGCGGCTCTCGCCGGATGCCAGCGCATCGAGCTGCGCGGCCAGGTCGCGGCGGCGTTCGTGCTCGCGTGCGTCGGCTGACGGCGCGGACATGGGCGGCCGCAGGTCCGCAAGGCGTTTGCCCTGCGCCTGCTCCAGCCCGAGCAGCGTAGCGGCACTGGCGTTGACCAGGCTGATGGCGCGATCGTAGTCGAATACCAGCACCGCGCTCGGCGTGGCTTCCAGCAGGCGGTCGAGCAGGCCTTGCTGCTCGCCGGCCATGAGGCGCTCGCGGTGCAGGGCGGCGAGCATCGTGTTGAAGCTTGCCACCAGCTCGCCAAGTTCGTCAGGTTTACCCGCTGCGGGCGGGGCCATCCGGTTGGCGTAGTGCTGGTCCTGCAGCAGGTCGCGAAAGCGCCGGGTGTAGTCGAGCGGCTCGAGCGCGCGCCGCATCAGGCGCCAGCCCGCCGCAAGACTTGCAAGCAGCAGCAGTTCGGCGCCGACGAACAGCAGCGGATGGCCCGGCAGCAGCAGGGCCGCGCAGGCCAGCGGCGGCAGGTGGATGGCGAGGATGTAGGCGCCGAGCCGGCCTTGCAGGCTCACGCCCCTTCCTCGGCTTGGTCGCCACTCTCGCCCAGGCCGTGCCGCTCGAGGCGCCGGTACAGCGCGGTGCGCGACAGGCCCAGGGCCCTGGCCACGCGCGAGATGTTGCCGGTGTGCTGGGACAGGGCGCGTTCGATCATGTGGCGTTCGACCTGTTCCAGGGTCATGCCGTCGACGCCGAGGCGCGTGGTATCGACGGCGTCGTCGGCCTGGCCGGCGGCCACGAAATCGGCCTGCGTCAGCTGTGCCTTGTCGACCAGCAGCAGGGTGCGTTCCAGGGTCTGCCTGAGCTGGCGGATATTGCCGGGCCAGGGCTGGGCCGCCAGCCATTCGAGGGCCTGGCTGGTGAGCGTGACCTCGCCCAGTCCATAACTGGCGGCTACCCTGGCGACGATATGGCGCGCCAGCAGCGCGATGTCGCTGCGCCGTTCGCGTAGCGGCGGCAGCCGGATCGTGATCAGGTTCAGGCGGTAGAACAGGTCTTCGCGGAATTCGCCGGCAGCGACCAGTTCGGCCAGTTCGCGATTGGTGGCGGAGACCACGCGCACGTCGGCCTGTTCGCTGCGGCTGGCGCCGACCGGCTGGTAACGCCCGTCCTGCAGCACGCGCAGCAGCTTGACCTGGTCGCCGCGGTTGAGTTCTCCGATCTCGTCGAGGAACAGGGTGCCGCCTTCGGCACTGGCGACGTGGCCTTTGCGGTCTGCGCGCGCGTCGGTGAAGGCGCCGCGCACGTGGCCGAACAGTTCGCTCTCGAACAGGCTCGAGGTGATCGCGCCCATGTTGATCTTGACGAGGGCCTGGCTTGCGCGCGGGCTGTTGCGGTGGATCGCGTCGGCTACGAGTTCCTTGCCGGTGCCGCTCTCGCCCAGGATCAGGACCGGCGCCCTGGTGCGCGCGACCTGGCCGATGGTGGCGAGCACGCGCAGCAGCTTCGGGTGCTCGCCGACGATGTCGGCGAAGTCGAACTGTTCGTCGAGCGCGCGCCGCGACGGCCCACTGGCGGGCGAGTTCAGGTTCGGATTCAGTTCGAGCGTGGCGCGCACCAGCTCGATCAGCTGGGCATTGTCCCAAGGCTTGGTGAAGAAGTTGGCGGCGCCGGCCTTGATACCGGCCACCGCGAGTCCGATCGAACCCCAGGCCGTCATCAGGAGCACCGGCAGCGCCGGATGGCGTTCGCGGATCTGCGCCAGCAGGGCCAGGCCCTCTTCGCCGCTGGTCTGCGGCGAGAAGTTCATGTCCTGCAGGACCAGGTCCACGCTTTCGCGCGCCAGCAGGTCGAGGGCCTCGCTGGCGCCGGCGGCGCGCAGCGGTTCGAATCCGGATTGCTTGAGCAGCAGGGCCAGCGAGACCAGGACCGCGCCATCGTCGTCGACGACGAGGATGCGCGCAGGAGGGGATATATGCATCGTCAGTCTTTTTTCTAGCTATTCGTAGTGCAGCGCTTCGGTCGGGGACAGGCGGCTGGCACGCCATCCCGGATACACCGCGCACAGCAAGGATAGCAGATAGATCGCGGCCATCGACAGCAGGGCGGCCCCGGCGAACACGGGCCAGTTCAGGTTTTCCCCAAAGACGCCCGTCAGGGGCAGCTGCACCAGCAGGGCCAGGCCGAGCACGATGGCGGTCGAACTGAGCATGAACTGCTCCGCCACGATCTGGCGGTAAACCTGGCTGGCGCTGGCGCCGAGCGCGCGCCGCAGGCCGATCTCGGGGATGCGCTGGGTGGTGTTCTGCCACAGCGCGCCGAACAGGCCGAAGGCGACCATCAGCAGCATGAAGGCGGCGATCACGCCCACGATGATCAGCGGAACGGTCTGCGTCTTGAGCATCGATGCGCGCATGTTCGAGAGCGGTGTGATCTGGTAGGACCAGTCGTTCTTGACCAGTTTCAGGCGTGCGTTCAGGCGCTGCTCGAAATCGCGCGTGGTACCCGGCCGGAGTTTGAGCAGGATGGTGCGGGCATCGCGGTAATTCTTGCCGGGCTCGAGGCGCGTGAACATGAAGTTGTCCGGAGCCGCCAGTTCGCCCTTGCCGCGGTACTCGCCGACCACGCCGACGACGCGGTAGGCCTGGGGCGTTTCCCTGTCGTCGGCCTCGATGAATTGCTGGCCGACCGCGCGCTCGCCAGGGAACATGGCCTCGGCCATGCGGCGGTTGAGGACGACCGGCCGCTGCGCGGCGCCGTTGTCGAGCTTTGAAAACCAGCGGCCGTCTGCCAGCTCCAGGCCGAGCACGCCGGCCGCGCCGTCGTCGCCCTCGATCATCTCGGTGTGCACGGTCCCGCCGCCCGCCGACCCCTCAGGGCCGCCACGGCGCATGTCGCTGGTCATGGTCGACATCGAGTAGGGCTCGTAGGTAACGAAGCCGACGTTTTTCACTTCGGGGAGCGCGCTCAATTCGCGGCGCAGGCCGTCATACAGGGCCTCTTCGAAGCGCTTGTTGCCGTTGTCGCCGGGCTTCACCGTGACCGACCAGACGTCGGCGGCGTCGAAGCCCAGCGGCATCCGGTACAGCTGCAGGTAGCGCAGGCCGAAGGCGGCCAGCGCGAACACGATGGCGAAGGCGATCAGGATTTCAAGGCTCAGCATCAGATTCCTGGACTTGCGTTTCCAGGTCAGTTTCAACAGGTGGCGCAACATCAGACGGCTCCCTTCAGGGCGTGGACAGGATCGAGGCGCGACATCTTCCAGGCCGGAAGCACGCCGGAGAGCAGGCCGAAGACGGTGGCGATCAGCATCCCCCAGCCGAACACGGCCAGGTTCAGGTCGACCTGCAGGTAGGGAATCAGGTCGGCGGACTCCAGCCAGGCGAGCACGCCGGCGGTGGCGCCGAGCGCGATCAGGCCGCCCGCGAGACAGAGCAGCACGTTCTCGACGACCAGCTGCACCGCCAGCTGGCTGCTGGTGGCGCCGAAAGCCTTGCGCACGCCGATTTCCGAACGCCGCTCCATGATCCGGCCGGTGTTCAGGTTGACCAGGTTCAGCGCCGGCAGCAGCATGAAGAGCAGCATCGCGACCACGATCCCGGTCAGCAGCTTGCCGGCGCCGGAATCGGGCGTGTCGGTGCTCTGCGTCAGGATGCGCGCGAACACGTCGAGCTTGCTGTCGGCCCAGAAGCGGATCTTGTTCCACTCGGTCGGGTCGTCATGGACCACGCCCTGGGCGATGCGGGCGACCTGTTGCTGGATGCGCGGCAGGTCGGCGGCGCGTTCTGCCAGGATCAGCGCCGTGAACAGGCCGCTCAACTGGTTGCGGTAGTCGCTGGTCGGGAAGGTCGAAATCGGCGCCCAGATGTCGGCATAGGCGTTCAGGTGCATCGCGTCCTCGACCACGCCGACGACTTCGAACACCTGGCCGCCGACGTCGATGCGCTGGCCTACGGCCTGCTTCGGCGTGCCGGCGAACAGGCGCTGCGCGCTGGACGCGTTGAGCACGGCGATCATGCGGCCGGCGGCATCGTCGGCGCTTGTCGGCAGGCGGCCGGCCAGCAGGCGGAAGTCGAGCACCTTCCAGTAGTCGGCGTCGGCGCGGCGCATCATCAGTTCGCTCACGTTCAGGCCCTGGTAGACCGACACCGAGGCGGGGAGGGTGACGGCGGCGACGCGCTCGACGCCGGACATGGGCTTGAGGTATTTCTCGATCAGCTTGTAGCCGGGCAGCGTGGTGCTGACGCGGTTGCCCTTGGGTCCTTCCATGCGCATCATCAGCACCTGCAGGAAGCGGTCGCTCTTGCCTTCGACCCCGGAGGGGCGGAAGGCCGTTTCCAGCAGCGAGGCGATCACCATCAGCACGACCAGGGTGAGCACGATGCACAGCAGGTTGATCGCCGTGAAGAGCTTGCGGCGCATGAAGACCTTCCATGCGGTGAGCAGATAGTTGCGGAACATGGCCTCTCCTTATGCGACCAGCTGGCCGTCGAACACGCGCACGATGCGATTCGTGCGGCGTGCCTCGCGCTCGTCGTGGGTGACCATCACGACCGTCGTGCCTTCCTCGTTGAGTTTCAACAGGATGTCCATCACTTCCTCGCCCATCTTGCTGTCGAGGTTACCGGTCGGTTCGTCGGCCAGCAGCACCTGGGGCTCGCCGACGATGGCGCGGGCGATCGCCACGCGCTGCTGCTGGCCGCCCGAGAGCTGGTTCGGGTAGTGGTCCATGCGCGCGCCCAGGCCGACCTTCTCCAGCGCCTGGCGCGCCAGGCGGCGCCGTTCGGCTGCGCTCATCTTCCGGTACAGCAGCGGCAGTTCGACGTTGTCGATCACGCGCAGGTCGGAAATCAGGTGGAAGCTCTGGAAGATGAAGCCGAAGGTGCTGTTGCGCAGGTTGGCGACCTGCTTGTCGCGGTAGCGCGTGATCGGGATGCCTTCGACTTCGACGCTGCCCTGGCCGGGCCGGTCCAGCAGGCCGATCAGGTTGAGCAAGGTGCTCTTGCCGCAGCCGCTCGGCCCCATCATGGCGACGAATTCGCCCTTTTTCACGTGCAGGTCGATGTCCTTCAGGGCCAGGGTTTCCACCTTGTCGGTGCGGTAGGTCTTGCTGACATTACTCAATCGGATCATGTTGTCCCTCGTTTGTTCTGGAAGTGATCGTTAATATGAAATGCGGATGTTGTCCTGCTGGGCATAGGCGCTGGTATCGGAGACGATGAAGCGCTCGCCGGCGCGCGCGCCCGCCACCACCTCGAGCAGCTTGCCGTCGCCGCCGCCGAGGCGCAGCTGGGTCTTGCGTGCCATGCCGCCGGCGACCTGGAAGGCTGGCTGCGGCCCACTGCCGTTGAAGGCGGCGCCCGCATCGAGCACCAGCACGCCTTTCTTCTCGGCGGTGACGATGTTGACGTCGACCCGCATCTTGTTGCGCAGGAGCGGGTTGTGCGGCTGCGCGAGGTCGACCAGCAGCTTGACGGTGCCGTTCTGGATCTCGGGCAGGATGGTGTGCACGCGGCCGGCCAGCAGCTCGCCATTCTGCTCGACGCGGACCGGCTGGCCCGGCGCCAGCAGGCGCGCATGGAAGTCGGACAGGGTGGCCTCGACCCGGTAGTTGTTCAGTTCCGATACGCGCGCCAGCAGCTGGCCGGCGCCGACACTGGCGCCTTCTTCCTGTACCAGCGAGGTCAGCATGCCGCCGAAGGGGGCACGGACGTGGGCCTGGGCCAGCAGGCGCTCCTGCTGGGCGATCTGCTTTTGCAGGATCTCCTTTTGCAGGCGCGCGGCGTCGACGCTGCCGGCGCTGGCGCGGCGGTTGTCGACGACCTGTTCGCGTTGCTGGCGCAGCTGGATCTCGGTGCGCTTGACGGCCAGCTCCGCGCCCAGCAGGTCTTCGCCGGACACCAGCCCGCTCTGGCGCAGCTTCTGGTTGCGGTCGTGGCGTGCGCGCGCCGACAGCAGGTCGAGTTCCAGCAGTTCGATGCTGCTGGTCAGCTGCTTGTGCTTCTGGTCGCGTTCGAGCGCCAGTGCGGCGATGCGGTTCTCCTGCTGCGCCAGCTGCTCCTGCAGGCGGTCCAGCGCGAGGCGGATCTCGCGGTCGTCCAGTTCCAGCAGCAGCTCGCCCTTGGCCACCTGCTGGCCGGGCTTGGCGTGCACCTTGGCCACGCGGCTGGCGGCCGGGCTGGCCACGACTTCCTCGTGCACCGGGATCACGAGGCCGGCGGCGTTCACGGTATGGGCGACGTCGCCGCGGCGCACGATGGAGACGACGATGTCGGCGGCGTCGACGCTCGGACGCAGTACGCGGTTGAGGCCCCAGCCGGCGGCGAGCAGGCCGGCAAGGAGGAGGGCGCCGGCAAACAGGCGCAGGCGCCGGCGGCGCAGGAGGAAGGCAGGGTCGAGGGCTTGGTCCATGGCGAGAAGGCAGTGAGCGATAGGGCAATGAGTCTTGCTGCATCTATTGCAAATGCCGTGCCAGCGCCGTATGCCCCGTACGCGCCGCCTGGCAGGGGGGGCGGCATGCCCGCTGGCGGGCAGGGGTGTCCGGATCCGGACAGTGCTGTCCAGTTTGCGGGGAATAATGCAAAACCGCGGCGCCTGGCCGCGGTTTCCGGTGCTGCGCAATCGCCGATTGCGCTTACTTCGCCGCCGCTTTCGCGCCGATATGCTTGCCGAGGAAAGCCTCGAGCTTCTCGTAGAAGGCGGTGCGATTCGCCGTGTCGTAGAAGCCGTGGCCTTCGTTCGGGGCCAGGAACCACTCGGGCGGACGGTTGGCCTTGATGAGGGCGGCGCGCATCGCGTGCGCATGCTCGACCGGGGCGCGCTTGTCCTGTCCGCCGTGGATCAGCAGCACCGGCGCCTTGATGCTGGATGCGAGCATGACCGGCGAGTTGCGGTCGAGCTCCGCCCTGTCGTCGCCGACGTACTTGCGGAACGCGCTTGCCTTGAAGGTATCGCCGCGGTTGTTCTCCGGCTTGGCCAGCAGCTTCAGGTCATACACGCCGACATAGCCGACTACGCACTTGTAGCGGGCCGAATCGCGCGCGGCCAGCATCATCGACGCGTAGGCGCCGAAGCTGGCGCCATAGGCGCACACGCGTTCGCCGTCGACCGCACCCTGGGCGATGGTCCAGCGCGTCGCATCCTCGAGGTCGTCGATGATCTTGCCGCCCCACTGGCGGTAGCCGGATTCCAGGAAGTCGAGGCCGCGCCCGCCCGAGCCGCGGAAGTTCACCTGCAGAACCGCGTAGCCGCGGCTGGCCAGGAACTGGGCATCGTCGTCGAAGAACCAGGTGTCGAAGGGACCGTGCGGACCGCCATGCGGCAGCACCACGAGCGGCGGCTTGCCGGTGCCGGTTTGCAGAGGCATCGTCAGGAAGCCATGCAGTTCCAGGCCGTCGCGCGCCTTGAAGCTGATCGGACGGCGTTCGGCCATCTGTTCCGGATAGATCGCTTCCATCGCGGAGAACAGCAGGTCGGCCTTCATCGTGCTGCGGTCGAACAGGTAGTAGCTGCCGGGATCGCGATCGCTCTTCACGCTGAACAGCAGCAGCCTGCCGTCGTCGCTGAAGTCGATGAAGTGCAGGTACTGCCCAGGGAACTGCGCGCTCAGCTGCTGGTGCAGCTGGGCGTCGGCGCTCTTCTCGTCGAAGTAACGGACTTTCGGAATGCCGATGGTCGAATGGGCGCCGAAGGGCAGCGATTCGCCCGTGAACAGCAGGCCTGTGTAGCTGCCAACCGGATCGGAGAACAGGGTGCTGCGCTTGCCGGTCGCATAGTCTTCGCGGATCAGGCTGTCCGGCTCGCCCTCGGCCGAATAGGATGCGATGAATTCACGGTCGTCGGGAGCGAAGTAGAAGGGACGGTAGCGCCTGCCGTTTTTCTTCTCGATCTTGTTCCAGCGCTTGGCGGCTTCGTCGAAACGGAACTCGACGGCGTGTGCCTCGTCGTCCGTGCCGAGGGCGAAACGCGGCTTGCCGCTGTGCTGCAGGATGAAGGTCACATCCGGCATCGGCACGTCGGCCACCAGGGTGCGCGTGGCCCTGGCCGAGTCGATGTCGTACAGCAGGGTGTTCTTGCCTTCCCAGGCGTGGCTGGTCACGAACACGCGTCCGTCGCGCTTCTTCGACACGTCCTCGACGTAGCCGAACGCGTCGTCATCGCCATAGCGCTCGCCGCGGCTGGACAGATTGCGCATGCGGTAGCCGAACAGGTATTCCTGCTTCTTGCCGTCGATGTCGGTGGCGACCAGTTCGCCGGTGGCCTGCGGCGCCTCGCGTGAACCGAACTCGCGGCCCTTGGCGACGACCAGGCGGGTCGGGCTGACCCAGTGGTAGCTGACCGGCACCTCGAACACGGGGAAACGTACCGCGCCCGTCATCTTCATGTCCGGCAGCGAATACATCATCAGGACCGGGATGAAGCGGTCGCCGCTCGGCACGCGCGCGGTGATGGCGATGTGCTTGCCGTCGGGCGCCATGCGCGGATTGTAGAACTGGTCTTCCTGCACGAAGGCGGCAAGGGGAACCGTGGCCGGTGCGGCCTGCTGGGCCAGGGCCGGCTGGGCGGCGAGCACGGCCGCATAAAGGACCGCGAGGTGCAAACGCATGAAGGTCTCCTGTTTTTATAAAATGCATCAAGGATTATTTCAGTATAACAATGATATTTCCTAGAATAAAAATCTTTTTGACAACATGTCGCGTCCTTGCGACCTTTGGCCTGCGTTGCATAAACGCCGGGTAGCAGGCATACTCGCGAGCCCGATGAGCATGACGCTTTCCATTTTTTCCAACCTGCCAAGGCGTGCGCCAGCGCGTTCCAGGTCTCCCTGCCGCGCATGAACGACACCCTTGCCTTATTCGGCTTCAGCACCACGCCGCTCGAACTCATCTCGTTCGCCCTCGCGGTCACGACCGTGCTGCTCAACATCCGCCAGAACCACTGGGCCTGGCTGTTCTCGATCGCGTCGTCCGCCACCTATGCCGTCGTGTTCTTCGATGCGCGCCTGTACGGCGACAGCGGCCTGCAGCTGGTCTTCATCGCGGCCTCCATCTGGGGCTGGTGGCAGTGGCTGCGCGGAGCCGGCGAGACGAAGCTGGTCGTCACGCGCCTGGGCCGCGCGGGCTGGATCCGGGCGCTGCTGGGCTGGGGCGCGGCCTTCCTGGCGCTGTCCTGGTTCCTGGCGAACTACACCAACACCGACGTGCCGCACATGGACGGCTTTCTCACGGCCGGCAGCCTGGTCGGCCAACTCCTGCTGGCTCGCAAGAAGGTCGAGAACTGGCATGTGTGGGTGATCGTCGACGTGTTGTATGTCGGCCTGTACGTGTTCAAGGACCTGCATGTGACGGCGGTGCTGTACGCCGTGTTCGTGGTGCTGGCCGTGCGCGGCCTGCGCGCCTGGAGCGCGTTGGCGAAGGCGCTGCCGTGAGCGTGCGCCGCATCGCCGTGCTGGGTGCCGAGTCGTCCGGCAAATCGACCCTGTGCCAGGCGCTGGCGCAGCGCTACGGAACGGTGTGGGTACCCGAGTACCTGCGCGAATTCGTCGACACCCATGGACGCGTGCCGTTCGAGGCGGACCAGTACGGGATCGCGCGCACGCAAAAAGAGCGCGAGGACGCGGCGGCGCTGCAGGCGAAGGACTTCCTGTTCTGCGACACCACGCCGCTGATGACGGCGCTCTACAGCCGCGTGTACTGGGGAAGGGTGGATGCGCAGTTGGAGCTCCTCGCGCACCGCCACGACTATGCGCTGACGCTGGTGACGGCGCCCGACATGCCCTGGATTCCGGATGGCCTGATGCGCGAATCGGAAGAGGTGCGCCAGCGCGTCTTCACGCTGGTGGAGGATGAGCTGGATGCGCGCGGCATCCGTTTCGTGCTGCTGGAAGGCGACCTGCCGCACAGGCTGCGGCAGGTCGAAGCGGCGCTCAAGGTGCTGGCGCCGTTGTGAGACTTAGAAGTCGAACTGGGCCGAGACGCGGAAGGTACGCGGCGCGCCCGGCAGCAGGTAGCCGCCCAGATCCTGGGTGACGTCGCGCCAGTAGAACTTGTCGAACAGGTTGTCGACGCGTGCGCGCAGGATCACGTTGGTCGCGCCCATCTTCATGCCGTAGGCGGCGCCCAGTCCCACCACGTGGTAGCCCGGCACGTCGACCGTGTTCTCCGGATCGAAGGTCTTCTTGCCCGCATACTGCCACTGGCCGTTCAGCTTCAGTCCCGGTACGTTTGGCACCGCATACTCGGCCCAGACGGTGGTTTTCAGGTCCGGCACGTTGGTCACGCGCTTGCCGTCCAGCGCCCCGTCGCCCGTGTCTTCCTGGCGTGCGCGCAGGGCCAGCAGCGAGGCGCCGTAGGCCAGGCCGCCAGTGGCGCGCTGGGCCGACAGTTCCAGGCCCCGGTGCACGCGGCGGCCATTGCGCACAAAGGTCTCGTTGGCATCGGTGTATTCCAGGCCCGAGGTGATCTGGAACACGGCGGCGCTCACCGACACGTCCTTGCCGGCGATGCCCTTGACGCCGAACTCGATCTGTTTCGAGCGGTTCGGGCCCAGGTCCTGGTTGGCGTTGCTCGTCTCGATCGGCGCCACGCCGCCCGATTCCAGGCCGTGCGCGAGGGTGCCGTAGACGTTCCAGTTCTTGGTCGGGCAGTAGACCAGCGAGACGTTCGGCAGCGCGAAGGACGCCTTGTCGCTCACCCATGGCAGGCTTGATTCGGGCTGCTGGGCGCTGTCGATCTTCACGTAGCGCAGGCCGGCGTGTACGGCCAGCTGCGGCGTCAGGGTGACGATGTCCTGCACGTAGACGGCGCGTTCGCGGTCGCGGAAGCGCTCGTAGACGGGGCCCGTCGTCGGGTTGCCCGGCGCCGGATCGGTGATCAGCGGATTGTAGATGTTGCTGTAGCCGGCGTAGTCGTAGACATAGTCGCCGTAGCTGTTGTGGCGCTCGGCGTAGCTGCTGCCCAGCGTGAGCAGGTGGCCTACGTTGCCCGTGCTCAGGCGGCCCTGGAGCTGGGCCTGCAGGCCGAACGGGGTCTTGCGCTCGCCCGTGCTCTGGTAGTCGTAGACGTCGTAGTCGCCGTTGCCGCAGTAGCCCGGATAGTAACCGTCTCCTTCGTTGCTGCAGCCGTAAGGGAAGGCGGTGAAGTCGTCGCGCTTGAACCAGTGCTTGTTGGCCGAGACCGTGGCGTTCCAGTCGGCGTTCAGGCGATAGGCGAAGCGCAGGCCGACGTTGGCGCTGTCGGTGTCGACGGGGCGGGTCCAGGGCTGGGCGTTGAGCAGCAGCTTGGGCGAGACCTGCGCCGGCAGGTCGACGCCGCGGATCAGCTGGTAGCCGGGCGCAGTGATCTGCTCCTTGTGCTGGAAGTCCAGGTCGAGGTCGAGCTTGGCGTCCGGCGTGATCTGCCAGTCGAAGGCGGCGGAGGCGAACTGGCGCTTGCCGTCGGCGCCGCGCACATACGAGCGCAGGCGGTCGGCGGCGGCATTGATGCGGTAGCCGAAGCGGGTGTCCTCGAAGCGCCCGCCGATGTCGGCTTCCGCGTGCACGGTGCCCCGTTCGCGCGCTTCGACCGTGATCGAACGCAGCGGTGTGTCGGTCGGGCGCTTGGTCACGAAGTTGATCACGCCGCCCGGTGCGGCCAGGCCCGCCTGCAGGCCGGCCACGCCCTTGAGCAGCTCGAAACGTTCCTTGTTCTCGAGCGGGATCTGGGTGTCGCCGGCGATCGCGATGCCGTCCTTGCGGTAGCCCGAGTTGTTGTTCAGCTTGAAGCCGCGCACCGAGAACTGCTCGGCATAGCCGACCGCGTTGTAGGCGTCGCCGACCGAGGCGTCGTATTGCGCGGCGTCGCTGGCCGAGCGGATCGACAGGTCCTGCATCTGGCTGCGGCCGATGGCGACCACCGAGGCCGGGATGTCCATCAGCGGCAGGTCGGCGAAGCCGCCGATATTGGCGCGGTCGCTGACGGCCCACTTGCTGCCGGTGACGAGGACCGAGGCCACAGGTTCGGCCGTTTGCGCCTGGACGGCAAAGGCCTGCGCCAGGGCGCAGGCAAGGAGGGAATGCTTGAAGACGGGTTTCATTGGTTTGCTCGCTTTCGCGCGCCACGACGGAGGTGGCGCACTGCTTTTTATAAAAGCCGGAGCCAACGTGGGGGAAGGGCAAACAAGGTGTGAACTGCTTGGCGCGCTTTCCTTCGCTGGCATTATCCAGATCAGGTACGAAGGGTATCTCTCACCCGGAACACAGTTCCAGGACCCCTAGCGAGGCGCGAGTGTAACACGGCCCGTGCGGGCCGTGGTAGATCTGGCAATGCCGCGTATGCTTATGTCTCCACCGTCTCCCGAAACGGCGCCGCATGCTCGTGGTGCGAGCGCGCATGCAGCAGGTGGCGCTGCAGCGTGGCGCGCGTGCTGTCGCCGATGGCGCGCCAGTACTCGCGGCGCTGGGCGGCACGCTTGCGGTGTTTCGAGGGCATGTCGGCCAGCGGCTTGAGGTAGAAGGGCAGGTTCACTTGCCAGGCGTCGCCCGCCAGTTCGACGCCGCCCAGCACGCGCCAGAAACCGTCGTAGGCGTTGGCGAAATGCTTGATCTCTTCCGGATCGTAGGCGATGTGGGAGGTGCACTTCACGGCCAGCACCTGCTCCATGCCGACGGCCTGCGCCAGGCCCTGCATCGCGGCGAAGCAGAAGAAGCTGGGCGAATTGTTCGGGAAGCAGGTCTCGAAGGCGTCGAAGGCTTCGCCCGAATCGGTCCAGCGGCCCTGGTTGCGTGCGACGAAAGGTACCAGCGGCGCCGGCGCGGTGCCTGGCGCCACGGCCTTGGCGATCGCGCCGTCGATCCAGGAATACGAGAGCCGGTGCAGCACCTTGCCGTCGGCCACCAGGGCGATCGTCAGGTCACCCTCGGCATTCATGCGCGAGGCCATCTCCAGCCGGATCAGGAAGGCGTGCTCGCCCACGCTGTGCTGCCACAGGACCAGGCCGCCGTCGGCGTACACGGCCGCCTTGTAGGCCGCGTCGAAGGTCGTTTCCTCGAAGCGGTAATGCGCCAGCACGCCCTGCACGCGCTGGCGCGCGCTCAAGCCCTGCACCAGGTAGCCCCGGTGGCTCAGGTGATGGAAGGGATCGTCGTTGGGCGGGGCCATCACGTAATTGCGGTAGACGTCGAGCTGGCACAGCGCCGCATGGTCGCGGTAAAACCGCAGGACGCGGGCACTGCGCAGCACCGACAGCAGCCAGGACGAGACGGACAGCTCCTTGCGGCGGGCCAGCCAATAACGGGTAAGGTGCGCGAAGATCATCGGACGCTCCGTGGAAAACGGCGGGTTGCGGACGACCTCATGTTGTCCCAGCCGGCTCATCTCGGCGGTGCGATTGCTCAAGGGAAATAAATTCTCTGGGGCAATATTTTGGGCGCACTCATCCTCGCCATTCCTACGCATGGTCAGCATCGTGTTCTCCTTCAAATCCGCTTTTCTCTTCAGCAATTGAGATTCTTTATTGCAAGATTAGCACGAGCTGCGCGCTGTATCACGCGAATCCGTTCCATACTGGGCTTTTCCAGTCTGCGGAGGGCACGATGGCGTACGAACTCTTGTATTGGCCGGGCATCCAGGGACGGGGCGAATTCGTCCGCCTGGCGCTCGAGGAAGCGGGAGAGGATTACGAGGACGTCGCGCGCGGACCGGGCGGCGTCGATGCCTTGATGGCGGCGCTGAAGGAGGGGCCGACGCCCAGCTTCGCGCCGCCTTTCCTGCGCGCCGAGGGCATGACGATCGGACAGACGGCGGCGATCCTGATGTACCTGGGCGAACGTCATGGCCTGGCGCCGCAGGACACGGCCGGGCGCCTGTGGACCCACCAGTTGCAGCTGACGATCGCCGACCTGGTGGCCGAGGCGCACGACACCCACCATCCGGTGGGCAGCGGCCTGTACTACGAAGACCAGAAAGCCGAAGCGCTGCGCCGCGCGCAGGATTTCACGAGGGCGCGTATCCCGAAGTTTTTCACCTGGTTCAGCCAGGTGCTGGGCGAGAAGGATTACCTGCTGGGAGCCGGCATCACCTATGCCGACCTGTCGCTGTTCCAGCTGCTCGAAGGCCTGGACTACGCCTTCCCGAAGGCGACGGCGCGGGCGCTGGCGCAGCACCCGAACCTGGCGGCGCTGCGCGGACGGGTGGCGGCGCGTCCGCGGATTGCCGCCTACCTGCAGTCGCCGCGCCGGATTCCCTTCAATGAAGAAGGCATCTTCCGGCGCTATCCGGAGCTGGATATTTAATCCCAGCTTGGTCCGAAGTCCGGGCTGACCAGGCGCTCGCCGCGATCGAGGGCGTCGATGGCGGCCAGGTCGTCTTGGTTCAACACCAGGCTCGTCGAAGCCAGGTTGCTGGCCAGGTTCTCGCGCCGCGTCGACGAAGGAATCACGGCATGGCCGCGCGCCAGCAGCCAGGCCAGCGTGACCTGGGCCGGCGTCGCCTGCAGGCGCGCGGCGATCGCCTTGATAACGGCGTCGTCCAGCACCTTGCCGTAGGCGAGCGGCATGTAGGCCGTCAGCCCGATCCCGTGTTCACGGGCGAAGGCAGCCACCGCGCGGTTCTGCAGGTAAGGGTGGAGTTCGACCTGGTTGGTGGCGATGTTGGCCGCGCCGACCGCATCGATCGCTTCCTGCATCAGCGCAATCGTGAAGTTCGAGACGCCGATCGTGCGTGTCAGCCCGAGTGCGCGCGCCTCCAGCAGGGCCGCCATCGATTCGGCCACCGGAACGGCCCCGTTCGGCGAAGGCCAGTGGATCAGGGTCAGGTCGAGCTGCTCGAGGCGCAGCTTGCGCAGGCTTTCTTTCAGGCTCGGGATCAGGGCGTCTCCGGCCAGGTGTTCGGTCCAGATCTTGGTGGTGACGAAGACCTCCTTGCGCGGCACGCCGCTGCTGGCGAGTGCGGTACCGACTTCTTCCTCGTTGCCGTAGATCTGGGCGGTGTCGATGTGGCGGTAGCCGAGATCGAGGGCGTTGGCGACGCTGTCGATGGCGGTCTGGCCTTGCAGGCGGAAGGTGCCGGCGCCGATGGTGGGCATGTTCATGTGGTTTCCTTATGTAGATTAAACGAGTTCTGCTTGCTTCACGGCGGGCTTGATGCGGCGCGCGTCGTTGCGGTCGAGCCGTCCGGCCAGGGTGGTGAGCAGCAGCGCGCCGACCACGATCAGGGCGCCGATCGGCGGCGTCGCCATCAGGCCCAGGTGCTTGAGGACCAGGCCGCCGCCCCAGGCGCCGAGCGCGATGCCGAGGTTGAAGGCGGCGATGTTCAGGCCCGAAGCCATATCCACCGCCTGCGGGACGTCGCGTTCGGCGCGCTGCACGACATACAGCTGCAGGGCCGGCACGTTGCCGAAGGCGACCGCGCCCCAGGCCAGCACCGTGGCCACGACCAGCACCGGATGCGGCGCCGTAAAGCTCAGCACGGCCAGGACCGCGGCCAGCAGGGCGAACACGATCTGCAGGGCGCGTACCGGCCCCTTTTTATCCGCCAGGCGGCCGCCCCAGATATTCCCGGCCGCGACCGAGACGCCGTAGACCAGCATCACCAGGCCCACGCTCGAGGGCGCAAAGCCGGCCACGTCCTGCAGGATCGGGGCAAGATAGGTGAAGGCAATAAAGGAGCCGCCGTAGCCGAGCGTCGTGATCGCATACACCAGCAGCAGGCGCGGCTGCTTCAGGACGGCGAACTGCTTGGCCAGGCTGGCCGGCTTGGCGCCGCCGATGGTCCTGGGTACCAGCAGCGCGCTGCCGATCATGGCGATCACGCCGAGCAGGGCGACGGCGAGGAAGGTCGACTGCCAGCCGAATTGCTGGCCGATCCAGGTACCGAGCGGCACGCCGGTCACCAAGGCGACGGTCAGGCCCGTGAACATCAGGGCGATGGCGCTGGCCGCCTTTTCCTTCGGTACCAGGCTGGTGGCGATGGTCGAGCCGATCGAGAAGAACACGCCGTGGGCCAGGCCGGTCAGCACGCGGGCGGCCATCAGCGCGCCGTAGCCGGGCGCGATCGAGGCGACCAGGTTACCGGCCGTGAACAGCAGCATCAGGCCGATCAAGAGTTTTTTGCGCGGCACGCGGGCGGTGAGGGCGGTCAGCAGCGGCGCGCCGACGGCGACGCCGAGCGCATACACGCTCACTAGCAAACCGGCGGACGGGACCGACACGCCGAGGCTGGCGGCGACGTCGGGGATCAGGCCGACGATGACGAATTCGGTGGTGCCGATGGCAAAGGCGCTCAAGGTAAGCGCCCACAGGGCAAGAGGCATGATTTCTCCAGGAACAATGTGAACAGGGGAGGCAGTGTGCGCCAAGCCAGCCTCCGGAAAAATCCCCTGCGCTACAATAGACTTTTGACTGGGAGTCACGAATGATCGATGTCGAGGCCATGATTGCCTTCTCCGCCGTCATGGATGCGGGATCGTTTTCCGGCGCGGCGAGCCGGCTCGGGCAAACGCCCTCGGGCGTATCGCGCACCATCGCGCGCCTGGAAAAGCACCTCGGCCTGACCCTGCTGCACCGGACCACGCGCCGCCTGCAGCTGACCGACGAGGGCAGCTGGTTTCTCGAACGCGCCCGCTCCCTGCTGGCCGACATGGCCAATACCGAAGCCGAAGCCGCCGCGCGCCGATCCCAGCCCTCGGGCCTGGTGCGCGTCAACGCCGCCACGCCGACCCTCGACCACCTGCTGGCGCCGCTGGTGCCTGCCTTTCTCGATGCCTATCCGCTGGTGCAGCTGGAATTGACGAGCGGCGAAACCGTCGTCGACCTGATCGAGGAGCGTGCCGACCTGGCGATCCGCATCGGCAACTTGCCGGACTCCACCCTGAATGCGCGCCTGCTCGGCCGCAGCCGGGTGCGGGTGCTGGCGGCGCCGGCCTATCTGGAACGCCATGGCACGCCGGCCAGCGTGGCGGACCTGGCGCGCCACCGCCTGCTGGGTTTTTCGCAGCCGGGTTCGCTCAACACCTGGCCGCTGGTCCACGACGGCGCCGAAGGCTACACGATCACCCCGAGCGTGACTGCCTCGAGCGGCGAGACCGTGCGCCACCTGGCGCTGGCCGGCGCCGGCATCGTCTCGCTGTCGGATTTCATGACGCGCGCCGACCAGACGGCCGGGACGCTGGTGCCGCTGCTGCCGGATGCCGCTTTGCCCTGGGACCAGCCGGTCTGGGCCGTCTTCTATAAACAGGGTGCGCTGGCCCCGCGGGTGGCGGCGCTGGTGGACTTCCTGGTACGCGAACTGGGGCCGGTACTGGAAGCGCGCCGAGGCTGAGCCGTATGGCGCAGCGCAGCACCGATTCTGATTGCGTGAACTTCCGGCGCGCGCTACGCTCTTACCGTAGTACTGTATAAAAACCCATGACAAGCGAATAAGTCATCTACTTACCTGAAAGGAGAGCACCATGAGTTCAGCGGTCAAGCCGGTCGAAGAGGGCATGCACACCGTCGCCCCCCATCTCGTCTGCGCCAATTGCAGCGAGGCCATCGAGTTCTACAAGAAAGCCTTCGGCGCCACCGAAGTCATGCGCTCGCTCATGCCCGACGGAAAGGTCGGCCACGCGATGATCCGCATCGGCGATTCGCCCGTCTTCCTCGCCGACGAATTCCCCGACTACGGCTCCTTCGGCCCGCTGAGCCTGAAAGGCAGCCCGGTGACCATTCACCTGTCGGTGCCGAATGTGGACCAGATCTGGAACAGCGCCAAGGCCGCCGGCGCGACCGTCCGCATGGAATTGGCCGACATGTTCTGGGGCGACCGCTACGGCCAGCTGGACGATCCCTTCGGCCACCGCTGGTCGATGGCAACTCACATCCGCGACGTCTCGGAAGAGGAAATCCAGGCGGCCATGAAGACCGAGTGCGCCTGAGTTAGTCTTCAGACGGCCGCGGCCGCGTGAAGGTGCTCGTACAGGATCAGGCTGCCGATCACGATCAGCACGACGCCGCCGACGATCTCGGCGCGCTTGCCGACCAGCGCGCCCAGGCCGCGGCCGAGCATCACGCCCAGCGTAACCATCACGAAGGTGGCGAAGCCGATTGCCGCCGCCGTGACCCAGATGTTGGCGTCGATGAAAGCCAGGCCGGCGCCCACGATCAGGGCGTCGATGCTGGTCGCCATGCCGGTCACGGCCAGGCGCAGGAAGGAATGGCTGCTCGGCTTGTCTTCCTCTAGCTCGGGTTCGCCCCAGCCGGCGTGAATCATGCGCAGGCCGAGCGCGCCCAGCAGGACGAAGGCGATCCAGTGGTCCCAGGCTTGTACATAGGGCGCGGCGGCGGTGCCGAGCAGCCAGCCGAACAGGGGCGTGAGACCTTCGATGACGCCGAAGATGGCGCCGGTGCGCAAGGCCTCGCGCAGGTGAGGGCGTTGTAGTGCGGCACCCTTGCCGACGGCGGCGGCGAAGGCGTCGGTCGACATGGCCAGGGCGAGGGAAGCGGTAGCAGCGAAATTCATGGGCTTGTTCCGTCGGGCGCACGCAAAGGCAGGCCCGCGCGGCCCGAACTCGCACGCAGGCATGCCAAAGGTCTTGCCAACCGGACGGCTGCCCGTACCACGGCGCGCAGGTCGGCGCCGAGTATGTTGATACGGGAACTTCCGCAGCCAGCGCGTCACGCGCTCCAGCAGTCGGAAGCAGGCTACTCCCCAATGGATGCGGTATTGTAACCGAGGATGGAGCGAAAAACTCAGCAATATCCGGGCAATGCCGCCCGCGCACGGCAGTGTGGGCATTTGCACAAGAACCCAGCGCCACGTAGACTGGCCCGTAATATCGACCCATCAGAGGAGAACGATTTGGACCATCATGACGACCCCAGTGCCCTCGACATCGTGATCGTGCCGCCCACGCACGATCTGGGCGACGGCTTCCAGGTACGGCGCGCCTTGCCGAGCCGCCAGCGGCGCATGGTCGGCCCCTTCGTCTTCCTCGACCAGATGGGCCCGCACGTATTCCAGCCCGGCCAGGGCCTGGATGTGCGGCCCCATCCGCACGTCTGCCTGGCCACCGTCACCTATCTGTTCGACGGCGAGATCATGCACCGCGACAGCCTGGGCAGCGTGCAGCCGATCCGGCCCGGCGAAGTCAACTGGATGACGGCCGGGCGCGGCATCGTCCACTCCGAGCGCACCGATACCGCGCTGCGCCAGGACGGCAGCGGCCTGTTCGGCCTGCAATGCTGGGTCGCACTGCCGTCGCGGCAAGAGGAAACCGATCCGGCCTTTACCCACACCAAGGCCGCCGAGCTGCCCTTCATCGAAGGCGAGGGCGTCGAAGCGCGCGTCGTGGCCGGCAGCTACTGGGGCAAGCGTTCGCCGGTCGCCACGCTGTCCGATATGTTCTACGTCGACGTCGAGTTGCGCGCCGGCGCCCGTATCGCGATGCCGCCGGAGTACCCGGAGCAGGCCATCTATATCGTCGAGGGTCGCCTCGACCTGGGGCGCGACGGCACATTCGAGCCGGGCCAGCTGGTGGTGCTGAAGCCGGGCGCCGAAGTGCGCCTGGGGGCACCGGGGCCCGGTCCGACGCGCATCATGCTGCTCGGCGGCGAGCCGATGGACGGCCCGCGTTTCCTGTCCTGGAATTTCGTCGCCAGCTCCGAGGAGCGCATCGAACAGGCCAAGCGCGACTGGAAGGCGGGCGCCTTTCCCCAGGTGCCGGGCGAGACCGAATTCATTCCGCTGCCCGACTCGCAGGGCCGTCCGGTGCGCTACCCGTAGTAAATATACAAGGCATCGCCAGCACGACCAGACCCGGCGCGCTATCATCGCAGCTCTTCCATGTCAAAGGAGCAAGCCATGAACGCCCTCGACGTCCAACGCATTGCCGCCTTCTCCGACGGCGCGCAGGGCGGCAACCCGGCCGGCGTCTGGATCGGCGACGTCTTGCCAGGCGAAGCCGAGATGCAGCGCGTGGCCCATGAGATCGGCTATTCCGAAACCGCCTTCGCCGCGCCGCTGGGCGAGGACTGGCGCGTGCGCTACTTTTCGCCCGAATCCGAAGTGCCGTTCTGCGGCCACGCCACCATCGCCCTCGGCGCGGCACTGGCCGCCCGCCAGGGCGACGGCGTGTATTCGCTGCGGCTGAACGATGCGCTGATCACGGTCGAAGGCCGGCGCGGCGTCAATGCCGAGGGCGAGGCGCTGACCTCGGCCGCCCTGCAATCCCCGCCCACCCGCAGCGCGCCGGCCCCGGCCGCGCTGGTCGAGCGCGCGCTGGCGCTGTTCGGCTACCAGACGGGCGACCTCGATCCGCGCATTCCGCCGGCCCTGGCCCATGGCGGCGCCGACCACCTGGTGCTGGCCCTGCGCAGCCGCGCGCTGCTCGCAAGCATGCGGTATGAGCTCGAAGCAGGGCGGCAGTTCATGCGCGAAGCCGGTCTCGTCACCGTCGTGTTGTTGTGGGCGGAATCCGACACGCTTTTCCATACCCGCAACCCATTTGCATCCGGCGGCGTGTATGAAGACCCGGCCACCGGTGCCGGCACCGCGGCCCTGGCCGGCTACCTGCGCGACCTCGGCTGGCCACACGGCGGGGCCATCAGCGTCGTGCAAGGCGAAGACATGGGCATGCGCTCGCGCCTGCACGCCGCGATCGGGGTGGAGCAGGGCAGCTCGATCCGGGTCTCGGGCACTGCGCGCAGACTGTAGGACAACACGCCAGGCCGTTTTGTAGGACAACACGCCGCGGGTTCTTACTGACCCGCGGGTTTTATGAATTTTGAATTAAGGGGGAAAAGCCCGCCTGCTCAGCAGTTAGATATTTCTCCAAAGATTGATAATTATCAGGAAACAAGTTTTCTTCTTTAAACATTACCGGAGTTATCGATCATGGAGTACCAAGCAAACATCACCAGCCAAGGAAGCGCCGATGCGATCCGCCTGTTTGGTGATCAGCAGGGTGCGCAGCCACTCGATGAGCGGCAGCCGGTCATCGAGCGGCTGCCGTTCACGATCCGCCGTGTCGAAACCGAGGACGACTTGTTGAAGGCGGTGCGCATCCGCCACGCCGCTTATGCCCGCCACGTGCCCGAATTCGCGCGCTCGCTGGCCCTGCCGGAAGCGGCCGACTACGAAAGCGACACCATCGTCCTGCTCGCCGAGTCCAAGCTCGACGGCACGCCGATGGGCAGCACCCGCATCCGTACCAACCTGTTCCGCCCGCTCGGCGTGGAAGAGTCGGTCGAACTGCCGGAGTGGCTCCAGGGCCGCCGCCTGGTCGAGGCGACCCGTCTCGGCATCGACGAAGGCCGTACCGGACGCATGGTCAAGATCGCCCTGATCAAGGCCTGCTTCATGTATTGCCAGCAAAACGACATCGAATGGTCGGTCGCCACCGGCCGTCCGACGGTAGCGCGCCAGTACGAGCAGCTGCTGTTCTCCGACGTGTTCCCGGAGCAGGGCGCGATTCCGCTGGCGCACGTGGGCAACCTCGAGCACCGCGTGATGGCCTTCGAGATCGAAACCTTCGAAGCGCGCTGGGCCGCCGCCCGTCATCCGCTGTACAAGTTCTTCTTCGACACCCAGCACCCGGACATCGACGTCGGCCCGAAAGCCGAGCCGCGCCTGACCCGCGTGCGCTTCCCGCAGCGCTCGCCGGCTGCGTCCACCGGTGCCGACCACCTCGGACTGGCCTTCGCCTGAGCAAAGCGGAAGAGATGGCCGTTCGATATTGCATGACGGCATCTCGCTAACCCTGTATCCTTGCGCTTGATCAGACTGCGGGAAGTTCCGCCCGCAGTCTTTGTTGCTTGTGATACCGCTTATGCCCAATTCCTCCGACCCGACACGCAGTTCCACTTCGCTCATGGCCAACCTGGCCGTGGAACGGGTGCTGCGCGTATTCGCGTATTACCTGATACCGATCGGCATCGGCCTGTTTTCCCTGATTGCCCTGCTGTTCTGGCACAACCAGTACAGCGTGACCGAGCCTGCGGTACTGCCCCTGCGCGTGCTGCAGCAGCCGCTCGACCTTGGCGCCGACCCGTCGCCGGCCGCGATCCTGGCCCGTTTGAACGGCCAGCCGCCGGTTCCCGGCTACGACACCAAGCTCAGCGAGCGCCCGGTCTGGTTCGGTTTTTCCCCGATGTCGGCCTCGGTCGAGCAGGACGTCATCGAGTTCCCGTCGCGCCATGCCCTGGCAATCCGTTGTTGGGATGCAACAACGCTGCGCCCCCTGGGCGAGGCCAGCCGCAACCATGCGGGCGGTGCGATCGATCCGGTAAAAGCCGGTTTTGCGCTGCGCACGGCGCGCCTGCCTTCGCAGGTACTGTGCAGCGGCACCTTTGCCGGTCCGGCCCGTGTCAGCGTGGCGCAATGGCCATCCGAACAGTTCGCGCTGTCGGTGGAGCAGTATCACCGCAAGTCGGGCCTGCTCGACGGCGGCATGATCGTGCTGGCCCTGTTCGTGCTGTTGACCGCGCTGATCAATCGCCAGCCCCTGTACGTGCTGTTCTCGGGCTGGCTGATCCTGAACCTGCGCATCGGCGCGCTGTCGGCCGGCTGGGACATCCAGTGGCTGGGCCAGACCATTCCCGCCGACTGGCTGCTGCTCTCGCGCTCGGTGACCATCACGCTGTACGGCATCGCCACCCTGACCCTGTATCAGAACCTGCTGCGCGAAAGCCTCGAAGGCCTGCGCTACGCCGTGCCGATGCGCGTCATGCAATGGCTGTGCATCCCGATGCTGGTGGCGGCGGTGGCCGTGCCATATCGCGTCTACCTGCCGATGCTGTGGGTGATTTGCGCCTGCTGCTTCTCGATGATGACGGTCGGCCTGTTCAAGATCATCGTCGAATCGCGCAACCGGGTGGCGTCCTGGTTCGCCGCTTCGTTTGCGCTGACGTTTGTGGCCTCGCTGGCCGAGATCGTCTCGGCGGCGCTGGGCATGCACGAAGTCATCGGCGTCATCAATAGCGTGACCGCGGCACTGGCCTCGAGCCTGCTGGCCGCGCTCGCGGTGGCCGAGCAAATGCGCGCCGAGACGGAAAAGCGCGAAGAGGCCCAGCAAAAGCTGGAGCACGCCTACGAGGCGATGCCGGTCGGCCTGTTCACGCTCGACATGTACGGCCACTTCCAGAGCGCCAATCCGGCCCTGCGCAAGATGCTGGGCGCGGAGAACTTCGAGCTGGGCCGCACCGCCTGGCGCCACTTCTTCAGCGAAAACGTCTGGATGGAATTGCACGAGCAGGTCCATGGCCGCAGCGATGCCGAGCTGGAAATCGCCAACCGCGACGGCAGCCGCCGCTTCCTGGTCAGCGCGACCCTGGCGCGCGGCCGCATCGAGGGCGTGCTGCAGGACGTCACCGAGAAGCACAAGGCCACCGAGCAGCTGCGCTTCATGGCCAACAACGACCCGCTGACCAAGGTCTTCAACCGCCGCGGCATCGAAAAGATGTTCGAAGGCGCAGCCGCCTCATTGGCGGCCGGCAAGCCGATGGCGATCGCCTATATCGACCTCGACCGTTTCAAGCTGATCAACGACCTGTTCGGCCACGGCGCCGGTGACGAAGTGCTCAAGCAGGTGTGCGAGCGCATGGCCATGATGCTGGCCGGCGGCCAGCAGATCGGCCGCGTCGGCGGCGACGAATTCGTCATCGTGATGCCCGACACGGCGATTCCGCTGGCGGCGCTGATCTGCCGCGGCATCGTCGACCGCATCGGCGGCACCCCGTACCGGGTCGGCGACAAGGCCTTCCACGTGCGCGGCTCGGTCGGCCTGATCGAGGTATCGCCCGGCATGCCGATGAAGGACGCGATCTCGGCGGCCGACCGCGCCTGCCGCTCGGCCAAGGAGGCGAGCGACGGCCTGGTCGTCTACGAACGCCACGCCGCCGCCTTCCACGAGCGCGAAGCCGAGCTGAAGCTGGTGGCGCGCCTGCAGAGCCCGAACGCGACCGACGGCCTGTTCCTGGAAATGCAGCCGATCATGTCGCTGAAGAACCCGAACGACTCGCTGAACTTCGAAGTGCTGCTGCGCATGCGCGGCCTGGACGGGCGCGTGATGCCGGCCGGCCCGCTGATCGGCGCAGCCGAGAAATGCGGCCGCGCCAGCGTGATCGACCGCTGGGTCCTGACCACGACCCTCGGCTGGATCGCGGAAAACATCTCGCGCCTGCCGAACACGCGTTTCGTCTGCATGAATCTGTCGGGCGCCTCGCTGAACGACGAGCGCTTCGTTGCCGACACATTGGAGATCCTGGCGCGCCACGTGCACGTCGCCAGCCGCCTGTGCATGGAAATCACCGAGAGCGTGGCCCTGCACGACCTCGACAACACGCGCCGCTTCATCGACCAGGTGCGCAATTTCGGCGTGAAAGTGGCGCTGGACGACTTCGGCGCGGGCTATACCTCCTTCTCCTACCTGAAGGAACTGCCGGCCGACGTGCTGAAGATCGACGGCAACTTCGTTGTGAACATCAATGCGCACCCGGCGAACGTCGCCATCGTCGAAGCCATCGTCAGCCTGGCGGGCAATCTCGGCATGAAGACCATCGCCGAGTGGGCCGAGGATGCCGCTACCGTGCAGACCCTGGCCGAGATCGGCGTCGATTATGTGCAGGGCTGGGCGGTGTCGCGCTCGCAGCCGCCGGAGCGCCTGCTGACGGCCGCCTCGTCAGCCAGCTTCATCCAGGACCAGGAATTGCTCGACATGCTGCCGAACCTGGGGCATGGTGCGGCGCTGGATCTGCACGGGATCATGAAGCTGCATTAAAACGCAGGCATATGGTGGGCACGGGGCGCCCACCCTACGGCTGCGACGCTTGTAGGGTGGGCGCCCCGTGCCCACCATTACTGAATCGTTGCCAGCGACGGCCGTGCGTGCCGTTCCGAATCAATCAACAGCAGTTGAGCGCGGGCCGCCTTGAGCGTCGCGACATCGCGCGCCAGCGGGCGGTCCTGTTGCGCCACGCGCGGACGCCAGGCCTGCTGGCGGTGCATGGCCGGCGGCGCCTCGTAGCGCTGCACGGCCAGCGGCCGGGTTTCAGTCACGCCGGCGGATGACTCGGGCGCAGCATTGCTCACCAGGCGCGTGGCCTGGGAACCGCTTTCGCAGGGCTGGTCGGTGAGCGTCACATGGCCCGCGCCATCGACGCATTTCAGGATTTCGGAACCCGCCAGGGCGGCGGGCATGGCGGCAAGGGCCGCACACATCAGGGTCAGCTGAGAGGCCAGGCGCTTCATGGCGTCCTCCATCGATACGATGGAACCATTGTCCCAGCCGAGACTGCCTTACTCTGTTAGGTGCTTCACGGTGCGCGGACATTGTCAAAAAAACCACGCATGAGATCACTCGTCGGTTCAGGGACGCCGCGCCACCAGCTGGATCTCGACCAGGAAGCCATGGTGCAGGGCGGGCACCGGCACGACGGCGCGCGCCGGCTTGTGCTCGCCGAACACGCCCGCATAGATGTTGTTAAAGGCCGGCCAGTACTCGACGTCGGCCAGGTAAGCCGTGCATTGCACCACGTCCTGGAAGCCGCAGCCGGCCGCGCGCAGGACCTTTTCGCACTGGTCGAAGACGGAATCGCATTGCGCTTCGAACAGGGCGTCCGCAGGGACGCTGTCGCGGGCCGGCAGGATGCCCGACAGGAAGACCAGGCCGCCGGCGGCAACCGCCTGCGAATAATGGCCGGCGGGCACCGGCAGTTCGTTCGACTGGATGAACTCCATTCAGGCTACCAGTTCCGCGAAGCGCGAGAGGTCGACGTTGCCGCCGCTGATCAGGATGCCCACGCGCTTGCCGCTCACCGGTACCACGCCGCACAGGGCCGCCGCGGCGCCCAGGCAGCCGGTCGGCTCGACCACCATCTTCATGCGCTCGGCAAAGAACTTCATGGTCTCGACCAGCTGCGCGTCGGTAACAAGCACGATGTCGTCGACGCGGCGCTTGATCACCTCGAAATTATGTTCCCCTATGTGCGTCACCATGGCGCCGTCAGCGATCGTCTTCGGGACGCCGATGTGGACGATCTCGCCTTTGCGCAGCGATTGCTGGCCGTCGTTGCCGGCTTCCGGCTCGACGCCGATCACCTTGCAATCCGGCGACAGGCCGCTCGCCGCCAGCGCGCTGCCGGCCAGCAGGCCGCCGCCGCCCAGCGGGACCAGCAGGATGTCGAGCGGTCCGACTTCTTCGAACAATTCCTTGGCCGCCGTGCCCTGGCCGCAGATCACGTCCGGATGGTCGTAGGGCGGAATCAGGGTCATGCCGCGTTCTTCGGCCAGGCGGCGCGCGATCTCCTCGCGGTTTTCCGTAAAGCGGTCGTAGAAGATCACTTCACCGCCGTATTCCTTGGTCGCCTGGATTTTCAGGGCGGGGGCGTCGTTCGGCATGATGATGGTGGCCTTGATGCCGGCCAGGCGCGCCGACAGGGCGATCGCCTGCGCGTGGTTGCCCGACGAGAAGGTCAGCACGCCGGCGGCGCGCTGGGCGTCGCTGAAACGCGCGATCGCGTTGTAGGCGCCGCGGAATTTGAAGGCGCCCATGCGCTGGTAGTTCTCGCACTTGAAGAACAGCTGGCCGCCAGTACGCGCATTGGCGGTGCTGGAGCTGAGCACGGGAGTACGGTGGGCAGCGCCTTCGAGGCGCGCGCCGGCTTGTTCGACGTCGCTGTATTGGAGATTGTCGGTCATGATGTCAGAGAGGGAAAAAATCAGCTTGCAAGGGGCAGCGCCAGCTGCACCAGCAGCCCGCCGCCTTCGCGGTTACGCACCGTCAGCTCGGCATTGTGGCGGCTCACCACGCGTTCGACAATGGCCAGTCCCAGGCCCGCACCGTTGGCCTGGCCGCGCGCCGTATCGAGGCGGGTAAACGGTTTCATCAGCTGGTTGATCTGGTCCTCGGGCACGCCCGGGCCATGGTCGCCGATCTCGACGACGGCGCGCCGGCCGTGCGAGGTGCTGCGGACGTGGCAGGCGAACTCGAGTTCGGTGTAGTCCTGGCCCGGCGTGCGGGCATAGCGGCGCGCGTTTTCGATGACGTTGTTGATCACGCGACGCAGGTCGGTCTCGTTGCCCAGCACCTGGACCTCGTCCTCGATGCGTGTCGTGACGCGCATGCCGGGCAGGCGCGTCGCATGCTGGGCGCAGTCGGCCAGCAAGTGCGACACATCCACCGGCACGAAGCTCGAGGCCTCGGTCGGCTTGGCGTAGTCGAGGAACTGGCCGATGATGGCGTCCATCTGGGCGATATCGGATTGCATGCCTTCGCGCGCATCCCGGGACAGGTTGGCCATCTCGAGTTCGAGCTGCATGCGCGCCAGCGGCGTACGCAGGTCGTGCGAGATGCCGGCCAGGATCACGGCCCGGTCCTTCTCGACCTGCGCCAGGTCTTCGACCATCTGGTTGAAGCTGCGGTTGGCCTCGATGATCTCCTTCGACCCTTTTTCCGGCAGCGGGGCGGGGCGCTCGCCCTTGGCGATCACACGCGCGGCCGCGGTCAGGCGCGCCAGCGGCAGGTTGATCAGGCTCGAGATGAAGGCCGCGCCCAGCAGCGAGAGCACACCCACCACGCTGGCCCAGCCGAGCCACTGGATGCGCGTCAGGCCGGCGATGCGTTCGCGCTCGAGCATCAGCCAGTACTGGTCGTCCTCGATGTTAAAGCTGATCCAGAAACCGGCCATGCCGTTCACGCGGCTGGAAAAGCGCGTCTGCGCCCCCAGTTTGTCGCGCACCGCGGCGGCGATTTCGGGCATCAGGGGATTGTTCGGCGGCGGATCGACCTGGTCGGTGTCTTCCAGCGTGAAGATGCGGATGCCCTCGTTCGACACCAGTTCGAACAGCAGCTCGCGCCGCAGTTCGGGCGCGGAGTGGGTCAGCGCCGCCTTGGTGATCGTCACCACCGACACCACGAGTTCCGCCGTCTGCTGGACTTGCGGGCCGCGCTGGAACACGTTCAGCATGCCGATCCAGGAGCCCATCGACAGGGTCGTGAGCAGAGACAGCAGGAAGAAGGTGCGCCAGAACAGGCCGCTCTTCATCCAGCCCATGCGCCCGGCCTTGGCCGGGGAGGACGATACAAACGACGGAGCAAGCACTAGCGCGGCTGTCCTTCAGGAATGAAGACGTAGCCCAGGCCCCAGACCGTCTGGATGTAGAGCGGGCTGGAAGGATCGGGTTCGATCAGCTTGCGCAGGCGCGAGATCTGGACGTCGAGCGAGCGGTCGAAAACTTCGTATTCGCGGCCCCTGGCGAGCTCCATCAGCTTTTCGCGCGACAGCGGCTGGCGCGCGTGGCGCGCGAACACCTTCAGCACCGAGAATTCGCCCGTGGTCAGGGGCACGGTCTCGCCGTTCTTCTTGAGCGTGCGCGTGCCGAGATCGAGCACGAACTGGCCGAATTCGAAGGTCTGCGGCGTTTCCGAGGGCGCGCCCGGGATTTCGTCCGGGCCCTTGCGGCGTAGGACGGCGCCGATTCGGGCCACCAGTTCGCGCGGATTGAAGGGCTTCGGCAGGTAGTCGTCGGCGCCCATCTCGAGGCCGACGATGCGGTCGACGTCCTCGCCCTTGGCGGTCAACATGATGATCGGGGTCTGGTCGCCGGCGCCGCGCAGGCGGCGGCAGATCGACAGGCCGTCCTCGCCGGGCAGCATCAGGTCCAGTACCAGCAGGTCGTAGCGCTCGCGCAGCCAGAGCTTGTTCATCGCCGGCGCGCTTTCCGCGGTGACGACCTGGAAGCCTTGTTCCGTCAAATAGCGCCGCAGCAGGTCGCGCAGGCGCACGTCGTCGTCGACGACCATGATCTTGGCGCTATGGCCGCCGGTCGCTGCAGGGCTTGTGCCGCTGCCCGTATTCGAAGTGGATGCAGGATTCATATGCTGTTCATTTGTCAGATTCATATCGCTATGGTAACTTCTGTCCGCGCTAATTTTGGGATATACAGACAGGTCATTACATTGTGTTACAAACTTTACCCAATTAGGCTTATACCCAAGGGCAGTTCCCCCTACACTGGGAACCAATGAAAGACAGCTTATCCGTTTATCCAGCACCACGGAAGAGGAACACCATGACAAACGCGCTCGACAAAACCAATGCAGCAGCCCAGGCCCAAGGCCGGCTCGCCCGCCTGGCGCGCCGTGGTGTGGCCCTGGCCGTACTCGCCTGTGCCGGTATCGGCGCGGCCCACGCACAATACCATGGTCGCCGCGACGATGCCCAGTTGCAGCCACCTCCGTCCGTCCGTGCCGAGCGCTTTCCGGCGCCGGCACAGCAGATCGAACAGCCGCGCGAGCAGCGTGGGTATGACCAGATGCGCGAGCAGATGCGCGAACAGCAGCGTGCCTACGAGGAACAGCGCCGCCAGGCCGCTCAGATGCAGCAAAGCGATCCGAACCGCGATGGGGGGCGCCGTGGCGGTCGCCTGACGCCGGACGAGCGGCGCGACCTGCGGCGCCAGATCAACGAAGCGGGGATGGATATTTATCCGAACGCGCAGCGGCGCTGAACGCCGGGAAAAGTGAACGAGAGCCGGGCTGGTCCCGGCTTTTTTTCGTTTGCACGCCCAGCCGGATGAGAATTTGTGAGAATGTTGTTGGCGATTATTTATTTATCCGTAACAACATGATACGCTGACACGCTGCCCGCCTTGATTTCCCATCAAGGATCCGGCTATCCACCTGGAGCAGGAACGTGTCCGATACCGCTGTCGCACCTCCCCCCGCGCCCGCCGCGCGCTTTGCCCCGGCCGGCCCGGAGCATTGCATCGACCGTCGTCCCGACGGCGTCTACGCCGATCCGGCCGTACTCGGCACCACGGTGCTGGCCGCCATCGACAGTATCCTGCGCTCCGGTAACATCCTCAGCGGCATCGATTACCCGGTCCTGATCAAGGCGCTGTTTGGCACCGGTCCGGCCCTGCCGGCCGGTCCCGACGGCCGGCCGCTGGTGCGCCTGGCCAGCGACATCGTGCCTTTCAACCAGCAGCGCCGCAGCCTGTACCGCTCGGTGAAGATCGCCGGCGGCGAAGCCGAATACTGCTTCGAGCCCGTGTTCCTGGCAGGTCCGGGCGGCGAGGCCGAGATCCCGACCCAGCTCGACCTCGACGAATTCGTGGCCGACATGTGGCTCAAGGGCATCCGCTTCGGCATCGACCTGGCCAGCGTGCGCGCCGGTATCGCCAATCCGTCGCTGGGGCGGGTCGTGGTGGCGCGCCGGCTCGAGCCGGAAGCGGGCGTGGACGCGACCGTGGTCGAGGTCTCGGACGACATTCACCGCAGCGACGCGCCGCGCCAGCTGTCGAACGGCAAGCTCGACCTGATGTCCTTCCAGAACCGCTTCCCGCAGGTGCAGGGCGGCACGCGCCTGCTGCAGAAGCTGCCCACGAAAGAAGGCAAGCCCGGCTTCGAATTGTCGGGCATCCGGATCGAACCGGCGGCGCCGCGCGACCTCGACTTTTCGACCTATGCCGGCGACGGCACCCGCGTCGAGAAAGGCGCGGACGGCGAATACCTGGTCGCGGCGCGCACCGGCTACCTGAACGTCGACCCGAAGACGCACAGCATCGCAGTGGGCGACAAGATCGTCAGCCGCGACGGCGTCAGCGCCAGGACGACCGGCAACCTGCAGCTCACCGGCGACTACGAGGAATTCGGCGACGTGCAGGAAAAGCGCATCGTCGAAGGCAACGGCATCACCGTGCACGGCGACGTCTACGGCGAGATCCATTCGCGCGGCGGCATGGTGCGCCTGCGCGCCAACCTGGTCGGCGGCAGCGCCCACAACGCGCGCGGCGACATCCAGGTCGACGGCGTGACGGCGAACGCGGTGCTGCAGGCATTGGGGGGTACCGTGACCTTGCAGCGTGCCGAGAACTGCGTCGTCTCCGGCACCCGGGTGCGCATCGAGCATGCGGTCAACTGCGACATCATCGCCGACGAGGTCTCGATCGGGAGCGCCGAAGGCTGCGCCCTGGCCGCGCGCCGCATCAAGGTCGACAGCACGGCGCCCTGGCGCGAGAGCGACATGCTGGTGCTGGTCCTGGCGGCCGATTGCAGCCGCATCGACGAGGTACTGGAACAGATCGGCGCGCGACTGCGGCAGTTCGAGGCGGCCGGCGCGCGCCACAAGGCGACACTGGCCGAACTGTGCGCCAAGCCCGCGGTGCGCAAGTACCTGGAGATCGCCGGTCGCGTGCGCAGCGGCGAGATGAGCCTGACCCCGGCCCAGGCCCAGCAGTTCAAGCAGATGGGCCAGGCGGTCGCTCCCGACCTGCAGAAGATCGGCGAGGTCTCGGCGGCGCGCAAGGCGGTCGACGCCGAACACGCCGAAGGCCAGGCGCTGCTGGCCCGCTTCACCGCCCAGCGCGCCGAGCGCGTGGCCGGCAGCGAGGTGACGCTGCGCCTGCTACAAGGGGAGACCCAGGTACGCCTGCTGCCTTTCGATCCGGACGACGCCTGCTTCTACGACTTGCCGGTCCGCGAAATCAAGGCGCGCCTGCACGGGAATGCCGGCACGGTGCTGCATGCCGCGGCTGCGGGCAGCTACGCCTGGGGCGGTGCCGACCCGATCGTGTAATGATGGTGTAAGGAAAGATTGACTGCTCTCAACGAGGGCAGAGGGGCCAGGGCCTAGCATGATGACTGTTACCGAAAGGAATCATCATGCACAAGGACATCATGGCATTTTCACCGGCACCCAACCAGTTCCTGAGCTTCAAGCTCGGCGGTCTCGAATACGGACTCGATTTCGGCAAGGTGCAGGAGTTGCGCATCCTGAAGTCGCTCGAACGTTTCGCCGCCGACGGCGCGCTCGTCGAGGGCGTGGCCGTGTCGCGCGGCGTGATCATGCCCATCGTCGACATGCGCGCCGCCTTCTGCGGCCACCCGGTCGAAACCAAGCCGACTACCGACGTGATCATCCTCAAACTGTCGACCTGCGTGATGGGCATGGTGGTCGACGGCGTGACCGACGTGGTGACCCTGCTGCCGGAACAGATTTCGCCGATCCCCGGCGCCGACGGCGGCGCGATCGACTACCTGATCGGGCTGGGGGTGACGGAGGGGCGCAGGCTGATCCTGGTCGACATCGACCGCTTGATGTCAATCGACAAAAAGAACAGCCAGCGCCAGGTGGCGTGAGCACGTTGTCGACGTATCCGCGCCCACCGATTCACACCGCCAGTAGGGTGGGCGCCCCGAGCCCACCGCTTTTACGCAGCCAGGCCTTCCAGCTGCTCCTGCAACTCCAGCCACTCGTTCTCCAGCGTGCCCAGGTCACGCGCGCAGAAGGCCTGGTCGGCAACCAGGTTCTTCAGCTCTTCCTTCTTGTCCGCTTCGTAGATGCCTGAATCGAGCAAGCGCGCATCGATGTCGGCCTTCTTTGCATTCAGCTTGGCCATCTGCTCCTCGATGCGCTTGATGCGGTTCTCGATCGGCTTCTTCAGCGCGGCCATGCGCTGGCGCTCTTCGGCGTCCAGGCGCTTTTGCTCCTTGCGGTCGACGGTCGGCACGGGCGCTGCCGCGACGGCGGCGGGTGCGGCGGCCTTGGCTGCCGGCTTGGCGCCCGGCAGGGCCTCGTTGCCTTTGCCCAGCTTGGTCTGGAACAGCCATTCCTTGTAGTCGTCCAGGTCGCCGTCGAAAGGCTGCAGGCGGCCGTCGGCGACGATGATGAACTGGTCGGTCGTCGCGCGCAGCAGGTGGCGGTCGTGCGAGACCACGACCAGCGTGCCTTCGAACTGCGCCAGCGCCATGGTCAGCGCCTCGCGCGTTTCCAAGTCTAAGTGGTTCGTCGGTTCGTCCAGCAGCAGCAAATTAGGACGCTGCCAGACGATCAAGGCCAGCGCCAGGCGCGCCTTTTCGCCGCCCGAGAAGGGCGCGATCGGGCTCGTGACCATGGTGCCCGGGAAGTTGAAGCTGCCCAGGAAGTTGCGCAGCTCCTGCTCGCGCACGGTCGGCGCGATCTTCGCCAGGTGCCACAGCGGCGACTCGTCGTGGCGCAGCATCTCGACCTGGTGCTGCGCAAAATAGCCGATCGACAGGCCCTTGCCGAGGGTGGCGTGGCCGGTCAGCGGCGCCAGTTCGCCGGCGATGGTTTTGATGAGCGTCGATTTGCCGGCACCGTTCACGCCGAGCAGGCCGATCCGCTGGCCGATCTGCAGCGAGAAGTTGACGCGGCTGACGATGGTCTTGCCGCCGACCTTGTCGCCGTGGGCATCGAGCAGCGGATAGCCGGCGTCCACGTCTTCCATCACCAGCAGCGGATTCGGTGCGGCCAGCGGCTCGCGGAATTCAAACGAGAATTCGGCGGCCGCGCGCAGCGGCGCCAGTTCTTCCATCTTGGCCAGCGCCTTCATGCGGCTCTGGGCCTGGCGCGCCTTGGTGGCTTTCGCCTTGAAGCGGTTGATGAAGGATTCCAGGTGGGCCTTGGCGCGCTGCTGTTTTTCGAGAGCGCTGGCCGCCAGCACCATCGCGGCGGCGCGCTGGCGTTCGAAGGACGAGTAGTTGCCCGAGTAGCGCTTGAGCTTCTGTTCGTCGATATGGACGATCACGTTGACGATCTCGTCGAGGAAATCGCGGTCGTGCGAGATGATGATCAGGGTGCCGGGATAGCGTTTCAGCCAGTCTTCCAGCCAGATGATCGCATCCAGGTCCAGGTGGTTGGTCGGTTCGTCCAGCAGCAGCAGGTCGGAAGGACACATCAGCGCCTGCGCCAGGTTCAGGCGCATGCGCCAGCCGCCCGAGAAGCTCGCCACCGGCTGCTGCATCTGCTCGAGCGAAAAGCCCAGGCCCAGCAGCAGCTGCTCGGCGCGCGACTGTACGGTATAGGCGTCGGCGTCCGCCAGCGCGCTGTGCACGTGGCCCATCGCGATGCCGTTTTCCTGGGTGTGCTCGGCCGCTTCCAGGCTTTCCAGTTCGGCCTGCAGGCGGCGCAGGTTGACGTCGCCGTCGATTGCGTACTCGAGGGCAGGGCGGTCCAGCGCCGGCGTCTCCTGCGCCACGTAGGCCATGCGCCACTTGGCGGGGAAATCGATCTCGCCCTGGTCGGCATGCAGTTCGCCGCGCAGCATGGCGAACAGGCTGGATTTGCCGGCGCCGTTGGCGCCGATCAGGCCGATCTTGTCGCCGGGGTTCAGGGTCAGGTCGGCGCCTTCCAGCAGCGGCTTGGTGCCGCGCATCAGGCTGACGTTCAGGAAGCGGATCATGCGGTATCTATTCTCGGGCTTAAGCGTTTTGCAGCTGTTCGGCGGTCAGCAGGAACACTGCATCGTCGCCGGCGCTGGTGGTGAGCCAGGTCAAGCCCAGGTGGCCGAAGGCGGCTTCCGCGTATTCGGCTTCGTTGCCGATCTCGACCACCAGGATGCCTTCCGGCGTCAGGCGTTCGGCGGCGCCGGCCACGATCTTGCGCACCAGGTCCATGCCATCGAGGCCGCCGTGCAGGGCGATCTGCGGCTCGCGCAGGTATTCCGGCGGGAGTTTGCTCATCGAGTCGGCGTTCACGTAGGGCGGATTGGTGACGATCAGGTCGTACTTCTTGAACGGGACGTTCTCGTACAGGTCGGACTCGATCGGGTTCACGCGGCCTTCCAGCTTGTAGTCGCGGATGTTCCGCTCGGCGACCGCCAGCGCATCCTTCGAGATATCGACCGCGTCGACCACGGCGTTCTGGTAGACGTCGGCCATCATGATCGCCAGGCAGCCCGAACCCGTGCACAGTTCGAGCACGTTCTCCACGCTGAACGGGTCGGTCACCCAGGGACTGAAGAAGTTCGGGATCAGCTCGGCGATGAAGGAGCGCGGCACCAGCACGCGCTCGTCGACGTAGAAGGCGTAGGTGCCGAGCCAGGCCTCGTTGGTGATGTAGGCGGCCGGCACGCGCTCGCTCGTGCGGCGCTCGATCACGGCCAGCACCTGCAGCACTTCTTCCGGCAGCAGTTTCGCATCGAGGAAGGGATCGAGGCGGTCGAGGGGCAGCTTCAGGGTGTGCAGGACCAGGTAGGCCGCTTCGTCGAAGGCTTCGGCGCTGCCGTGGCCGAAGAACAGCTTGGCCGCATTGAAGCGGGAAACGGCATAGCGCAGCAGGTCGCGCGGGGTGCTGAAAGGTGTCGTGGTCATGTTGTTCTCGCGTGTTCTGGTTAAGCTGCCAGGAGATTTTCCAGCGTGCGGCGGTAGATGTTCTTCAAGGGATCGATGAAGCGCAGCTCGACGTGCTCGTCGATCTTGTGGATGCTGGCGTTGGGTGGGCCGAATTCTATCACCTGGGGGCAGATGCGGGCGATGAAGCGCCCGTCCGAGGTCCCGCCCGTGGTCGACAGCTCGGTCGCCACGCCGGTCTCCAGCTTGATCGCACTGCACATGGCGTCCGACAGCGTGCCCTTCGGCGTCAGGAAAGGCTGGCCGGACAGGGTCCATTCGAGTTCGTATTCGAGCCCGTGGCGGTCGAGGATGGCGTGCACCCGCGCTTCCAGTCCCTCGGCCGTGCTCGCGGTCGAGAAGCGGAAGTTGAATTCCAGCGTCAGCTGGCCCGGGATGACATTGTTGGCGCCGGTGCCGGCGTGGATGTTCGAGATTTGCCAGCTGGTCGGCGCGTAGTACTCGTTGCCGTCGTCCCAGACCTCGGCGGCGAGTTCCGCCAGCGCGGGCGCGGCCTGGTGGATCGGATTGCGTGCCAGGTGCGGGTAGGCGATGTGGCCCTGCACGCCCTTGATCACGAGGTGGCCCGAGAGCGAGCCGCGGCGGCCGTTCTTGATCATGTCGCCCAGGATGTGGCTCGAGGTCGGCTCGCCGACCAGGCAGTAGTCGAGCTGCACGCCGCGTTCTTCCAGCAGGTCGCAGACGACGGCGGTGCCGTCCACGGCCGGGCCTTCCTCGTCGCTGGTGATCAGGAAGGCGATCGAGCCGCGATGGTCGGGGTGGGAAGCGACAAACTCCTCGCAGGCGATCACCATCGCTGCGATCGAGGTCTTCATGTCTGCCGCGCCGCGGCCATACAGCCTGCCGTCGCGCACCGTCGGCGTGAAGGGCTCCGAAGTCCACTGCTGCACCGGCCCGGTCGGCACCACGTCGGTGTGGCCGGCGAACACGAACACGGGCGACTCGGTACCCTTGCGCGCCCACAGGTTGGTGACGCCGTTCGAGACGATCGATTCGCAGGCAAAACCCAGCGGCGCCAGCAGTTCGGCCAGGCGTTGCTGGCAACCCTTGTCGTTGGGCGTGATCGAATCGAGCGCGATCAGCTCGGCCGCCAGCTCCTGGGTGCGCGAGGTCCGGATCACGCGGCCCCCACGAGGCGCGTGTAGGCGTCCGGCGAGAAGCCGACCGACAGCAGGCCGTCGCCTTCCAGCACCGGACGCTTGATGACCGAGGTATTTTCCAGCATCAGTTCCAGGGCCGAGGCCTTGTCGACGACCAGCGCCTTGCGATCAATGGGCAGGTTGCGCCAGGTCGTGCCCTTGCGGTTGACCAGGGTTTCCCAATCCAGCGTCTCGAGCCAGCGCGCGGCCGTTGCGCGGTCCAGGCCCTGCTTCTTGAAGTCGTGGAAGCTGAAATCGACGCCGTTATCAAGCAGCCAGGTGCGGGCTTTCTTGACGGTGTCGCAGTTGGGAATACCGTAGAGTGTCTTGTTCATGGGCGTCAATCAGTCGAGGCAAGGAAGCTTGCCGCATGCGCAGTAAATCGGGAAGGGCGGAAGGATAGCATATGCCCATCCGGGGCGGAGATGTCGCACACGGGGCATGCAGATACCGAACTGCCGGGCAGCGCGGATGTCTTAGGGGGAGGAGCCGCATGCCGCGGCCCCTTTACCGAAAGGAGCTCCGCCATGAAAGTCATGCGAAGTTTACCGATTGCGCTGGCCGCTGCGCTTGCCTTGCTGATGTCCGGCTGCGCCACCGAGTATTACCACACGCCCCACGAAATGGCCGATGTATACGGGACGTATCCGCTCTCCGACGGCGACACGCTGCGCATCGAGAAGATGGGCAACCGCGCCTTTGCACGGCTGAATGGCGCCGAGCCGGTGCGCCTGACTTCGGTCGGGCCGCTCGAATTCGTCACGCAGGACCAGTCGTTGCACCTGCAGTTCGAACCGCTGCCCTTTACGACCGAGGTGACGGTGGAACGGCTCAGGTATTGAGGGTGAACTCGGTGAAGGAGGCTTCCGGCGGCTCGTCCTTCTTGTTGGCGGCCTCCTGCGCTCCCTGCGCCGGCCCGTTGTTGAGCAGCCAGAGCAAATTTGTCGCCGAGTCGGCGTTCGCCAGCGCCTCGTCCTGGGTGACGAGGCCGGCCTGCACCAGCGCGAGCAGCGCGCCTTCGAAGGATTGCGAACCGGGCGAGAGGCTCTTGTCCATCGCTTCCTTGATCTGGCTGAGTTCACCCTTTTCGATCAGGTCGGCGATGTAGCGGGTGTTGAGCATGACTTCCACCGCCGGCTGGCGCGTGCCGCCGGCGGCCGCTTTCACCAGGCGCTGCGAGACGATCGCGCGCGTGGCCGACGCCAGGTCCTGCAACAGGGCGGGGCGGTTCTCGACCGGGTAGAAGCCGATGATGCGGTTCAGCGCGTTGTAGCTGTTGTTGGCGTGCAGGGTGGCCACCACCAGGTGGCCCGACTGGGCATAGGCCAGCGCCGCGCCCATGGTCGCCTGGTCACGGATTTCGCCGATCAGGATCACGTCTGGCGCTTGACGCAGGCTGTTGCGCAGGGCCAGCTCGAAGTCGAGGGCATCGCTGCCGATCTCGCGCTGGTTGACGATCGATTTCTTGTTCTTGAAGAGGTACTCGATCGGGTCTTCCAGGGTCAGGATGTGGCCGGTGCGCTGTTCGTTGCGGTAGTCGAGCATCGACGCGATGGTGGTCGACTTGCCGGAACCGGTCGCGCCCACGACCAGCAGCAGGCCGCGCTTTTCCATGATCAGTTCCGCCAGTACCGGCGGCAGGCCGAGCTCGCCCAGCGGCGGGATCGTGGCCGGCACGAAGCGGAACACGGCCGAGACGCTGCCGCGCTGGCGGAAAGCGGACAGGCGGAAGCGCCCCAGATTCGGCACGGAGATGCCGGTATTGAGTTCGTTGCTGCGGTTTAGTTCTTCCAGCTGTTCGGGCGTCGTGACTTCGTTCAGCAGCGAATCGATGTTGTCGCGGTCGAGCTTGTGCTGGTTGATCGGGATGAGGTTCCCGTTGATCTTGATGTGGACGGGAGAATTCACGGCGAAGAACATGTCCGACGCGTTTTTTTCTTTCATGAGCTGGAACAGGCGGTCCATGGCCATGTGGTGTTCTCCCGGGTGGTGCGATGTTGTGTGATGAATCAGCGGCCGGTTGAACGCGTGTGCGGGAGACCCGCCCACCCTACGTCCCTTCGATCAAGGATGTAGGGTGGGCGGGTTCCCCGCCCACGCGTTCAACGCACGTTCAATCCGTCGAAACGGAAATCAGATCCCGCGCAGCAGCTCGTTGATGCCGGTCTTCGAGCGCGTCTGCGCATCCACGCGCTTGACGATCACGGCGCAGTACAGGCTGTACTTGCCGTCGGCCGAAGGCAGCGAACCGGATACCACGACCGAACCCGAAGGCACGCGGCCGTACGTCACTTCGCCCGTTTCGCGGTTGTAGATCTTGGTCGACTGGCCGATGTACACGCCCATCGAGATCACCGAGTTCTCTTCGACGATCACGCCTTCGACGATTTCCGAACGGGCGCCGATGAAGCAGTTGTCTTCGATGATGGTCGGGTTGGCCTGCATCGGCTCCAGTACGCCGCCGATGCCGACGCCGCCCGACAGGTGGACGTTCTTGCCGATCTGAGCGCAGGAACCGACGGTGGCCCAGGTGTCGACCATGGTGCCTTCATCGACGTAGGCGCCGATGTTGACGTAGGACGGCATCAGCACCACGTTCTTGCCGATGAAGGAGCCGCGGCGCGCAACGGCCGGCGGCACCACGCGAAAGCCCCCCTTGGCGAAGTCGTCGGCCGTGTAGTTGGCGAACTTGGTCGGCACCTTGTCGTAGAACTGCATGCCGCCGCCACCTTCGACAGGCACGTTGTTCTCCAGGCGGAACGACAGCAGCACGGCCTTCTTGATCCACTGATTGACGATCCAGTCGCCGCCTTCCTTTTGCGCCACGCGCAGGGTGCCCGCGTCGAGGCCAGCCAGCACTTCGGCCACGGCGTTGCGCACGTCGGCCGGAGCGGTCGATGGGCTGAAGTCCGCGCGCTGTTCCCACGCGGTGTCGATGATGTTCTGGAGTTGTTGGGTCATGATGGAATAATCTCGGTTTCAGGAATCTTTGCGCAGGGACTGGCAGAACTGGACGATGCGATTGGCCGCTTCCAGCCCCTCGTCCACGCCCGCCACCAGCGCCATGCGGATGCGGTTGCGGCCCGGATTGGTCCCGTGCGCGTCGCGCGCGAGGTAGGATCCGGGCAGAACCGTCACATTATATTCGGCGTACAGCCGGCGTGCGAACTCGGTGTCCGACAAGCCGGTGCGGCGCACGTCGGCCCACAGGTAGAAGCCGGCGTCCGGCAGCTCGACGTCCATCACCTCGCGCAGCAGCGGGGTAATCAGGTGGAACTTTTCCTTGTACAGGTTGCGGTTGTCCTGCACGTGGGCTTCGTCGCCCCAGGCCGCGATCGAGGCCGCCTGCACCACCGGCGACATCGCGCCGCCGCAGTAGGTGCGGTAGAGCAGGAATTTCTTCATCACGGCCGGGTCGCCGGCAACGAAGCCGGAGCGCATGCCCGGCACGTTCGAGCGCTTCGACAGGCTCGAGAACACGACCAGGTTGGTGTAGGCGTGGCGGCCCAGCTGGTGCGCCGCTTCCAGCGCGCCCAGCGGCGGGGTGGAGCCGGTGTAGATCTCGGAATAGCACTCATCGGCCGCGATCACGAAGCCGTGGCGGTCGGACAGGGCGAACAGTTCGCGCCAGTCATCCAGGCTCAGGACGGCGCCGGTCGGATTGCCCGGCGAGCAGACATAGAGCAGCTGCACGCGCGTCCAGACCTCATCGGGCACGGCATTGTAGTCGGGCGCGAAGTTGCGCGCCGGGTCCGAATTCACGAAATAGGGCGTGGCGCCGGCAAGGTAGGCCGCGCCTTCGTAGATCTGGTAGAACGGGTTCGGGCACAGCACCAGCGGATCCGGGCGGCCGGCGTCGATGACCGCATGGGCGATCGCAAACAGCGCCTCGCGCGAGCCGTTCACCGGCAGGATCATCGTGGCCGGATCGAGGGGCGGGATGCCGTAGCGGCGCTCCAGCCAGAGCGCAATCGCCGCGCGCAGCGGCTCGCTGCCGATCGTGCTCGGATAGCTCGACAGGCCGGCCACCGCATGCATCAGCGCCTTTTCGATGAAGGGCGGCGTCGGATGCTTCGGCTCGCCGATGCCGAGGCTGATCGGCGCCAGCGCAGGATTGGGCGTCACGCCGGCGAACAGTTCGCGCAGCTTCTCAAAAGGGTAGGGGTGGAGTTTGTCGAGATTGGGATTCACGGCGGTCAGCAGTAAGCGCGATGCGAAAACGGCCATTATATGCCGATAAATCCGAGCGACGCGCAGGCTGCCCCGCTAGCCGGCTCCGCGCAGCGCCTCCTCGCGCCAGGCGCCGGGGTTGGTACCCGACCATTCCTTGAAAGCGTGGGTGAACGCGCTCTGCTCCTGGTAGCCGAGCAGGAAGGCGATGTCCAGCAGCGACAGGCCGGGCTGGCGCAGGTAGTCGCGCGCCAGCGCATGGCGCGCCTCGTCGAGCACCTGCTGGAAGCTGGTGCCGGCATCGAGCAGCCTGCGCTGCAGGGTGCGCGGCGACAGCGCCAGCTCCGCCGCGATGCTTGGCAGGCGCACGCGGTCCTGCGCCAGGTTGCGGATCACCGCCGCGCGGACGGCCGCCACGATCGGCGGCGGAGCGGATGTCGCCGCGCGCTGGCCGAGCAGGCGCTCGGCATGTTGCTGCAACACCGGATACAGGCTGATGTCGGCGTTCGGCAGCGGCAGAGAAAGCAGGGCGGCATCGAAATGCGCGGTGTTCGCGGGCGCGCCAAAGTGCGGCAGGGCGCCGAACACGCGTTCGTATTCGGTATTGTCGGCGCCGCCGCCGTGCGCGAACGCGATGCGCGCCGGCGGCAACTGCCCGCCTGCGAGCCAGCGCCCGAAAGTCTGGATGCCGGCGAAGACGCTGTCGGCGAGATGGCGGCTTGCCTGCGGATAGTGGCTGATCCACGCGTACTCGGCGCGCTCGTCCTGCAGCGTCAGCTGCGAGCGGCCGAGATCGTGCGCCAGCGCTTCGTAGCGCATGGTCTGCTCGAAGACCTGGCCCAGGTCGCGGCAGGCCAGCAGCACCAGGCCATAGACGCTGTAGGTGCCGAGCTTGACGCATTCGCCCACGTGCAGGCCGAAGTGCTCGTCGTGCGCCAGCGCCGCGCCGGCGTCCAGCAGGCGCAGGTAGTCCTCGGCCGCCAGCGATTCGGGCAGCGGCTGCAGGGCATCCTCGGGAAGACCGGCCGCGCGTGCGAGTGCCTGCGGGCCCACGCCGCGCGCGCCGGCGGCGTCGAGCAGGGGCTGCAGGTAGGAGCCGGTGACCCGGCGCCGGGCCGAGACGATGGTTGGCGCAAATGAGCAAGGCAGTGTCATAAAGGAGCAATACGCGGCGGGCGTTCTCGCTTACTCTGGCATGAATGTCAATAAAAGTATAGAGGGGCGGGCGCATGCGCAGGTGGAACGGCTGGGGCGAAGAGACGATCGATGTCGAGATGAATGCGGATGCGCTGCGCTTCCTGGAAGCGCGCATCGGGCCGGGGCAGGCGCCCGTCGACGCCACTTTCGAAGACGCCTGCGCTGCGATTCCCGCCAGCCGCCTGGTGCCGCATCCACTCGTCGATACGACGCCATCGGTACGCGCCCTGCATGCGCTGGGCCAGAGCCTGCCCGACTGGCTGCGCCTGCGCCATGGGCGCCTGAGCGCGGTGCCGGACGGCGTCGCCTTCCCGGAGAGCGCGGACCAGGTGCGCGCGCTGCTGGCCTATGCGGCGGAGAATGGCGCCGCCGTGATTCCTTATGGCGGAGGCACCAGCGTCGCCGGCCACCTGACGGCGCCGGGGGAGCAGCCCACGCTGTGCATCGCCCTCGGCCGCCTGCGCGCGATGCGCAACCTCGACACCGAATCGCAGCTCGCCAGCTTCGGCGCCGGCGTCACCGGTCCCGACCTTGAAGCGCAGCTGCGCGCCCACGGCTACACGCTCGGGCACTTCCCGCAATCCTTCGAGTATTCCACGCTGGGCGGCTGGGTTGTCACGCGTTCTTCCGGCCAGCAGTCGCTGCGCTACGGCCGCATCGAGCAGCTATTCGCGGGCGGCCGGGTCGAGACGCCGGCAGGAACGCTGGAGATCTCGACTTTCCCCGCATCCGCCGCCGGCACCGACTTGCGCGAACTGGTGCTCGGCTCGGAAGGGCGGCTCGGCATCCTGGTCGACGCCACCGTGCGCGTCACCAAGCTGCCGGACTTCGAGGCCTTCCACGCCGTATTCTTCCCCGATTGGGAAAGCGCCCAGCGCGCCGTGCGCACGCTGGCCCAGGCGCGCCTGCCACTGTCGATGCTGCGCCTGTCGAACGCCGTGGAAACCCAGACCATGCTGGCGCTGGCCGGCCACAAGCGGCAGGTCGCCATGCTGGAAGGGTGGCTGCGCCTGCGCGGCTGCTTTGATGCCAAATGCATGCTGCTGGTCGGCGCCAGCGGCAGCAAAGGCCAGGCGCGCGCCGCCCTGCGCGCGGCCTTTTCGATTACACGCGCCGAGCGCGGCGTCCACATCGGCAAGGGCCTGGGCGAGCGCTGGCGCCACAACCGCTTCCGCAACGTCTACCTGCGCAACTCCGCCTGGCGCCAGGGCTATGCCATCGACACGGTGGAGACGGCGCTCGACTGGCCGGGCGTGAGCGCTGCCATGGCGGCCATCGAGGCGGCCGCCGCGCGGGCCCTGGGCGAACACGGGGAGCGCGTGCACGCCTACACCCATCTGTCGCACCTGTACCCGCAGGGCGCGAGCGTGTATTCCACCTTTGTCTATCGTTTGGCGGGCGACTACGAGACGGATCTCGCGCGCTGGCGCAGCCTGAAAAGCGCGGTGTCGGAAGCCATCGTCGCCAGCGGCGGCACGATCAGCCACCAGCACGGCGTCGGCGCCGACCACGCGCCCTGGCTGGAAGCGGAGAAGGGACAGCTCGGACTGGAAGCGATGCGCGCGCTGTTCAAGCGCTTCGATCCGGATGGGCGCATGAATCCGGGCAAGCTGGTGATGCCGTGAGCGCACTCTGGCCGCAGGGTTGGCGCGCGGCGCTGCCCGAACTGTGCGCGCGCGAATGGGACCTGCTCATCGTCGGCGGCGGCATCACCGGCGCCGGCATCCTGCTCGAAGCCTCGCGCCGTGGATTGAAAGCCCTGCTGGTCGAACAGCGCGACTTCGCCTGGGGGACGTCCAGCCGCTCCTCGAAGCTGGTGCACGGCGGCCTGCGTTACCTGGCGCAGGGGCACCTGAAGCTGACGCGCGAAGCCGTGCACGAACGCGAGGCGCTGCTGCGGGATGCGCCGGGCCTGGTCGAGCCCCAGGGCTTCGCCTTCGCCGACTACGGCGCCAGCAAGCGCAAGCGCCGCACCATGCTGGCCGGCCTGGCGCTGTATGATCTGTTCGCCGGACGGCGCGAAGCGCACTGGCTGCCGACGACCGAATTTGCGCTCCGGGCGCCCGGCACGGTGCGCGAAGGCCTGCAAGGCGGCGTGATCTACACCGACGCCAAGACCGATGACGCGCGCCTGGTACTGCGCACGCTCGCCGAGGCGCGCCGTCACGGCGGGCAGGCGCTCAACTACGTCGCGGCGCGCTCGCTGCTCAATGGAGCGGGCAGGGTGAACGGCGCCGTGCTGCGCGACGACGTGGACGGCACGCTGCATCAAGTGCGCACACGCCTCGTGATCGACGCCTGCGGGGCCTGGGCCGGCCTGCTGGGCCAGGATGGCCCGCGCCTGCGCCCGCTGCGCGGCAGCCACCTGGTACTCCCGGCCTGGCGCCTGCCGCTGGCGCAGGCGATCAGCCTGATGCATCCGATTGACGGCCGTCCCGTGTTCGCCTTCCCCTGGGAGGGCGCGACCCTGGTCGGCACTACCGACGTCGACCACCGCGACGGCCTGGCGCGCGAGGCGGCGATCACGCGCGCGGAGCTCGACTACCTGATGCTGGCCCTGACGACCCAGTTCCCGCAATGCGGCCTGAAGGAGGCCGACATCCTCGCCACCTATGCCGGCGTGCGTCCGGTGCTCGACGACGGCGCGGCCGGCGCGCCCTCGCAGGCGGGCCGCGAACACGCCGTGTCTTCCCGTCCTGGCATCGTCAGCGTCGCCGGCGGCAAGCTGACCACCTTTCGCGCGATCGCGCTCGACACCCTGCGTCTCGCACAAGCTCAGCTGCCCGGCTGGGGCGATGGCTTGTCGCCATGCCGGATCTTCGATCCGGTCGCGCTGCCGCAGGCCGGCCGACGCATGCCGGGCACCATGCTGCGGCGCCTCGCGGGCCGTCATGGCATGCAGGCCCAGGCCCTGCTCGACGCCGCCCACGAGGGCGAACTGGACACCATCCCGGGAACCGACACCCTGTGGGCCGAACTGCGCTGGGCCGCGCGTGCGGAAGCGGTGCGGCACCTGGACGACCTGCTGCTGCGCCGTACCCGCATCGGCCTGCTGCTACGCGGCGGTGCTGAGGAACACCTGGCGCGCATCCGCGCCATCTGCCAGCCCGAACTCGGTTGGGACGACGCGCGCTGGGAAGAGGAAGTGTGCTCCTACCGGCAGACCTGGAACAATCATTACAGCCTGCCGCCCGCGGCAAGGCAAGCACACGCATGAACACCGATCCGCTCATCCTTTCCATCGACAACGGCACCCAGAGCGTGCGCGCGCTGCTGTTCGACCTGCGCGGGAACATCGTCGCCAAGAGCCAGGTGCCGCTGCAGGCCTACTTTTCGCTGCAGCCCGGCTGGGCCGAGCACGAGCCGGAAGACTACTGGCAGGCGGTGTGCCGCGCCTGCCAGGGTTTGTGGAAGCAGCCCGGAGCCGATCGAACGGCCGTGGCCGGGGTGGCCGTGACGACCCAGCGCGGCACCGTGGTCAACCTGGACGTCGATGGCAAGCCGCTGCGTCCCGCGATCACCTGGCTCGACCAGCGCAGGACCGGGACGGTGCCGCCGATCGGCCCGTTCTGGCGCACGGCCTTCAAGCTGGCGCGCGTCGCCAGCACGATCGACTTCTTCCGCGGCGAAGCCGAGATCAACTGGATCCGCGCCCACCAGCGCGAGGTGTGGGAGGCGACGGATAAATTCCTGCTGCTCTCCGGTTACCTGAACTGGCGCCTGTGCGGCCGCTTCCTCGACTCCAGCGGCTCGCAGGTGGCCTACCTGCCCTTCGATTACAAGCGCCACGAATGGGCATCGAAACGCGACTGGAAATGGCAGGCGCTGGCGGTGGAGCGCCGCATGCTGCCCGAACTGCAGCCGCCGGGCACGCAACTGGGCAGCATCGGCGAGGAGGCCGCCGCGCAGACCGGCATCCCGGCAGGCACGCCCTTGTTTGCGGCCGCCGCCGACAAGGCCTGCGAAGTGCTGGGTGCGGGCTGCCGCGAGCCGCACGTGGGCTGCCTGAGCTACGGCACCACGGCGACCATCAACACCACCAGCCGCCGCTATGTCGAGGTGACGCCTTTCGTGCCGCCGTATCCGTCGGCGATTCCCGGTGCGTACAGCACCGAGGTGCAGGTCTTCAGGGGCTACTGGATGGTCAACTGGTTCAAGGAGCAGTTCGGCCACCACGAGCAGCTGCAGGCGCTCGCCGGCGACCTGGCGCCCGAGCAGCTCTTCGACCGCCTGGCCGAATCGGTGCCGCCCGGTTCCATGGGCCTGATGCTGCAGCCATACTGGACGCCGGGCATCCGGGTGCCGGGACGGGAAGCGAAGGGCGCGATCGTCGGCTTCGGCGACGTCCACACGCGCGCCCACGTCTACCGTGCCATCCTCGAAGGGCTGGCCTACGCGCTGCGGGAAGGGAAGGAACGGATCGAGGCGAGGAGCGGCGTGCGCATCACGGAGTTGCGGGTCTCGGGCGGCGGTTCGCAGAGCGACGCGGCGATGCAGCTCACCGCCGACATCTTCGGCCTGCCGACCGCGCGCCCGCACGTGTACGAGACCTCGGGCCTGGGCGCCGCGATCGACGCCGCCGTCGGCCTGAAACTGTATCCGGACTTCGCCAGCGCCGTGGATGCGATGACGCGCGTCGGCCGGGTGTTCGAGCCGATCGCGGCCAACCGCGCGATCTATGACCGGCTCTACAAGCGGGTATATAAGAAGATGTACCGTCAGCTGCAGCCGCTGTACCACCAGATCGCCGAGATAACCGGCTACCCGCAGCAGCTTTAAGCGTCGAGCACCGCGGCGATGGCCTTGAACGTCGCCCCGGTCTTCACGGCGCGCACGCCGTTGCGGCCGGTCTCCTTGACCGCGTACATGGCGCGGTCGGCCTGCACGAAGAAGTCCTTGATGTCGTCGATCTGGGTCGGCACGATGGTCGCGACGCCGAGGCTGGCGGTGACCCAGGGCGAGGTCCTTGAACCCGGGTTCGGGATGTTCAGCGACTCGATGTGGGCGCGGATCGTTTCGGCCATGGCGCAGGCGGATTCGAAGCCGGTTTCGCCGAACAGCAGCACGAATTCCTCGCCACCGTAGCGCGCCGCCAGGTCGGTCGTGCGCAACGCATGCGACTGCAGCGCCATCGCCACCTGCTGCAGGCAGGTGTCGCCGGCGGCGTGGCCCAGGCTGTCGTTGTAGCCCTTGAAATGGTCGACGTCGAGCACGATCAGCGACAGCGGCTGGCTCGAACGCAGGGCGCGCTGCCATTCCTTGTCCAGGAAGGTGTCGAAGTGGCGCCGGTTGGCTATTTTTGTGAGCGGATCGACCATCGCCGCGCGCTGCAGCGCGTTTTCCGACTGTTTGTGGTGGGTGATGTCGTGCAGCAGGGCGACGAACAGGGGCTGCTCGGCGTCCATCGGCGTCAGCGTGAAGTCCATTGCGCGCAGAATGCCGTCGCGCTGGCGGATCAGCACTTCGCGCGCGCCGCGCGCGTTCGGCCCGGTTCCGCCCCGCACGCCCTGGCCGAACAGGTCCAGGCATTCCTGCGCCACCGAGGGCGCCAGCAGCGCGTCGAGCGCGACGCCGGCCAGCTCGCCCGGCCCGTAGCCGAGGTAGCGGTCGCAGGCCGGATTCGTGTACTGGATGCGGCCCGAGGGCTCGATCACCATCAGGCCTTCGTCCATGCTGTCGACGATCAGGCGCAGGCGCTCGGCCTGCTGTTGCTGCGACATGCTGGTGCGGCGGAACTGCAGCTGGGCGCGTACGCGGGCGCAGACCTCGGCCAGGCGCAGCGGCTTCGGGATGTAGTCGGCGGCGCCGATGTCGAAGGCGGCCACGATGTCGTCCGTCTCGGTACGCGCGCTCATGAAGATGACCGGGATGTTGCAGGTCGACGGATGGGCCTTCAGGCGGCGGCAGACTTCCATGCCGTCCATGCCGGGCAGGACGATGTCGAGCAGGATCAGGTCGGGCTGGGCGCGCTGGGCGATCGAGAGCGCCCGCTCGCCGCTATTGGCGACAAAGGTCTGGTAGCCCTGTTGCAGCATCATGGAGCGCATGGCTCCGAGCTGGGCCGGCGCGTCGTCGACGATCAGGATGGCGGCCTGGCGCATCGTGGCAGCTGGAGCGGGGGCGAGGGGAGACATTGCGGTTGTCGCGGTGACGAGTTTGATTTCGTTCAAAATCATAACCCGATGTCGACACCTGCGGGAATTTTTGTTGCCTAAGGGCTAGTATTTATTGTTGAAGTGCCACAACTCTGTGGTATGAAAACCGCTGTAACTGAAGGTTTTTCCGACTGGAAATTCCATCTTATGCAGGGTGGCTGGCGCCGCAGCCGCTGCGGCGCCAGAAAGCATTACAGCATGGCCGCGATCAGCTTGCCGAGGATGGCGATGCCTTCGCGAATGCGCTCCGGCGGCACGGTGACGAAGGACAGGCGCAGCGTGTTCGTTTCGCCTTCGTTGGCATAGAAGGGCGCGCCTGGGACAAAAGCCACGCGCGAGGCGATCGCCGTGTCGAGCAGCTTCATGGCGTCGATACTCTTCGGCAGCGTGACCCAGATGAACATGCCGCCTTCCGGCTTGGTCCAGCTGACGCCGGCCGGGAAGTGCTCCGCCATCGCGTCCAGCATGGCCTGGCACTGGTTGGCGTACAGGGTGCGGATGGTCGGGATGTGTTCGTCGAGGAAGCCGTCCTTCACCACTTCGTGCACCACCATCTGGGTCAGCTGGGCGGTATGCAGGTCGGCCGCCTGCTTGGCCAGTTCGAGGCGGCGCACCAGCGGCAGCGGGGCGCACACGTAGCCGAGGCGGATACCCGGGGTCAGGACCTTGGAGAAGGAGCCCATGTAGATCACGCCGTCCGGGTTCATGGCCACCAGTTTCGGCATCGGCTCGCCCGAATACGACAGCGCGCCGTAGGGGTCGTCCTCGATCAGCGGCAGTTGCAGGCGGGCGCAGGTCTCGACCAGTTCCTGGCGCCGTGCCAGCGACAGCGAGCGGCCGGTCGGGTTCTGGAAGTTCGGCAGCGAATACAGCAGGCGCGCTCCCTTGGCCACGCCATCGATCGAGGAGGGCACCAGGCCGTCGTCGTCGGTGGCGACCGAGGCGAATTCCGGACGGTAGACCGAGAAGGCCTGCAGCGCGCCCAGGTAGCTCGGGGTCTCCACCAGCACGCGGCTGCCTTCGTCGATCAGCACCTTGCCGATCAGGTCGAGCGCCTGCTGCGAACCCGACACCATCATGATCTGCTCGGGCAGGATCTTCGTGCCTTCCGTGGACAGCGAGTTCGCGATCCATTCGCGCAGCGGCGCGTAGCCGTCGGTCGGGCCGTACTGCAGCGCTACTTTACCCGTCTCGGACAGTACCTTGTCGTAGGCCGCCTTCATGCGCTCGACCGGGAAGGTGGCCGGCGAAGGCAGGCCGCCGGCGAAGGAGATGATCTCCGGACGCTGGGTGATCTTCAGGATCTCGCGGATGAAGGAGCTTTGCAGCCCTTGCGCGCGTTCGGAAAACTGCCACTGGATGGGATTCGGATTCTCGATTTTCATGCTGGTCTCACTGGAAGAGCGCACCGGATAGGCGGCCTGCTGAAAAAAAGGCCGGGCTTGTGGCCCGGCCTTTACGGTAAGTGTTACGCCACTTCGACGATCATTTCGATCTCGACGCAGGCGCCGCGCGGGATCTGGGCCACGCCGAAGGCGGAGCGGGCATGCTTGCCGGCGTCGCCGAAGACTTCGCCGAACAGTTCCGAGGCACCGTTGGTGACCAGGTGCTGCTCGGTGAAGTCAGGGGTCGAGTTCACCAGGCTCATCAGCTTGACGATGCGCTTCACGCGCGTCAGGTCGCCGCCGCAGGCATCCTGCAGGGTGCCCATCAGGTCGATGGCGATAGCGCGCGCGGCGGCCTGGCCGTCCGCCGTGGTCTTGTCCTTGCCCAGCTGGCCGACGTTGACCGAGCCGTCCGCGTTCTTCGCGATGTGGCCCGAGATGAAGACCAGGTTGCCGGTCTGTACGTACATGACGTAGGCGGCGGCCGGGGCAGCAGCTTGCTGCAGGGTGATGTTCAGTTCCTTCAGTTTGTCGTAGACGGACATGGGTTTCTCTGTAGTGCGGTGGATGAAGCCGGTATTGTACGACTTGCCAGCGTCGATGCCCACTTATGGTGCGACAGCGCGTGCCGGTTGCCGCGCGAGTTCCACGATGGCGGCGTTCCAGATGTTCACCCAGGTGTTCATGCCATGGCCGCTCGGCACGTAAATCTCATTGACCAGGGCGCCGCGGGCACGTAGTGCGGGAGCGATCGCCGTCGCGTTCTTGTAAAAGCCCCGTTCCATATGGCCTGCGCCGACAAAGGCACGCCGCCCGTCCAGCGCCTCCTCGCTGCGGGTGCGCCACTGCGCCGGCGACATGATGATGGCGCCATCGAAATGTCCACCCTGTGACACCAGCGCATCGTAGGCCCAGGCGCCGCCGTTCGAATAGCCGGCCACGATACGCCGGCGCGGCCGGGCGCCGCCTTCGATCTGGCCAGCCAGGTCCTGTGTCACGAAACGCATGAAGGCGTCGTAGCGCGCCGGATTCACGTCCAGCAGGAGTTCCTCGATGCGTGCGCCGTTCGTGTCGAGCTCGGCATTGTGAACGCCGGCGATCACGATGCCGCGCATGTCGATCCCGTTCGCCAGCGCGTTGTGGACGAATTGGTCGGTGGTATGGCCGTCGGATGTGTAGATGACGATGCAGCCGGCAATGCCCCGGCGGCAGGCGGCGCCCCGGAAGACCGATACCTTGCGCGTACCGTATTCGCCCTGGGCCGCAAAAGTGCGCGTTTCCAGTGCCGCCCCGTCGCGGGCGACGAGACCGGTGTCGATCTTGTTGTCTGCAAAGACGAACTGGGGCGAGCCCCGGTGCCGCAGGCGGGTATCCGGGCGCTTGTCCGCCCCGAGGAACTGGAGGTCGAGCAAGGCAGTTTGCATCCGGCTCCAGCGGAAGCGGGCCGAATACACGTCGTCGGCAATCCTGTCGAGGTAACCCTGGATTTCGCAGCAGAGGAAGGGGCCGTTCGGATAGAGGGCAGGGCCCGGCAACATGCGCACGCTGACAGCCAGGGTGTCGTCCTTGATCTCCCACGCGAAATCCCGTGTGCGCAGCTTGGCGAGTTCGGACGCCAGGACCTCTGGGGACAAGGGCTGCTTGCAGGGAAGATCAACGCCGGCCTCAGGATGCTCCGCCGCACAGGCGCGCATGTCGCGCGGGATGAAACGCTCGTCGGCCAGCGTGGTATGGCACAGCATCAGGCAAGCCAGCGAAAACAGGGCGGTCAGCGCACGGCGCGCAAGGGCAAAACGGGTCGGTGCGGTCATCGCATGCGAGATCGAGTTGGCAAACCGCCGAGTATAGGGAATCTAACTGCTTGTAAACTCACCAATGTTCACGTCGGCGTCGGCCATCCGCTTGAATGCCGCCGCTACCCGGGAACCTGGGTCAGCGCCACGTTCGCGGTAGCCCACGTGCTGGCAGGCATACCAGTAGCTCACGACGCGTCGCTCCGTCTTCGCAAGAAAGCCCGGGTTCTCGCGAAAATCTGGGCTACGACTTGCGCCTTCGTTTCGAGTTCGGCGGGAAATGTCCGGACGGGAGAGTCGGTAAGGAAGGTCATCGTCGGTTTCTCGGTCCCGGATGGGATGCCTGGATAGTGTAATGTTTGCAAGCGCCGGCAGAGCAAGCTGGCCCATTTATTTGTTATTGTTTTGGTATTGCTTGGTGGTATCATTCCGGGTCGCCGCGTCAGCGGCCCATTCGGAGATCGCAAGCATGCCGCCGGTGTTACTACTCAAGCTCCTGCTGGTCCCGCTCCTGATCTGGCTGGTTACGCTCGCCGGCCGCCGCTGGGGTCCCGCAGTCGCCGGGTGGCTCTCCGCCTTTCCGATCGTCGCCGGTCCCATCCTGTTCACCCTCAGCCTGGAGCAGGGCGCTGCCTTTGCCGCGCGTGCCGCGGAGGGAACCTTGCTGGCGGTCGTCGCCATTCTCGTGTTCAGCCTGGCCTACGCCTGGGCCTCGCTGCGCTGCGGCGTCGCCGGGTCGATGCTCACCGCGCTGCTGGCCTTGGCAGGCAGCGTGGCCCTGCTGCAGGCGACACGCTTGCCCCTGGGCCTGGCCTTCGTGCTGGTCTGGTGCGCCTTGCTGCTGTGCCTGAAAGTGTTTCCGCAAGCGGCCCCGGTGGCTGCCGGCAAGCGCCGCAACGATCTGCCTTGGCGCATGCTGGCCGCGGCCCTGCTGGTGCTGGCCGTGACCGGCGGCGCCACCCACATGGGCGCGCGCCTGTCGGGGTTCTTCGCCATGTTCCCCGTGATGGGCACGGTGCTGGTCGGGTTCGCCCACGCCGGTTCCGGTCGCGCGGGCGCGGTGGCCCTGCTGCGCGGCATGGTAATCGGTTACTTCGGCTTCGCCACCTTCTGCGTCGTGCTGGCCATGCAGCTACGCGAGGGCGTGGTCGGAAGCGCGTTCGCCCTGGCGCTGGGCTGCGCACTGGTGGTGCACGTTGCGGCGCGACGCCTGCTGGTCAGGCCTGCCTTGCCGGCGGCGGTTGCCCCTCAGGCAAAGGCCTGAAAATCGGGGTCTTGAAAACGGTGACAGTATCCCAATATTGCAGCAATCCGTTCAACCTGCTTATTTAATCTGAACCACCACGAGGAACAAGATGGCTGTCGCCGAAAAAGAAACCCTTGGCTTTCAAGCTGAAGTAAAACAGCTGCTGCAACTGATGATCCACTCCTTGTATTCGAACAAGGAGATCTTCCTGCGCGAACTGATCTCGAACGCGTCCGACGCGGCCGACAAGCTGCGCTTCGAGGCGATCAACAACGATGCCCTCTATGGCAACGACCACGAGCTGAAGATCCGCGTCAACTTCGACAAGGAAGCGAAAACCATCACGATTTCGGACAACGGCATCGGCATGAGCCGCGACGAAGTCATCTCGCACCTGGGCACGATCGCCAAGTCGGGCACCAAGGAATTCTTCTCGCGCCTGTCGGGCGACCAGCAAGCCGACGCGGCCCTGATCGGCCAGTTCGGCGTGGGCTTCTATTCGGGCTTCATCGTCGCCGACCGCATCACCGTCGAGACCCGCCGCGCGGGCGCCGACGCCTCGCAGGGCGTGCGCTGGGAGTCGACCGGCGAGGGCGACTACTCGGTCGAGCAGATCGAGAAGGCTGGCCGCGGCACCGACGTCATCCTGCACCTGCGCGCCGGCGAGGAAGAGCTGCTCTCGAGCTGGAAGATCAAGTCCATCATCCGTAAATACTCCGACCACATCTCGCTGCCGATCCTGATGCAGAAGGAAGAGTGGGACGAGGAGAAGAAGGAAACCGTCCTGAAGGACGACTTCGAGACCGTCAACCAGGCCAGTGCCCTGTGGGCCCGCAACAAGGCGGACGTCACGAAGGAGCAGTACGACGAGTTCTACAAGCACGTCTCGCACGACTTCCAGGAACCGCTGACCTACACGCACAACCGCGTCGAGGGCCGCAGCGAGTACACCCAGCTGCTGTACGTGCCGAGCCACGCGCCCTTCGACCTGTGGGACCGCAACAAGCGCGGCGGAATCAAGCTGTACGTGAAGCGCGTCTTCATCATGGACGACGCCGAGCAGCTGATGCCGACTTATCTCCGCTTCATCAAGGGCGTGATCGATTCGGCCGACCTGCCGCTGAACGTCTCGCGCGAGATCCTGCAGGAGTCGCGCGACGTCAAGGTGATCCGCGAAGGCTCGACCAAGCGCGTGCTGGGCATGCTGGAAGAACTGGCGAACGCCGACGAGCAGGAAACCAGGGACAAATACGTCACCTTCTGGAAGGAATTCGGCCAGGTGCTGAAAGAGGGCATCGGTGAGGACACGACCAACAAGGACCGCATCGCCAAGCTGCTGCGCTTCGCGTCGACCCATGCCGACTCCGCCGACCAGACCGTGTCCTTTGCCGATTACATCGCGCGCATGAAGGAAGGCCAGGACAAGATTTACTACGTCACGGCCGACAGCTACAACGCCGCGAAGAACAGCCCGCACCTCGAGATCTTCCGCAAGAAGGGCGTCGAAGTGCTGCTGCTGACCGACCGCGTCGACGAGTGGATGCTGTCCTTCCTGACCGAATTCGAGGGCAAGGAACTGACTTCGGTGGCCAAGGGCGGTCTCGATCTCGGCAAGCTGGAAGACGAAGCCGAGAAGAAGGAACACGAAGAGACCGAGACCCAGTACAAGGAACTGGTCGAGAAGATGAAGGGCGCCTTGGCTGATAAAGCCAAAGATGTGCGCGTCACGCACCGCCTGACCGATTCGCCGGCCTGCCTGGTGGCGGACGAGCACGAACTGTCGGCCAACCTGGTGCGCATGCTGAAGGCGGCCGGCCAGAACGCGCCGGAGTCGAAGCCCATCCTCGAGATCAATCCGAACCACCCGCTGGTCACGCGCCTGAAGTACGAAGACGCGACCAGCCCGCGCTTCGCCGACTGGTCGCACATCCTGTTCGACCAGGCCATGCTGGCCGAGGGCGGCAGCCTCACCGATCCCGCGGCCTTCGTGAAGCGCTTGAACGAGATGCTGCTGGCGACGAGCAAGTAAGCGTCCTCGCGATCGTCAAAAGACCGGGCTACACGCCCGGTTTTTTTATGCCTCGATCGTTAACGTTGATTGACCGGAAGGTTCAACGGGTGGCGGACTGGCTGCGCGCCGCCAGCCGCACGAACATCCGCTCGAACCACCATTTGCGGTGCTCCGTCAGCTGCCCAAGCACCAGCGTCGCCAGCGCGATCAGCACCACCAGCATCCCCACGTCCAGTGCATTCGAGGCCCGGTGCGGATACAGCGCGAGCCACAGCCGCATCACCAGCGCATGCACCAGATACAGGGTAAAGGTGTAGGAGGCAAGCCAGCGGATCGGCCGCTCGAGATGCTGGAGGGCGCGCAGGCCGAGGCTGCGCGCACACAGGAAGTTCGCCACCACCAGCACGCAGACGAGATAGTCGGCCAGGAAGCGGTCCGCGCTTTTCAGGGGCAGGCCGGGGAAGGGCCAATGGGCGAGGGCGGCGGCGCGCAGCGCCACATCCAGTCCGCTCGCTTTGAAGGCGAAAAACAGCCCCAGCGTCGCGCACCAGCCGAACAGCGCCAGCGGACGCGCCAGCGTGTGCCGCTTCTGCCAGTGCCAGGCCAGTACGCCGGCTGTCCATACCGGCAGCAGCAGCCACAGCTTCGGGCCGGCCAGCAGCAACAGGGAGCCGAGGATCGCCAGCCGGCGCTTGCCGCGCAGGTAGAAGGCGGCGCCGAAGAGCGCGTAATACCAGACCTCGTAGCCGAGCGACCAGTAAGGCGCCAGCAGCGGCGGCGGTTCGGAAATGGTCCAGAGTTCGCCCATGAACAGCAGGTGCAGCGGCAGGTAGAGCCAGGGCTTGGCCAACTGGTAGTACGCGTGCGGGGACGCCCGGCCGCTCAGCACGAGGAAAGCAGCGGCAGCGAATGCCAGCAGCAGCACCGGCAGGGCGACCGAGTAGATGCGGGTGGCGCGCGCCACCCAGTAGGCGCGCAGGCCGGCGTTCCTGCGCTCGGTCGTATAGGCGATCACGAAGCCGGACAGCACGAAGAAGACGACCACCGCTTCGCGCCCCAGGCCGAGCCACCAGTGGCCGCTGCCGGGAACGATCACACCGTAGGGCGAGAAATGGCTGGCGACGACCAGCACCGCCGCGAGGAAGCGGCAGCAGTCCAGATACAGCGAGAATGCGTGGGGGAGGGACGCCGGGCGCTCGGCCACGCTGATGCCGGCCGTGGCCTCGTGTGCACCCATGCCGCTTCCCGACATAGGCGCTAGGCCCGCACCTGCCCGAGGAATTCGAGCAGCAGGCGCTCGCCCTCGGGCCAGTCGCCGTAGCCGGCATCGGCGTTCACGTGGCCGGCGGCGCCGATTTCGACGTAGCGGCTGCCCCAGGCTTCGGCAAAGGCCAGGGCGCGCTCGCGGCTGACGAATTCGTCGTCGGTACTGGCGATGACCAGGCTGGGGAAGGGCAGGCGCGCGAGCGGCACGGGCGCGAAGCCGTTGCTGCCGATCGGGTAGGTCGAGGCCTCGACGTCGCTTGGTGCGACCAGGAAGGCGCCGGCCGCGCGCAGCGGCGAACCGGAGGCGGCCCAGTGGGCGGCGAGGATGCAGCCCAGGCTATGCGCGACCAGCACCGGCGCACCCGCGCAGGCGGCGACGGCGGCATCGAGTTCGGCCACCCATTCGTGGCGGTCCGGATTGTTGAAGTCGCGGTGCGCGACCCGGCGCCAATCGGGATGGCGCGCTTCCAGGTGCGACTGCCAGTGCTGCGGTCCGGAATCCCAGAGGCCCGAAAGAATCAGTACGTCGCCGTCCATGCCGTCTCCTTGTCGATCAATTCATTCTACATGGGTCGGCGCGGGCGCCGCTTACAGGGCCGTGCGCAGCGCGAACAGTTCCGGGAACAGGACCACGTCGAGCATCTTGCGCAGGTAGCTCACGCCCGCGGTACCGCCGGTTCCGGTCTTGAAGCCGATGATGCGCTCGACCGTCGTCACGTGGCGGAAGCGCCAGAAGCGGAAGGCGGTCTCGAGGTCGACCAGCTTTTCGGCCAGTTCGTACAGGCCCCAGTGGTGCTCCGGGTCCTGGTAGACGGCCAGCCAGGCCGCCTGCACCGAATCGTCGTGGACGGTCGGCTCTTGCGGCGAGCGTGCCAGGCGTTCGGGCGCGATCGTAAAACCGCTGCGCGACAAGAGGGCCACGGCTTCGTCGTAGATCGAGGGCGTGTCGAGGGCCGCGGACAGGGTCGCATGGGCCGCCGGGTTCTTTTCGTGCACCGCGAGCAGGGCCGCATTCTTGTTCCCGAGGATGAATTCGAGTTCGCGGTACTGGTGCGACTGGAAGCCCGAGGAGGCACCGAGATAGGGCCGGATCGCCGTGTACTCGGAAGGCGTCATGGTCGCCAGCACGTCCCAGGCATGCACCAGCTGATCCATGATGCGCGCCACCCGCGCCAGCATTTTAAAAGCCGGATCGAGTTCGCCCGCGCGCAGGTGGGTGCGCACGGCATGCAGTTCGTGCAGCATCAGCTTGACCCAGAGTTCGCTGGTCTGGTGCTGGATGATGAATAGCATCTCGTTGTGGTTGGGCGAGAGCGGGTGCTGGGCCGTGAGGATCTGGTTCAGACCGAGGTAGTCGCCATAGCTCATCGACTCCTTGAAATCCATCTTGGCCCCATGCCACTCGGCGGGGTTCTTGTCGGGTTTGTTCATGTCTGCCTCAGGTAACGGCGCCGCGTTCGGCGGCCACGTCGTAGTCCTCGCGGTCGAGGATGTCCTTCAGGATCGCCACCGCATCCCAGACGTCCACGAAACGCGTGTACAGCGGGGTGAAACCGAAGCGCATGATTTCCGGCTCGCGGTAGTCGCCGATCACGCCGCGCCCGATCAGCGCCGCCATGACCGCGTAGCCGTGCGGATGGGTGAAGCTGACCTGGCTGCCGCGCCGGACGTGTTCGCGCGGCGTCACCAGTCCCAGCGGGTGATTCGCGCAGGTGCCTTCGACCAGCTCGATGAAGAGGTCGGTCAGGGCCAGCGACTTGGCGCGGATGGCCTCCATGCTCGTTTCCTCGAACACTTCGAGGCCGCATTCGACCAGCGCCAGCGAGACCACCGGCTGGGTGCCGCACAGGGCGCGGCCGATGCCGTCGGTCGGCGCGAAGCCGTGTGCCATGGCGAAGGGCTTGGCGTGGCTCCACCAGCCGGTGAGCGGATGGGAGAAGCTGGCCTGGTGGCGCCGCGGCACCCAGATGAAGGCCGGCGAACCGGGGCCGCCGTTCAGGTATTTATAGGTGCAGCCGACCGCGAAGTCGGCTTCGGCCGCGTTCAGGTCGACCGGCACGGCGCCGGCCGAGTGGGCCAGGTCCCAGACGATCAATGCACCATGTTGGTGCGCGTGACGGGTGAGGGCGGCCAGGTCGTGCTGGTAGCCGGTGCGGTAGTTCACGTGGGTCAGCATGACGACGGCGCAGTCGGCGTCGATCGCGGCCGGCAGCTCCTCGACGGAGTCGACCAGCCGCACGCGGTAGCCCTGCTGCAGCCATTCGCTCAGGCCTTCGGCCATATAGATATCGGTCGGGAAATTGCTGCGCTCGGTGACGATGACGCGCCGCGCGGCGTTTGGCCCCTCGGCCTGCAGGCGGACGGCCGCGGCCAGCGCCTTGAACAGGTTCAGCGAAGTAGTGTCGGTGACGGCCACTTCGCCCGCCTGGGCGCCGATCAGCGGGCCGAGACGTTCGCCCAGGCGCTTGGGCATGTCGAACCAGCCGGCCGTGTTCCAGCTCGTGATCAGGTCGCGGCCCCATTCGCGCGCCACCACCTGCTGGGCGCGTTCGAGCGCCGCGCATGGACGGGCGCCTAGCGAGTTGCCGTCGAGGTAGATGACATCCTGAGGCAGGTCGAAGCGTTCGCGCAGGGGCGCGAGCGGATCCTGGGCGTCGCGCGCGAGGCAATCGGCGCGGGTGATCGAAAATTCGTTCATATATGAAGGAGGGCAGTGGTGAGCGGGGCCGTTCGGCCGCGAGTGTAACAAGAAAAGGCTGCCCGGCGGCGGCTTGCCGATGACGCTTTGCCATCTTTTTTCGCCCTTGCACCTCGTATCGGCACTATTTTGAACTTTTTTCAAAAATTTTTGCTCTCAACCCTAAAGTTCAGGCGAACCCAGCCGTAAAGGAGTCAGAGGCCACGAAACGGTGTCTGAAAATAATTCAAAAATATTTTCAAATCACCCTAAAGTTCCTCCGAGCGCTGCCGTTAAAGGGTCAGAAGGGACGAAAAGGACCTGAAAAAAAGTTCAGGACAAGCCTAAAGTTCTGGTCTTGGTTGACGTAAACCAACACATAGACGATGTGCCGCACCGGCAAGCCGTCCGAAAAAGCGCAGTTCGCATGACCTCATTTGCCTCCTGTTTTCATAGGAGCGCCTTCCTATTCAGCCCCGGTTTGTCAGACAAACTCCTACGGGCACGCCCGCGTTTGCCGGACGCAAAATACAGGGTCCGTCCGATTCCCCTAATGTTTCTCTACGGTCAGAATCTATCTCACTGGCAACACAAACAGCCAGGTTCAACAGGAAGATGGAGAGAAAAATGACTGCAAACGACATGATGGCTGAAATCCGGGACGCCAACCTGAGCTACCTGATGCTGGCCCAGCAAATGATCCGCGCCGACAAAGTCACCGCCATTTTCCGTCTCGGCATCTCGGCCGACATCGCCGACCTGATCGAGGGCATGAGCAACGCCCAGATCCTGAAGCTTGCCGGCGGCAACATGATGCTGGCCCGCTTCCGCTTCGACGACACCGCCATCCTGTCGATGCTGACCAGCCACAGCAAGGACCGCGCCCTGGCCCAGTCGCATGCCGCGATTCTGATGGCCGGCCAGCCCGCCGAGGAAATCGCCTGACAGTGGAATTTCTCTCAGGACACATTGTAAAATCCCGCTGAGCTCGGCCTGATAGTGTAGGATAGCCGGGACACCAGCCGGAGCCGTGGGATGAGTAAAAAAAGCGTCGTATCTGAAGCGCAGGAAATCCAGCTCGCCATCGAGTTGATCACCCTGGGCGCCCGCCTGCAACTGCTCGAGAGCGAAGTCTCGCTCTCCCGCGAGCGCCTCATCAAGCTGTACAAGGAACTGAAGGGCGTGTCGCCGCCGAAAGGCATGCTGCCGTTCTCGACCGACTGGTTCCTCACCTGGCAGCCGAACATCCATTCCTCGCTGTTCATCAATATCTACAACTTCCTGGTAGAAAATGCCGGCGCGAGCGGCGTGCAGGCGGTGATGAAGGCCTATAAGCTTTACCTCGAACAGATGCCGGCCGCGCCCGGCGAAGAGCCGCTGCTCTCGCTGACGCGCGCCTGGACCCTGGTGCGTTTCTTCCAAAGTAACATGCTGGCGCTGGCGCCCTGCGGCAAGTGCAAGGGCAAGTTCGTCGTCAATGCGCTCGACCTGAACCGCGACTACCTGTGCGGCCTGTGCCATATGCCCTCGCGCGCCGGCAAGACCCGCAAAGCCAAGGACGCCGCCGTGCTCGACGCCGCCGCGCTCGACGCCGCCGCGCGCGAGGACGCCGCGGGCGAGGGCTGATCCGCCATCGTGAGCGTTCGCCTCCTGCGCGCCCCATCGGTCCGCGCGCTCCTGTGCCAGCTTGCCGCCTTTCCGCTGACTTTATTGGCCGTCTACCTGCTGGCGCGCGCCGGCCTGCAGCCGTCCTACCTGCACGCGGCGCTGCTGCAAGGCCTGTTCGCCGCCATATTGACCTGGCGCTGGCGCCTCGCATCCTGGTGGATCGCGATCGGCCTGCTGTTCGCGCCCGCCCTGTACGCGGCCAACGGCCTGGCGCTGCCGTCCTGGCTGTTCCTGGCCGTTTTCCTGTTCATGCTGGTCTTGTATTGGTCGACCTTCCGTACCCAGGTGCCGTACTACCCGTCCGGCAAGAGCGCCTGGGCGGCGGTGGCCGGACAACTGCCGCAGGGCAGGGAAGTGAAGCTGATCGACATCGGCAGCGGCCTGGGCGGGCTGGTGCTCGACCTGGCACGCCGCCCGGGCGTGCAGGCAACCGGCATCGAACTTGCGCCGCTGCCCTGGCTGGCCAGCTGGCTGCGCGCGCGTTTGAGCGGCAGCCCGGCCGTTTTCATTCGCGGTGACTATGAGTTACTCGAATTCGGCGCCTACGATGCCGTGTTCGCCTACCTGTCGCCGGCGGCCATGACAGCGCTGTGGCGCAAGGCGAAACGCGAGATGCGTCCGGGCAGCATGCTGATGAGTTATGAATTTACTGTTTCCGAAGCATCACCAAGCATGTCTCTCTATCTACAAGATACTGGTCGAACTCTCTACATTTGGCACTTTTAGGCCACAAAACAGGCCTTTTTACTTGCCCATAGGCCATTCTCAAGCTATTGTTCCAGCTGCTGTAGTTCCCTACGTAAATATTTTTTCTGAGATACATTGTCTCGGATTCATGATCCCGCGCGCGACCACCGCGGACCGCCTTCTGGAGCACGTTCTTGTTCGTCATTATCGGTTACATCATTGTCTGTGCTTCGGTGTTCGGCGGCTTCGTCATGTCCGGCGGACACGTGGCCGTGCTGTTCCAGCCGCTCGAGCTCCTGATGATCGGCGGCGCCGCTGTCGGCGCCTTCTTTGTCGGTAATAACAACAAGTCGATCAAGGCCACCATGAAGGCCTTGCCGAGCGTCTTCAAGGGCTCGCAGTACACCCGCGAAATGTACATGGAACTCATGTCGCTGCTGTTCGACGTGCTGTCCAAGGTGCGCAAGGAGGGCCTGATGTCGATCGAAGGCGATATCGAATCGCCCGAAGCGAGCCCGCTGTTCTCGAAATATCCGCTGGTACTGGCCGACCATCACATCGTCGAATTCATGGCCGACTACCTGCGCCTGATGGTGTCCGGTAACATGGACGCCTTCCAGATCGAGAACCTGATGGACAACGAGATCGAGACCCATCACCACGAAGGCGCCGTGCCGGCCCACGTGATCGCCAAGCTGGGCGACGGCCTGCCGGCCTTCGGTATCGTGGCCGCCGTCATGGGCGTGGTGCACACGATGGAATCGGTCGGCATCCCGCCGGCGGAACTGGGCATCCTGATCGCGAAAGCGCTGGTCGGTACCTTCCTCGGCATCCTGCTGGCCTACGGTTTCGTCGGTCCGCTCGCCAGCCTGCTGGAACAGAAGCTCGACGAATCCAGCAAGATGTTCCAGTGCGTGAAGGTGACCCTGCTCGCCAGCCTGAACGGCTACGCGCCGGCCCTGGCCGTCGAATTCGGCCGCAAGGTGCTGTACTCGACCGAGCGTCCATCGTTCGCCGAGCTGGAAGAGCACATCAAGAAGTCGAAGGCGAAGTAAGCCATGGCTGACGAAGGACAGCGCCCGATCATCGTCAAGCGGATCAAGAAGACCGCCGGCGGGCACCATGGCGGCGCCTGGAAGATCGCCTATGCCGACTTCGTGACGGCAATGATGGCTTTCTTCCTGCTGATGTGGCTGCTCGGCTCGACCTCGAAGGGCGACCTCGAGGGCATCTCCGAATTCTTCAAGAACCCGCTGAAGGTGGCGATGTCCGGCGGCTCCGGTTCCGGCGACAGCTCCTCCGTCATCAAGGGCGGCGGCACCGACCTCACGCGCCGCAACGGCCAGGTGAAGAAGGGCGACATCGAGACCAACAAGAAGACCTACGACCTGAACGACGCGCGCGCCGCGTTGGAAAAGGCCGAGGGCGAGCGCCTGAAGACGCTGAAGATGAAGATCGAGTCGGTCATCGAAGCCAATCCGACCCTGAAGAAATACCAGAACCAGCTGCTGCTCGACATCACCAGCGAAGGCCTGCGCATCCAGATCGTCGACGAGCAGAACCGCCCGATGTTCGCGCTGGCCAAGGCGACCCTGCAGCCCTACACGAGCGACATCCTGCACGTACTGGGCATGGTGCTGAACGACGTGCCGAACCGGATCGGCCTGTCCGGCCACACGGATTCGACGCCGTACTACAGCGACGCCGGCTACAGCAACTGGGAACTCTCGGCCGACCGCGCCAACGCCTCGCGGCGCGCGCTGGTGGTCGGCGGGCTGGCGGACGAGAAGATCCTGCGCGTGGTCGGCCTGGCCGCCGCCGCGCCGCTCGACCGCGCCGATCCCTTCAACCCGATCAACCGCCGGATCAGCATCATCGTCATGAACAAGCGCACCGAAGACGCCGTCATGCGCGACGCCGCCACGCTCGACGTGCCAGCCGCGGACGGCAAGGCGGCCGCGCAAGCCGTCGTCGAAGCAACGAAGTAAAAGCAGGGCCCGACTGGAGCACATAATGAGAAAAAAGATTTTGGGTTCGCACGTGAAACGCCTGTTGTCCGGCGTGTCGACGCACGGGCGACGCCACCTGAGTGAAGTCGAGACCGACCTGCTGCAAACGGAATTGCTGCTCGAAGAGGCGGTGGAAAAACTGACCAGCAGCTTCATGGCGATCCACAGCGCCGTCGGCGCACGCCAGGAAACGATCGACCGCCTGGTCGCGGCCGGCACCCTGAGTGGCGAGGACGCGGCGGCGCTGGCGGGCATGTCGGGCGAAATCGGCACCCACGTGAACACGGCGATCACCAGCATGCAGTTCCAGGACATGACGAGCCAGCTGATCGAGCGTACCCTGAAGCGCGTGACGGGCTTGCGCGAATTCCTGGGCACGCTGGACGAGCACGGTGCCGACATCACGCACGACACCGGCAGCGACGAAATCGTCGAGCGCCTCGGCAAGGTCAGCATGGCGCTGGCGATCCAGTCGCTCGAACTGCGCAGCGTGCTGCGCAAATCGGTGGAACAACAGCATCTCGAAAGCGGCGATATCGAACTGTTCTGACAGTTCGTTCCCCGTTCAACCCAAGAAATCAAAGAAAACAGCAGGAGCACAACATGGCTAAAACAATTCTCGCGGTCGACGATTCGAGCTCGCTGCGCCAGATGGTGGCGTTCAGCCTGAAGGCGGCCGGTTACCAGGTGGTGGAAGCGGTCGATGGCCAGGATGGCCTGGACAAGGCGAAGAACCAGGTCGTCGACCTGGTGCTGACCGACCAGAACATGCCGCGCATGGACGGCCTGTCGCTGATCAAGCACCTGCGCGGCCTGCCCGAGTACCAGAAGGTGCCGATCCTGATGCTGACCACCGAATCCTCGGACGAAATGAAGTCCAAGGGCCGCGCGGCCGGCGCCAACGGCTGGCTGGTCAAGCCGTTCGATCCGCAGCGCCTGATCGAAGTCGTCAAGAAAGTGATTGGCTAAGGCAATGGAGCCGCGCCGTATGCACGTACTTCTTTGCAGGATTTCACCATGACGATCGACATCAGTCAGTTTTACCAGGTCTTTTTCGACGAGGCCGAAGAGCTGCTCGCCGAAATGGAACGGCTGCTGCTGGGCGTCGACGTGGCCGCCCCCGATGCCGAAGACCTGAACGCGATCTTCCGCACCGCGCACTCCGTCAAGGGAGGCGCCTCGACCTTCGGCATCACCGACATGAGCGAGGTCACGCACGTGCTGGAGTCGCTGCTCGACCGCATCCGCAAGGGCGAGATGGCCCTGACGAGCCAGCACGTGGACGCCTTCCTGGCGGCCAAGGACACGCTCAAGATGCAGCTCGACGGGCACCGCAACGGCGCCGACGTCGACCAGGACAACGTCGCCAACGTGCGCATGGTGCTGCACGACCTGTCCGAAGGCCTGGTGCCGGCGGCATCGCTGGTTGCCCCTTCCTTCCTGCACGCCGAACCGAAGGCCCAGACGGGCGAGGGCGCGCACCGCTACAAGATCGAACTGCCCGACATTCCGCAGCGCGACGTGAACGCCCTGGTCGACGAACTGGGCCTGATGGGCCGCGTTTCGGTCACGCCCCTGGAAGGCGGCCGCAGCGCGCTGATCATTACCACCCACGAGAGCCTGGAAGACATCGTCGCCATCTGCTCCTTCGTGCTGAACCCCGACGATTTGAAAATCTTCGAGGCGCCGCCGCTCACGCCCGAGCAGCGCGCGCTGGAAGCGGCCGAGCGCGCCCGCATCGAGGACGAGCAGGGCTACGGCTTCTTCGACCCGGCCGACGATGCGCCGGCGGCGCAGGCCGAGATCTCGGACGACGAGCGTGGCTACGGCTTCTTCCAGCCGATCGAGCAGATCCGCGCGCTGGCCGGGGTCGATGCCGCGCCCGTGAAATCGGCGCAGGCCAATGAAGTGATGGAGGCCGTCGAGAAGAAGGCGGCCAAGAAGGACGAGAAGGGCGCCGAGTCGTCCTCGATCCGCGTCTCGGTCGAGAAGGTCGATCAACTGATCAACCTGATCGGCGAACTGGTCATCACGCAAGCCATGATCGAGCAGCGTTCGAGCAATCTCGACCCGATGCTGCACGAGCGCCTGCTGTCGTCCGTCAGCCAGCTCACCCGCAACACGCGCGAGCTGCAGGAAGCCGTGATGTCGATCCGCATGATGCCGATGGACTTCGTGTTCTCGCGCTTCCCGCGCATGGTGCGCGACCTAGCGAGTAAACTCGGCAAGAAGGTCGATTTCATCACCCACGGCGCCGCGACCGAACTGGACAAGGGCCTGATCGAGCGCATCGTCGATCCGCTGACCCACCTGGTGCGCAATTCGATCGACCACGGCATCGAAATGCCGGCTGCGCGTGCGGCCGCGGGCAAGTCGGAAGCGGGGCGTCTGTTCCTGTCGGCCGGCCACCAGGGCGGCAACATCGTGATCGAAGTCGCGGACGACGGCGGCGGCCTGAACCGCGAGCGCATCCTCGCCAAGGCGGCCCAGAACGGGTTGGCCGTATCCGACAACATGAGCGACGCCGAGGTCTGGCAGCTGATCTTCGCGCCGGGCTTCAGCACGGCGGATGTGGTCACCGACGTCTCGGGACGCGGCGTCGGCATGGATGTTGTCAAACGTAATATCACCGCCATGGGCGGCTCGGTCGACATCCGCTCGGCGCGTGGCTTCGGCACCACGATTTCGATCTCTTTACCGCTCACACTCGCCATTTTGGACGGGATGACTATACGTTGCGGTGAGGAAATCTATATCCTTCCATTAGGCTATGTGGTCGAGTCGCTGCAGCCGCGCCGCGAAGACGTGCGCGACATCGCCGGGCGCGGCCAGGTGCTCAAGGTCCGTGGCGAATACCTGCCGCTGATCGCGCTACACGGCGTGTTCGGCATCGAGTCGCGGGTGCAGGATCCGAGCGAAGGCATCGTCGTGATCCTGGAATCGGAAGGCAAGCGCGCCGCGCTCCTGATCGACGACCTGGTCGGCCAGCAGCACGTGGTGGTGAAGAACCTGGAAGCGAACTACCGCAAGGTGGCGGGCATTTCCGGCGCCACCATCCTGGGCGACGGCGGCGTCTCCCTGATCCTCGACGTGGCGGCGCTGGTGCGCTCGTCACGCCAGCTGGCAGACGAAGCCCTGGCCTCTTGATTGAATATAAATAAGGAAAACACCATGTCCATGACGAACACCATCGCGCAAGCGCAAGACGGCGCCGGCAACGAATACCTGGCCTTCACGCTCGGCTCGGAGGAGTACGGGATCGACATCCTGAAGGTGCAGGAAATCCGCGGCTACGAAGCCGTGACCCGCATCGCCAACGCGCCGGAATTCATCAAGGGCGTGATCAACCTGCGCGGCATCATCATTCCGGTGGTGGACATGCGCATCAAGTTCAATCTCGGTACCCCGACCTACGACCAGTTCACGGTCGTGATCATCCTGAACATCGGCGGCCGCGTGATGGGCATGGTGGTCGACAGCGTCTCCGACGTGACCACGCTGACCCCGGACCAGGTCAAGCCGGCGCCGGACATGGGCACCGCCTTCAGCACCGACTACCTGATCGGCCTGGGCACCGTGGACGAGCGCATGCTGATTCTGGTCGACATCGACCGCCTGATGTCGTCGAGCGAGATGGGTCTCATCGATCAAAAGCTGGCTGCATAAAAAGAACGGCACCGAGCAAACGACAACGCCGGCCCCGGCCGGCAAACGAATCATAGGTAAGGCAAAGTGCCGTTACACACCTCCGAGACAGTCAAGGAATTTGACTTCACGCGCGCCGACTTCGAGCGTGTGCGCGCCCTGATCTACCGCCGCGCCGGCATCTCGCTGGCCGACAGCAAGCAGGAAATGGTCTACAGCCGCCTGGCGCGGCGCCTGCGCGCGACCGGCATCCAGTCCTTCGGCAAGTACCTGGACGAGCTGGAAGCGGGGCGCCTGGGCGAGGAGTGGGAATCGTTCACGAACGCCCTGACCACGAATCTCACCTCGTTCTTCCGCGAAGCGCATCACTTCCCGCTGCTGGCCGAGCACGTGAACGGCTTGCGTGCCCACAGCCGCGAACCCCTGACGATCTGGTGCTCGGCCAGCTCGACCGGCGAAGAGCCGTACTCGATCGCGATGACGCTGTGCGAAGCCTTCGATACGCTCACGCCGCCGGTGCAGATCGTCGCCACCGACATCGACACCAACGTGCTGTCGGTCGCCAGCGAAGGCGTGTACGGCATGGAGCGCCTGGAAAAGATGGCGCCCGAGCGCCTCAAGCGTTTCTTCCTGAAGGGCAAAGGCCGCCACGAAGGCATGGCGCGCGTGCGTCCGGAACTGCGCCAGCTGGTGAGCTTCCGCCAGCTGAATCTGCTGTCCGACCAGTGGCCAGTGAGCGGGCAGTTCGACGCCATCTTCTGCCGCAACGTGATGATCTATTTTGACAAGGAAACGCAGCGCAAGATCCTGGCGCGCTTCGTGCCGCTGATGAAGCCGCACGCGCTGCTGTTTGCCGGCCACTCCGAAAACTTCCTCTACGTTTCCGACTCGCTGCGCCTGCGCGGCAAGACCGTCTACGAGCTCAACGAAATTCGCAACGACCGCCGCGCCTGAGCCGCGGTCATCCCGGAAACACCATGCATTCGAATAGCCAGTTCGCCACCAACGTCTACTACGACCGCACCTTCGATTGTGATGCGGCCAAGATCTTGCCAGGCGAGTACTACTACACCGGCAAGAACATGCTGATCGTCACCGTGCTCGGTTCCTGCGTCTCGGCCTGCATCCGCGACCGCGTGACCGGCCTGGGCGGCATGAACCACTTCATGCTGCCCGATGGCGGCGGCGACGCCGGCAGCCCGGTTTCGGCCTCGATGCGCTATGGCACCTTCGCGATGGAAGTGCTGATCAACGACTTGCTGAAGGCCGGCGCCCGGCGCGAGAACCTGGAGGCGAAAGTCTTCGGCGGCGGCGCCGTGCTGCGCGGCTTTACCGCGATGAACGTGGGCGAGCGCAACGCGGCCTTCGTCATGCAATTTCTGAAGACCGAACGCATCCCGGTGCTGGCCGAGGACCTGAACGACATTCATCCGCGCAAGGTGTACTTCTTCCCGAGGACGGGCAAGGTCCTCGTCAAAAAACTCATGCAGACCCAGAACGATACGCTGGCCAAGCGCGAGCTCGACTACGCCAAGCGCCTCAAGGTCGAGCCCGTCGGCGGCGAAATCGACCTGTTCTGATTTGTCACGTACGCAAAGGAACCCATATGAAAACCAAGGTCCTGATCGTCGACGACTCGGCCCTGATCCGCAGCGTGATGAGCGAGATCGTCAATTCGCAGCCCGACATGGAAGTGGTGGCCACCGCCCCCGACCCGCTCGTCGCGCGCGAACTGATCAAGAAACACAATCCCGACGTGCTGACGCTCGACGTCGAAATGCCGAAGATGGACGGCCTCGACTTCCTGGAAAAGCTGATGCGCCTGCGCCCGATGCCGGTGCTGATGGTGTCCTCGCTGACCGAGCGCGGTTCGGAAATCACGATGCGCGCGCTGGAACTGGGCGCCGTCGACTTCGTGACGAAACCGAAGATCTCGATCCAGACCGGGATGCGCGAGTACACCGAGCTGATCACGGATAAGATCCGCGCCGCCGCCCGTGCGCGCGTAAAACGCACGGTGGCCAGCACGGCGCCGACCACGGCCCTGCCGTCGATGCGCAGCCCCCTGATCTCGTCGGAAAAGCTGATCATCATCGGCGCCTCGACCGGCGGCACCGAAGCGATCCGCGAGTTCCTGATGCAGATGCCGTCGGATTGCCCGGGCATCCTGATCGCCCAGCACATGCCGGAAGGTTTTACCACCTCGTTCGCGCGCCGTCTCGATTCGCTATGCCGCATCACCGTCATGGAGGCGGCCGGCAACGAACGCGTGCTGCCCGGCCACGCTTATATTGCGCCGGGTCACTCGCACCTGCTGCTCACGCGTTCGGGCGCCAACTACATGACGAAGATCGAGCAGACCGACCCGGTGAATCGCCACCGTCCTTCGGTCGACGTGCTGTTCCGCTCGGCAGCTGTTGCTGCCGGTAAAAACGCAGTCGGCGTAATCCTGACGGGCATGGGTAAAGACGGCGCTGCTGGTATGCTGGAGATGAAAAACGCCGGTGCCCAGAATTTCGCCCAGGACGAAGCTTCGTGCGTCGTCTTCGGCATGCCGCGCGAGGCCATCGCAATCGGCGCCACCCACGAAGTGGCGCCGCTGACGGCCTTGCCCGGCCTGGTGCTGGGGCACCTGGCGGCGCATGGCGGCAGAGCGTTGCGCGTTTGATCCGGATCGCGGCGAATCGTCGCTTTTCCGCTCTGTTTTATCGCCGTACGGCAACAAAAATGCTATTCTTGAGTTTGCTCGATGCTGCATATGCCAGCGACTCAAGCCACACTAACCATTAGTAAAAGAAACAACGGAGTAATTCATGGCTGATCCAAAGATGCGTTTCCTGGTTGTTGACGATTTCTCGACGATGCGCCGCATCGTCCGGAACTTGTTGAAAGAACTGGGCTACGCCAACGTCGATGAAGCGGAAGACGGCGTGATGGCGCTGGCGAAGCTGCGCAGCGAACAGTTCGACTTCGTGGTCTCCGACTGGAACATGCCCAACATGGACGGTCTGACCATGCTGCAGAACATCCGTGCCGATCCCGCCCTGGCCAAGCTGCCGGTGCTGATGGTGACCGCGGAAGCGAAGAAGGAAAACATCATCGCGGCGGCCCAGGCCGGCGCAAGCGGCTATGTGGTGAAGCCTTTCACCGCGGCCACGCTCGACGAGAAGCTGAACAAGATCTTCGAGAAAATGGGAAATGCCTGATCATGGTTGAGCCGATCGCTGAAGGTGTTGCAGAAGGGGTGGCCAACGACGAGGTGCTGATCCGCGTCGGGCACATGACGCGTGCGCTGCACGACAGCCTGCGCGGCCTTGGCCTCGACAAGCTGGTCGAGAAGGCGGCCAGCGACATTCCCGATGCGCGCGACCGGCTCGATTATGTGGCGCGCCTGTCGGAACAGGCCGCCAAGCGCGTGCTCGACGCCACCGACGCCGCCGGCCCCCTGCAGGATGCGGTCGAAAGCCGCAGCGCGGAACTGCGCACGTCCTGGCAGGCGCTGCTGGACAAGGACGGTGCCGGTGAAGCCGACTGGAAAGCGCTGGCCGAGCGCAGCATTGCCGTCATGGCCGAGAACGAACGTGCCGCCACCGCCACCCGTGCCGAGCTGATGAACATCATGCTGGCCCAGGACTTCCAGGACCTGACCGGGCAGGTGATCGGCAAAATCACCTCGATCGCGCAAGACCTGGAAAAGCAGCTGGTGCAAGTGCTGATCGATTTCGCGCCGAGCGAGATCCGGCGCGAGCTCGACAACGGCTTGCTGAACGGTCCGCAGATCAAGCCGGAAGGCAATACCGAAGTGGTGGCGAACCAGGGCCAGGTCGACGACCTGCTCGACAGCCTGGGCTTCTAGGCTTATTTGCACTCCTTTGGCGGCCCCGGCCGCCATTGTTTTATTCGCGACCACTCCATGCATCACACCAACTATATTGTGCGCGAGCCGCTGCTCGACCCTGCGCAGCGCGTCATCGGCTATGAACTGCTGTGGAAGCAGGGCGCCCAGGCCGTCCCCGACGCCGAGCTCGAGCAACTGGTGGCCTTCGTCGCCGAACACGTCAACCACGAGGAACACGGCTGGCTGTTGCGCGACAAGCAGCTCTTCCTCGACGCGGTGCCGGCCATGCTGTCCACCGACGCGCTGTTCAACCTGCCGCCCGAGCACACCGTGCTCAGCCTGCAGGCGCGTTGCCTGAACGACGCGGATGCCAGGGCCGCCGTCAAGGCGGTGCGCGCCGGCGGCGTCGGCATCTCGCTGCGCGGCCTCGACGTCAAGCACCTGACCCCGGCGCTCGCGCCCTATGCCTCGCACGTCGAGATGCGCTTCGCCGGCATCGACGTCGCCGCCCAGGCGCGCAGCTACGCCGCCGCCAAGCAGGCCTCGCTGCGCATGGTCGGCCGCCCGGTCACCAACTGGATCGACTACGACGCCTGCGCCGCGCTCGGCCTGGACGCCTTCGTCGGCAAGCTGCACCTGACCCCGCGTCCCGGCAACCCGGTGAAGGGCCTGAACCCGGCCCAGACCATCATCCTGCAGCTGATGCAGATGGTGCAGAACAACGAGGACATCCCCAAGCTGGAAGGCGTGCTCAAGCGCGATCCGGCATTGACCTACAAGCTGCTGCGCAACATCAATTCGGCCGGCTTCGGCGCCGGACGCGAAGTGCAGTCGATCCGCCAGGCGATCAGCCTGATGGGTTACGCCCCCCTGTACCGCTGGCTGACCCTGCTGCTGGCGGGCGCCAGCGCGAGCGGCTATTCGCCGGTGCTGATGGAAACGGCCGTCGTGCGAGGCCGCCTGACCGAACTGCTGGGCCTGCATTCCTTGCCGAAGAGCGAGGGTGAACACCTGTTCGTTGCCGGCATGTTCTCGCTGCTCGACCGCCTGCTCGGGCTGCCGATGAAGGAAGTGCTGGAAACCATTCCGCTGCCGCCGGAAGTCGTGCGCGCACTGATGGCGCGCGAGGGCATGTACGGCCCTTACCTGGCGCTGGCCGAGGCCTGCGAGCTCAGTTCCAACCTGGTGGGTGCGCTGGCCGGGTCGCTCGACATCAGCCCGCTGGAAGTGAACAAGGCGCACCTGTCGGCGCTGGCGTGGGCGCAGGCGGTGACGCAATAAGTGTGAACGCGGGCATGCCCGCCCTACGATGCACAACGGTCCCAGGTCGATGCGTAACCGTAGGGCGGGCATGCCCGCGCAGAAACGGCGCTTGCCGTCGGCTTACTTCAACACCTACGCCACCTGCCGTCCGCGATTCGAGGTCACCAACCGCTGCAGCGTCTGCTGCATCTGCATTTCAATGTTCGAAATGCTGCACCCGACCTGCACCTGCTCCCCCAGCAGGAAGCTGCGGAACGGCCGCAGCAGGCGGATTTCCAGGTCGGCGACGATCGCCAGCGCCGGGCCCAGCTGCAGGCGCACGCTCTTCAGTTTACGGCCCACATACAGTTCCGCCGCCTGGTCGGGCGTGGCGCGCAAGCCGACGCCGCCGGTGGAATAGTCGCACAGGGGCAGCTCGAACTGCTTGTTCATCAGGGTGAAGGTAGCGGCATAGTTGCCGTTGACCGGAGTGTCCAGGCGCGGCGCCGCACGGCGATTCAGTACCAGGCAGGATTCCGGGAACACGGCCGGCACCAGGTTGAGTGTGCCGGGCTGTGGCGTCCACTCGCCTGCCAGGTCGAACTGGAGCTTGGCATTGCCGCCGAGCGCCGCGACGAAGGTCGCACGGCCGGGTGGAATCGTGCCGACGACGTCGAGCGTGAAATGGGGTTCTTCCGGATGCACCGTGTCGATGCGCGCCAGCAGCGGCTCCCCCAGGCTGCCCGGGTAGATCGTCAGCGGTTCCCCGGACTCGGCCAGGCTGGTGAAGGTCTCGCCGATGTCGAAGGGATCGCGCATCTCGTGCGGCGCGGCGCTCTGGTGGATGCGTTCGAGCAGGTCGCTGGGACGGGGCGGTCCCTTGCGGGGCGGGTGATTCGGGGTATCGGTCACGGCGGCAATCCTTGCAGCAAAATCTGCCGGGCAGGACCCCGGCAGCTGCCAGTATAAACGGCCAGGCCTGGTGTTGCAAAAAGTAAATTACTATTTACAAAACAACAGGCCCGCCGTGGCGGAATCGCCTCAGATTTCCAGGTTGTCGATCAGGCGCGTGGTACCCAGCTTGGCCGCGGCCAGCACCACCAGCGGCGCGCCCTCGAGCAGGTCGCCGGCCGACGGCGGCTGCAGGTCGATGCGCTTGCGCACCGAGACGTAATCCGGCTTCCAGCCGCGTGCGCTCAGTTGCGCCATCGCCTCGCGCTCGACCGAGAAAATGTCGAGGTGGCCGCCGCGGATCTCGTTGGCGACAAAGTTCAGTCCCTGGAACAGGGCCGGCGCTTCGGCACGTTCGTCGGGCGACAGGTACATGTTGCGCGAGGAGAGGGCCAGGCCGTCCTCGGCGCGCCAGGTCTCGGCGCCGATGATTTCGGTCGGCAGCGCGAACTGGCGCGCCATGTTACGCACGATCATCAGCTGCTGGTAATCCTTCTTGCCGAACACGGCCACGCGCGGCTGCACGCAGGAGAACAGTTTGGTCACGACCGTGCAGACGCCACCGAAGAAGCCCGGGCGGAACTCGCCTTCCAGCGTATTGCCCAGGGTGTCGGGGGGCTGCACGCGGTATTCCTGCGGCTCCGGATACAGGTCCTTCTCGGTCGGCGCGAACAGCACGTACACGCCTTCCTTTTCCAGTTTCTCGACGTCGGCCTGGAAGGTGCGCGGATATTTGTCGAAGTCTTCGTTCGGGCCGAACTGCAGGCGGTTCACGAAGATGGACGCGACCACCGGGTCGCCATGCTTGCGCGCCAGGCGCATCAGCGACAGGTGGCCTTCGTGCAGGTTGCCCATCGTCGGCACGAAGGCGGTGCGCAGCTGGCCGCGCAGCTGGTCGCGCAGTTCGTCGATGGTGGTGATGATTTTCATGGTGTTATATGCGTAAGGTTAATTGCATGCGCAAGCATAAGCTGTTTATGCCGGCGAGTACGCGAGGCGCACGTAAATCGGCGCGAACGGTTCTGCCTGCGTGATTTCGACCAGGGTTTCCTTGGCCAGCTCGAGCAGGGCGACAAAATGGACGACGACGATCGGCACCGATTCCGAGCCTGCGAACAGCTCGCCGAATTCGACGAAACGCTGGGACTGCAGGGTACGCAGGATCGCCGACATGTGCTCGCGTACCGACAGCTCCTGGCGCCCGATGCGGTGGTGCTGGGTCAGCTTCGCGCGGCGCAGCACGTCGAGCCAGGCGCGCTGCAGATCGTGCGGATCGACGTGCGGCAAGACCGGGGTCAGGCTTTGTTCGACCGTCAGCGAAGGGCGCTGGAAATCGCGGCCTTCCTGCGGGATCGCGCCCAGGCGCACGGCGGCCAGCTTGATCTGTTCGTATTCCAGCAGGCGCCGCACCAGCTCCGCGCGCGGGTCGCCCGTGTCTTCGATCAGGTCGTCCTGGCGTTTCGGGAGCAGCATGCGCGACTTGATCTCGATCAGCATCGCCGCCATCAGCAGATACTCGGCGGCCAGTTCCAGGTTGCTCTTGCGGATCTGCTCGACGTATTCCAGGTATTGCAGGGTCACCTGCGCCATCGGGATGTCGAGGATGTTGAAGTTCTGCTTGCGGATCAGGTAGAGCAGCAGGTCGAGCGGACCTTCGAAGGCGTCGAGAAAGATCTCGAGGGCATCCGGCGGGATGTACAGGTCGTTCGGCATGCGCAGCAGCGGCTCGCCGTACAGGCGCGCAATCGCCGCCGCGGCGGCATCGTCGAGGCGGGCAGCTTCATCAACGATCGCTCCATCGGCCGCCACCTCAGGTGCAACTTCGGTGGCGGCCTGTTCCGGCAGCATGCCTGGTGGCCTTTAGACCTTGGTCTGGTAAGGGTAAGCGTTCTGGCGCAGGCGCGATTCCTTGATGCGCGCTTCTTCCTCGAGCGAGATCGGGGCCTTGTCCCACAGCAGGGAGCGGCCTTCCTGTTGGCGCTGTTCCATACCCGGCGTTTTCGCCTTCAATTCTTCGATGAACTTGGTGTGCTCGGATACGTAACCGGTAAATTTAGCCATTTGATTTGATTCAGAAAATAAATGCCGGGACGGCGAGGGCAGATTGTTCCGCCCCACGCGTCCCGGCGTCAAGGTTTAAGGATGCAGCGCGTTCAGTTGGCGTGCAATGATGTCGTGGTTCAGCCACAGCACCGGGGCGATCTTCTCCGACGCGCCGTAGAACATCAGCGGGCCGGCGCCTTCCAGCACCAGCGAGGACAGGTGGTCGGTGATCAGGGCCTTCTTGTCCTTGTGCAGGCCGGTGATCTCTTCCGAGGTGCCGATCATGACGTCGGCCAGGGCCGGTGTATTGTCCATCGGCCAGGCTTCGAAGTTGCGGAACTGGGCGCTGGTCGGGTCGTTGTTGTATTGCTCGATCTTGTCCAGCAGCGATTGCAGCGAGGTGCCTTCGCCCAGCAGGTTCTGGCAGATCTGCCATTGTTGCTCAGCCCATTCTCCGCCGCCTTCCTTCTTCAGCGCGGTCAACAGCGGGAACAGCGACAGTTCGACGCCCACGAAGATGTCCGAGGAATTGGTGCGGATTTCCGGGCAGTTGAAGACGGTCGCGGCGATGCCCTGGTTCCAGGCGGCCTGTGCAACGCTTTCCAGGCGCATCTTGGCGTAGCCCTGGGTGTAGTTGGTGTAGGTCTGCCAGACGTATTCGCCGCCGATCAGGATCTCGGTGCCGTGGTAGCCGTAGGCCGTGTAGCGCACTTCGCCACCGGCTTTCGTTACGCGCTCGCGGATCGGGGCGGAGGCGTCGATCAGGTATTTCAGCGTGTTGGCCGTGACTTCGTCGAAGTTCATCAGGATCAGCTTGCCCAGGTCGCTGTCGAGCAGGGCGCGCGAGGACTCGAAGCGGTCGCCGCGGCCCTTATAGATGCGGTTGGCGATGGCCAGGAAGGCCTTGATCTTCGGGATGCCACCGGCCATGGTGTGGGCGAAGAAGACGTTGGCGCCTTTCGGGATCAGCTTGTCGATCTCGGCCATGGCCTGGGCGGCGCTGGTCGTGAAGCGGCGCACGCCGGCTTCGCGGCAGCGCTCGATCTTTTCCCAGTCCAGCTTGTCGTCCTGCCAGGTCTTGAGCTTCACGTCGGCCAGCAGTTCGGTCGGGTTCTGCTCGCCTTCCGGCGCGTCCATGTCGAAACCGGCCATCAGCGGCACGTTGACGATGCGGCCGCCCAGCTTTTCTTCGGCTTCCGCGTGTTCTTCAGCGGTCAGCGCGCGCAGGGCGCCGGTCTCGTCGCGGCGGCCGACGGTGATGCCGACGATCGTCATGCCCGCCTTGCGCGCCTCGTCGATCAGGCCATTCACATAGCCGCGGCCGAACAGTTCGCCGAACAGGACGAAGACGTCGCCCTTGCGGAACACGTTGGCGGTCGGGATATGGCGGAGGGGAGTGAGTTCGGTCATGTTATTTTCTACCTCTCAAAGGAGTTTGTAGGGGCGTCTAGAGCGCGTGTTTCTTCAGAAAAACGGCATTATACCGCCGCCATGTGGGCCAGGAAACGTTCTTCCCAGGCCCTTGCCACTGGTTCAGCGAATGCGCATGCCCGGCGTCGCGCCCGGCATCGGGTCCAGCAGATACATGCCTGGATTCGTCTTCTCGTCGGCGGCCGAGGCGCACAGCACCATACCTTCCGACACGCCGAACTTCATCTTGCGCGGCGCCAGGTTGGCCACCATCACCGTCAGCTTGCCGACCAGCTCTTCCGGCTTGTAGGCCGACTTGATACCCGAGAACACGTTGCGGTGACGGCCTTCGCCCACGTCCAGCGTCAGGCGCAGCAGCTTGCCGGCGCCTTCGACGTGCTCGCAGTTGACGATGCGGGCTACACGCAGATCGATCTTCGTAAAATCGTCGATCGAGATTTCCGGTGCGAGTTCTTCGATGTCGGCGCCGGCTTCGTCCACTGGGGCGGTCGCCGCAACGGCCAGGCCGGAATCGGACACGACGGCGGGCGCAGCAGGAGCCGCAGGCTTGTCGAACAGGTTCTCGACCATCTTGGCGTCGACGCGCTGCATCAGGTGGCTGTAGGCGCCGATCGTGCGGCCCAGCATGGAGCTGGTGACGGCCTCGCCCTGGGTATCCGCCCAGCTGAAGCCGGCGTCGCCCAGGAATTCAGAGACGCGCGCGGCCACTTGCGGCAGCACCGGCGAGAGCATGATGGTCAGCTGGCGGAACAGGATGAGCGCGGTGGTGCAGACGTCGTGCAGTTCGGCCGTTTTCGTTTCGTCTTTCGCCAGGATCCATGGCTTGTTCTCGTCGACGAACTGGTTCGTCACGTCGGCGATCTCCATGATCTCGCGCAGTGCACGGCCGAACTCGCGGGCTTCGAAAGCGGCGGCGATGCTCGCCTGGCGCTCTACGCCGTCCACGGTCAAGGCTTTCGCGATCCAGCTCTTCGCGTTATCCGACAGCGAGCTTGCCAGCTTCCCGTCGAATTTCTTGGCAATAAAACCGGCGCAACGGCTGGCGATGTTCACGTACTTGCCGATCAGGTCGCTGTTGACGCGGGCGACGAAGTCCTCGCCGTTGAAGTCCAGGTCTTCGACTTTCGCGTTCAGCTTGAAGGCTAGGTAGTAGCGCAGCCATTCCGGGTTCATGCCCAGTTCCAGGTAGCGCAGCGGCGAGATGCCGGTGCCGCGCGACTTCGACATCTTTTCGTTGTTCACGGTCAGGTGGCCGTGCACGGCCACTTTCAGCTTGTCGATGATCGGGTGGCCCGAGAAATTCAGCATCGCCGGCCAGAACAGCAGGTGGAAGGACACGATGTCCTTGCCGATGAAGTGCACTTGCTCGGCGTTCGGGTCCTTGAGGAAGGCGTCGAAATCCAGGCCCTGCTTGTCGAAGTAGTTCTTCAGCGAAGCCAGGTAGCCGACCGGCGCGTCCAGCCACACATAGAAGAACTTGCCCGGCGCATCCGGAATCGGGATGCCGAAGTAGGGCGCGTCGCGGGAAATGTCCCAGTCGGCCAGCTTTTCGCCGGATTCGCCCAGCCACTCGGAGACCTTGTTCACCATCTCGGGTTGCAGGCGGCCCGGGGTGTTCAGCCATTCCTTCAGGAAGTGGAAGCAGCGCGGGTCGGACAGCTTGAAGAAATACTGTTCCGAGGGCTTCAGCACCGGGGCCGAGCCGGTGAACACCGAGTACGGATTGATCAGTTCGGTCGGCTGGTAGGCGGCGCCGCAGACTTCGCAGTTGTCGCCGTACTGGTCTTTCGCATGGCACTGCGGGCACTCGCCCTTGATGTTGCGGTCGGCCAGGAACATGCCCTTGACCGGGTCGAAGAAGCGGTCGACGGTCTTGGTGACGATCAGGCCGGCATCGCGCAGCTTGCGGTAGATGCCCTGCGAGAGTTCGACGTTCTCCGGCGAATCGGTCGAATACCAGTTGTCGAAGGCGATGTGGAAGCCGTCCAGGTACTGCGGGCGGCCGGCGGCGATCTTGGCCACGAATTCCTGCGGGGTGATGCCTTCCTTCTCGGCGGCGATCATGATCGGCGTGCCGTGGGTGTCGTCGGCGCAGACGAAATGCACCTGGCGCTTGGTGTCGCCGTCGCGCTGCATTCGCTGGAAGCGGACCCAGATGTCGGCCTGGATGTACTCCATCATGTGGCCGATGTGGAAGGCGGCATTCGCGTAGGGCAGGGCGGTAGTGACGAACAGCTTGCGGGTCATGGTCGAAACGCTATTAGTGGACGGAAAAAAGGCATTCTACCAGCGGATGGCCCTAAACGTTTAGGGGGTATTGGCTCGTTTTGCCATTTCAACAAGAGACCACGGTTCGATTTTTGCTACACTGCGCCCATCACATTCGGAGAAACACATGAGCATCACAGCAGACGAGGTCAAGGCGGCACTGGCAAAGGTCATCGATCCTAATACGGGCAAGGACTTCGTGTCCTCGAAATCGGTCAAGAACATCCAGGTCGATGGCGCCGACGTCGCCTTCGACCTGGAGCTGGGCTATCCGGCGAAGAGCCAGGTTGCCCCGCTGCGCGCCCTGGCCGTGAGCGCCGTCAAGGGCATCCCGGGCGTCGGCAACGTCAGCGTCAGCGTGCAGGTGAAAATCCTGTCGCACGCGGTGCAGCGCGGCCTGAAGGTGATGCCCAACGTGAAGAACATCATCGCCGTGGCCTCGGGCAAGGGCGGCGTCGGCAAGTCGACCACCGCCGTCAACCTGGCGCTGGCCCTGGCCGCCGAGGGCGCCAGCGTCGGCGTGCTGGATGCCGACATCTACGGTCCCTCGCAGCCGATGATGCTGGGCATTAACGCGCGTCCGGAAAGCCTGGACGGCAAGACCATGGAGCCGCTGGAAAACCACGGAGTGCAAGTGTCCTCGATCGGCTTCATGATCGATCCGGACGAGCCCATGGTCTGGCGCGGCCCGATGGTCACGCAAGCCCTGCAGCAGCTGCTCGAGCAGACCAACTGGCGCGACCTGGATTACCTGATCGTTGACATGCCGCCGGGCACCGGCGACATCCAGCTGACCCTGTCGCAGAAAGTCCCGGTCACGGGCGCCGTGATCGTCACCACGCCGCAGGACATCGCCCTGCTGGACGCGCGCAAGGGTTTGAAGATGTTCGAGAAGGTCGGCATTCCGATCATCGGCATCGTCGAGAACATGAGCACCCACATCTGCTCGAACTGCGGCCATACCGAGGCGATCTTCGGCCAGGGCGGCGGCGAGAAGATGTGCAAGGACTTCGGCGTCGACTTCCTCGGCGCGCTGCCGCTGACCATGTCGATCCGCGAGCAGACCGATTCGGGCCGCCCGACGGTGGTGGCCGATCCGGATGGCGCTGTGGCCTCGGTCTATAAAGAGATCGCACGCAAGGTTGCCGTCAAGGTGGCCGAGAAGGCGAAGGACATGACGAGCAAATTCCCGAGCATCGTCGTCAAGAACGACTGAATGCGGCTTGCAGCAATACGGGAGCAGCTCGCCGGCCTGGGAGCGCTTCCTGAACACCAGGCGCGCGTCCTGCGCGACTGGGTGCAGGGCGCGCCGCACGAGCGCGGGCGGCGCCGTCCCGCCGACTATCTGCCGAAAACCGTACGCGAGGCGCTGCCCCGGCTCGATGCCGAGCTGGCCGGGCTGGCGCGCGTGATCAGCGAGCACCCGGCCGAGGATGGCTCGGCGCGCCTGCTGGTCGGATTGGCGGACGGCCAGGCCGTGGAAACCGTGCTGCTGCCGCGCGACGGCGTCTGTGTCTCGAGCCAGGTCGGCTGCGCCGTCGGTTGCCAGTTTTGCATGACCGGGCGCGAGGGGCTGTTGCGCCAGATGACGAGCGGCGAAATCGTGGCCCAGGTCGTCCTGGCCCGTGCCCGTCGTCCGGTGAAAAAGGTCGTGTTCATGGGCATGGGCGAGCCGGCCCATAACCTGGACAATGTGCTGGAAGCCATCGAGCTGCTCGGCATCGAGGCGAATATCCCGCATAAAAACCTGGTGTTCTCGACCGTCGGCGACCCGCGCGCCTTCCAGCGTTTGCCGCTGGGTAGGGTCAAACCGGCGCTGGCCCTGTCCCTGCACACCACCAAGCCGGACCTGCGCGCCGAACTGCTGCCGCGCGCCCCGAAGCTGGCGCCTGAGAAGCTGGTGGAATTCGGCGAACGCTACGCGCGCCTGTCCGGCTACCCGATCCAATACCAGTGGACCCTGCTGGATGGCGTCAACGATGGCCAGGATGAGCTGGATGGCATCGTCGCCCTCCTGCGCGGCAAGTACGCGATCCTCAACATGATTCCCTACAACACCATTCCCGACCTCGCTTTCCGGCGCCCGAGCTGGGACAAGGCGAGGGCGATCGCGGCTGCCCTGCATGCGCGCGGGGTGCTGACCAAGCTGCGCGACTCGGCCGGCCAGGACGTGGAGGGCGGCTGCGGCCAGTTGCGCGCCCGGGTCGCACGCAGCATTCCCCGCAGTATTCCCATCCAGCGCGCCTGAAGTTTCTTCCACGCCAACACGACGCTTTTTCTTGTCAAGCGTTGCGCGCATGTTTTTCCGCGTCCGTTCTGTTTAAAAATAAAGTCTGTAGGAACAACCTTCCTACACTGGCGTTTGACCCTCATTCGCCAAGCGGCCAGCAAGCCGTAACAAGGACACATGAACAGCACCTGCGCGCGATGGAGCGACCGTTACCTGGGCGCGAACCACTGGTTCATCCCGGCCGACCTGTTGAAGGGGGCGGCCAACATGCGCACGCGCGCCGAAAACGTCGTCAACGCCGCCCTGCTGGCCGGCACCGCCGGACCCTTTTACGCGCTGGCCTACCACCTGCTCGGCTTCGATGCGGCCGCCGTCGAGATCCTGCTGTGCTGCGTCGGCATGCTGCTCTCGCCGCTGCTGCTGCGCTTCAGCGGCAGCATCTGGGCCGCGCGCGAACTGTTCCTGTGCGCGCTGTTCTTCAATTTCACCTGGCTCAGCTACAACCTGGGCGGCATCGGGGCGCCCACGGCCAGCTGGCTGATCACGGCGCCGCTGGTCGCGATGTTCCTGGGCGGCGTCGCCAGCGCCCTGTTCTGGCTGGCGCTCAGCTGCGCCGCCGCCGTCACTATCTATATGCTGCCCGGGGCCGGTTATCCGCTGCCGAGCCACCCGGTGGCGGACATGGCGCTGCTCTACCTGGCCTGCCACCTCGGCCTGTTCGTGGTGGTGCTGGTGTTCGCGCTGCTGTTCGAGCTGACCAAGACCCAGGGCTTCGTCAAGCTCGAGCAGGCGCTCGGCACCATCAACGAGCTGGCCATCCGCGACGAGCTGACCGGGGTGCACAACCGCCGTTACCTGCTCGGCCTGATCGACCGCGAAAAGGAGCGCAGCGACCGCAACGGCCGCGCCTTTTGCCTCTGCCTGCTCGACATCGATTTCTTCAAGCGCATCAACGACACCTGGGGCCACAGCGCCGGCGACACCGTGCTGCGCGCCTTTGCCGGCACCGTGCAGGGCCTGGTGCGCGGCAGCGATTGCTTCGGGCGCTACGGCGGCGAGGAATTCCTGCTGATGCTGCCCGAAACCCCGGCCGCCGACGCCATGGTGCTGGCCGAGCGCGTGCGCGCCGCGATCGAGAAGATGCGCTGTGTCGAAGGCGGCAGCGAGATCGCCTTGACGGTCTCGATCGGGATGGCCGAGTACCGCATGGGCGAGGCGGTCGGGCTGGCGGTCGGGCGCGCCGACGAGGCGCTGTATCTTGCCAAGTCGAGCGGCCGCAACCGGGTGGTCTGCCATGGGCAGGGCGAATCGACCCTGGCGCTGCGCGCGGATGCGCCGGTGATGGTGCAGCTGAAAGACCTGGGCGCCAGCGTCGGCCGCATGCTCGACGGCGTGCATTGCGACCAGCTGACGGGCCTGCTGAACCGGCGCCTGCTGCGCGACCGCCTGCGCCACGCGATGGACCGGGCCGACCGCAATCGCCGCCTGGTGGCGCTGCTGCTCCTGAACATCAACAAGTTCAAGGAAGTCAACGACGCCCTCGGCTACGAGGCCGGCGACGCACTGCTGGTGCAGGCCGGCGGCATCATCCGCCAGTGCCTGCGCGACTGCGATACGGTGGCGCGCTGGAGCGGCGACGAATTCGTGGCGTTGCTGGAAGACCTGGGCGGGGAGAGCGACGCGCGCCAGGTGGCCGAGAAGATCCTCGATCGTTTCGGCCTGCCGCTCGTCCTGGACCAGGCGGCCGGCGCGCGCGAATGTTTTGTGACGCTCTCGGTCGGCGTGGCCCTGTACCCGGCCGAGCACTGCGACCTCGACGCGCTGCTCAAGCGCGCCGACATCGCCATGCGCAGCGCGCGCGCCTGGGGCGAGAACACGGTCCAGCTGTATTCGAGCGCCGTCAGTGAACCGCAAAGCGAACGCCTGGCGCTGAAGAACGGCCTGCGCGACGCCCTCGCGCGCGGCCAGCTGTTCCTCGAATACCAGCCGCAGGTCGACCTGGCCACGCGCCGCATCGTCGGGGTCGAGGCGCTGCTGCGCTGGCAGCATCCGGTGTACGGGCGCATCGATCCGGGCCGCTTCATTCCACTGGCCGAGGAAACCGGCATGATCGTGCCGATCGGCGACTGGGTGCTGCGCACGGCCTGCGCCCAGAACCGCGCGTGGCGCGACGCCGGCCTGCCAGGCGTGAAGACGGCCGTCAACCTGTCGGCGCGCCAGCTGCGCCACCCCGACATCGCCGCGCGCGTGCTGGAGATCGTCGAATCGAGCGGCCTGCCGCGCGGCTGCCTCGACCTCGAGATCACCGAGGGCGTGCTGATCGACGACCTGGAAGCGAACCGCGCCGTGATGGCGTCCTTGCGTGCGGCCGGCGTGCTGGTCTCGATCGACGACTTCGGCACCGGCTACTCCAGCCTGAACTACCTGTCCGAACTGCCCGTCGACATCCTCAAGATGGACGGCCTGTTCGTGCGCAGGCTCGGCCAGGCATCCGGCAAGGATGGGCGCGCGCGCCCGTATGCGATCGCCGAGGCCATCGTGGCGATGGCGCACCGGCTCGAGTTGAAGGTGATTGCCGAGTGCGTCGAGAACGCCGAGCAGCTGGGCGACCTGGACGCCATGGGTTGCGACGAAGCCCAGGGTTACCTGTTCCACCGGCCGCTGCCAGCCGAACAGGTCGGCGCGCTGCTCGCGCGCCAGGCCGGACAGGCGGCCGCCATGCTTGCCGCCTGATTTTCCCTCTTTTATCCCGAAGTTTATTCCCTTAGCGAGGAGTACACCGTGCACGAGGAAACGATCGTCTTCGAGCGCGCCGCCGACATCGCCGGACTGGAAGCCTCCGGTGCACTGCGCGGCAGCGTCGCCCAGTTCGCGCAAGCGCGCGGCCCCAACCTGATCCGCCGTACCGAGGCGCTCGACGCCTGGTGCCGGCTGCGCGCCGCGCACGGCGTCTGGCAATACGCGCGTGCGCTCGATGGCGCGCCGAGTCCGGAATCAAGCGTGCGCGAGGAGGGCGAGGCCGCCAGCGCAGCCTCGCGCGGCGTCAACTTCGCCTCTCAGGATTACCTGTCGCTGGCCTCGCACCCGGCGGTGCACGAAGCGGCGCGCGCGGCCTTGCAGGAAGCCGGCCCGCACAGCGCCGGCTCGGCGATCCTGCTCGGCAACAGCCGCCTGTCGCTGGCGCTGGAACAGGCGCTCGGCACGCTGCTGCAGTGCGAACACGTGACCCTGTTCCCGACCGGCTGGGGCGCGGCTTTCGGCGCCATCACGGCGCTGGTGCACGCGCGCGACTACGTCGTGGTCGACCAGCTGGCCCACGCTTCGCTGCGCCAGGGCGCGAATGCCGCGACCCGCAACGTGGTGCTGCACCGGCACCTGGACTCCGGCCACGTGCGCGAACTGCTGGCCGCGATCCGCGCCCGCGATACCGAGAACGGCATCCTGGTCGTGACCGAAGGCCTGTTCAGCATGGATGCCGATTGTCCCGACCTGCCGCTGATGCAGCACCTGTGCCGCGAGTACAACGCCACCCTGCTGGTCGACGTCGCCCACGACCTGGGTGCGCTCGGTCCGAACGGCAGCGGCAGCCTGGGGCTGCAGGGCATGCTGGGCAAGGTGGATCTCGTCATGGGCGCGTTCTCGAAAACCTTCGCTTCGAACGGCGGTTTTGTCGCCAGCGCCTCACACGCGGTCAAGCGCCAGATGCAGCTGTTCGCCGGGCCGCACCTGTTTTCGAACGCGCTGTCGCCGGTGCAGGCGGCCTGCGTGCTGGAATCCCTGCGTATCGTCGAGAGCAGCGAAGGCGAGGGCCTGCGCGACGCCCTGCTGCGCAATGCGATGGCCTTGCGCGCCAACCTGGCCGAGACCGGCATGCGCTGCATCGGCGTGCCCTCCGCGATCGTGCCGCTCTGGATCGGCAACGAACAGGTGGCGCGCCTGGCCGGACGCACGCTGGCGCGCGAGGGCGTGTTCGTGAATGCGGTCGAGTATCCGGGCGTGCCCCTGGGCGCCGCGCGGCTGCGCCTGCAAGTGATGGCGGGCCACCGGCCGGCCCAGCTGCGCCAGGGCGCGCGCATGATCGGGGCGGCCGTCAGCGGCGCCGGCGCGGCGCTCGGCGTGGAGCCGGCGCGCCAGCCCTGGCCGCGGGAGCGCGCCCGTGGCTGACACATCCGGCCCCGGAGCGCCGCTGCTGGCGGAGCGCCTGCGCGAGCGGGCGCACAGCACCCCGCAGCGCGTCGCCTATACCTTCCTGCGCGAGGACGGCGTCGCACAGGATATCGGCTACGCCGAACTGGCCGCGCGCGTCGATGCGCTGGCCGGACACATGCTGCACCATGCCGCACCGGGCCAGCGCGCCTTGCTGCTGTACCCGGCGGGGATCGACTTCATCGTCGCCTTCTTCGCCTGCCTGGCGGCCGGCATCCATGCCGTGCCGGCCGCGCCCGCGCACCGCGCCCGCGATTGCGCGCGCTTGGAGGCGCTGCTGGCCGACGCCGCGCCGGCGCTGGTGCTGTGCGCGCCTGAGGCGCACGCGGCCTGCGCGGCGGCGCTGGCGCGTGCCGGCTGCACGGCGCCCCTGTTGCGGGAACCAGGCACGGCAGGCGCCGCCGCCTTGCCGCGGCCGGCCCTCGATGCCGTTGCTTTTCTCCAGTACACCTCGGGTTCCACCGGCCAGCCGAAGGGCGTCGAAGTCACCCATGCGAACATCGCCGCCAACGTCGCGGCGATCGGCAGCGCCTTCGGCTTCCGGCCGGAGACGGTGATGGTGAGCTGGCTGCCGCCTTTCCACGACATGGGCCTGATCGGCAGCATCGCCGCGCCTTTGATGCTCGGCTTTCGCTCGGTGCTGATGGCGCCGGGCAGCTTCCTGCGCAGGCCAGGCGCCTGGCTGGAAGCGGTCACGCGCTACTCCGCCACCTGCAGCGGCGGACCGAACTTCGCCTGGGACCTCTGCCTGCGCCGCATCCAGGGCGCGCAGAAGGCGCAGCTCGACCTCTCCAGCCTGGAGGTGCTCTACAATGGCGCGGAACCGGTACGCGCCACGACGCTGGAGGCGTTCATGGAGGCCTTCGGCCCCTGCGGCCTGCGCCGCGAAGCCCTGTTTCCGTGCTACGGCATGGCCGAGGCCACGCTGCTGGTGGCGGGCGGCCCGCGTGGACGCGCGCCGCGCATGCTGGCGCTGGACACGGCGGCGCTGGAGCGCGGCGCGGTGCGCGAAGCGCATCGAGGCCAGGCCGGCAGCCGGCTGCTGGTCAGCTGCGGTCCGGGCGCGCCGGGCGTCGCCCTGGCCGTGGTCGATCCGGCGCGCGCCACCCCAAGGGCGGAGGGCGAGATCGGCGAACTCTGGATCGCCGGCCCCGCCGTCGCCCGCGGCTACCATGCGCGCCCCCAGGACAGCGCCCGCAGCTTCGGCCTCCGGATCGCCGATGCGCCGGCCGCCTGGCAAGGCGCGCGCTGGCTGCGCAGCGGCGACCTCGGCTTCGTGCGCGACGGCGAAGTCTATATCACGGGCCGCCGCAAGGACGTCATCGTGATCCACGGCCGCAAGATCCACGCCCAGGACGTCGAAGCGCTGGCCGAAAGCGCTGCCGCCGAACTCGCGCCGAACAGCTGCGCCGCCTTCGCGCTGGACGGCGAGGGCAAGGAAGGTGGCGAGCGCCTGGCCCTGGTGGTCGAGGCGACGCGGGCGCTGGCGCGCGGCGGCGACCTTGATGCGCTGGCGCGTTCGATCCGCGCCGGGGTGACGGCCGGCACCGGCGTGGCGCTGCAGCTGCTGGCCTTTGTCGCGCCCGGCGCGTTCCCGCGCACCACCAGCGGCAAGGTCCAGCGCGCGCGCTGTAAGGAGCTGCTGCGGCGGGGCGCCTTGCCCCTGCTGGCCGTGCGCACGGCGCATGCCGGGGGCAGCGAGGGCAGCGCGGGCAGCGCGGGAAGCGCAACCCGCGCCGATGCCGCCATCGACTGGCTGCGTGGTTACGCGGCGCGCAGGCTCGACTCGCGCCTGGCCGACGAGCGCCGCTCGCTGGCGCCGCACGTCCTGCTCGATTTCGGCGCCCGCGGCCTGCTCGGGCTGCAGGCGCCGCTCACCAAAGGCGGCCTGGCGCTGGCCACGACGGACCTGGTGCGCGTGATGGCGCAGCTGGCCGCGCTCGACCTGAGCCTGGCGACCCTGGTCGGCGTACACAACGGTCTCGGCTTGCGCCCGCTGCTGCGCTTCGGGACCGAGGCGCTGCGCGCCCAGTGGCTGCCGGTGCTGGCGGGCGGGCGCCAGCTGGCCGCCTACGCGCTGAGCGAGCCGCAGGCCGGATCGAACCCGCGCGCGATCGGCAGCCGCGCCGAACGGGTCGAGGGCGGCTGGCGCCTCGACGGCGAGAAGCACCTGATCGGCCTGGCCGCCTGGGCCGGCGTGCTGACGGTGTTCGCGCGCGCTTTCGACCCGGCGGGACGGGCGCTGGGGACGATCGCGCTGCTGGTTCCGGCCGATGCGCCCGGCCTGGTTCTGGGACCGGAAGCGCTGACGATGGGCATGCGCGCGATGCCGCAGAGTGCGCTGCGTTTCGAGGGCGTGTATGTGCCGGACGCCCAGGTGCTGGGCGAACCCGGCGCCGGCATGGAGGTGGCCCAGGATGCGATGGGCTTCGCGCGCCTGGGCATCGGCGCCCTGTGCGTGGGCGCGATGCAGCGCTGCCTGCAATTGATGGCGCGCTATGCGGCGCGGCGCGACATCGCCGGCGGGCGCCTGCTCGACAACCCGGTGACGCTGCTGCGCCTGCACGAAGTCGATTGCGCCATCGAGGCAGCGCAGGCCCTGGTCGACGCGCTGGCGGACGAGATCGATGCCGGCACAGCGCTGCCGCTTGACGCCTGCAGCGCCTGCAAATGCGTGCTCTCGGAACTGCTGTGGGAGACGGTCGACCGCCTGGTGCAGATGCTGGGCGGGCGCGGCTACCTCGAGAACAACCTGGCGCCGCAACTGCTGCGCGACGCGCGCGTGCTGCGCATCCTGGAAGGGCCGAGCGAAGCCTTGTACGCCCACCTCGGGGCGCTGGCGCGCCTGCCCGGCAATCCCTTGATGCGGGCGCTCGAGCGCCTCGGTGGGCCGGGGCAGGCCGCCTGGCCCACCCAGCTGCCTGCGCAGGGCGGCGGCGCCTGGCAGGACGTGCGCAACGGCGAATTCGCCGCCTGGACGCTGCTGGCGGCCGCCGCGCGCGGTGACGCTGCCGCCTGGGCGCGCCGCCGTCTCGACCTGCTGCGCCATGCGATCGAGGCCGAGAGTGGGGCGGCGGCGATTGCGCCCTCGGCCGGCGCGCTGCTGGCGCGCGTCGCGCAGCACGCGCGGGCGATCGGCGACGTCGAGCAGGATGCGCCGGGAGAAGCGGGCGGGCTCGATCCCTTGCTGCGCCGGGCGGCGCCCGACATCGCGGCGGCTCCGGTGGCGGCACCGGCCGCACCGTCCAGCCTGGAACTGGTGCGTGCCTGCGTCGCCCGCTGGCTGCGCGAGGGCGGGCTGGGGGACGGGCCAAATGAGGAGCTGCCGGGCATCGCCGTGGACGTGGCGGCAGAGCGGGACGGCGGCGGCGCGGCATGCGAGCGTGAGGACTGGAACGTCGACACGCCGTTCAGCGACCTCGGTATCGATTCGCTGGCCTCGGTGCCGCTGGCGCTCGAGATCGAGCAGGCCGGCGGGGTGCCGGTCAGCGCCGAGCTGCTCTATGACTACCCGACGGTGCGCGCACTGGCCGCGTATATAGACGAGCAGCGAGACGAGCAGCGCGATGAGCGCTGCACGGAGCCAGGCGGCGAGCGGCGGGTGCACGCGGCATAGCGAAGCAGGGAAGGCGGGCGAGGGCGGTGCCCGCTTGACACGCATCGGGGTAAAATAGCCGCTTTACCCTTTCGCTTTTCGCCATGACCGTCCGCACTCCCGTTCGTACACGCTTTGCTCCCAGCCCGACCGGCTATCTCCACCTCGGCGGCGCGCGCACCGCGCTGTATTCCTGGGCCTACGCCCGCCACTTCGGCGGCACCTTCATCCTGCGCATCGAAGACACCGACCTCGAGCGTTCGACGCCGGAAGCGGTGCAGGCGATCCTGGACGGCATGCAGTGGCTCGGCCTGTCGCACGACGAAGGCCCGTTCTACCAGATGCAGCGCATGGACCGCTACCGCGAAGTCGTCAAGGGCATGCTGGAAGCCGGCACCGCCTACCTCTGTTACTGCTCGCCGGAAGAAGTCGAAGCGATGCGCGAACGCATGCGCGCGGCCGGCGAAAAACCGCGCTACGACGGCACCTGGCGTCCGGAGCCGGGCAAGGTCTTGCCGCCGGTGCCTGAAGGCGTCAAGCCGGTGGTGCGCTTCAAGAATCCGCTGGACGGCGAGGTGACCTGGAACGACGTGGTCAAGGGTCCGATCACGATCGCCAACAAGGAGCTCGACGACCTGATCATCGCGCGTCCGGACGGCACGCCGACCTACAACTTCTGCGTCTCCGTGGACGACTGGGACATGCAGATCACCCACGTGCTGCGCGGCGACGACCACGTGAACAATACGCCGCGCCAGATCAACATCCTGCGCGCGCTGGGCGCCGAGCTGCCGCAGTACGGCCACCTGCCGATGATCCTGGGCCCGGACGGCCAGAAGCTGTCCAAGCGCCACGGCGCCGTCAGCGTGATGCAGTATCCGGAGCAGGGCTATCTGCCGGAAGCGATGCTGAACTACCTGGCGCGCCTGGGCTGGAGCCACGGCGACGATGAGATCTTCTCGATGGAACAGTTCACCGAGTGGTTCAACCTCGAGCACCTGACCGCCTCGGCCGCCCAGTTCAATCCCGAAAAGCTGGCCTGGCTGAACAACCACTACATCAAGGCCGCCGACAACGCGCGCCTGGCCGAGCTGGCGCGGCCGAAAATGGAAGGCGCGCAGTTCGACGGCGCACCTGAGCTTCCTGCCGTGCTGGCGCTGGTGAAGGACCGCGCCAACACGATCAATGAACTCGCCGATGCCGCCATGCTGTTCTTCCGCCAGCCGGCACCAAGTGCGGAGCTGATGAGCCAGCACCTGACCGACGCCGTCAAGCCGGCGCTGGCCGCATTCGCCGAGCGCTGCCGGACGGTTGAGTGGAACAAGGCCGCGATCGCCGCCATGCTCAAGGAAGTGCTGGCCGCCCATGGTCTCAAGATGCCGCAGATCGCGATGCCGCTGCGCCTGCTCGTCACCGGCCAGCTGCAAACGCCGGCGATCGACGCGGTGCTGGAACTGTTCGGCCGCGAGACCGTGCTGGCGCGCGTAGGGAAGGGGCTGTAATCGGGAAGCGAATATCGTGGGACGAACATTCCCTCGATATTCGTCAAATCGGTATTTGCGTAATGCAAGAACCCCCGCTATAATGCTCGCACTTCAGCAGTACGGGGGTATAGCTCAGCTGGGAGAGCGCTTGCATGGCATGCAAGAGGTCAGCGGTTCGATCCCGCTTACCTCCACCACTTTGAAGTGTAGTAATCGGTAGTTCAGGGTCCCCATCGTCTAGAGGCCTAGGACATCACCCTTTCACGGTGAGTACCGGGGTTCGAATCCCCGTGGGGACGCCAAGGTTTTGGCAGAGGTTTTGCCGGAAGCTGCGCCAGCGGCAGCAGTAGTAGATGTAAAAGCAGTATGTTATAATGTTGTTTTCCCGTAGGGGGTATAGCTCAGCTGGGAGAGCGCTTGCATGGCATGCAAGAGGTCAGCGGTTCGATCCCGCTTACCTCCACCACGTAGGAAAAACAATGTTGTAGCAGTCCAGGGTCCCCATCGTCTAGAGGCCTAGGACATCACCCTTTCACGGTGAGTACCGGGGTTCGAATCCCCGTGGGGACGCCAAGAATTCGGCAGTAGCAGTATAGTAGTAATCGATACAGTTTTAGGTCCCCATCGTCTAGAGGCCTAGGACATCACCCTTTCACGGTGAGTACCGGGGTTCGAATCCCCGTGGGGACGCCAGTTAGTGCAAAAAGCCGCCTTGTGCGGCTTTTTGCTTTTCTACGTTTCTCTCCCGTCGAGCATCCATGTCCGCTTCCCCCCTGACTCTGGCCATCTTCTGCAAGGTCGTCGACAACTACGGCGACATCGGCATCTGCTGGCGTCTCGCGCGCCAGCTGCAGCGCGAACATGGCGTGGCGGTCACGCTCTGGGTCGACGACCTGGCCAGCTTCCGCCGCATCTGTCCCGAGGTGGATATCGACGCTGCGACCCAGCAAGTGCAGGGCGTGGCCGTGCATCACTGGCGCGGCCAGGACGACGACTACACGCCCGCGGATGTGGCCGACATCGTCATCGAGTTTTTTGCAGTAGATATCCCTCCTCGCTACGCCGAAGCGATGGCGGCGCGCACGCCGCGTCCGGTCTGGCTGAACCTGGAAGGCTTGACGGCGGAAGAGTGGGTCGAAGGCTGCCATCGCCTGCCGTCGATGCACCCGCGCCTGAAGCTGACCAAGCATTTCTTCTTCCCCGGCTTTACGAATCAGACCGGTGGTCTGCTGCGCGAGGCGGGCTTGGCAAGCGAGCGCGAAGCCTTCCTCGGCCAGCCGCAGCAGGTACGGGCCTTCCTGCACGGCCTCGGTTTGCCCGATGCCGAGATCGACGCCTATAAAGTGTCGTTGTTCTGCTATCCGCATGCGCCGGTGGCCGAGTTGTTCGCGGCCTGGCAGGGCGGCGGCGAACGCTTGACCTGCCTGGTGCCTGAAGGCGTGGCCGCAGGGGCGGTCGAGGCTTTCCTCGGCGGTCCGGGCCGCGCCGGCGCGGTCGCCACGCGCGGCAATCTGACGGTGCGCGTGCTGCCCTTCGTGCCGCAACCGGACTACGACCGCCTGCTGTGGGCTTGCGACTTGAACTTCGTGCGCGGCGAGGATTCCTGGGTGCGCGCCCAGTGGGCCGGCAAGCCTTTCGTCTGGCATATTTATCCGCAAGACGAGAATCTGCACCACAAGAAGCTGCGGGCTTTCCTCGGCCGTTATGCGCCCGACATCGACAGCCTGCAAAGCGTGATGCTGCAATGGAATGGTGCTGCTGCGCACCCCGCGAGCTGGTCCGAGCTGTGGTCGGCATTGCAGGGCGACAAGGAGCGTATCGAGACCCGCTCGCGCGTGTGGCAGGCGCGGATGTTGGAAAACGGCGACCTCGCAACGAACCTGCTCGCCTTCGCCGCTTCACTGCGTTAGGCACGGCTCGCGTTACGTGGTATCATGCTCTGTTACTGCAACCCCCTTTTTTAGATACTCATAATCCTATGAAACCCGCAAAAGAGATTCGTGTCGGCAACATCATCATGGTTGATGAAAAGCCTTTTATCGTCCTGCGTTCCGATGTCAACGGCTCGAGCCGCACGGGCTTCACCTACAAGTGGAAGATGAAAAATCTTCTGACCAACGCACCGCTGGAAAACGTGTTCCGCGGCGATGACAAGTTCGACGTCGTCGTGCTGGACAAGAAGCCGGTCACCTACTCGTACTTCGCCGATCCGCTGTACGTCTTCATGGACGAAGAGTACAACCAGTTCGAAATCGAAGAAGAGAACCTGGGCGACGCGCTGCACTACCTGAAAGACGGTATGGAATGCGAAGCCGTGTTCTACGACGGCAAGGCCATCTCGGTCGAACTGCCGACCACCATCGCACGCCAGGTCGTCTACTCGGAACCAGCCGTCAAGGGCAACACCTCGGGCAACGTCCTGAAGGAAGCCAAGATCGAGAACGCCATCGAAGCCCACCAGCACATCGTCATGGTGCCGCTGTTCGTGAGCCAGGACGACACCATCGAGATCGACACCCGCACCAACGAATACAAGCGCGTCGTACGCAACTAAGCCGTAACTAAGACCAGCTTGTAGTCCGTTTTGCGAAAAAACGCTGCCTTCACCGGCAGCGTTTTTTTTCGTCTATTCGATTCAGCGGGAAATGGTGCTGAGTGGAAAGCACTGCTATGCTAGTGCTTTACTTATAAACAAGAGTGGAGAGACAGATGGATCGCAGGGATTTCGTTCGACTGGGTGTAGCTGCCGGTGCAGTGGCGGGTGTAGCGGCAAACGCGGCAGCGGCACCGAAGGCCATGGCGGCCGACGACTTGCTGGATGCAGGCGTGCGCGAGCAGGGCGCGGTCATGGCCGCCGGCAAGACCAGTTCGCAGCAGCTCGTGAAACGCTACCTGGCGCGCATCGCCGCCGTCGACAAGGCCGGCCCGAAGATCAATTCCGTCATCGAACTCAATCCCGACGCGCTCGCCATTGCAGCCGAACTCGACCGTGAGCGCGCAGCCGGCAAGCTGCGCGGTCCGCTGCACGGCATTCCGGTCCTGCTGAAAGACAATATCGCCACCGGCGACAAGATGAGCACGAGCGCCGGTTCGCTGGCGCTGCACGGCGTGCGGGCTAAAAAAGACGCCTTCGTTGCCGAGCGCCTGCGCGCGGCCGGCGCCGTCATCATCGGCAAAACGAACCTGTCGGAATGGGCGAACATGCGCTCGACCCATTCGGTCAGCGGCTGGAGCGGACGCGGCGGCCAGACCAGGAATCCGCATGCGCTGGACCGCAACCCGAGCGGCTCGAGCTCCGGTTCGGGCGCCGCGATCGCGGCCAGCCTGGCCACGCTGGCGGTCGGCACCGAAACCGACGGTTCCATCGTCTCCCCGGCATCGAGCTGCGGCATCGTCGGCATCAAGCCGACCCTGGGCCTGGTCAGCCGCAGCGGCATCATCCCGATCGCCCACTCGCAGGATACGGCCGGTCCGATGACGCGCAGCGTCGCCGATGCCGCCCTGATGCTGGCGGCCATGACCGGCGTCGACAAGGACGATGCGGTCACGAAGGAGAGCAATGGCAAGGTCGCCGACTATGCCGCGGCCCTGCGTCTGGATGGCCTGCGCGGCAAGCGCATCGGCGTGGCGCGCGATTTCTTTGGCGGCAGCACGGTCATCGACGAGCTCATCGACAAGGAGCTGGCCGTCTTGCGCGCGCAGGGCGCGATCCTGGTCGACGTCAAGGTGCCGAACACGGACAAGTACGGCGAGACCGAGGTCGAAGTGCTGCTGCAGGAATTCACGCCGGACCTGGCCGCGTATCTGGCCGCCTACGCCCCGCATGCGCCGGTGAAGAACATGGCCGACGTGATCGCCTTTAACGAAAAGAACGCGGCGCGCGAGATGCCGTACTTCGGCCAGGAACACCTGATCGCTTCGCAGAAGAAAGAGGGACTGGATTCGAAGGCCTACAAGGAAGCGCTGGCGAACAACCTGCGCTATTCGCGCGAAGAGGGCATCGACCAGGTCATGCGCGAACACAAGCTCGATGCACTGGTGGCGCCGACCGGCGGCCTGGCCTGGCTGACCGACTACATCAACGGCGACCACTACGGCATGAGCTTCTCGTCGCCGGCGGCGGTGGCCGGCTATCCGCACGTCACGGTGCCGGCCGGCTTCGCACGCGGTCTGCCGGTCGGGATCTCGTTCGTGGGCGGCGCCTGGAGCGAGGCGACCCTGATCGGCATGGCCTATGCCTACGAGCAGGCCAGCAAGCGCCGCCGCGCGCCGGCCTTCCCGGGTACGGTCAACATCAAGGTCTAAACAATTGTTTGAGCGGCACAAACAGTTGTTTGTGCCGCCGGAATCAGTTCCGCTTGGCGCGTTCGAACGCGGGACCCCAGAGCGGATGTCCCTGTTCGCCCGACTCCAGATCGAAGTCGGGATCGATTTTCAGGATCTTCTCGAAGCTTTGCTCGCACTGCTTCGGACGCGAGGTCACGCAGTAGCTGAAGGCGGTGTATTTCAGGGCGTCCACCCGTACGCGCAGCGGCGAATTGCTGCGGATGTCGTTCGAATTCAGGCGCTTGATGGCGCCGTTGAAATCTCCCTCGTTGTACAGGCGGATGCCTTCGCGCAGCGCGGTCTGGTCGCGGTTCGGCGCCGCTTCGGCACGGGCCTCGCTGCGCGATTCCGAACGCGATTCGGCGCGTGCGCCCGGCCGCGGTTCGTCCTTGCCCACTTCGCGCACGACGGTCCGCGCAGGCTTGCGGTTGAGAGCCGAATCCATCAGCGAATTCATTTCGGCGCAGCCGGACAAAGCTGCGGCGGCCAACAGAGCGCCCAGCCAGCGGGGAGGAAGAATTCTCGGCATGACAGCCTCCTTATTCGGCCTTGGCCGTGAAATCGTGTTCAATGGCCATGGACTCCTTCGAGCCGGCGTCGACGGTCATCGTATGCTCGGGGAAACTCGGATTGACGATCCGGATCGTGTGCTGGCCCGGCGCCAGGGTCAGGCGCTTGACCGGCGGGCTCACGCCGCGGTCGACGCCGTCGACGTAGACGGTGCCCCAGGGCTTGATCAGCAGTTTATACGTGGTGCCGTTGACGACGGCGACGCCGTTCTTGCCTGCAGGTTTGGCAGGCTCGGCCGTCGTTTCCGGCCCCGCGGCCTCGTCCGCCGCGACCATTCCTTCGGCTTCCTCGGCGGCCGGCACGGCAGCCTGGTCGGCCGGCGCACTGGCGGATGGCGGCGCGAGCACGGTGTCGCCCTTGTCCAGGCCGTTGGCGGCGCGCTCGGCGGGCGGCAGGCTCAAGGGCACCAGGTCGCGCGTATCGTCCTGTTGCATGTACGAGATGAGCGCGCTCCCGGCTGCCAGCACGACGACGGCGGCGCCCGCCAGCATGCCCCAGCGCTGTGCGCGGCCGCTGCGTTCGGTGGTAGTCCAGGTCTGCTGGAGTCCGCCCGGCGCGGCTTGCCCCGTCGGAGCGCCCGGAGCGGCGGATGGTTTCAGCGGAGCAGCCGGTGCCGGTCCGGTGTCCTTGGCGAAGGCGGGCGCGATGCGTTCGGGTGCGCGCTCATGGGGCGCGTCATTCTGGTTGGCCGGCTTGCGCAGCATGGGGCTGGCTGCGCTGTCGGGAGCGGGCGGCTCGTGGTGGAGCGGTTCCGGCGCCGGCGCAGGCTCGTCCGATAACGCCGGCTGCGCGTCCAGGGCCGGAGGCGGTTCGACGAGGGCCACGGCCGGCTCCGGTATCGCCTCGGCCGCACCGGCTTCGATCCCCAGCAGGGCACGCATCTCGGCAATGGTCTGCGGCCGCAGGCGCCGGTTCGGCCCCAGGCAGCAGTCCAGGCCCTTGGTCAATTGCTCGCTGTAGCCTTCGTAGAGGCGCGGTCCCAGCGGCCCGTCCGGCGGCAGTTCGGCGGTGATCGCGTAATGCCCGACCAGGGCCAGCGCGTGCAGGTCTCCGGCCAGGCTGGGTGCGTCCGAGGCGGTTTCGTCGACCGAGGGCAGCAGCAGGGCTTCGCCATTGGCCAGCATCACCAGCGTGTCGGGCGTGATCGGACGATGCGGGGCGCCGCTGGCGTACTGCTGTTCGAGCGAGTCGAGGGTGTGGCGCAACAAGTTGCGGCACCAGGTCTCGTCGACCAGCGCGGGGGTGTGCTCGACGATGTCGCGCACCGGGCGCCCGTCCGAGAACGGGGTGTAGATCGATGTGGTTTGGCTGGTCATTTTGCTAAACGTTTATTTTTAGCAAAACTATGCCAGATTTAAGCTTCCAGTGGCGCTGCTGAGTTCAAACGTGCGCGGGTCCGCCCAGGTTCAGACCTCGAGGAAACGCATCTTGAAGCTACGTCCCTTGAAGCTGCCGAAGTCCGGTCCCAGCTTGTTGCCCGCGTTCAGCTTGCGGTAAGCGGCGTCCGCCACCTCGCGTGCGAGCGCGACATAGGTCTGGAATTCGGTGACGTTGATCTTGCCGACCTGGTCCTTCAGCAAGCCGGCATCGCCGGTGAGGGCGCCCAGCACGTCGCCCGGACGCAGCTTGTCCTTCTTGCCGCCGGCGATCACCATGGTCAGCATCGGTGCCGGCTCGGCCGGCAGCACGGAGTCCCCGAGGTCCTCGATCTTGTGCCAGGTCACGGGCGCGTCCTGGTACTCCTCGATCGCGCGCACCCATTTCTTTTCGTTCGGCGCGCACAGCGACAGGGCAAGACCGGTCTCGTCGCCGCGGCCGGTGCGGCCGATACGGTGCACGTGGACTTCCGCATCTTTCGAGACGTCGACGTTGATCACCGCTTCCAGGTTGGCGATGTCGAGGCCGCGCGCGGCCACATCCGTTGCAACCAGCACCGAGCAGCTGCGGTTGGCAAACAGGATCAGGATTTCGTCGCGCTCGCGCTGTTCGAGTTCGCCGTACAGGGCCAGCGCCGAGAAGCCTTGGTCGCGCAGCGAATCGGCCAGTTCGCGGCAGTGCGCCTTGGTGTTGCAGAAGGCGAGGGTCGAGACCGGCTTGTAGTGGCGCAGCAGGCGCGCGACCGCATCGTCGCGGTTGTCGAAGCCGACTTCATAGAAGCGCTGCTCGATCTTGGAATCGTCGTGCTGGCTCTCGACCGCGATCTCGACCGGGTCGTTGAGGAAGCCGGCGGTGGCGTGGCGGATGTCGTCCGGGTAGGTCGCCGAGAACAGCAGGGTCTGGCGGCGCTGCGGGCAGGCCGAGACGATGCCGGCGATCTCGTCGTAGAAACCCATGTCGGTCATGCGGTCCGCCTCGTCCAGCACCAGGGTCTGGACCTTCGACAGGTCGATCGTCGCGCGGCCGAGGTGGTCGCGGATGCGGCCCGGCGTGCCGACCACGATGTGGGCGCCGTGCTCGAGCGAGGCGATCTGCGGGCGCATGGCGACGCCGCCGGTCAGGGTCAGGATCTTGACGTTGCCGACGCCGCGCGCCAGGCGGCGCAGTTCGCCCGCGACCTGGTCCGCCAGTTCGCGCGTCGGGCACAGCACCAGGCCCTGCACCGCGAACCAGGCCGGATTGAGCTTATGCAGCAGGCCGATGCCGAAGGCCGCGGTCTTGCCGCTGCCGGTCGCTGCCTGCGCGATCAGGTCGCGGCCCTGCAGCACCGAAGGCAGGCTTTCGGCCTGGATCGGGGTCATCTCGTGGTAGCCGAGGGTACCGAGGTTGGCGAGGAATTGCGGTGCCAGCGGCAGCGCGGAGAAGGAAGTGGTGATGCGCGAGGTGGTCATGCGGCCTCCAGCCGAAAAGGGCCGGAAGTCAGGGGTCCGGTGCCCAGACCGGCAAGCCGGTCAGATCAAGGTTGTCGTCGCGGCGCCAGACTGGCAAGCCGGTGGTATCGGTTTCTTCGAGCAGGGAAATCTGCTCCTGCTTCATGGCCGGGCGGCGGGGACGGGGAGCGCGTTTGGTCTCTATCTGGGCCAACTGTGCGACAGCGCCGGCTTCGAGCGGGGCGGCCGGTTCGAAACCCGGCAGGTCGATCGTGGCGTTGTCTTTCTTGTCTCTCATCCGGCGTACTGGGCCCAGAAAACAAAAGCCCGGCTGCAAGAGTCGGGCTCGTTGTAAAACTCGTGTTTGGTTGCGGGGACAGGATTTGAACCTGTGACCTTCGGGTTATGAGCCCGACGAGCTGCCAGACTGCTCCACCCCGCAGCGCTATTGTACTGCTTCACGCTCCGGGATGCAAATGCAGGGAAGAAGTTATCCCTTTGCACTCCGCAAACGCCACAACGAAGTCACTTCCTGCGCACGGGCCGCATGCAGCGGATCGTCCTTGTCCTGTGCCTTCGGATGAACGGGGCGCACGTCGTGCCGTCCCGCGACCGTCAGGCCTGCCGCTTCGATCCAGCCCAGCAGCTGCTCGCGCGAACGCAGGCCCAGGTGCTCGGCCAGGTCGGACAGAATTAGCCAGCCTTCGCCGCCCGGCGCCAGGTGTGCCTGCAGGCCGTTCAGGAAGCCGCGCAGCATGCGGCTGTCCGGGTCGTAGATCGCGTATTCGATCGCCGAACTCGGCTTGCCCGGTAGCCAGGGCGGATTGCAGACGACCAGTTCGGCCTGGCCTTCGGGGAACAGGTCGGCCTGGATGATCTCGACCTGCGCGTCCAGGCCAAGGCGCGCGATGTTCTCGCGCGCGCAGCCGAGAGCGCGCGCATCCATGTCGGTGGCGAGCACGCGGCGCAGCCCGCGGCGCGCCAGCACGGCGGACAGGATGCCGGTGCCGGCGCCGATGTCGAAAGCGGTCTGCGCTTTGTGCGGCAGCGGCGCCTGCGCGACCAGCTCGACGTACTCGCCGCGCACGGGCGAGAACACGCCATACCAGGGATGGATGCGATCGTCGAGCGCCGCGATCGGCACGCCCTTGCTGCGCCATTCGTGTGCGCCGATGAGGCCCAGCAGTTCGCGCAGCGAGACGACGAAGGGTTCGCTGAACGCGCCATAGGCCTCGTTGCAGGCCTGACGTACGTCCGGTGCGCGCCGCAGCGGAATCGTGTAGTCGGCCTCGAACGGGATCAGCAGCATGGCCAGCGTGCGGGCACGCTGCAGCTGGGCCAGGCGATGACGGTGGAACTGCTCGGTAATCGTCGGCGCGGCCGTCCCCGCCTTGGCCCGCTTGGCACGGGCCGGCTTCTGGTCGATCCGGCGCGCCAGCGCCTGCAGCAATTGGCGCGCATTCTGGAAGTCGCCGCGCCAGAGCAGGGCGGTGCCATCCAGGGCCAGCCGGTAGGCCGTGTCGGCCGCCATTGTGTCGTCGGCAATGACGACCTTTTTTGGGGCCGGCCAGCCGCTCTCCGAACGCCACAGCGCGGAGCGTGCCTGGCCGTTCTCCACCCATTCGATACGCGTCATATCAGTGGTGGTGATGCCAGTGGCCGTCGCCCGATTCCATGAAGGACTTCACGGCGTCAGGATTGCCGGTCGCATGGCGGCGCACTTCGCCGCAGCCGCAGATGCCCTGGTAAGGCTGGATGTGCGAGCAGGCCGAGACCTTCTGCAGGAAGACGGTGACGTTTTTTGCGCACTTGGCGCATTTGAAGGTGAGGGTGCGGGCGGGTTTCATGTTGTTCAGTGGGTGCTGGATGCAAAGGGCGCCATTGTACAACGCTGCATATACCGCGGTGGGGGTATGCATGTTGACATGGCTAGCCAGTTTTGCAACACTCGATCCGTTGTATTTCTTGATAACAATATGGAGAAGCCCATGCGTCTGGTCCGTTCCGTTGTCCACCTGTCCGCGCTCGCCCTGTGCGTGCATGCCGCCTTTGCCCCAGCCCACGCCGCGACCACCGCACCTGCCGCCAAAGTCCAACAGGCGCAAAAGGCGCCCAAGCGCTACACCATCGAGCAGTTCATGGCGACGACCTCGGTGACCGGCGCCTCCTTCAGCAAGGACGAGAAGAACATCCTCTTCAGCAGCAACGCCTCCGGCATCTTCAACGTCTATACGATCCCCGTCGGCGGCGGCAAGCCGGTGCCGCTGACCCGCTCGACCCTGGATAGCACCTACGCCATCGGCTACTTCTACAACGACGACCGCGTCCTGTTCACGCGCGACAGCGGCGGCAACGAGCGCAACCACGTGTTCGTGCGCGAACTCGACGGCAAGGAAACCGACCTGACCCCGGGCGACAAGCACCGCGCGATGTTCGCCGGCTGGCGTCCCGACGGCAGCGGCTTCTATGTCCTGACCAACGAGCGCGATCCGAAGTTCTTCGATCTCTACCTGTATGACGCGAAGGACTACAAGCGTAGCGTCGTGTACCAGAACGACAGCGGCATGAACGTGTCCTCCATCAGCCGCGACGGCAAGTGGCTGGCCTTCGACAAGCCCAACACCACGGCCGACAGCGATGTCTACCTCTACAACGTGGCCGCGCGCGAAATGAAGCACATCACGCCGCACAAGGGCACCGCCAGCCATTCGGCGTCGACCTTCGATCCGGACTCGAAGCGCCTGCTGTTCACCACCAACGACGGCGGCGAATTCGCCCGCATCGCCAGCTACGACCTCGCCAGCGGCCAGGTCAGCGACGTCGAGAAGGCCGACTGGGACCTGCTCGGCACCAGCTATTCGCGCAACGGACAGCACCGGGTGAGCGTGGTCAACCGTGACGGCAGCATCGACGTGCGCGTCAGCGAAGCGGGAGGCAAGCCGGTGGCGATGCCCAAGCTGCCGGGCGGCGAGCTGCGCCAGACCACCTTCTCGCCGAGCGGCCGCCTGGTCGCGTTCTATCTCAACGGCGACCGCTCGCCGAGCAATCTGTACGTGCACGACTTTGGCAGCAAGAAGACTACTCAGCTGACCCAAAGCCTGAACAAGGAAATCGATCCGAACGACCTGGTCGAGGCCGAGGTGGTGCGCTTCCGGTCATTCGACGGCATGGTGATCCCGTCGATCTACTACAAGCCGAAGGGCGCCTCCGCCACGAACAAGGTGCCCGCCATCGTCTACGTGCACGGCGGCCCGGGCGGCCAGACCATGCGCGGCTACAACGCCCAGATCCAGTACCTGGTCAACCACGGTTATGCGGTGCTGGGCATCAACAACCGCGGCAGCTCGGGCTACGGCAAGACCTTCTTCACCGCCGACGACCGCAAGCATGGCCGCGAGCCGCTGTGGGACTGCGTCGAGGCCAAGACCTGGCTCGCCAGCCTCGGCTACATCGATCCGGAACGCGTGGCGATCATGGGAGGCAGCTATGGCGGCTACATGACCCTGGCGGCGATGGCCTTCCGACCGGAAGCCTTCAAGGTCGGCATCGACATCTTCGGCGTGAGCAACTGGGTACGCACCCTGGAGAGCATTCCGCCCTACTGGGAAGCGCAGCGCAAGGCGCTGTACGACGAGATCGGCGACCCGGTGAAGGACAAGGAATTCCTGGTCGCGACCTCGCCGCTGTTCCACGCGGCGAACATCCGCAAGCCGCTGATGGTCATCCAGGGGGCGAACGACCCGCGCGTGATCAAGCCGGAGAGCGACGAGATCGTCGAAGGCGTGCGCAAGAACGGGGTGGAGGTGGAGTACATCGTGTTCCCGGACGAGGGGCACGGCTTCTCCAAGAAGAAGAACCAGATCGAGGCCAGCGCGAAGATCCTGGCCTTCCTCGACAAGCACCTGAAGAAGTGAGCTTGTGTTGAGTTAGAACGGATTCACGTGCAGCGTGAATCCGTTTTTTTTATGCTCCCGGCAGGTCGCGCCGCTTTATGTGCCGACACTCACCGCGCTGCTGCCTCCCCCGGTCGGCCGCACCTGGATCTTGGCCGCGATCCGCTCCGTCATCTCCTGCACGTGCGAGATCACGCCGACCTTCCGGCCCATGGCCTGCAGCGCGTCGAGCGCGTCCATGGCGATGCCGAGGGTGTCGCTGTCGAGCGAGCCGAAGCCCTCGTCGATGAACAGCGACTCGACCCGTACCCGGTTCGAGGACAGCGAAGCCAGGCCCAGCGCCAGGGCCAGCGAGACGAGGAAGGATTCGCCGCCCGAGAGGGAGTTGACCGAGCGGATTTCGCCGCCCATGTCCTGGTCGCGCACCATCAGCGCCAGCGAGGGGGCGCCGGCGTTGTCGACGCGCTCGAGGCGGTAGCGCCGCGCCAGCTGGTTCAGGTGGCTGTTGGCGTAGCCGAGCAGGACGTCGAGCGTGAATTGCTGGGCGTAGTTGCGGAACTTCTTGCCGTCGGCGGAACCGATCAGTTCCGACAGCCGACCCCAGCGCGCCTCGATCGCCTGCTGGCGTTCGATCTCGGCCAGCATCGATTGCGCCCGCACGCGGCGCTCGTCGTCCTGGGCCGCCTGCAGGCGCAGGCTGGTCGCGCGTTCGTGCACGGCGCTGCGTTCTTCCAGCACGGCCTGCAAGGCGTCGGCGACGGCGGCGCCGTCCTGCATGGCGCCGTCGGGCGATGCGCTGGCTTCGTGCAGCGCGCGCTGGGCCTTGCGCTCGGCCAGCACGGTGTCTGCCTTCGACAGCGCGGCGTCGAGTTCGGCCAGGGCGGCGCGTTCCTGGGCCCGCGCGGCCTCGCCGACGGCGAGCAGGCCGGCCAGCTGCGCCTGGCTCTCCACCGGTGCCAGATCGGCATGGTGGGCGGCATAGTCCTCGAGCCAGTCGGCCAGTCGTGCGGCGGCATCCCTCGCGTCGTCCTGCAGCGTTCCGATGCGTTCCTGGGCCTGCGTGAGCGCACTGCGCACCCGGGTTTCGCGCTGCGCCGCCTCGCCGGCCGCCGCCTGGCGCGCGGCCAGGGTCTCACGGCTTGACGTGACGGCGCGGCGCAGCTCCTGCTCGACCTCGCCGACGGCGCGGCCCGCGAACAGGGCGGCGCGGGCGGCGCGCCGTTCTCCCAGTTCGGCTTCGCTGCGGGCACAGGCATCGAGCGCGGCGGCAGCGGCGCCGGCTGCATGCTCGGCGCGCACGGCCGCTTCGCGCTGGGCAGCTTCGAGCGCCGCCAGGGCCGCGCGCTGTTCAAACAGCTGGGTGGACTGCGTCGTCCAGGCTTTCGCCTCGGCCGCACGCGCCGCCTGCCATTGGACGGGATTGCGGCGCCACAGCGCTTGCCAGCCCTCGCCGGATGCGTCAAGCAGCACAGGATCGAGGTCGGCCAGCACGGCCGCCAGCGCGGCGCGCTCGCGTTCGAGCTGGGCACCGATCGTTTTGTGTTCGCTTTCCAGGGTGCCCAGGGCAGCCTGCGCCTTATGGGCGGCCTCGCGCAGGCGCGTCTGTTCGGCGGTCGCGGCTTCGAAGCTGGCCTGGGCCGTCTCGCGCGCCTGCATGGCGCGCCGCGCGGCCTGCTGGCGCGCGTCGATGGCCTCCAGCGCCTCGCGCACGGCCGACATCTGGGCTTCGAACCAGGGCTGGCGTTCGCCGGCGGGCGGCGCCTCGCCGGACACCGGATTGGCGCGCCAGGCGGCATCGAGTTCGGCCAGGTCGGCCGCCAGGGCAGTGCGCTCCTGCGCGAGCGTGGCCAAGCGCTCGCCGCTCGATGCGAGCTGGGCGCGCCGCGTCGCCTGTTCCGACAGGTTGCGCTGTACCTCGGCGCGGCGCTCGGCGACCTGGGTGCGCAGCAGTTCGAAGACCGCGTGCAGGCGCGCGTCCTGGTGCGCGTAGGGATGGGCTGCGCTGCCGCAGACCGGGCAGGGGTCGCCCTCGACCAGCGCCGCGCGCAGGGTGGCGACGTCGCCGGCGCAGGCCAGTTCGGCCGCGCTCAGGGCCTGCTCGGCCTGGCTTGCCGCGCCAGTCAGCGCGGGCTCGGCGGCAAGTGCGGCCGCCAGCGCGGTGTCGGCGGTGCTGCGCGCGGAGCGGGTGCGTTCGAGTTCGGCATCGATCCGGGCCAGGTGGTCGCGCGCCGTGTGCAGGCCTTTCGCCAGGCGCACGGCGGCGCCCAGCTGTTCGCGCCGGGCGTCGAGACGCTGGCGCTCTTCATTCAAGGCATCCGGATCGAAGCCGGCCAGCGCAGCGGACGCAGCCTGGCGCGCGGCTTCAAGTTCGGCGATGCGGCCGGTCGCCGCGTCAAATGCCTCCTGCGCTGCCTGCGCGGTGGCGGCCGCATTCACGCGGGCGCGCTCGGCCCGGGCCAGGGAGGCAATGCTGGTTTCCTCGCTCGCGGCAGCCTGCGCGGCCTGCGCGAACAGCTTGTCCCAGCGCGGCCACTGCGCGGCCAGGGCTTCGTGGCGGCGATGGTCGGCGAGCCAGGCGGCGCTGCGCGTCTCGGCCTCGCGCGTCTGCGCCAGCCGGGTTTCGGCCTCGCCAAGCAGTGCGCGCGTACGCGCCAGCTCGGCCGCCGATTCGTCGCGCCGCGCGGCCAGCTGGGCATGGGCGCCGGCCAGCGTGGCGATGGTCGCATCGAGCGCTTTTGCCGCGTCGAGCTGCGCGGCGGCGGCCAGTTGCGCCGCCTCCGCCGTCTCGAGCGCCAGGGTCGCGCCTTGCACTTCCTGCAGGGCCTGGTGCACGCCTTGCGCCGCGCGTTCGAGTTCGCCCTGGCCGTTGGCAAGCAGGGCTTCGACCTGCGCGCGCTCGGCATCCAGGCGCGCCAGTTCCGCCATCAGCGGACGCGCGGCCTGCACTTCGTCCAGGGTGGCCAGGCGCAGGCGCCGATCCTGCGCCGCTTCCGCGTGCAGGCGGGCCTCGGCCAGCAGGCTTTCCGCCTGCGCTTCGTTCTGGCGCAGGCGCTCGCTCTCCTGGTGCCAGCGCAGCTGGGCTTCCAGCAGGGCACGGCGGACGTCGACCGCCTGCAGGGCGACCTCCACGGCGGCGCGTTCGGCATCCAGCTCGGCACGGGCTTCCTGGGCGAGCGGCGCGTGGTCGGCCAGGCGCGAAGTCAGGCGCCGTACCGCATCCTGTTCCTGTTTATAGCGCTCGTAGGCGCGCTTCGAGATCTCGCTGTAGACGGCGCTGCCGGTGAGCGTTTCGAGCAGCTCGCCGCGCTCGTTCTCGTCGGTTTTCAAAAAGGCCGAGAACTCGTTCTGGGCCAGCAGCACGGAACGGGTGAACTGCTCGAACGAGAGGCCGATGCGCGCCGCGATCTCCGCCTGGGCCTCGGTCTTGGTGCCGCCCAGCGCAACCAGCTCGGGCAGGCGGTGCAGGGTCATGTTCGAGGCCTGCAGCAGGCCGCTGACCTTGTTGCGCGAGCGGCGCACGCTCCAGCGCGCGCGGTAGTGGACGCCGTCGTTGCCGACGAAGTCGACTTCGGCATAACCCTCGGCCGAACCGCGGCGCAGCAGGTTGCGCGCGTCGGTGGTCGAGACGGATTCGCCGCCGGCGTCGGGCAGGGCGCCGCGGCTGCTGCGCTGCTGCAGGCGCGGCGTGTTGCCATATAAAGCCAGGCAGAGGGCGTCGAGCAGGGTGCTTTTGCCGGCGCCGGTCGGCCCGCAGATCGCGAACAGGCCGGAGGAGGCCAGCGGTTCGCTCTCGAAATCGACGCAAAATTCTCCCGCCAGGGACGCCAGGTTGCGTCCCGAGATACGCAGGATCTTCATGCGCGCTCCGCGTCGCCGGGGAGCATCAGTTCGGCAAAGGCCGTCAACTGCTCATTCGGCGCCTCTTCACCGAAGCGCTGCTGCCACAGGCGGCGGAAGATGTCGTCCGGTTGCAGCTGCGCCAACTGGTCGAGCGTCAGCGCGTCGGCGCCGTCTTCGCGGGTGACGACTTTGCGGGTCGGCTCGATCTTCGCCAGGCGCACGGGCTTGCCGGCGATCGCCGTCTCCACTTGCGCGCGCAGGCCCGGCTCCGGACCGTCGAGCAGCACCCGTACCTCCAGGTAGGGGCGGCACTGCGGCGGCAGGTCGGCGTCGAGTTCGAGCGCTTCGAGCGCGGCCAGTACTTCCGGCAGCGGCGCCGGCTTGGGCGGCACGCGCAGCAGCTCGACCGCGCGCGGCACGAGGAGTGGCGTGACTTCCTTCGCGGTCGGGCCGTCGAGGTCGATGCGCAGCACCTGGTGCTGGTAGCCGACTTCGGCGAACGACAGCGGCAGCGGGCTGCCGGAATAGCGCAGGTGCTCCTTCTTGCCGACGCGCTGGGCGAGGTGCAGGTGCCCCAGCGCCGCATAGGCGATCTCCGGATCGAACATCGAGGCCGGCAGCGCTTCGGTGCCGCCGATGACGATGCGGCGCTCCGAGTCGATCGAGGACTGGCCGTCGACCATGTGGCAGTGGCCCATGGCCAGGATCGCCTGATCCGGCTGGCGGCGCGACCGGGCCAGTTCGAAAGCCTGGCTGTAGAGCAGGGCGATGCCGTTCAGGTAGGCGTCGCCTTCGACCTCGGCCTTGGGCACGTCGCCCGGACGCAGGAAGGGCACGCCCAGGCACCAGGCTTTCACTTCGCCCGCTTTGTCCTTCAGCGGCACCAGCAGGCGCTCGAGGTCGATCTCGCCGTCGCGGCCGCGCACCACGTTGCCGATCACGATCGTGCCGTGGGCTTCCAGCAGCGGCCCCGGCGCTTCCAGGCGGCCGGGCGAATCGTGGTTGCCGGCGATGACGACGATCTGCAGGTGCGGCGCGCGCAGCTTGGCCCGCTGCAGGAAGCCGTAGAGCTGGCGCTGGGCGGCGGACGAAGGATTGGCGTTGTCGAAAATGTCGCCCGCGATCAGGAGCGCGTCGGCCTCTTCACTGACGATCGTATCGAGCAGCCAGTCGAGGAAGCACTGGTGTTCGTAGGTCCGGTCGTAATTGTGCAGGGTCTGGCCGAGGTGCCAGTCGGAGGTGTGCAACAGCCGCATGGAGAATCGGGAAAAGGATGGTGAAGGTCGGCTGCACTATAGCGCAGCCGGGCCGCGTCTTCAAAAAAATCGCGCACGCCCCTGCGCTGCTTGGTAAAACCTCATTAGAATATTTACATGAGCGAAATTGTCCTCTCGATAAGCGGCGCTCGCGCCCTGCACCTGGCGGCCCAGGGCCTGCTGCAAGCGCGCCGGCGCAAGGCCACCAAGGCCGACGTCCTCGACACGATCCGCCGCATGGGCGTGTTGCAAATCGACACCATCAACGTCGTCGCCCGCAGTCCTTACCTGGTGCTGTGGAGCCGGCTGGGCGACTACCCGTTGGAATGGCTCGAAGAGCTGCTGGCCGAAGGCAAGCTTTTCGAATATTGGGCCCACGAAGCCTGTTTCATCCCGCGCGAGGATTACGGCCTGTACCGCCACCGCATGCTGGACCCGGGCGCGATGGGCTGGAAGTACTCCGCCACCTGGATGCGCGAGCGCGCCGGAGAAGTCGCGGCCCTGCTGGCCCACATCCGCAGCACGGGCCCGGTGCGCTCGTCCGACTTCGAACGCAGCGACGGCAAGGCCGTCGCCAAGGCGGAAGGCTGGTGGGAGTGGAAGCCGGAAAAGCGCTCGCTGGAAGTCCTGTTCACTTCGGGCGCCCTGATGATCGCGCGCCGCCACAACTTCCAGCGCGTCTACGACCTGGCCGAGCGCGTGCATCCGGAATGGGACGATGCGCACATGCCGGCGCTGCCCGAGGTGCGCCGCAGCTTCGCCCTGCGTGCGGTAAAAGCCCTGGGTCTGGCGCGCGCCGCCTGGGTGCCCGACTACCACCGCACCCGCCGCCCGCATGTCGACCTGGGCAAGCTGGCCGAGGAGGGGCTGCTGTTGCGCGCCCGCGTCACCGGCTGGGACGACCCGGTCTACATCCATCCCGACAATGCCGGGCTCGCGCAGCAGGCGGCAAGCGGCACGCTGAATCCGACCCTGAGCACGATCCTGTCTCCCTTTGACCCCGTGGTCTGGGACCGGCGCCGCGCGCTGGAATTGTTCGATTTCGACTACCGGCTCGAGTGCTACACGCCGGCCGCCAAGCGGCGCTACGGTTACTTCACGCTGCCGCTGCTGCGCCGCGGCGCCCTGGTGGGGCGGATCGACGCCAAGGCGCACCGGCGCGAGGGCGTGTTCGAAATAAAAGCGCTGTTCTTCGAGCCGGGGGTGCGCGCCAGCGATGCGCTCGTACGCGACGTCGCCGGCGCCCTGCAGCGCTGCGCGCGCTGGCATGGCTGTCCGCAGCTGCGCCTGCTGCGCAGCGAGCCGGCGGAACCCGGTGAACGCCTCGGCGTCCTGCTGGGCACGGGCGCGGACCTGGCCGCCGCATGATCCTGCCGCCGGCGCCCCTTGCGGCCGTCGGCCCCGACGGGCAGCCGCTTTTCGGGCGCTACCAGGGCCTGGCCGGCGCGCCCGGCTGGGACAGGCTGGCGCCGCCCCATGCGCGCGGTGCGCTGTGGCGGCGCCTGCACCACAAGCGCTGGCATTTCGTCGCCCTGGTCACCGAGGAGCTGTTCTGCGGCGTGGCCATCGTCGATATCGGCTGGAGCAATACCGCCTTCGCCTATGTGTTCGACCGTGGCCGGCGCCGCGTCGTGGCCGCCCTGTCGCCGCTGGGTGTGGCGGGCTTGACGGCGGTGGTGGGAGCAACGGTGGCGCAAGGTGCCCGCTTTACGCTGCCGGGACGGCGCATCGCGATCGAGGCGGACGGTGCGCACGGCCACCGGCTGCAGCTTCATGCGGGAGGCTTTCGCATCGATGCGGCCTACGCCGGCACCGGGCCGCGCCTGCTGGCGGTCGGACCCGTGTGCGACGGCGGCAGCGTGCACAGTACCCAGAAGTCGCCGGGCCTGGCGTTGCAAGGCTGGCTGGAGGCGGGCGGGCGCCGCTTTCGCCTCGATGGCGGCGTGGCCAGCTACGATTTTTCGAACGGCTTGCTGGGGCGGCGGACGGCCTGGCGTTGGATTTCGGCGCACGGGCTGGACATCGGTTTCAACCTGCAGGCCGGCTACTTTGGCGACGCCGAAAATGCGCTCTGGGTAGACCGCGTGCTGGTTCCGCTGGGCGCGCTCGAGGTGAATATCGGAGCCGGCGGCGTCTGGACCCTGGTGACGGACGATGGCCTGCTCGACCTGCGATTCACGCCCGAAGGCACGCGCTGCGACGACAAGCAATTGCTCGTGGCCAGTTCGCGCATGCGCCAGCACGTGGGCCGCTTCGACGGCTGGGTGAGGTCGGCGCCGGACGCGCCGCGGCGTGCGGTCACGGGGCTGGCGGGGCTGGCCGAGGACTACCGCGCACGCTGGTAGGCAGGCAATAGCGGCGCAACGCGGCGGGGTCCCGCGGGTTGACCGACAGCTCAGCGCAGCCTTGGCCGAGTTTGATCGAGATCAAACCCGCGACTGTCGTGATCCTTACACTGTTAGCTTCCTTCAGGCTGAAGAGAAGAAAAAACATCCGCCCAGCCTGTTCAAAAACCAATGTGTCCAGCCAGGCCGCGTTCCCCTGCGGGGAATGCGCTCGCGCTGAAGACACCGAGAGGAGACCGAATGCTGACCGCGACCTATACCCTCGTTGCGCTTTCCGTCGAACAAACCAATCTGCGGGTGAGCCTGCATGCCGTGCAGCAACTGGTCCAGAAAAGCTATGCGCGCCAGAGCGCGCTGACCGAGGGACAGGCCGACTACGTCTGCGATACCTTGCGCCGGCTTTACGAAAGCTGCCAGGGCCGCAAGCTCGACCGCTTCCTGCTGCCGGCCCTGCGCCGCGCGGGTGCCGTCGCGAACGCGCCAGCCGAGCCTCTGCTCTGCGAGCTCGACATGCTCAGCCGCAGCGCCGCCGAGGCGCTGGGTACGGCCTGCCGCCTGGCCGCCGGCAGCATCGCCTCCGAAGAGGACGTCGATGCGTTCTGCCTGGCCGTCGAGCGTTTCTGCGTGGCGCTCGAGCTGCGTTTCGACCGCGAGGAGCGCGAGCTGTTCCCGATCGCGCGCGGCGTCATTGCCGGCGACGCCTGGTTCGCCGTCGCCAACCAGATGCTGGCCTACGACGCCTACCGCGAGGAGCACCGCGGACGCGTGCCGCCGCCGGCCAGCCGCGCGGGCCGCGGCGAGGCGGCGCACCGGCAGGGGCTGCCGGTCTCGTATCTGCACTAGCTGCTCGCTGTTGGCCCATTGCGGCCGGGGACGCCAGGAAAATCCCGCATCGTTCTTTGTTATGATGGGGGTTTTGGAAGTGCGATTTCATCATGTTCGAATTCCTATTCAAGCGTCAGGGCGACAAGAACGGCAACGGACGCGGTGCGCAAGCCGACGCGCCCGCACAGCCCGCCGACGCGTCTGCCAAGGCGGGCGGCGCATCGGACAAGGCCAACCCGAAAGGCGGCGCCAAGGCTGGTGCCGCCACGGCCAGCGCAGCTAACGCCCGTACCGGCACGGCGCTGCGCGAGCAGCAGGCCGAGCAACTGAAGTTGCTCGACGGCGATGAATCGCGCGCAGTGGACTTCATCCTCCAGTGCGAATTTTCCGAACTGCGCCTGTCGGCCGCCGAGCTGGTGCACAGCCGCGCCGGGCTCGAGCGCGTCCATGCGGCCATGCGCAACCTGGACCGCCGCGTCGCCAAGCTGATGCAGTCGCGCCTGGATGCGATCCGCCACCACGACGCCGAACTGGCGCGCGGCCAGGCCACGCTGGACGCGGCGCGCGCGCTGCTGGCCGACGACCGCCTGACCCCGAACCAGGTCGCCGACCTCGACCACAAATGGGCCGTGATCGCCGCGCCCGAACTGAATGACAGCTTTGCTCCCGTGCGCGCCCAGCTCGGTGCGCGCCTGGAAGCGCAGGTGCAACTCCAGCGCGCCATGATCGACCGCTTGGCTGCCTTGCGTCAGCTGGAAACGGCCGGCCTGGATTCCGCCGGCATGGCCGCCAGCCTGGACAAGATGATGGCCGAGCAGACCGAGGCCCTGGCCGCGCCCGAGCACCCCTCGCTGCCGCGTGCGCTGGTCGCGGAATTCGCCGCCGAGCATGCGCGCCTGACGGCTGCGCTGACCACGCTGGAACAATCGCAGGCGGCCCTGGCCGCGCGCGAAGCGGCGCTCACCGAATGGCAGGCCCAGCCGGTCGCCGAACTGCAGGCCGAGACCCTGCGCCAGGCCTGGCGCAAGCTGCCGGCACTGCCCAAAGGCGCGGCCGGCCAGGCCCTGCAGGCGCGTTTCGACGCGCTGCTGGCGACGCTGCCGCAACCCGTACGCAAGGAAGCGCCCTCCAAGCAGCAGGCAGCCACGGGCGCCGAGCGCGCAGGCGAGGGCGCCCCGCGCGCCCAGAAAGCCGTAAAAGGCGCCGACCAGGCTTTCCTCGACAAGCTCGACGCGCTGGAAGCCGCCCTGCAGCAGGGCTCGCTCGCCCATGCCGCCGAACTCGACAAAGCGCTGAAGGAAAGCAAGGGCAAGGGCATGCGCCTGACCAGCTCGCAGGCCGACCGACTAACTCACCTGCGTGCCGAACTGAAGCGCCTGTCGGACTGGGCGCGCTGGGGCGGCAACGTCTCGCGCGAGGAACTCATCAAGACCGTCGAAGGCTTGCCCACCCAGAACCTGGCGATGGCCGAGCTGGCGAAGAAGGTCGGTAGCATGCGCGAGCGCTGGAAGGCGCTCGACAGCCTGTCGGGCGCCGCCCCGAAAAGCCTGTGGGAACGTTTCGACCATGCCTGCACGGTCGCCTACGCCCCGGCCGCGGCGCACTTCCGCCACCTGGCCGACGAGCGCCATGCGAACGCGGCGAAAGGCGAAGCCATCGTGCAGGAAGCCCAGGCCGAGATCGCGAAGCTGGAATCGGGCGAAGCCGACTGGAAGCACGTCGCCGGCACGGTGCAGCGCCTGCGCCTGGCCTGGAGCCACCTGGGCGCGATCGACCGCAAGGACAAGAAGCGCCTGGACCAGCTGTTCGGCGCCGCGCTCACCACGCTGCAAGGTCCCCTGGAAGAGCAGCGTAAGATGGAAGTGGAGGGGCGCGAAGAGCTGATCGACGAAGTGCTGGCGATCGATCCGCACGACCGCCACGCGGTCGACCGCCTGCGCGACATCCAGGCGCGCTGGCAGGAGCATGCGCGCGCGCTGCCGCTGGAACGCAAGGCCGAGCAGGCGCTGTGGCAGCGTTTTCGCGCCGCCTGCGACGCCTTGTTCGCCCAGCGCAAGGAAAGCGCGCACGCGCTTGATGCCGAGCGGCGCGCCCACGAGGTGGCGAAGGAAGCGATCAGCGCGCGGCTGGAAGCGGCCGCGCCTGAAGCCACTGCCGCCACCGCATCGAAGCTGCTGCGCGAGGCTGCCGCCGAATGGCATGCGATCGGCCCGGTGCCGCGCGCGCACGAGGCGCGGGTCGACAAGCGTTACCACGAGGCCGTGGCGAAAGTGCAGCACCACGCCGACCTGTCGCGCCGCGCGGCCGGGCTGGCGCTGGCCAGCGCCCTGCGCGACAAGCTGCGCGCCGTGCAGGAACTCGAGGATTCGCTGGCCCAGCCGGGGCAACAGGTTTCCAGCGGCGACTGGCGCGCACGCTGGGCGGCCCTGCTGGCGGCCGGTCCCGAATACGATCCGGTGCTCGATGCCCGTTTCGAGGCGGCCCTGAGTGCACTCGACACCGACCGCGACGCCTATGCGCGCCTCTTGGAAGCCAACCGTCCGACCCTGCTGGCCGAACTGCTGCGCCAGGAAGTAGCGGCGGGCATCGACAGCGGCGCGGAGTTTGCGCGCGACCGCCTCAAACTGCAGGTCGAGGCCTTGCAGTCGACTCTGAAAGCCGGCAACAAGCCTTCCGGCCGCCACACCGCCCTGCATGCATTGTGCGCCTTGCCGGCCCTGGTCGACGAACGCACGGCGCTGCGCATCGAGCAGCTCTTGATGCGTACGGCGCGGGAGGGAAAATGAGCGAAGTCAGAGTACAGGCCGGGGACTTCGACCTCGGCCAGGAATTGGCGCGCCTGCGGGCAGGCGACGCCCGCGTCGGTGCCGTCGTGAGTTTCGTCGGCACGGTGCGCGACATGAACGACGGCTCCCAGGTCTCCGAGATGGAGCTGGAACACTACCCGGGCATGACCGAGCGCGCGCTGGAAGACATCGTGGCCCAGGCCGAAGCACGCTGGCCACTCTACAACGCGCTGGTGATCCACCGCGTCGGCCCGCTGGCGCCCCTGGAGCAGATCGTGCTGGTGGCGGTCAGCGCCGCCCACCGTGGCGAAGCCTTTGCCGCCTGCGAATTCATCATCGACTACCTCAAGACGGACGCCCCGTTCTGGAAGAAGGAACAGACGCCCGAGGGCGCACGCTGGGTCGACGCCCGCATCAGCGACGACAGCGCCAAGGCCAAGTGGAGCCCGGCCGGAGTGCGGGCTTGAGCTGGCTCGCCGTCGGCGCCGGCGCCGCGATCGGCGCCTGGCTGCGCTGGGGGCTCGGCATGTGGCTCACCAACGTGCACGCGCACGTGCAGGCGGGCACGTTGGCCGCCAACCTGATTGGTGGCTATGCGATCGGCATCGCGCTCGGCTTCTTCACGGCCAATCCCCTCATCAATCCGGAATGGCGCCTATTCATCGTCACCGGCTTCCTTGGCGGCCTGACGACCTTTTCCAGCTTCTCCGGCGAATCGGTGGCCTTGATGCAGCGCGGCGAATTCGGCTGGGCGCTGGCGCATACGGTGCTGCACCTGGTCGGCTCGATCCTGCTGTGCGTGGCCGGCTTCGCTACCTGGCGCGCGCTGCGGGGCTAAGCGCGTCGGCCGGTTTTTTAAGGTGGGCATTCATGCCCACGCGGTACATCGCCTGTTTGGCCGTAAAGCTGTCTCGAACCGCACGAGCCGCATTCCGCGTGGGCATGAATGCCCACCCTACGACCTACCGCGTACCGCCAGCCGATACTCCTGCGGTTTCTCAACGAACCCGCACGACGCGGTGCTAGGCTTGCCACCGGATAATTACCCGGAGCCCGCCATGACCACCGTTCAACGACCAACCGCCGCCTTCGTCGGCGCATCCTGGAGCGCGCTGTTCATCGGCGCAATCGCTTTCCTGATCGGCTTGTGGAACGCCCAGATGGCGCTCAACGAGAAGGGCTACTACCTGACCCTGCTGCTCTACGGCCTGTTCGCCGCCGTTTCGCTGCAAAAGTCGGTGCGCGACCGCAGCGAGGGCATCGCCGTCACCGGGATGTACTTCATGCTGTGCTGGATCTCGCTGTGCGCCGTCATCCTGCTGCTGGCGGTCGGCCTGTGGAATGCCGCGTTGCAGCCGAGCGAGAAGGGCTTCTATGCGATGTCCTTCGTACTGAGCCTGTTTGCCGTGGTGGCGGTGCAGAAGAACGTGCGCGACCTGGGCAAGGGGGCCGGCATGCTGCCTGCCGAGCAGGGTTGACGCCTCCGTAGGATTCGACTGACCGTCGCGCGGGCAGATCTTGAAATGTGACCGGCCATCCCAATTTTGTTTCCTAGTTAAGAACACTCACTAGGAGCAAAAACATGCGGCAAGACAAATTGACGACCAAGCTCCAGGAAGCGCTGGCGGATGCCCAGAGCCTGGCGGTCGGCAACGATAACCAGTACATCGAACCGGTGCACCTGCTCGTCGCCCTGCTGAACCAGGACGACGGCGGCGCCCGTTCGCTGCTGCAGCGCGCCGGCGTGAATGTCGGCGGCCTGACCAACGCGCTCAGGAATGCCTTCGAACGCCTGCCGAAAGTCTCGGGCACGGGCGGCGAAACGCAGGTCGGACGCGAGCTGGTATCGCTGCTGAACCTCGCCGACCGCGAATCGCAAAAGCGCGGCGACCAGTTCCTCTCGTCCGAGATGGTGCTGCTCGGCCTCGCCGAAGACAAGTCGGAAGCAGGGCGCCTGGCGCGCGAGCACGGCCTGGCGCGTAAATCGCTGGAGTCGGCGATCGCGGCCGTGCGCGGCGGCGAGACCGTGAATTCGCAGGACGCCGAAGGCCAGCGCGAAGCGCTGAAAAAATACACGCTCGACCTGACCGAGCGCGCTCGGCTGGGCAAGCTCGATCCGGTGATCGGCCGCGACGACGAGATCCGCCGTGCGATCCAGGTACTGCAGCGCCGTACCAAGAACAACCCGGTGCTGATCGGCGAGCCGGGCGTGGGCAAGACGGCGATCGTCGAAGGCCTGGCCCAGCGCATCGTGAACGGCGAAGTGCCCGATTCGCTGAAGGGCAAGCGTGTCCTGTCGCTCGACATGGCGGCGCTGCTGGCCGGTGCCAAGTTCCGCGGCGAGTTCGAGGAACGCCTGAAATCCGTGTTGAAGGAGCTGGCCCAGGACGAGGGCCAGACCATCGTCTTCATCGACGAGATCCACACCATGGTCGGCGCCGGCAAGGCCGAAGGCGCGATGGACGCGGGGAATATGCTGAAACCTGCGCTGGCGCGCGGCGAGCTGCACTGCGTCGGCGCGACCACGCTCGACGAATATCGCAAGTACGTCGAGAAGGATGCCGCGCTCGAGCGCCGCTTCCAGAAGATCATCGTCGACGAGCCGAGCGTGGAGGCGACCATCGCCATCCTGCGCGGCCTGCAGGAGAAGTACGAGCTGCACCACAAGGTCGAGATCACCGACCCCGCGATCATCGCCGCGGCCGAGCTCTCGCACCGCTACATCAGCGACCGCTTCCTGCCCGATAAAGCCATCGACCTGATCGACGAGGCGGCCTCGAAAATCAAGATCGAGATCGACTCCAAGCCGGAAGTCATGGACAAGCTGGAGCGACGCCTGATCCAGCTGAAGATCGAGCGCGAAGCCGTGCGCAAGGAGACCGACGAGGCCTCGCTGCGCCGCCTGGAGCTGATCGGCGAAGAGATCACGCGCCTGGAACGCGAGTACAACGATTACGAAGAAATCCTGAAGTCGGAAAAGGCGCAAGTGCAGGGCACCACCCACATCAAGGAAGAGATCGAGCGCATCCGTCACCAGATGGAGGAAGCCAAGCGCCAGTCGAACTGGCAGCAGGTCTCCGAATTGCAGTACGGCCGCCTGCCGGAACTGGAAGCGCAGCTCAAGCATGCCGAGGAAGCGGCGGGCCGCGAAGATGGCGAGGCCGAGAAACCGAAGCTGCTGCGCACCCAGGTCGGCGCCGAGGAGATCGCCGAAGTCGTCTCGCGCGCGACCGGCATTCCCGTCTCGCGCATGATGCAGGGCGAGCGCGACAAGCTGCTGCACATCGAAGAGAAGCTGCACGAACGCGTGGTCGGCCAGGACGAGGCGATCGAAGCGGTGTCGGATGCGATCCGCCGCTCGCGCGCCGGCCTGTCGGACCCGAATCGTCCGTACGGCTCCTTCATGTTCCTGGGACCGACTGGCGTCGGCAAGACGGAGCTCTGCAAGGCGCTGGCAAGCTTCCTCTTCGATACCGAAGAGTCGCTGATCCGCATCGACATGAGCGAATTCATGGAGAAGCATTCGGTGGCAAGGCTGATCGGCGCGCCGCCGGGCTATGTCGGCTACGAAGAGGGCGGCTATCTCACCGAAGCCGTGCGCCGCAAGCCCTACAGCGTGATCCTGCTCGACGAGATCGAGAAGGCGCACCCGGACGTGTTCAACGTGCTGCTGCAGGTGCTCGACGACGGCCGCATGACCGACGGCCAGGGCCGCACCGTGGACTTCAAGAACACGGTGATCGTCATGACCTCGAACCTGGGTTCGCACAAGATCCAGTCGATGGACACCGACGAACCGGCGGTGGTGAAGCTGGCCGTGATGGCCGAGGTACGCGGACACTTCCGTCCGGAGTTCATCAACCGCATCGACGACATCGTGGTCTTCCATGCGCTGGACGAGAAGAACATCGGCGCGATCGCGAAGATCCAGCTGCGCGGCCTGGAAGAGCGCCTGGCCAAGATGGAGATGACGCTCGACATCGACGACGAGGCCCTGCAGAAGATCGCGGAAGCCGGCTTCGATCCGGTGTACGGCGCGCGTCCTCTGAAGCGCGCGATCCAGCAGCAGATCGAGAACCCGCTGTCGAAGGCGATCCTGTCGGGCCGCTTCGGACCGAAGGACACGATTCCGGTGCGGGTGCAGCACGGGCAGCTGGTGTTCGGCGATCAGGCGCAGGTGGAGCTGGCGAAGTAGGGCGGGCATGCCCGCGCGTGACGCCGGCATCGTGTTGGCGGGGTCTTTCCCCAAACGAAGTCAACAAGGCGCAACGTTCACGCGCGGGCATGCCCGCCCTACGGTGTGCCGCCACCAGCATGGCCGCTGGCTTTTGGCTACACTGATCGTTTCCGCTTCCTAGCAAACATTACAGATGAACCCAACAAGCCTGCGCCAGGACGCGCGCGTGATCGGCCTGGTCGGCGTCTCGCACGGCGTCTCCCATTTCTACCACCTGATCCTGGCCGGCCTGTTTCCCTGGCTGAAGACGGCATTTACCCTCTCGTATGCCGAGCTGGGTTTCCTGATGAGCGTGTTCTTCGTCGTCTCGGGCGTCGGCCAGGCGCTGTCCGGCTTCCTGGTGGACAAGGTCGGCGCGCGGCGGGTGCTGTTTGCCGGCCATGCGCTGCTGGGTGGCGGTGCGCTGGTGCTGGCGAGTGCGCCGAACTACGCGATGCTGGTGCTCGGCTCGCTGATCGCCGGCTGCGGCAATGCCGTGTTCCACCCGGCCGGCTACACGCTGCTGAACCACAACGTGTCGAAGGAACGCCTGCCGTATGCCTTCTCGGTGCACGGCATTTCCGGCAACATCGGCTGGGCCGCCGCGCCCCTGTTCGTGGCGGCCGTCGCCACGCTGTCGAGCTGGCGCACGGCGCTGCTGAGCGCCTCCGCGATTCCCGCCCTGATGCTGCTGACCCTGTTCCTGAACCGCAAGATGCTTGGCACCAGCCAGCCGGCAGCGGCGGCCGCGCAGAAGGCGGGCGGCTCCTTCGACTTCCTGCGCCTGCCGGCGGTGTGGATGTGCTTCGGTTTCTTCTTCCTGACCTCGGTTGCGCTGGGCGGGATCCAGGCCTTCTCGTCGACCAGCCTGACCGCGCTGTACGGCATCTCGCTGGCGACCGCCGCGACTGCCTATACCACCTTCATGCTGTCCTCGGCGGCGGGCATGGTGGCGGGCGGCTTCCTGGCGGCGCGCGCGCGCAACCACGACCGCACGATCGCGATATGCTTCCTGTTCGCCGCCGCGCTGGCCCTGCTGCTGGCCGCCTCGATCGTGCCGGGGCCGCTGGTGGTGCTGGTGATGGGCGCGATCGGCCTCTCGACCGGGATTGCCGGGCCCTCGCGCGACCTCCTGATCCGCGCCGCGGCGCCGCCGAACGCCACCGGCCGCGTGTTCGGCGTCGTGTACTCGGGACTGGACAGCGGCATGGCCGTCGGCCCGGTGCTGTTCGGAATGCTGATGGATGGCGGCCATCCGGCCGGCCTGTTCATCGGCGTGGCCCTGTTCCAGACGCTGGCGATCGCCACCGCGGTGGGCGCCGGCGGCAAGGAGCGGGCGGCGGTACCGCACAAGGCCTGACTGGGCCGAAGCGCCATGAAAAAAGCGGGCCATCGGCCCGCTTGTCGTTTGCAGCGCTAATTCAGCCGCGCTTGCGCAGCGCCAGGCCCATCAGCACCAGGCCGCCCAGCAGCAGGGCGATCGCGCCTGGCTCCGGCACTTCGCTGGTTTCGTGGGTTTGCGCTACCGGCTCCAGCACCGGTACCGGCTGAGTGGTGCCCATCGACGGCGGCGGCACCGGCGAGTCCACGACGCCGTTTCCGGCAGGGACGCCCGTGTTCTCCGACGTGTTGCTGCTGACCGGCGTCGTCGCAGGCGGCGGGGTCACGGATTCGTTCACGACCGGCTGCGTCACCACTGGCTCGGTCACCGGCGGCGTTACCGCCGGCGGGGTCACCACGGGTGGAGTCACCACGGGCGGCGTTACAACTGGCGGCGTTACAGGCGGCTGCGTCACCGGCGGCGTCACCGGCTGGGCCACGACGACCGGCGTCGAGGCGATGGTTTTCGACAGCAGGTCGCCGATCTTGTTGTTCGACGCGTCGAGGAAATTGACCTTCAGGTGAGGCTCATCCAGGTCCGGCGCGCCGGTGAAGGCGAAGCTGAACACCATGTTGTCCGTCAACGCAACCGGCGTCCCCGTCAGGCACAGCGAGGTCTTCTCGCGGTTCTTGCCGCCACCGCCGCTGCAGCCGTTGGCCGTCAGTTCGCGCGCCGACATCTTCCATAGTTCGACGCCTTTGGGCGTCGCCGTCACTTGTACGCTCTGGAAGCTGCCGATTTCCTTGATGCTGAGTGCGCCGATAGTGGTCGCGCGGCTCCAGTCGCCGCTGTGTTGGGCGGCATCGATCTCGAGCGTCAGTACATTATTGACCCAGGTGGTAGTGAAGACCACGTCCTGGTAGGTAAGCACGCCGGCCTGCGCCGAGCTCAGCCCTGCAGCCGCTGCGAGCGCCAGGGCCGTCTTGCGAATAAGAGGTTTCACTGCTTGTCCTTTTGCTGATTAGTCAGGGCGCAGCTTGCGGGTTTTGCTGATTTCAGTCAATCAAATAATCGTAAAAGCAAGATAACTGGCCAATAAGCAACATTTCGCAACATTCCCCTTTGTTGGTACGAGACAATCAGGAGTTATCCATTCCTGGGCGTTTTTTATGATGTGAAACGCGCAAACCATGGCGTGAAAAGCTGCAGCAGAAGGGTCGCAAAGCCGCTTCCATGCTGAGAAATTTCGTCCCGTATCATGGAATGGTTTGCTTAACTTATTGATTTGAAAATATAAAAAATTAATTAGATGTCTTATATAAGACTGATTGTGCGCTGCGCAACCTGGGCTATGATTCAAGCAACGGATCCATTTCGCAAACAGCTCTATCACTATCAGGAGAAACAAAATGGCAACTCGTGAACAGCAGATCGCAGCTTTGCAAAACGACTGGGACAACAATCCCCGCTGGAAGGGTGTCGTGCGCAACTACAGTGCCGAGGATGTGGTGCGCCTGCGCGGTTCGCTCCAGATCGAGCACACGCTGGCCAAGCGCGGCGCCGAGAAGCTGTGGGACCTGGTCAACAACGAACCCTTCGTCAACGCCCTGGGCGCCATGACCGGCAACCAGGCAATGCAGCAGGTGAAAGCCGGGCTGAAGGCGATCTACCTGTCGGGCTGGCAGGTGGCCGGCGACGCCAACGTAGCCGGCGAGATGTATCCGGACCAGTCGCTGTACCCGGCCAATTCGGTGCCGCTGGTCGTGCGCCGCATTAACAACACCTTCCAGCGCGCCGACCAGATCCAGTGGTCGGAAGGCAAGGACGACATCGATTACTTCGCGCCCATCGTGGCCGATGCCGAAGCGGGCTTTGGCGGCGTGCTGAACGCCTTCGAGCTGATGAAGGCGATGATCGAGGCGGGCGCCGCCGGCGTGCACTTCGAAGACCAGCTGGCCTCGGTCAAGAAATGCGGCCACATGGGCGGCAAGGTGCTGGTGCCGACCCGCGAAGCCGTCGAGAAGCTGACCGCGGCGCGCCTGGCGGCCGACGTGATGGGCACCTCGACCCTGGTCATCGCCCGTACCGATGCCGAAGCGGCCGACCTCCTGACCTCGGACGTGGACGACAATGACCAGTCCTTCTGCACCGGCGAGCGCACGGTCGAGGGTTTCTATCGCACCCGCCCCGGCATCGAGCAGGCCATTTCGCGCGGCCTGGCCTATGCGCCCTTTGCCGACCTGGTCTGGTGCGAGACCGGCAAGCCGGACCTGGAATTCGCGCGCAAGTTCGCCGAAGCCATCCATGCCAGGTTCCCGGGCAAGCTGCTGGCCTATAACTGCTCGCCTTCGTTCAACTGGAAGAAAAACCTGGACGACGCCACCATCGCCAGGTTCCAGAAGGAACTCGGCGCCATGGGCTACAAGTTCCAGTTCATCACCCTGGCCGGTTTCCACGCCCTGAACTACGGCATGTTCAACCTGGCCCATGGTTATGCGCGGCGCCAGATGTCGGCTTTCGTGGAGTTGCAGGAAGCCGAATTCGCCGCGGCCGAAAGGGGCTTCACGGCCGTGAAGCACCAGCGCGAAGTCGGTACCGGCTACTTCGACGCGGTGACCCAGGCCATCCAGCAGAACCAGAGCTCGACCACGGCGCTGCACGGCTCGACCGAAGACGAGCAGTTCTTCGACGAAAAGAAAGTGGCCTGAGCGGAGGCGGACATTCCTACCCGCTGAGGCGGGTGGCCGCTGGAACAATGCACCCGTTAGCGGGTGCATTTTTTTTGTTCTTGTCGTTTAACCATGTTTATGAGGGGACATAGTATTTACCGGTTGTCAATACGCAACATCAAAGAAAATATCAATTTGCCTTCTGATGTGCCTTTCTGTAAATTGCCGACCTGCAAACTTAGTTGTTCGTTTGCATAGTGCCGAAGTCGCCCAGGCTCCGGAATAAACGAGCACCCCGCAATGACGGGACTGCCTATCTACTACTTTGGATCTCCCATGAAAAAAATCTCCGCCATCCTGTTCGCCCTCATGCTGACCGCTTGCGTGAGCGCACCGCGCATCGCCGCTCCGAACCTGATCGCCGCACCGAAGCCGATCGTCGGCAACAGCGGCAAGTTCATGTCGCCGTACACCGAAGACGGCACCGTTGCCGCCTGGGTCGAGAAGGGCCGCAACGCCAGCGTTGGCGCCAACCTCGGCGGCTTCGTCGGTGCACAGGCCGGCCAGAAACTGGCGGAGAACATTCCTTTCGTCGGCGGCATCCTCGGCCAGCACATCGGTGAAACCGCAGGCCGCGCGATCGCCGTGAAGATGGCCGGCGGCGAAGAATTCATCCGCGCCAACTCGGACCTGTCGTTCAACTCGGTCAACGACATGGCCGTCTACATGTACGCCAAGAACTCGACCCACAAGGACTTCGCCGAAGCCCTGAAGCTGGCCCAGGAAATCTACCCGGAACTGAAGACCGCCTACTACCCGGCGATCATCAACGCCTCGGCGGCAGTCAAGAACTAAGGCGGAGCACATGACGATCAAACTGTTTGCAGGCGCACTGGCTGCGCTGGTGCTGGCCGGTTGCGCCACGCCCAACCTGGACAACTCGGCCGGCCGCCGCGTCGTCTACCAGGACGTCTCGACCACCTCGCAACGCGTCGCCGGCGTCGGCGTCGAATCGCAGGACGTCGTCTCGATGACCGACCGCATGATCCGCGACATCCTGGCCACGCCGCAGATCGCCGGCCGCGCCACGCCGCCGCGCATCATCATCGATTCCGAGTACTTCGCCAACGACAGCTCCTCGCGCATCAACAAGAACCTGATCACCGACCGCCTGCGCATCGAGCTGAACCGCGCAGCGCAGGGCCGCCTGATTTTCGTCGCCCGCCACTATGGCGACATGGTCTCCAAGGAACGCGAGGCCAAGCGCAACGGTGAGACCGACAAGGGCACGATCCGCGCCACCAAGGCCAAAGCCGGCGCCGACTTCCGCCTGGGCGGCCGCATCACCTCGCTCGACGCCAACTCGGCCCAGAGCGGTACGCTGTCGCGCTACCACCAGATCAGCTTCGAGCTGATCGACCTCGAATACGAAACGATCGCCTGGAGCGGCCTGTTCGAATTCAAGAAGGAAGCGCAGGATGACGTCCTGTATCGCTAAGCGATTCGCCGCGCCAGCGCTGCTGGCGCTGGCTGTTGCAGCGCCGGCGCATGCCGATTTCGCGGCCGAGACCGCGAAGCTGCGCAGCGCGCCGGCCAAGGACGCCACGCTCTATACGCTGCAAGCCGGCGTGGCGGCGCTGGCGGAGAACCGCACGGCCGAATCGAGCGAACTGTTCGACACGGCGCTGTCCAGCATCGAAGGCATGTTCGCCAACACCGAAGGCGCGGCCAAGGCGCGTTCGCTGTGGTACGAGGAGGGCGCCAAGGACTACAAGGGCGAACCCTACGAGCGGGCGATGGCCTTCTGGTACCGCGGCTTGCTCTACCTGGCCGGCGGCGACTACGAGAACGCGCGCGCGTCCTTCCGCGGCGGCATCCTGCAGGACGCCTTCGCAGAGGAACAGCAATACCGCAGCGATTTCGCCTCCCTGATGCTGCTCGAGGGCTGGAGCAACCAGCTCAACGGCGACAAGGGGCAGGCCGAGGACGCCTACAAGGAAGTGGCCAAGCTGCGCCCGGGCTTCAAGGCGCCGGGCAAGGACGCCAACATGCTCGTCATCGCGGAACTGGGCGGCAGCCCGCGCAAGGTCGGCGACGGCATCGGCAACCACGAGATCGTCTACCGCAAGGCCAAGCGCATGCCGGAACGCACGCTCAAGCTCGAGATCGACGGCAAGCCGGTGGCGCTCGCCCAGGCCGAGGACATCTTCTTCCAGGCCTCGACCCGCGGCGGCCGTCCGGTCGACCGCCTGATCGAAGGCAAGGTCGCGTTCCAGAACGTGGCCGGCGGCATCGGCGAAGTGGCCGGCGCGCTCGCCTCGGAAGGCAGCGTCTGGGCCGCGGCCAGCGGTGGCGGCGGTGGACGCGCGCTCGGCGCCCTGGCGGCGGTCGGTGCGATTTCCTCGCTGGTGGCGGTCAACGTCAAGCCGCGCGCGGACGTGCGCTACTGGGCCAACCTGCCCGAGACCGTGCATGTCGCCGCATTGCCGCACAAGGGCTTGCCCTCGTCGGTCAACGTGGCGCTGTTCGACGAAGCCGGCCAGCCGGTGAGCGTCGACAACGTGCAGGTACACAAATGGATCGACAAGCGCGGCAACGTGCTCGTCTGGATCAAAACCAGGAATTGATATGAACTTTACGAAAACCCTCATCGCCCTCGGCTGCGTGACGCTGCTGGGTGCCTGCCAGACTGTTTCGCAGGAAGGCGCGCAAATGGGCGTGCGCGTGGAAGACGCGAATTCGCCGACCGCGCGCATCATGTACGACCAGGTCGTCATCCTCGACAAGGTCCTGCAGAACGCCAAGACCGGCAAGATCGCCATCGAAGGCCAGGGCGCCAGCCGCACCCCGACCGGCACCCTGAAGGTGACCGTCGCCGTGCGCAACCGCACCGACTTCAACCAGACCCTGGAACTGCGCACCAGCTACTTCGACAGCGGCTTCGGCCCGACCGAGAAGCCGTCCGGCTGGACCCGCCTGCACCTGGATCCGAACGGCGTCGGCCACTACCAGGAAAGCTCGATGGGCACCGGCAACGTCGCCCACTACTACGTCGAAGTGCGGGAGGCGCGGTGATCAAGCGCAGCCTGTTCGCCGCCCTGATGGCGGTCTCCGCCGTGGCCTCGAGCCAGCATCTGGAAGCCCCGCGCCAGATCGGTGCCGCACCAGCCGCCCAGCCTGGCGTCTCGGATCCCTCGGACACCGGCGTGATGGCCGCGCCTAGCGATGCCGGCAGCCTGCGCAAGTGGTACGCCGCCCAGCGCCGTCCGGGCGTGGTGCTGTACTTCGAGCGCAAGCTCGAGCAGCTGCCGCCGGGCTGGCGTGGCGCCACCCGCCTGCACATCGAGGACAAGCGCCTGGTCGACGGCAAGGAATCGAGCCGTAACGTGACCGTCGGCGTCGAGCGCAACGTCGCCAACGAAGCCCCAAGCTCGCAGTTCGTTTCCCTGTTCCAGCAGTCGCTGCAGCAGGAGATGAAGCGCCAGCAGATGACCGTGCTCGACAGCGCGGTCCTGCAGCGCAAGCTCTCCAGCACGGGTGCACAAGGCGACATCGAGTACAAGTCCTTCAAGGGCGCGGCCCGCTTCGTGTTCGAAGTCGAGCTGCTGAGCCTGAACGGCAAGTGGGAACTGGTCGGCACGCTGAAGGACATCCACAGCGGCGCCCTGGTTTCCAGCGTCAACCTGCCAATCGACGGTATCGCTGCGCGCGCCGACATGGACCGCGCCAGCCGCTCGCTGGTGGCACGCCTGCTGCAATCGCAGGTCGGGTAAGCACACCCCTGCGGCCGCCGATTTGGGCGGCCCGGCGGTTCTGGGCGATAATGGCGGCATCTTGCCGGCCGTTTTGCCCGGAACCGCGTCTTTCGCGCCGGTTCCTGCCGGCGCTTTCTATTTAGGATTCCCAGATTATGTTGAGCTACCGCCACGCCTTTCACGCGGGTAACCATGCCGACGTCCTCAAGCATTTCGTCCAGGTGCAACTGCACCAGTACATGAATCAAAAGGACACGGCCTATACCTATATCGACACCCATTCGGGGGCCGGCGTGTATGCGCTCGACAGCAACTTCGCCACCAAAAATGCCGAGTTCGACACCGGCATCGGCCCGCTGTGGGGGCGCACCGACCTGCCGCCGGCGCTGGCCGAGTACGTCGACCTGGTGCGCGGCATGAACCCGAGCGGCAAGATGCGCTACTACCCGGGCTCGCCCTGGGTGGCCGACCAGATGACGCGGCCTGACGACCGCCTGCGCCTGTTCGAGCTGCATCCGGCCGACAGCAAGATCTTGGCAGACAATTTCCGCAAGGCGGAAGCGCACAAGGCGGAGCAGGGCGAGCGCGCGCGCGGCCGGCGCGTGATGATCGAGCGCGGCGACGGCTTCATGAGCCTGAAGGCGCTGCTGCCGCCGCCATCGCGCCGCGCGCTGGTGCTGATCGACCCGCCGTATGAAGTCAAGGACGACTACCGCAAAGTAAAAGATGCGCTGGAGGAGGCGCTCGGCCGCTTCCCGAGCGGCATGTTCGCTGTCTGGTATCCGGTGCTGCAGCGTATGGAGTCGCGCCAGTTCGCAGACCGCCTGAAGCGCCTGCCGGCCAAGGAATGGCTGAACGTCACGCTGACCGTCTCCACGCCCGGTCCGGACGGCTTCGGCCTGCACAGCAGCGGCATGTTCATCCTGAATCCGCCCTATACGCTGGAGCCGCTGCTGCGCGAAGTCATGCCGTATCTGGTGAAAGTGCTGGGCAAGGATGCCGGCGCGAGCTTCCTGATCGAACGCGGCACTCAGGTGACCGGTGCGGCGGCCGGCCGCGTCGGTGCCGGCGGGACTGCGCGCCAGCCGGTCGGCAACGCGCGCCGCGCCAGCCCGCTGTCGGGCACGGGCAGCCTGCGCCTGCCGGGCCAGGCGATGCCGACGCGCGATGCCGGCGCCAAGGATGCGGCCCGTCCGGATGGCGCCGCCGCGAAGGTGAACGCCGCGGCGCGCGCCAAGCGCTTTTCGCGTCCGGAAGCCGAGCGTCCGGACGAGCGTTTCGATCCGGCGCGTGATCCCGGCAAGGCGCCGCGTGCGCGCTATGCGGACGAGCGTCCGCGCGTGCCGGGCGCGCGTCCGGAGCGGGCGGCGGGTGGGCGGCCTGGTTCGGGACGGCCAGTCGCCGGCGCCGGCACCGGTCCGGCACGGCCGCCGCGCAAACGCGGCTGATCGCCCGCGGGGCCAGCCGGTCCCGCTTTTCCTACGCTATCGAAGCGCTGCTTTCATGGAATGCGGGTCATTTACGCAACGCTGGAGCGCGTCCGTTTCGATGTAAAAATGTAAAGATTCCTGCGATGGTGTATAGTCATCTCAGGGTGCGCACCGATGCGCATGCCTTGCCGCGCCCGCTGCGCCGCAAGGCTTTTCAGGAGTTGACATGCATGCCGCAGCAAGGCCGGTATCGACGATACCGGCCGATGAATTTTTCCTGGCACGCCAGCCCATCCTGGGCCGTGGCGAGCATCTGGTTGCTTACGAGCTGCTGTTTCGCGCAGCCGCCGAGCACGATGACGCACGCCTGACCGACGGCGCGTCGGCCACCGCGGCGGTCATCGCCCATGCGTCGCAGCTGGGGCTGGAGCAGGTGGTGGGCAACAAGCTGGCATTCGTCAATGTGGACGACGTCGTCCTGATGAGCGACTACGTGCGTTTCCTGCCGCCGAATAAGGTTATCCTCGAAATCCTCGAAACCGTCAAGCCGACTGAGCCTTTGCTGGCCCGGATTGCCGAGCTGAAGGAGCTGGGCTTCACTTTCGCGCTGGACGACGTCGTTCATCACAGCGAGGAGGTCGAACAATTACTCGGCCTGGTCGACGTGGTGAAGATCGACCTTCAGGGCGTGGCGCCCGAAGCGCTGGCGCACCTGGCCGCCTCGCTGCGCAAGGCCAACAAGAAACTGTTGGCGGAAAAGGTGGAGACCCAGCAGGAATTCCGGCTGTGCCTGGAGCTGGGTTTCGAATACTTCCAGGGCTATTATTTTGCGCGCCCCGTGATCCTCAGCGGCCGCAAGATCACGCCTTCCGAGTTGGTGATCCTGCACCTGCTCGAACTGATCAATTCGGACGCCGACGATGCCGCCATCGAAACCGCGGTCAAGCGCGACCCGCTGATCAGCCTGAACCTGCTGCGCCTGGTAAACAGCCGCGCCGCCGGGCCGGAGCATCGCATCGAATCGATCTCCGAAGCCCTGGTGCAACTGGGCCGCAAGCAATTGCGGCGCTGGCTGCAGATCCTGATGTTCGCGGCGCCCGGCAGCAAGGTCGAACTGAATTCGCCGTTGCTGCAGCTGGCCACCACGCGCGGCAAGCTGCTCGAGCTGATGTCGCTGGAGGTCTATCCGCTGGACGTGAACGGCGCCGAGCGCGCCTTTACGGTCGGCATCATGTCGCTGGCCGATGCGCTGTTCTCGATGCCGATGGCCGACATCCTCGACAACGTCGAACTGGCCGACGACGTGCGCGCCGCGCTGCTCGAACGCAGCGGCGACCTCGGCGCCATGCTGGTCGTCGTCGAGCGCCTGGAAAAGGCCGATACCGGGAGGCAGTTCACGGCCGCCTTGCGCAAGCTGGGGCTGACCTCGAAGCAGGTGCGCGAGATCGAGCTGGCAGCGTTTGACTGGGTGAGCGAGCTCGTTCACGATGCTGCTTAAAAAGGTGGAGTCAGGACTCCACCCTACCTGATCCGTAGGGTGGAGTCCTGACTCCACGCGTTTCACGGCATCCAGACCCACGCCACCATTATTGACCCAGAAACAGGAAAACGGTCGGTTTCTTGTGGAAGTCCGGCATCTTCCCGCCCGCCAGTTGCGCCTTCCACTTCGCCGCCGTCAGGGTGCGCACCGATTCGGTCGCCAGCGACAGGTCCGTCGCCACGCAGATCAGCGTGCCCGGCTGGCAACTCGCCACCAAGGCTTCCAGCATCTGCCCATTCCGGTAAGGCGTCTCGATCAGCAACTGCGTCTGCTTTTCCAAACGCGAACGCGCCTCCAGCTCGCGGATGCGCTTGGTGCGCGCCGCGGCGTCCGTCGGCAGGTAGCCGTTGAAGGCGAAGCTCTGGCCGTTGAGGCCGCTTGCCATCACGGCCAGCAGCAGGGAGGAGGGGCCGACCAGCGGGCGCACCGTCACGCCATGCTGGTGCGCCAGGCGGACCAGGTCGGCGCCCGGGTCGGCCACGGCCGGCACGCCGGCTTCCGACACCAGGCCGGCATCCTCGCCGGCCAGCAGCGGCTCCAGCAATTGCGCGAGCGCGGCGGCCGGGGTGTTGACGTTGAGTTCGGCGATGCGGATCTCTTGCAGGGGTTTCGCCAGCGGGTGGTCGATCGCGACCAGTTTCAGGAAGGCGCGTGCGGTTTTCGCGTTCTCGGCGACGAAGTAGCTCAGCTGCGAGGTGAGCGCCTGCACCTGGCCGGGCAGGACGTGGTTGAGGGCGCCGGATGCGGCGTCGGTAGGGCCAAGGGTGTTCGGAATCAGGTAAAGGGTGCCAGGCATAAATAAAGTAAACAGTTAAATACCGAAGAAGCGCACGCCGGCGCGGCGCAGCATGCCGGTCAGGGCGATCAGGGGCAGGCCGGTGAGGGCGGTGGGGTCGGAAGAATCGATGCGTTCGAGCAGGGCGATGCCCAGGCCCTCGTTCTTGGCGCTGCCGGCGCAATCGTAGGGCTGCTCGATGCGCAGGTAGGCGTCGAGCTCGGCGTCCGGCAGGTCGCGGAAACGCACGAAGACCTGGACGTTTTCCACCTGAGCCGTGCCGTCGCGGCCGTCCCACAGGCACAGTGCCGTGTGGAACACCACCTCGCGTCCGCGCATCGTTTGCAGCTGCGCCAGCGCTCGTGCGTGGTCGCCCGGCTTGCCGATCTGGGCGCCGTCCAGCGTGGCGACCTGGTCGGAGCCGATCACGAGTGCGCCCGGATGCCGCAGGGCGATCGCCTCGGCCTTGGCCCGTGCCAGGCGCAAGGCGGTGGCTTCAGGCGCTTCGCCGGGCAGGGGCGTTTCAATGATGTGCGGGGCAATCGCCTCGAAGGGCAGGTGCAGGCGTCCCAGCAGTTCGCGGCGGTAGCTGGAACTGGATGCCAGGATCAGGCGCGGCGTGGAAGAACTTGGTATCATGGGCGCGCTTTAGCGTGTATTTATTAGAAAAGCAGATAGATGAGTCATCCCGGCAAGTAAAGCTGATGGATCGGCCATCGTAGAATGCACGGCCGTCCTATGGCACAACAGATCGCAGCGCCAGGAGCCAAAAAAACGCGCAAGTCTTTGACTGCACGAGGATAACCCTGTTATTATCGCAGGTTTTCCGGGGACGTTTTCTGCAATGAGCGCTTTTGTCATCGACGCCTTTGAGTTCTGCCGTAATAATGGCTATCGCGAAGGGGTGACCCCGGTCACGGAAATGACCCGTCTTGCCGCCGACTGCGCCAACGCCAGCGGCGAGATCGCCTGGTCGATCCAGGGCGGCACGACGCCGCAAGGCTATCCGACCATGACCTTGTCGGTGGCCGGTCCGGTTCAGCTGGTCTGCCAGCGTTGCCTGACCCCGTTTGATTACCGCATCGATTCGTCGACCCAGCTGGTACTGGGGCGCGACGACGAGGAAGCGGACCAGATCGAGGAAATCCTCGACGACGAAAGCATCGACGTGATCGTCGGCAGCCACACTGCCGACATCCGCCAGCTGCTCGAGGACGAAGCCCTGCTGGCCCTGCCGCAGGCGCCGAAGCACGAGGTTTGTCCAGACACCACGCTGCTGGATGGCCTGAAGTCTGAAAAGGTATCGCCGTTCGCCGGCTTGAAGAACCTGAAATCCGAATAAGTTAGTAGTAAAGCAGTTGTAGTCAAACGCGCGCACAGTCGAGTATGTCAGGGCAGCGTTATTAAATATTCCGGCCATCGCGAGGTTGCCGGTGGGATACTCGATGTGCATGTTTTTGCAAATCGATTGTGTTAGAATTTTAGAACTTTAGTATTAGGAGTCATCATGGCAGTTCAGCAGAATAAGAAGTCCCCATCGAAGCGCGGTATGCACCGTTCGCACGATTTCCTGGTTGCCCCTAACCTGGCAGTCGAGCCGACCACCGGTGAAACCCACCTGCGTCACCACATCAGCCCGAACGGCTTCTACCGTGGTCGCAAAGTCCTGAAGACCAAGAACGACGAGTAATCGCCGTCTTGCTTTTCTGTACCATGAAAGCGGTGCAACGTATGTTGAGTGCGTGGCGCCGCTTTTTATTTGTCCCCGGTCGCCGTAGTTTGCGCACCACCACGGTTGCTCGTCCGAACCGGCATCGCGCCTCAGAGCGCATGCATCTTGCCGCCCACCTCGTGTGAGTCGCGGTACTACCCCCACAGATGACAATTAAAATATCCATCGACTGCATGGGCGGAGACCATGGTCCTTCCGTTACCATTCCTGCAGCCTTGTCCTTCCTGAAGCAACAGCCGGAAGCCGAACTGATTCTCGTCGGCCTGGAAGAAACCCTGCGCGCCGAACTGAAAAAACACAACGCCGAGAATACGCCTCGACTGTCGATCAAGCACGCCTCCGAAGTGGTGGCGATGGACGATCCGGTCGAAGTTGCGCTGCGCCGTAAGAAAGATTCCTCGATGCGCGTCGCCGTCGAGCTGGTCAAGGAAGGCACGGCCAACGTCGCCGTTTCCGCCGGTAACACCGGCGCCCTGATGGCCGTCTCGCGCTATGTGCTCAAGACCATGGCCGGTGTCGACCGCCCGGCGATCTGCTCGATCTTGCCGAACCAGAAGAACGGCCCCACCTACATGCTCGACCTCGGCGCCAACGTCGACTGCAGCCCGCACCACCTGCACCAGTTCGCGATCATGGGCTCGGTCCTGGTCTCGGCCATGGAAGGCATCAAGAAACCGACCATCGGCCTGCTGAACGTCGGCACCGAAGAGATCAAGGGCAACGACGTCGTCAAGGAAACGGCTGTGCTGCTGCGCGCCGACCACGAGCGTGGCGCCCTGAATTTCTATGGCAACGTCGAAGGCAATGACATCTTCAAGGGCACCACCGATATCGTCGTTTGCGACGGCTTTGTCGGCAATGTGACCCTGAAAGCCGTTGAAGGCTTGTCGCGCTTCGTGAAATCCGTGTTCAAGCAGAACGTGCTGTCGATGATGGGTGCGGTACTGGCCAGGAACTCGCTGAAGAAACTGAATCCGGAGCGCTACAACGGCGCCAGCCTGCTCGGCCTGAAGGGCCTGGTCTTCAAGAGCCATGGCGGCGCGAATGCGTATGCTTTCGAATGGGCAATCAAACGCGCTTTCGATGCGGCAAAATATAATGTACAAGAGCAGCTCTCGACGATGATCGCCGAGTTGATGCCAGACACGCCTGACGCCCAGCGCCAGGTTTGATAGACGACGGAACACGGTTGGAGATGCAATGACTGTCTACAGCAAAATCATCGGCACCGGCAGCTACCTGCCGGCGCGCAGGGTCAGCAACGACGAACTGGCGGCCGAGCTCGCCACGAAGGGTATCGAGACTTCGGACGAATGGATCAGCTCGCGCAGCGGCATTTCCGCTCGCCACTATGCCGCCGCCGACCAGCAAGCCTCGGACCTCGCCGTCGAAGCGGCACTGCGCGCCCTCGAGGCGGCCGGCAAGAGCCCGGGCGACATCGACATGGTCATCGTCGCCAGCTCCACGCCGGATTTCCAGGGCAGCTTCCCCAGCACCGCCTGTGTCGTGCAGCGTAAACTCGGCATGGCCAACCACAGCGCCGCCTTCGACGTGCAGGCCGTCTGCAGCGGCTTCGTCTACGCGGTCGCGACCGCCGACGCCTTCATCAAGGCCGGCATGCACAAGACGGTGCTCGTGATCGGCGCCGAAGTGTTCTCGCGCATCCTGAATTTCGAAGACCGTACCACCTGCGTGCTATTCGGCGACGGCGCCGGCGCCGTGGTCATGACGGCTTCCAGCGAGCCGGGCATCCTGGCCGCCAAGCTGCATGCCGACGGCACCCATGGCGACATCCTCTCGATTCCGCCGAACCCGGCCGGCAGCCCGGCCAGCGGCGGCTTCCTGCACATGGATGGCCAGGCCGTGTTCAAGCTGGCCGTCACCGTGCTGGAAGAGGTCGCCACCGAAGTGCTGGACGCGGCCAAGCTGTCCGCTTCCCAAGTCGACTGGCTGATCCCGCACCAGGCCAATATCCGCATCATGAAGAGCACGGCCAAGAAACTCGGGCTGCCGATCGAGCGCATGGTGGTTACCGTGGACGAGCACGGCAACACCTCGGCCGCCTCGATCCCGCTGGCGCTCGATCTTGCCGTGCGCGACGGTCGCATCAAAGCAGGCGACAATATCCTGATGGAAGGTGTCGGCGGCGGCTTCACCTGGGGCGCCGTCCTCGCCCGCATGTAATCACAAGGAATAACAAGATGAGCAAATTCGCATTTCTGTTCACCGGCCAGGGCGCGCAAGCGGTCGGCATGCTGAACGGTTTCGCCGGCAATGCCGTGGTCGAACAAACCGTCGCCGAGGCGTCGGACGCCCTGGGCATGGACATCGGCAAGCTGATCGCCGAAGGCCCGAAGGAAGACCTCGATCTCACCACCAACACCCAGCCGGTCATGCTGACCGCCGCCGTCGCCGTCTACCGCGCCTGGATCGCGGCCGGCGGCCCGGTGCCGAGCGTCGTTGCCGGCCATAGCCTGGGCGAATACTCGGCCCTGGTCGCCGCCGGTGTGATCGATTTCAAGGATGCGGTGCCGCTGGTGCGTTTCCGCGCCCAGTCGATGCAGGAAGCGGTGCCGGTCGGGCAGGGCGGCATGGCCGTCGTGCTGGGTCTGACCGCCGACGACGTGCGCGCAGTATGTGCACAAGCGGCAGAGGGTGAAGTGGTCGAGGCCGTGAACTTCAACGAGCCGACCCAGATCGTGATCGCCGGGCATGCCGGCGCCATCGACCGCGCCTGCGAGATCGCCAAGGCCAAGGGCGCCAAGCGCGCCATGAAGCTGGCCGTGTCGGCGCCGTTCCACTCCTCGCTGTTGAAACCCGCCTCGGACCGCCTGCGCGAGTACATGGCGAACATCACCTTCCACGCGCCACGTATCGATTTGATCAACAACGTCGATGTGGCTATCCTGAATGAGCCGGAGGCGATCAAGGATGCCCTGGTGCGCCAGGCGGCCGGCGCCGTGCGCTGGGTCGAGACGATGCAGAAGATGGCGGCCGAGGGTGTCACCCAGGTCATCGAATGCGCACCGAGCAAGACCCTGATCGGCATGGCGAAACGCATCGATCCGGTGCTGGTGGGCGAGGCCCTGACGGACCAGGCTGCGCTCGAGCGCGTGCTGGCCAGTATCAAAGGCGCCTGAGCTTAGGCCCGTTTTAAAAAAGGAAAAGAATGAATCTGGAGAACCAAGTCGCTCTCGTCACCGGTGCCTCACGCGGCATCGGCAAGGCCATCGCCCTCGAGCTGGCCCGCCAGGGCGCGAAAGTCGTCGGCACCGCCACCAGCGAATCCGGCGCGCAAGCAATCACCGCCTACCTGTCCGAATTCGGCGGGCAGGGCATGGTCCTGAACGTGACCGACGCGGAAAACTGCACGGCCGTCATCGACGCCGTGCAGAAGAACGTCGGCAGCATCGCTATCCTTGTCAACAATGCCGGCATCACCCAGGACAACCTGGCCATGCGCATGAAGGACGAGGAGTGGGACAGCGTGATCGCGACCAACCTCACCGCCGTCGGCCGCCTCTCGCGCGCCGTGCTGCGCGGCATGATGAAGGCCAAGCACGGCCGCATCATCAACATCACTTCCGTCGTCGGCTCTTCGGGCAATCCGGGCCAGATGAACTACGCGGCCGCCAAGGCCGGCGTGGCCGGAATGACCCGTGCGCTGGCACGCGAAATCGGCAGCCGCAACATCACTGTCAATTGCGTCGCCCCCGGCTTCATCGACACCGACATGACCAAGGCACTGGGCGAAGGCCAGCACGAAGCCCTGTTGACCCAGATTCCGCTGGGCCGGCTCGGCCAGCCGGAAGACATCGCCCATGCGGTGGCCTTCCTGGCCGGTCCGACCGCTTCCTACGTCACCGGTACCACGCTGCACGTAAATGGCGGCATGTACATGAATTAAGCGAAATCTGCCGCCACGGGGCATACGTTTGGAAAGCGCCCTATTTACATCGCGGCAGAATCTCATCTTTTAGCAGGAGTTTCGGCTGAATTAGCGTCAGACGCCGAAAATAGTTTTTCAGCGCGCAAACCTGATAAAATGCGCGCACTTTCCGCAACACATACCTAATGGAGCCATAACATGTCGGATATCGAACAACGCGTTAAAAAAATCGTCGCTGAGCAACTGGGTGTTGCAGAAGCCGACATCAAAATCGAGTCCTCGTTCGTTGACGACCTCGGCGCTGATTCCCTGGACACCGTCGAACTGGTGATGGCCCTGGAAGACGAGTTCGAAATGGAAATCCCTGACGAGCAGGCCGAGAAAATCACCACCGTCAAGCAAGCGATCGACTACGCGACCGCGCACGTCAAGGCCTAAGCGGGCCTAAGCTGTTTTAGTTTTCGGGAGAATCGCTTGAGCCGTTCACGCAACCGCCGCGTTGTCATTACCGGCCTGGGCTGCGTTTCCCCCATCGGCAACAATATCGCCGATGCGTGGAGCGCAGCGCTGGCCGGCAAGTCGGGCATTGCCAACATCACCAGGTTCGATGCTACGCCGTTTTCGACCCGCTTTGCCGGCGAGGTCAAGGGTTTCAATATCGAGGATTACATCCCCGCCAAGGAAGCCCGCAACATGGATACCTTCATCCATTTCGGCATGGCAGCGGGTATCGAAGCCCTGCAGGATTCGGGCATTGAAGTCACCGAAGAGAATGCCGACCGTATCGGCGTGATCGTCGGTTCCGGCATTGGCGGCTTGCCGCGCATCGAAGAGCAGAAGGACGAGTACGACAAGCGCGGCCCGCGCCGCATTTCGCCGTTCTTCGTGCCTGCGTCGATCATCAACATGATCTCGGGCGACCTCTCGATCAAATTCGGGTTGCGCGGTCCGAACCTGGCCATCGTCACGGCCTGCACCACCGGCCTGCACTGCATCGGCGCGGCCGGCCGCCTGATCGAATACGGCGACGCCGACGTGATGATCGCCGGCGGTGCCGAGTCGACCATCTCGCCGCTGGGCCTGGGCGGTTTCGCCTCGGCGCGCGCGCTGTCCTCGCGCAACGAGGATCCGGCGACCGCGTCGCGTCCCTGGGACCGCGACCGCGACGGCTTCGTGCTGGGCGAGGGCGCCGGTGTCATGGTGCTGGAAGAGTACGAGCACGCCAAGGCGCGCGGCGCGAAGATCTACGCCGAGCTGCTGGGCTTTGGCATGAGCGCGGACGCCAACCACATTACTGCGCCGATGGAAGACGGCAGCGGCGCGAGCCGTTGCATGGTGTCGGCCATGAGCAATGCCGGGATTAATCCTGACCAGGTGCACTACGTCAACGCACACGGCACCTCGACGCCGCTGGGCGACCTGGCCGAAGTGCAGGGCATCAAGCGCACCTTCGGCGATCACGCGCAGAAGCTGGTGGTCAACTCGACCAAGTCGATGACCGGCCACCTGCTGGGCGGCGCCGGCGGCCTCGAGTCCGTGTTCACGGTGCTGGCGATCCACAACCAGGTCTCGCCGCCGACGATCAACCTGTTCAACCAGGATCCGGCCTGCGATCTCGATTTCGTGGCGAACACCGCCCGCGACATGCAGATCGACTACGCCGTGAAGAACTCGTTCGGCTTCGGCGGTACCAACGGTACCCTCGTCTTCGCCAAGGTTTAATAGTTCATATTGAACCTGCCGCGCCCGGTAGTGTCTAAACTACCGGGCGCCTGACCCTGCCGCACCCCGCGCGCGGCAGGCGTTCCGTTTCACTTTCCCCTCATCCGATGTCCCTTGCCGTGTCCGCACGTGTTGCGCCCTCGCGCCGTTTGCGCGCGGGCCTGCTGCTGTTCGCGCTGGCACAGCTGTGCGCCGCGCTGACGGTCGGCCTGGTGTTGCCGGAGCGCGTCGCCGGTGCCCCTTTTTGCGCGGCTTTTTTCCTCCTTGCAGCGCTCTTCTTGCTGCACGGATGGGCGGGTGCGACTAAGACGCACCAGATTGATGTATCTGGAACCGGCAGCATCCGCCTGACGGTACAACAGGAGATGGAAGCCGATCCGCTGGCCTCCAACGGATTCGTGGTCACGCTGTTGCCCGCAACCCTGGTCTGGCCTGCGCTGCTCCTGCTGCACCTGGCCGACGAGGAGGGTGCGACCCACATCGTGCCGGTACTGCGCGACAGTCTTGCGCCGCCTGAATACCGGGCGCTGCGCGTGGCGATCGGCACCTTGTGCCGCCGCCCTGAACACGCGGCAACGGCGAACGAAATACTTTGAACTTATTGCAGTCGGCCAACTCTTAAGCTTGGAGGGAGATGCGATCCTCCGGCCGGCGCAGCCTTAATGGACACGGTCAGTGACGACAGAACGCGAGGGTGATCAACTGCTGGTCGAACGCGTCCAGGCCGGTGACAGGCAGGCGTTCGATTTGCTGGTGGCAAAGTATCAGCGCAGACTGATGCGTCTGGTGTCGCGCCTCGTGCACGATCCGGCGGAAGCCGAGGACGTGGTGCAGGAAACGTTTATCAAGGCTTTTCGCGCCTTGCGCCATTTCCGCGGAGAGTCCGCGTTTTATACCTGGCTATATCGAATTGGAATCAACACGGCAAAGAATTATCTCGTCACACAAGGCAGGCGCGCACCGACCTCTACCGAGGCAGATACGGAACGTGCTGAAGGGTTTGACGATGCGGACAGCTTGCGCGATATTAATACACCGGAATCGGTGTTAGCGAGCAAGCAGATTGCCTATACGGTCAATGCGGCCATGGAAGCACTGCCGCTGGAATTGCGGACGGCGATCGTCCTGCGCGAAATCGAGGGTTTGAGCTACGAAGAAATCTCCGAAGTGATGGCCTGTCCAATCGGGACGGTGCGCAGCAGGATTTTCCGCGCACGAGAGGTCATTGCCGAAAAATTGAAGCCTTTGCTCGATTTTCCGGCCGATAAACGTCGGTAGCTAGCGTTATCGCATTAACTGAATCCTGCCAGCCTGATAGAGGGCTGGGCAGGCTACCCAACCTGGGACTATCTGGATTACCTGGCTACTGGAACCGCCGATGGAAACGAACAAAAAAAACCGCGAACGTATTTCCGCCTTGTGCGACGACGCGTTGCCGAAAGACGATCATGAGCTCGCCTGCGCAGCCCTCGGCACGGCCGACGGGCAATCAGCGTGGGAAGTGTACCACCTGATCGGCGATGTGCTGCGCACGGGAGAGTCTGCCGACCTGTCGCCCGGCTTCGCGGCACGCCTGAGCGCGCGCCTGGCAAGCGAACCGATGCACCCGCGCCGCACCACGGCCGAGCTCGAGACCGCCAAGATGGCGGTTCCGGTGGCGCCGACCCTGTCGTCCTGATCCTCTCGTCCCGACTCCTCTCCGGCGGCCCGCCCGGTGCCGCCGCCATGCCCTCACGGGGCCAGCCGGCTGCCGGATCCCGTCCGGCCCGGCAGCGCGCACGCCCTCAGCCGCATGCGCGACAAAACGGCGGTTTTTGGCTTACCATAACGTCAATTTCCGTCCTCACCCCTGACTCCCATGACAAGCAAACCTTTTGCCAGCGTCCTCGTGTCGGCCCTGATGTTGACGTGCGCCGGCCTGTCCGTTCCCGCCACCGCCGCTGCGGCCGCCGCTGCGCCGGTCCCGACGCCGGTGGTGACGGGCCTGCCGGACTTCTCCGACCTGATCGACAAGGCCGGACCCGCCGTCGTCAACATCCGCACCACCGAACGCGTACGGATGGGGCAGGGCGGGCCGGGAGAGGAAGAGATGCAGGAATTCCTGCGCCGCTTCTTTGGCCAGCCGATCCCGCGCCGCCGCTCGCCCCAGCCGCAGCAGGAAGAGCAGGAAGTGCAGCGCGGCGTCGGCTCCGGCTTCATCATCTCCGACGACGGCTATGTGCTGACGAATGCCCACGTGGTCGAGGGCGCCGACGAGGTCACGGTCACGCTGACCGACCGCCGCGAATTCAAGGCCAAGGTGCTCGGTTCCGACCGCCGCTCCGACGTCGCCCTGCTGAAGGTCAGCGCGACGAATCTGCCTTACCTGCGCACCGGCGACTCGAGCAAGATCCGGGTTGGCGAATGGGTGATCGCGATCGGCTCGCCTTTTAACCTCGATAACACGGTGACGGCCGGCATCATCTCGGCCAAGTCGCGCGATACCGGCGAGTACTTGCCGCTGATCCAGAGCGACGTCGCCGTCAATCCCGGCAACTCGGGCGGCCCGCTGATCAATATGCGCGGCGAAGTCATCGGCATCAACTCGCAAATCGCCACGCTCTCCGGCGCCTACAACGGCATCTCCTTCGCCGTGCCGATCGACGAAGTCATGCGCGTGGCCGACCAGCTCAAGAAGACCGGCCGCGTCACGCGCGGGCGCCTGGGCGTGCAGATCAGCGAAGTCACGCGCGACGTCGCCGAGTCGCTCGGCCTGGGCAAGGCGCGTGGCGCCGAAGTGTCGATGGTGGAGGCGGGTGGTCCGGCCGAGAAGGGTGGCATCAAGGTCGGCGACATCATCCTGAAATTCAACGGCCAGCCGATCGAGACGACGCGCGACCTGCCGCGCCTGGTCGGTGCCACCAAGGTCGGCGCCCGCGCCAGCGTCACCGTCTGGCGCCGCGGCCAGCAGCTCGAGGTGCCGGTCACGATCGTCGCGCTGGAAGACGAAAAACTTGATGCCGCCAAGCCGCAGCCGAACAAGCCGACGCCGGGTGCCGCGCCGAACGCGCTCGGCCTGCACGTCTCCAACCTGAGCGCCGAACAGCGGCGCAGCCTGCGCCTGGAAGGCGGCGTCGTGGTCGATTCCTCCGAGGGCAGGGCCTCCACCGCCGGCGTTCGTGCGGGCGACATCATCCTGCAGATGAACAACGTCGAGATCAAGGATGCGGCCCAGTTCAATGCGCTGGCCGGCAAGCTCGATCCGAAGAAGAGCGTGGCGGTGCTGGTGCGGCGCGAGAACGTGACGCAATACCTCGTGATCAAGCCGGTCAAGTGATGGCGCAGTTCACCCTGTATTCGCGCAGTTACTGCCATCTCTGCGAGGACATGCTGGATGCCTTGCAGGCGCTGGCGCCGCAAGGGCGGCCGTTCGAGGTCGACGTGATCGACGTCGATGCCGATTCCGCGCTGGTCGAGCGCTTCGACGAGCTGGTGCCTGTATTGTTCGGGCAGCTGGACGAGCCGGAGCTGTGCCACTACTTTCTGGATGTCGAGGCCGTTCGCAACTATCTCGACCGGGAGTCGGTCAAGGTGACGTAGGGTAGGGTGGGCGCTCCGAGCCCACGCGGTCAACGTACGTCTGCGAAACGCACCAGCTAACTATCACCGCGTGGGCGGGAAATCCGCCCACCTTACATTCCTACAAATGACCTTATCGTGAAGCCACCGCCGCGGTGGGCACGGGGCGCCCACCCTACATTCCAATTTCCGGGCTTTCTACCCTGAAATCCGGTAAAATGCCTGGTTTGGAAAAGCGTTGGCCCCTGGTACTTCGGCTTTAGATGACACAAAGGCGCTCGCCTGGGGAAAACCAGCCCCACACGAAGCGCCTTTTTCGCATGGCGCCCGCTGTTTCGCCCCTTTTTGGTTTTGAGCTTTGTTAATGAACAACATACGTAACTTCTCCATCATCGCCCACATCGACCACGGCAAATCGACCCTGGCCGACCGCATCATCCAGCTGTGCGGTGGCCTGTCCGATCGCGAAATGGACGCGCAGGTGCTCGACTCGATGGACCTGGAGCGCGAGCGCGGCATTACCATCAAGGCGCAGACCGCGGCCCTGCAATACAAGGCGCGCGACGGCCAGACCTATAACCTGAACCTGATCGATACCCCGGGCCACGTCGACTTCAGCTATGAAGTCTCGCGCTCGCTGTCCGCCTGCGAAGGCGCGCTGCTCGTCGTCGATGCCTCGCAAGGCGTGGAAGCGCAGACGGTCGCGAACTGCTACACCGCGCTGGATCTCGGCGTCGAAGTGGTGCCGATCCTGAACAAGATCGACCTGCCGCACGCCGACCCGGACAACGCCAAGAAGGAAATCGAGGACGTCATCGGCATCGACGCGTCCGACGCCACCGTCTGCTCGGCCAAGACCGGCCTGGGCGTGGAAGACGTGCTGGAAACCCTGATCGCCAAGGTCCCGCCGCCAAAGGGCGACCCGGACGCGCCGCTGCAGGCCCTGATCGTCGACTCCTGGTACGACCCGTATGTCGGCGTCGTGATGCTGGTGCGCGTGGTCAACGGCACCCTGCGCCCGAAGGACAAGATCCTGCTGATGGCGACCGAATCGGTGAACCTGGTGGAAAACATCGGCATCTTCACGCCGCGCTCGGTCTCGCTGCCGCAGCTGTCCGCAGGGCAGGTGGGCTTCATCATTGCCGGCATCAAGGAGCTGACGGCCGCCAAGGTGGGCGATACCGTCACCCTGGCCAGCCGTCCGGCCCCCGAGCCGCTGCCGGGCTTCAAGGAAGTCCAGCCGCAGGTCTTCGCCGGCCTGTTCCCGGTCGAAGCGAACCAGTACGACGCCCTGCGCGACTCGCTGGAAAAGCTGAAGCTGAACGACGCCGCCCTGATGTACGAGCCGGAAGTCTCGCAGGCGCTGGGCTTCGGCTTCCGCTGCGGTTTCCTGGGCTTGCTGCACATGGAAATCGTGCAGGAACGCCTCGAACGCGAATTCGACATGGACCTGATCACCACCGCGCCGACCGTGGTGTACGAGGTCGAGATGCGCGACGGCTCCATCATCCGCGTCGACAACCCGTCGAAGATGCCGGAAACCTCGAAGATCAACGAAGTGCGCGAGCCGATCGTCGACGTCAATCTCTACATGCCGCAGGAATATGTCGGCTCGGTGATGACGCTGTGTAACGGCAAGCGCGGCATCCAGATGGACATGGCCTACCACGGCCGCCAGGTGAAGCTGCACTACGAGATCCCGATGGCGGAAATCGTGCTCGACTTCTTCGACCGCCTGAAATCGACCTCGCGCGGCTATGCCTCGATGGACTACGAGTTCAAGGAAAACCGCGCCGCCGACGTGGTGAAGGTCGACATGCTGATCAACAGCGAGAAGGTCGACGCGCTGGCGATCATCGTCCACCGCGCCAACGCGCCGTACCGCGGACGCCAGGTCGCGGCCAAGATGCGCGAACTGATCCCGCGCCAGATGTTCGACGTGGCAATCCAGGCGGCCATTGGCGCCACCATCATCTCGCGCGAAAACGTCAAGGCGCTGCGCAAGAACGTGCTGGCGAAGTGCTACGGCGGCGACGTCAGCCGCAAGAAGAAACTGCTTGAGAAACAAAAAGCCGGTAAGAAACGCATGAAACAGGTTGGTTCGGTGGAGATTCCACAGGAAGCCTTCCTCGCCATCCTTCAAGTGGAAGATAAATGAACCTGCAACCGATCCTGGGAAATTTCGCACTCATCCTCTTCGTACTCATGGTCGTCACGGGAGCCGTCTGGTTCCTGGACGTGTTCGTACTGGCCAAGAAACGCCGCGCCGCCGCCGACGCGGCGCTGGCCGAATACGATGCCCGTACGGCCAAGCTGACGGCCGACGGCATCAAGGTCGACAACAACGGCAACCGCGCCGCGATCGAAGCGGCGCACCTGCGCCAGCCAACCTGGGTCGAGTACTCGGGCAGTTTCTTCCCGGTGATCGCGCTGGTCTTTTTCCTGCGTTCCTTCCTGTGGGAGCCGTTCAAGATCCCGTCGAGCTCGATGGTGCCGACCCTGCTGGTCGGCGACCTGATCCTCGTGAACAAGTACACCTATGGCATCCGCCTGCCGATCGTGAACAAGAAGATCATCGAGATCAACGATCCGCAGCGTGGCGACGTCATGGTGTTCAAGTATCCGAAGGACATGAGCCAGGACTACATCAAGCGCGTCATCGGCGTGCCGGGCGACAAGATCACCTACGAAAACAAGCGCCTGACCGTGAACGGCGTGCCGGTAGAGTACACCCAGCTGGACGATTACCTGGACGACGAACGGCCGATCTACCACAAGCAGTTCGTGGAAAAGCTGCCGGGCATGGAGCACCGCATCCTGAACACGGACCCGGCGCGCTCTTTCAACCTCGACGGCGTGGAGAACTTCCCGCATCGCGAGGCCTGCGACTATTCGTATGATAAATTTACCTGTATCGTACCGGCAGGCAACTACTTCATGATGGGCGACAACCGCGACAACAGCGCGGACAGCCGTTACTGGGGTTTTGTCCCCGACAAGAATATTGTCGGCAAGGCCTTCCTGGTCTGGATGAACTTCGGCGATCCGAAGCGCATCGGCGGGATCAAGTAAGGCGTTCTTCGATCTCGGCAAGGAGTCATGATGCAGGTTTTTTCGCGTAAGCAAACGGCGCATTACCAGAAGGGTATGTCTCTCACCGGACTGATCCTGGTCCTGATGGTCATCGGCGTGTTTGCGCTGCTGGCCATCAAGATCGTGCCGTCCTACCTGGAGTTTCGTGCCGTGCGTGACGGCATGACGCGGGCAAAGGCGGCCGGCGGCAGCGTGGCCGAGATGCGCCAGACCTTCGACAAGTTTGCCGAGATCAATAACGTCGAAGCCATCCACGGCCGCGACCTGGTCATCAGCCGCGACGGCGCGAATCCGGAAATCAGTTTTGCCTACGAAAAGCGCATTCCCCTGACCGAACGCGCCACCCTCGTCATCGATTACGATGGCACGACCGACCCGAGCGGCGTGGTCGCCGCCAAAGCGGACTGATCCGCGCTGAGCGGATCCAGCCGCTCAGGTCCTGCATGCCGGCCTCGCGGCCGGCTTTTCCATGGCGCGCGCCGGCCGGCGCCGCCCAACCGAGCAGGAAGCGCCGCCTTTGCAGCGGCCGTACTACAATACATCGACAATGAATCTTCAGTTATTGCAAACGCGCTTGGGTTATACGTTCCGGGATGCTGGCCTCCTGCAGCAGGCCCTGACGCATCGCAGCCATAGCAGCCTGCATAACGAACGCCTGGAGTTCCTCGGCGACTCGATCCTGAACTGCGTCGTCGCCTCGATCCTCTACGAACGCTTCAGCCACCTGGACGAGGGCGATCTGTCGCGCCTGCGCGCCAACCTCGTCAAGCAGCAATCGCTCTACGAAATCGCCCAGAAACTGGAACTCTCGCAATTCCTGCGTCTCGGCGAAGGCGAACTCAAGTCGGGCGGTTTCCGCCGTCCCTCGATCCTGGCCGACACCCTGGAAGCCCTGCTGGGCGCGATCTTCCTCGACGCCGGTTTCGATGCCGCGCGCAACGTCATCCGCGCCTTCTACATCCCGCTGCTGGAAACGGTCGATCCCCGCACTTTGGGCAAGGACGCCAAGACCCTGCTGCAGGAATTCCTGCAGAGCCGCAAGATTTCCCTGCCGACGTATAACGTGATCGCCACCCATGGCGCCGCCCACAGCCAGGAATTCGAGATCGAATGCCTGGTGCCCAAGCTCGGCATCCAGGTCTTCGGCCGCGGCGGCAGCCGCCGCGCCGGCGAGCAGGCCGCCGCGCGCCTGGCGTTGGAAACGGCCGAGCAGGCCCTGCGCAAGACCCCGGCCGCCGGCCGCAAGGCCAAGCCGCGCGCCGCCCAGCTGAAACTGGCCGGCATCGCCACCATCCAGGGCGACGAGGCGGCCGACGGGCACGCAGTTGCCCCTACCAAACAAGCGTAACGAAACATGAATACCGAACACACCCCGGGCGAGCAGCCTGAAGATCCGTCCACCGAGAAAGAGGCGGTCGACATCGGCGCCTTCTTCCGCGAGCGCGGCGAGGCCGCCGCCACCCCGCAGGGCTTCCGCTGCGGCTACATCGCCATCGTCGGCCGCCCGAACGTGGGCAAGTCGACCCTGATGAACGTGCTGATCGGCGCCAAGGTGTCGATCACCTCGCGCAAGGCCCAGACGACGCGCCACCGCATCACCGGTATCCAGACCCATGACGATGCCCAGTTCATCTACGTCGATACGCCGGGTTTCCAGACGCGCCATTCGAATGCGCTGAACAAGACGCTGAACAAGACGGTCTCGAACACCCTGACGGCCTCGGACGTCGTGCTCTTCATCGTCGAGGCCGGCACCTTCGGCCCGGCCGACCAGCAAGTGCTCGACCTGCTGCCGAAGAATGTCCCGGTGATCCTGGTGATCAACAAGTCGGACCGCATGAAGGACAAGGCGACCCTGATGCCTTTCGCCCAGAAAGTGGCGAGCCTGCGCGACTTCACGGCCATCGTGCCGGTGTCGGCCAAGCTGCGCTTCCAGGTCGACGCGCTCGAGCGCGAGATCCGCACCCACCTGCCGGAAAACCCGCCGATCTTCGGGCCGGACGATATCACCGACCGCAGCGAAAAATTCCTCGCCGCCGAGATCGTGCGCGAAAAAGTGTTCCGCCTGCTGGGCGACGAGCTGCCCTATACCAGTACGGTGCTGATCGAGCAGTTCCTCCAGGAAGGCAATCTGCGCCGCGTCTTCGCCGCCATCCTGGTCGAGCGCGATACGCATAAATCGATGATCATCGGTAACAAGGGTGCGCGCCTGAAGGAAATCTCGACCCAGTCGCGCCTGGACATGGAAAAGCTGTTCGGCGGCCCCGTGTACCTGGAGATCTGGGTCAAGGTCAAGTCCGGCTGGGCCGACAACGAAGCGGGCCTGCGCGCCTACGGCTACGAGTAAGCGCCGGAGGACCGTTCCCCACGCATGACGAGCCTCGACACCAACTCCGAGAAGGAAACGGCCGACGCGACGCCGACGGCGTCGGCACCCGCGCAGCGCCGCAGCCGCGTGCCTGTGCGCGAAACCCGGGTGACGGGCCAGCCGGCCTTCGTCCTGCACAGCTATCCCTACAAGGAAACCAGCCTCATCGTCGACCTGTTTACGCGCGACCATGGCCGCATCGCGGTCGTGGCCAAGGGCGCGAAGCGGCCGTTGTCGAAGCTGCGCGGGGTGCTGCAGACCTTCCAGCCGCTATCCGTGTCGTGGAGCGGCAAATCGGAACTGCGCACCCTGGTCGACGCCGAATGGGTGGGCGGCATGCTCCCCATCGAACGCACGGCCTTGCTGTGCGGCTTTTATCTGAACGAACTGCTGGTGAAATTGCTGGCGCGCGACGACCCCCATCGCGCCTTGTTCGATCACTACATTTCGACGCTGAACGAACTCGCGCACGACGAACCGGCACAAATTGCCTTGCGAAAGTTCGAACGGGCCTTACTTAAGGAAACGGGCGTCGCCGCGGACCTGAGCCGCTCGACGACCAGCCGCGCGCTCGTCGAGGCGAGCGTCGATTACGTGGTCGATCCTGAGCGCGGCGCACGTGAAGCGCGCGTGTCCGATGTCTGGCCTGTCGTGTCCGGCAAGACCCTGCTCGACATGGAGCGCGAGGACTACGCCGACCCTGCCACCCAGGCGCAGAGCAAGCAATTGATGCGGTTCCTGCTGGCGCACCACCTGGGCGGGGTGCCGCTGAACACCCGGCAGATCTTGATCGATTTAATGCAGTTATAAATAACCGAAAAACCATGAGCTTCCTGCAACCCGTCGGCCCGGTCATCGACCTGGGCGTCAACATCGACCACATCGCCACCGTGCGCAATGCGCGCGGCACGGTCTATCCGGATCCGCTGCGCGCCGCGCTGCTGGCCGAGCAGGCCGGCGCCGACCTGATCACGCTGCACCTGCGCGAAGACCGCCGTCACATCAAGGATGCCGACGTGCTGGCGATGCGCCCGCAGCTGGCCACGCGCATGAACCTGGAAACCGCGGTGACCCAGGAAATGATCGACTTCGCCTGCCAGGTGCGCCCGCAGGACGTCTGCCTGGTGCCCGAGCGGCGCGAGGAAGTGACGACCGAAGGCGGCCTCGACGTGATCCGCTACTTCAAGGAAGTCGAGATGGCGGTCAAGCAGCTGAAAGGCGAGGGCATCCGCGTCTCGCTGTTCATCGACGCCGATGAAGCCCAGATCGCCGCCGCCCAGCAGACCGGCGCCACCGTGATCGAGCTGCACACGGGCCGCTATGCCGAGGCCGAAGGCGCCGAGGCCCTGCATGAACTGGAGCGCATCAAGCTCGGCGTGGCCGCCGGCGTGAAGCACGGCCTGGTGGTGAACGCCGGCCATGGCCTGCATTACACCAACGTGCAGCCGGTCGCCGCGATCCGCGACATCGCCGAGCTGAACATCGGCCATGCGATCGTCGCGCATGCGCTCTTCGCCGGCTGGGAAAATGCCGTGCGCGAGATGAAGGCGATCATGGTCGCCGCCCGCCTCGGCGTCAGCCTGGGGGCGCAGTGATCTACGGCATCGGCACCGACATCGTCCAGATCTCGCGTGTCGAGGCCGCGCTCGCACGCAACGAGCGCTTTGCCGAAAAGATCCTCGGCCCGCAGGAACTCGAAAAATTCCGCGCGCGCCGCGCCCGCAGCGAAGTGCGCGGCCTGCGTTTCCTCGCCACGCGCTTCTCGGCCAAGGAGGCCTTTTCGAAAGCCATCGGCCTCGGCATGCGCATGCCCATGACCTGGCGCTCGGCCCAGATGCTCAATGCCCCGAGCGGCAAGCCCGTCATCGTCTGCAGCGGCGCGCTCGAGGAATTCATGCGCGCGCATCGCCTGAGTGCGCAAGTCACCATCAGCGACGAAGCCGACTACGGCGTCGCCTTCGTGATCGTCACGCAGGACGCGCAATCTTAAACACCGACACGCAAGCAAAACACCTGTGACCAAGGAAGTGCCATCCCCCGAGCTGCCGCAGAACCCGGCGCCTGACAACGCCGTCCCCGACCATGTAGCGGAGGCGCCCGTGTCTTATGTAGCGGCGGGCGGTGCGGCCATGCCCGCGCCGCATCCGGTCGAGGACAAGCCGGTGCGTACGCGTAAGAGCAAGGCCGAGCCTGCGCCGCGTGCGCGTCCCGACGCCCGCCAGGTCATGAAGGAAGAACTGACGGCGACTCTCAGGGACGATGCCGCCGATCCCGTGAAGCCGAGCATGTCGGCGCGCGAACAGGTGCTGGCGACGGTCGCCAAGCTCCCCGGCCTGCCGGGCGTGTACCGCTATTTCGACGCCAACCAGAACGTGCTGTATGTCGGCAAGGCGCGCAACCTCAAGAACCGCGTGTCGAGCTACTTCCAGAAAAACCTGTCGAGTCCGCGCATCGCGATGATGGTGTCGCAGATCGCGCACCTGGAAACGACGGTCACGCACAGCGAGGCCGAAGCCCTGATCCTGGAAAACAACCTGATCAAGGCTTTGAAGCCGCGCTACAACATCCTGTTCCGCGACGACAAGAGCTATCCCTACCTGAAGATCACGGGCGGCGACTTCCCGCGCATGGCCTATTACCGCGGCGCCCTGGACAAGAAGAACCAGTACTTCGGACCTTTCCCGAGTGCCTGGGCGGTGAAGGAATCGATCCAGATCCTGCAAAAGGTCTTCATGCTGCGCACCTGCGAGGACAGCGTGTATGCCAACCGCACGCGTCCCTGCCTGCTGCACCAGATCGGCCGCTGCAGCGGGCCTTGCGTGAACCTGATCGACAAGGACGAGTACAGGCTGGACGTCGAGAACGCCGCGAAGTTCCTGCGCGGACGCCAGACCGAGGTCATGGAAGACCTGCAGCACAAGATGCAGGGCTTCGCCGAAAAGCTGATGTTCGAGCAGGCCGCCGGCGTGCGCAACCAGATCCAGTCGCTCTCGCGCGTGCTGCACCAGCAGAGCATGGAAACGACGGGCGACGCCGACGTCGACGTCATCGCCGTGGTGGTGCAGGGCGGCCGCGCCTGCGTCAACCTGGCCATGGTGCGCGGCGGGCGCCACCTGGGCGACCGCGCCTACTTCCCGACCCAGGTCGGCGAAGCGCTGACCGAGGGTTCGATCGAATGCGAAGTGCTGGCCGCCTTCCTGGTCCAGCACTACACCGACAAGTTCGTGCCGAACTGCCTGATCCTGAATATCGAGTTCGACCAGCCCGAATTGATGATGGCGCTGACCGAGCAGTGCGGCCACCGCATCAACCTGATCTTCCAGCCGCAAGGGCAGCGCCGTCAGTGGCTTGAGCTCGCTCAAAAGGGTGCGGAGATCTCTCTGGCCCGCCTGCTGTCTGAACAAGGGTCGCAGCAGTCGCGTACGCGCGCGCTGGCCGAGGCCTTGTCGCTGGACGCGACCGATCTCGAGACCTTGCGCATCGAATGCTTCGACATCAGCCACACGGCAGGGGAGGCGACCCAGGCATCCTGCGTGGTGTTCCACCACCACGCGATGCAGAACTCGGAATACCGGCGCTACAACATCAACGGCATCACGCCGGGCGACGACTATGCGGCCATGCGCCAGGTTTTGATGCGCCGGTACGAGAAGGTCGCGGGCGGCGAGGGCGTCATGCCCGACGTCGTGCTGGTCGACGGCGGCAAGGGCCAGGTCGAGATGGCGCGCCAGGTGTTTTCCGAGCTGGGCCTGGACATCGGCCTGATCGTCGGCGTGGCCAAGGGAGAAGGGCGCCGCGTGGGCCTGGAAACCCTGATCTTCGCCGACGGCCGCACGGCGCAGGAGCTGGGCAAGGAATCGGCCGCGCTGATGCTGGTGGCACTGATCCGCGACGAGGCGCACCGCTTCGCCATCACCGGCATGCGCGCCAAGCGCGCCAAGGCGCGCCAGGCCTCGCGCCTGGAAGAGATCGAAGGCATCGGCGCCAAGCGCCGCCAGCGCCTGCTGGCCCGCTTCGGCGGCCTGCGCGGCGTGATCGATGCGAGCGTCGAAGACCTGTGCAGCGTGGAGGGCATTTCGACGGCGCTGGCTGAGGAAATTTACCGCCAGCTGCATTGAACCGCCAATGCTGTGCGGGCACCGCGAACGCGTGGAGTCCCGACTCCACGCGGTACAGCGTCCGCATATCGTCACCGTGTCTCCTGCCGAGCTCAACTGGTTTAAAAAGCAATACCCATGTAGACTAGCGGCGCACGCTTTTTTAACGGTAAGCCAGTTCACGCCCTTATGCCTTTCAACATCCCGATTCTCCTGACCTGGTTACGTGTAGCACTCATCCCCCTCGTTGTCGGCGTCTACTACCTCCCCGCCCAGTGGCTCCCGCATGCAGACCAGAACCTGGCGGCCACGCTCGTCTTCATCATTGCCGCGGTAACCGACTGGTTCGACGGCTTCCTGGCGCGCCGCTGGAACCAGACCTCGGCCTTCGGCGCCTTCCTCGATCCGGTCGCGGACAAGCTGATGGTGGCCGGCGCACTGCTGATCCTGATCCAGCTGCAGCGCGTGGATGCGGTGATCGCCTTCATCATCATCGGCCGCGAAATCACGATCTCGGCCCTGCGCGAATGGATGGCCGAAATCGGCGCGCGCAAGTCGGTGGCCGTCAGCTCGCTGGGCAAGGTGAAGACCGCCGCCCAGATGGCCGCGATCCCGATGCTGCTCTTCCATGACAGCATCCTCGGCATCGACATCCACTTCTGGGGCGAGATCCTGCTGTGGGTCGCCGGCGTGCTGACGGTATGGTCGATGTTCTACTACCTGCGCCGCGCCTGGCCGGTCATTAAGGAAAAAGGCGGGAATCTGTAAGATTAATCCTCTGTCATCCTTGACGTACGGATCAGATCATCTATAATGCTTGCCTGTTGCGACAGACATCGCAGCAAACGACAGACAAAGCGGGAGTAGCTCAGTTGGTAGAGCGCAACCTTGCCAAGGTTGAGGTCGAGAGTTCGAGACTCTTCTCCCGCTCCAAACGTTTGTTGAGTGTTCGTAGTAATGGGTTGTCTTGGAAGTTGAAACAATTTCTGCGATAATCGATGTTTCCAGCATGCGGGAGTAGCTCAGTTGGTAGAGCGCAACCTTGCCAAGGTTGAGGTCGAGAGTTCGAGACTCTTCTCCCGCTCCATGTCCGGAAGCAGCAGTTTGTAAGCAGGTAAGAAACACACTCCGTGCGGGAGTAGCTCAGTTGGTAGAGCGCAACCTTGCCAAGGTTGAGGTCGAGAGTTCGAGACTCTTCTCCCGCTCCATTCAGGCGTGTTAATAGCAATAACTCCTAAGCGGGAGTAGCTCAGTTGGTAGAGCGCAACCTTGCCAAGGTTGAGGTCGAGAGTTCGAGACTCTTCTCCCGCTCCAAGAATTCAGAGAAGAGGTTCTTCTCCTGTTGAAGTGGCATATAACCCGCCGGCTCAGCAGCAATACCAAATACTCTGGCGAGGTAGCAAAGCGGTTATGCAGCGGCCTGCAAAGCCGTCTAGACGGGTTCGACTCCCGTCCTCGCCTCCAGAACAAAGCCAAAATCGCCTCTCGAAGGCGATTTTGCTTTTTCCGGACTCCGTTCAAGATTGCAAACTCGACCATGGGTCACAACATCCACACCCTCAAGGAAGCCCGCGCCCTGGCGCTGCGGGTCTGGCGCGACGCCGCTCGCTTTTTCCTCAGTATCGAACTGGCGCTGATGGTGCTGGTGGCGGTCTGCACCGTGGCCGGCGTCTTCCTCGCCGCCATGGGCGACCTGCGCTTCATCCTCGCATTCGGCTTCGCGATCGCCTATGTAGCGACGCGCTCGGTGCTGCATGTCAGGCGCAAGCTAAGTTGGCCTTTCATCTGAACTTATTCGTTTTCTGTTGATGTGGCGCATAGACGCCCGGCTCTGCAGGCGTACTATAGAACCCATGGCGAGGTAGCAAAGTGGTTATGCAGCGGCCTGCAAAGCCGCCCAGACGGTGTTCGACTCCCGTCCTCGCCTCCAGAACACAGCAAAAATCGCCCTCGTTGGCGATTTTTGCATTTCCGGGCTAGCACCCGTTCGGATCGGCCGAGTCAGGGGACTTGCCGTGCCGTGCGTGCTTATTTCTTGGCGCTGCGGCTACGGCTGGTATTGCGCGTGCTGTGGCGGGTACGGTGTTTGCGCCGCGCAGTCGTACGATGCGCGGGCTTGTGCGCCGACTTCGTTTCCCCCGCCTTGGCACGCTGCTTGTTGACGATGCGTGCCGCGACTTCGTCCTCGCGCCCCTTGTAGCGTTTTTCCTTCTTGAATTTCCGCTCGAGCTTCTTGGCTTCGCGCTCGCGGCGTGGACTCGCTCCTCTCGGCATGGCATTCCTCCTGTGTCTCATCTGGTGTGTGGATGATCTTACTGAAGAACCCATGCCAGGGACGCACGCTTCAGCCGGCTTACTCCACGTCGGTGTCGAAGGTTTGCTTGACCAGCGACCGCAGCCAGCCGTTTGCCGCATCGTGCTGGACGCGCGGATGCCAGAACTGGCGGATGCCGAAGGGAGGCACCTTTACCGGCGTCTCCACCATGCGGATACTTTTATACGAAGCGAATTTGGTGGCCAGCTCGCGCGGCACGGTGGCGATCAGTTCCGGATTCTGCTCGATAATCATCGGCACCGTCAGGAAGTGGGGCGTGCTCAGGTAGATGCGGCGCTTCTCAAGTCCTTGGTCGATCACGGCATCGTAGGCATCCTCCAGCCGTCCCGAGAGCGACACCACGATGTGCTCCATGGCGAAGAAGCGTTCGCGCGACAGGGACTCGCCGATGGTCCGGTTACCGCGATTGACGATGGTCACAAAAGAGCGCGTGAACAGCTGCTGCTGGAACAGGCCCTCCGGCACCGAATGCAGGGAGCCGAGCGCGAGGTCGGCTTCACCGCTTTCCAGCGCCCCCGCGACCTGGTGCATGGGCACCTGCAGCGCACGCAGGGTGCAGCCGGGCGCGGTGAGGCGCAGCCGTGCGATCAGGCGCGGCAGGAAAATCAGGCCGCCCATGTCGGTCAGGCAGACGCCGAAACTGCGGCGCGCGCTCGCCGGATCGAAGCCTTCGCGCACCAGCAGTTCCCCGCGCACCGTGTCCATCACCGCCTGGACCGGCGCCAGCAGCTGCAGGGCGCGCGGGGTCGGCTGCATGCCGCTGCCGGTCTTGAGGAAGAGGGTATCGCCGAAGAAGTCGCGCAGCCGCTTCAGCGCGTGGCTGACGGCGCTCTGCGACATGCCGAGTTCCTCGGCCGCGCGGCTGACGTTGCGCACCCGGACCAGGGCCTCGAAGACGGGCAACAGATTCAGATCGAGTTCGGCTGTCTCGTTATGCAGGATGTTCATAACGGTTATCGATAAGAGGTGATTGCCAGATCATACGACAACTCGTATCGTCTCCGGAACAACATGGAGGAGACCGCATCATGAACGAGAAAAAATTCGCATCCCAGGCCGACCTGCAGGAAAAGAAGACCAGCTTCATCAAGCTCTCCGACAATGCCTATGCCTACACCGCCGAAGGCGATCCGAACTCGGGCGTCATCATCGGCGACGACAGCGTGATGGTGATCGATACCACGGCGACGCCGGTCATGGCGCAGTCGCTCATCAAGCACATCCGCAGCGTGACCGACCTGCCGATCAAGTACGTGGTGCTGTCGCACTACCACGCCGTGCGCGTGCTGGGCGCCTCGGCCTATTTCGCGGAAGGCGCCGAGCAGATCATCGCATCAACCGGCACCTATGAATTGATCGTCGAGCGCGGCGAGCAGGACATGAAGTCCGAGATCGAGCGCTTCCCGCGCCTGTTCGCCGGGGTCGAATCGGTGCCCGGCCTGTCCTGGCCGACCATGGTCTTCGAAAAAGAGCTGACCATTTTCATGGGCAAGCTGGAAGTGAAACTGGCCCATATCGGCATGGGCCACACCAAGGGCGACACCATCGCCTGGATCCCGTCGCAGAAGATCTGCTTCTCGGGCGACCTGGTCGAATACGGCGCGGCCGCCTACACCGGCGACGCCCAGCTGGAAGAATGGCCGGCCACGCTGGAAGCCCTGCGCGCCCTCGGTGCCGAGAAGCTGGTTCCCGGCCGCGGCGAGGCGCTGATGAATCCGCAGCAGGTCAACGAGGGCATCGACTACACCAAGGACTTCGTCACTACGCTCTTGAATAGCGCTAAAGAAGCGGTGGCCCAGAACATGTCGCTCAAGGAGGCCATGGTCCACGTGCGCAGCAAGATGGACCCGAAGTTCAGCCACGTCTTCATCTACGAGCACTGCCTGCCCTTCGACGTGACGCGCGCCTACGACGAGGCCAAGGGCATCAAGCATCCGCGCATCTGGACCGCGGAGCGCGACCAGGAGATGTGGCATTCGCTGCAGGCCTGACGCCCTTGGTAGCCGGAGCCCGCCATGGACATCGATTATCAACGCTGCGAATTCGCGTACACGCCGGCCAATGTACCTGAGGGCGCACGCCATCCGGTCGTGGTGGTCGGCGCCGGCCCGGTCGGGCTGGCCACCGCCATCGACCTGGCCCAGGGCGGCGTGCCGGTCGTGCTGCTCGACGACGACAACAAACTCTCTCACGGCTCGCGCGCCATCTGCTTTTCCAAGCGCACCCTCGAAATCTTCGATCGTCTCGGCTGCGGCCGGCGCATGGCGGAGAAGGGCGTACGCTGGCATGTCGGACGCGTCTTCCACCGCAGCGACGAGGTGTATAGCTTCGACCTGCTGCCGGAAGAGGGCCACCAGTACCCGGCCTTCGTGAACCTGCAGCAGTACTACGTCGAAGGCTATCTGCACGAGCGCGCGCAGGAACTGCCGCTGCTGGATCTGCGCTGGTGCAGCAAGCTCACCGGCCTGGTTCACCATCCGGACCACGTCGCGCTGACCGTCACCACGCCCGATGGCGCCTACACGCTCGACGCGCAATACGTGGTCGCGGCCGACGGCGGCAAGAGTACCGTGCGCGCCCTGATGGGACTGGAGAGCCACGGCCGCACTTTCCGCGACCGCTTCCTGATCGCCGACGTCAAAATGACGGCGGACTTCCCGGCCGAGCGCTGGTTCTGGTTCGATCCGCCTTTCCACCCGGGCCAGTCGGTACTGCTGCACCGCCAGCCGGACAACATCTGGCGCATCGACTTCCAGCTCGGCTGGGACGCCGATCCGGTACTCGAAAAAACGCCCGAGCGCGTCATCCCGCGCATCCGCGCCCTGCTGGGCGAGGACGCGCAGTTCGAGCTCGAATGGGTCAGCGTGTATTCCTTCTGCTGCCTGCGCATGGACAGCTTCCGCCACGGCCGCGTGCTGTTCGCGGGCGATGCGGCGCACGGCGTCTCGCCTTTCGGTGCACGCGGCGCCAACAGCGGCGTGCAGGATGCCGACAACCTGGCCTGGAAGCTCAGGCTTGTCGTCGAGGGCAAGGCGCCGCACACGCTGCTCGATAGCTATGCGCGCGAACGCGAAGCGGCCGCCGACGAGAACATCCTCAATTCCACGCGCTCGACCGACTTCATCACCCCGAAAAGCGCAGTCAGCCGGCTGTTTCGCGACGCCGTGCTGCAGCTGGCGAAAGAACGGCCCTTCGCGCGCAAGCTGGTCAACAGCGGCCGCCTGTCCACGCCCACGACCTATGCCGACTCCCGCCTGAACACGCCCGACACCGATGCCTTTGCGGCCCTGCGTCCCGGCGCGCCGGCGCCGGATGCGCCGCTGCGGCACAAGGGTATTGAGGACTGGCTGCTGCGCCATCTGGGCGGCGGCTTCACCGGTCTCTATTTTGCAGGCGGTGAAGAGGATGCGGTAGTGCTGCGCCAGCTCGAGGCGCTGGAGCAGGAAGCGGTCCCGGTGCGCACCCTGACAATCGGCGCTGGAGGATTCGAAGACAGCGCCGGCATGTGCGCCGCACGCTATGACGCCACACCCGGCAGCTTTTATCTATTGCGGCCCGACCAGCACGTGTGCGCGCGCTGGCGCAGCGTCGACCTGCAAGCCGTGCGCGCCGCACTCGCACGCGCTTGCGGCAAGGAGGCAATCCAGGCGCTACCGGAAGAAATGGAGCACGCATGAACGCGCGCCTGAACGTCGAACCGAACATCGCCGACCCCGACGCCTTCTACGAACTGCTGGTCGACAGCCACCAGGATCTGAGCGACGCGCAAAGCAGCATGCTCAATGCCCAGCTGATCCTGCTGCTGGCAAACCACGTCGGCGATCTTGGCGTGCTGCGCGAAGCCTTCGCCATCGCGCGCGCCAACGTCACGCCTGGCGCCTAGCCAGCAGACGGGAACTGCCGGCCACCAGCAGGGCAGCGACACCCAGCCCGGCGAACGCCAGGTGCAGTCCCACTGCATGCGAGACGAAGCCGATCAGCGCCGGGCCGGCCAGGATGCCGGCGTAGCCGATGGTCGTGATCGCGCTCACGGCCAGGCCGACCGGCATGTCTTTCTGATTGCCGGCGGCCGTGAACAATACCGGCACGATGTTCGAGGCCCCGAGGCCGACCAGCAGGAAGCCGAGCAGGGCCACGGCCGGCAGCGGCGCCAGCACGACGGTGAAGAAACCGACGGCGGTGGCCAGGCCGCCGACCAGCATCACGCGCATGCCGCCCCAGCGCCGCACGACGCGGTCGCCCGTGAGCCGTCCCGCCGTCATCGCCACCGCGAACACCGCATAGCCAAGCCCGCCCTGGCCGGCCGCCAGTCCGGTCACGCCGGTCAGGAACACGGCGCTCCAGTCGAGCACCGCGCCTTCGGCCAGGAAGATCAGGAAGCACAGCAAACCGATCAGGATCACGGCGCCATGTGGCATGACAAAGAAGGGGGCATCGCGCTCCGCCGCCGGCGCCGTACGCAGCAGGTGCGGCGCCGCCACGACGAGCGCCACCGCGGCCAGCGCGGCGACCAGACTGCATGCGGCCAGCGGTCCGAACCCGAAGCCCAGCAGCAACGCCATCCCGCCCGCGCCGGCGAAGCCACCCACGCTGAACAGGCCGTGAAAGCCCGACATCAAGGCGCCGCCTTGCTCCTTCTCGACGATCACCGCCTGGATGTTCATCGCCACGTCGAGCGCGCCGATAGCGGCGCCGAAGACCAGCAGCGCAAGCCCTTGCAACAGCGGCGTCGGCGCCAGTGCCAGCACGGGCAGCACCAGGCAGCCCACCGCGCCCGAGCACAGGATCACGGGCCGGCAGCCGAAGCGCGAGGCCAGCATGCCGGTGAGCGGCATGGCGAGCAGCGAGCCGATGCCCAGGCACAGCAGCAGCAGGCCGAGCTGCGCTTCTTCCAGCTGCAAGCGCGCCTTGGCGAAGGGGACGAGGGCGGCCCAGGCCGACATGGCGATGCCGGCTGCGAGAAAGGCGAGGCGGGTGGACCAGCGACGTTGGGAAGGGGTGTGCTGCAAGACGACTCCAGGACGGGACTGCGGAGTCCGCGACGATAGCAGCTTTCGCCACCGGCCGTGCGCCAGCGCGCTGAAGAGTCAGGAAGCGCGGCGCTGCGCGCGCTGCTTGTCTGTCGGAGCATCGCTGCCCAGCACCTCGTTCAGGCGCGCCACGAGATTTTCGCGCGCCAGCACCGCGTGCCCGTCCGTCAGCTTCACCGCCAGCTTCACGTCCCCGGCCTTGATCGCCTTGGCGATCGTCTCGTGTTCGTCCCAGATCGCTTCGCGCTGGCCCGCGGATTGCAGCACGGCGCCCATCACGCGGCGCAGGTGGACCCAGTGCAACTGGGTCGTCTCGAAGATCAGCGGATTGCCCGAGGCGCGGTAGATCGCGCTGTGGAAGGCGATGTCCGCCTCGACCATCGCCTTGACGTCCTTGCCGCGCGCGGCGCGCCGGCCGGCTGCGATGATGTCGGCGCCGATATCGGCCTTGCGCTCGGCGGCCAGCCTGGCGGCCAGCGTGTCGAGGGCGCCGCGCACCTGGTATAGGTTGCCGATCCATTCGGGATCGAGTTCGGCCACCAGCAGGCCGCGACCCGGCGCGTCCTGGACCAGGCCATCCTTCTTCAACAGCCGCAGCGCCTGCAGCACCGGCGAGCGCGACACGTTCATCTGTTCGGCGATCTCTTCCTGCGTGATGCGGGTGCCGGGCGGCAGCGAGCCGTCGCTGATGGCGTCGAGCAGGGTCTTGTAGACCTCGTCGACCAGATCGGGACGTACCTGAATTTTCGAGAGTTTGGTCAGCATGGTTTCACCTTTGTATTCAGTATACGTCGAATGGCAATGAAGTCAATTTTGTCGCGTCGAGCTTGCCGTATGCGTGCGGACACGTTTCAGGAAAACGCTTGACATTCATTCGGAACCGGCCAAGAATGAACTCTGTATACAGAATACCGAACACAGAAAACCGCAGCCATCGATACCAGAGGAGACACCATGAACACCCGAGACAAGACCGCCGAAGTCGCAAGCCAGGCTGCCAGCCAGCCTGTCGTCAAGAAGCTGATCCCCTTCGGCGGCTACCACACCAACAAGGTGCCCGGCCACGATCCGGAGCTGACCGAGGTCGGCCCCGGCACGCCGATGGGCGAGTACATGCGCCGCTTCTGGCATCCGGTCTGCATGTCGCTGGAGCTGACCGACACGCCGCATTTCCTGAAGATCCTGGGCGAGGAACTGGTGGCCTTCCGCGACGGTTCGGGACGCGTCGGCCTGCTGCACGCGCATTGCGTGCATCGCGGCGCTTCGCTCGAATACGGCGCCATCCAGGAAAAGGGCATCATGTGCTGCTACCACGGCATGGTGTTCGATATCGACGGCACCTGTCTGCACGTGCCTTTCCCGAAGGGCGAGGAGAAGGAGGGCGAGAAGTACGCCTGCTCGATCAGGCAGGGCGCCTATAAAGCCTTCGAGCGTAACGGCCTGGTGTTCGCCTACATGGGGCCGCCGGAAGAGGAGCCGCCCTTCCCCGAGTGGGAGGGCAACTTTACCGTGGCCGAGGGCGACGAGCTGGTCCCCTACAGTAACTTCCAGCACTGTAACTGGCTGCAGGTGCAGGACAACGCCGCCGACAACTTCCACCCGACCGCGCTGCACGCGGCCAAGAACGTCGTCAACAAGCAGTTCCAGGGCACGACTTTCGACGAGGTCGGCGCGGCCTCGATGGAAGTGGCGCCCGACATGCAGTTCATCCCGATCCACGGCGGCCGTGGCCTGGCCTGCGCCGGCGCGCGCCGCGTGAACAAGGACAAGCTCTTCGTGCGCGTCCAGCACCAGGTGCTGCCGAACCTGAGCCTGCACGCCTATACCTCGGAAGATGGTTCGAACAAGAAGCTGTTCTCGCGCTTTCACATCGTGCGCTGGACCGTGCCGGTCGACGACGTCAACAGCAAGATGATCGGCTGGCGCGTGATGGGTCCCGGCATCGACACCCGCGGCGTCGGCAACAAGGAGATGGTCGGCTACGAGACCATCGATTTCCTCGAAGGGCAGGTGGCGATGCGCCGTCCCGAGCGCTTCGGCAAGTACAAGCTCGAGGACCTGCCGCCGATCCCGGCCGACCACCGCGCGCGCGAGAATTACAAGGAATGCCAGTACGCGCCGGGCGACTACGAGGCCATCATCAGCCAGCGCCCGATCGCGGTCCATGCACTGGAAAACCCGACCAAGTTCGACGCCGGCGTCTTCCAGTTCCGCAAGATGCTGCGCGACGCCGTGCGCGGCACCAACCCGGCCGCAGGTCCCGAGCAGTTCGCCGCCTGGCTGCGCGAGAACGGCGCCGCCCCGAACAGCTACTGCTCGGGCAACGTGCTGGAAGTGCCGGAAGGCGCCACGGTCGAGGAGGAGGTGAAGCGCCGCCGCCATGTCACCCGCCAGATCGTGGCCATCCTCACCGAGAGCGAGCAGCTCAAGGGCGACGAGCGCGCGGCTTTTGTCCGCCGCCGTTTCGACGAGCTCGAACAGTCGACCAAGAGCTGATGCGCCGTCCCGAGCAGGAGACAGACATGGAAATGAACCAGACCTTTATCGGCGTCAGCCGCCCGCAGGCGAGCCTGTCGCTGGTGGTGCGCCAGATCCGCTTCGAGGCGAGTGGGATCAACTCGTACGAGCTGACCGACCCGGAGGGTGGGGAACTGCCGCCTTTCACGGCCGGCGCCCACATCGACATCCATCTCGCCAACGGCATCGTGCGCCAGTACTCGCTCTGCAATTCGCCGATGGAGCGGCACCGCTACGTGATCGCTGTCCTGCGCGACGAGAAAGGGCGGGGCGGCTCCAGGGCTTTGCACGACTCGCTGCGGGTGCAGGACATCGTCACCGTCAGCGCGCCGCGCAACAATTTCAAATTGGCGCCCACGGCGAAGAAGGTGATCCTGCTCGCCGGCGGCATCGGCATGACGCCCCTGAAATCGATGGCGCATGCACTGGAAGCGACCGGCGTGCCTTTTGAGCTGCACTACTGCGCGAGGAACGCCGGCTGCGTCGCCTTCCGCGAGCAGCTTGAATCGACCTGGGAACACGGCAAGCTGCACTTCCATTTCGACCATGGAGACCCGGCCCAGGGTCTCGACATCGCCGGGCTGCTGCGCACTGCCGGCGAGGATACGCACCTGTTCTACTGCGGCCCCGGCGGCTTCATGAAGGCCTGCGCCGAGGCGTCCAGCCACTGGCCGGCGGGCACGGTGCACTTCGAGCACTTCAAGGCGCCCGAGCCGTCGCCCGCCGCGGCCGATGCGGTCGCACCCGGCAGCTTCATGGTGAAGATCGCCAGCACCGGCGCGCTGCTCGAAGTGCCGGCCGAGCGCAGCATCGCCGACGTGCTGGAAGAAGCCGGCATGCACATCGAGACCTCCTGCCAGGCCGGCCTGTGCGCAACCTGCAAGATCCGCTACCTGGAGGGCGAGGTCGACCACCGCGACTACATCCTGGACGACGCCGAGCGCGGCCAGTGGCTGACCGCCTGCGTCTCGCGCGCGACGAGCGGCACCCTGGTGCTCGACCTGTAGCCATTCAATGACATACCTGAGGAGACCAACATGCTGGACAAAGTAAAACACACGCAGTCCGCCCTGCAGCAAGACGCGCAGCGCTCGATCTATTATCCGAAGCAGGAAGGCGTCATCTTCCCGCAGATTCCCTCCTTCGCCAGTGTCGAGGAAGAGCGCCGGCACCGCAAGGAGCGCCTGGTCGCCGCCTGCCGCGCCTTCGCCCAGCAGGGCTACGACTACGGTTTCGCCGGCCACCTGACGGTGCGCGACCCGGAGCATCCGGAGCTGTACTGGACCAACCCGATGTGCGTGCATTTCTCGCAGGTGAAGGTCTCGAACCTGATCCTGGCCGACCACAAGGGCAGGGTGGTCGAGGGCGACTATGCCATCAACCGCGCCGGCTTCGTGCTGCATGCGGCCGTGCACGAGGCGCATCCGGACATCATGGCGATGTGCCACGCGCACACGGTCTACGGCACCGCTTTTGCCGCGCTCGGCCGTCCGCTCGATCCGATCAGCCAGGACGCCGCCGCCTTCTTCGAGGACCACATCGTCATCAAGGACGAGGCGGGCCAGGTCGCGGTCGAGGAAAAGGCGGGCCTGTCGGTGTGCGACTGGTTCAAGGACGTCAAGGCCGCCATCCACCAGAACCACGGCCTGCTGACGGCCAGCCGCCACAGCATCGAATCGGCCGCCTTCTGGTTTATCGCGCTCGAACGCTGCTGCCAGCAGCAGCTGCTGGTCGAGGCGACCGGCATCAAGCCGGTGATGGTACCGCCGGACCGCTCGCGCTACAGCCGCGAGCACGTCGGCAGCGAATACATCGGCTGGCTGCATTTCCAGACCATCTGGGACCAGCTCTCCAAAACGCAACCGGACATGTTCGACTGAGGCCCTGTCCAGGCCACGCTTCACCGCATTGTTCCAGGCCGTCACAAGCGGCCATTCAGGACGCCAGACCGGGAAAGCGGCAGTACCTGCCGCGCCAACCCGGCGAGTCCGACAACCATCAGGAGACAAACAATGTTAAGCACAAGCACGCTGGTCGGTGGCGCCGCCACCCATGACGAGGCAGCTGCCGCCTATGCCAAGGTCACATGGCGGCTGCTACCTTTCCTATTCATCTGCTACGTCTTCGCCTATCTCGACCGGGTGAACGTCGGCTTCGCCAAGCTCAAGATGATGAGCGACCTCGGTTTCAGCGAAGCCGTCTACGGCCTCGGGGCCGGGGTTTTTTTCGTCGGCTACCTGCTGTTCGAGGTACCGAGTAACCTGATCATGCTGAAGGTCGGCGCCCGCATCTGGATCGCCCGCATCATGGTCACCTGGGGCCTGATCTCCGGCGCGATGATGTTCGTAACGACGCCGACCAGCTTCTACATCCTGCGCTTCCTGCTCGGGGTGGCCGAAGCGGGCTTCATTCCGGCGATCCTGCTGTATCTCACCTACTGGTTCCCGGCCTCCAAGTGCGGCAAGGTGACCGCGCTGTTCCTGACCGGGATCCCGATGTCGGGCGTGATCGGCGGACCGCTGTCCGGCTTCATCATGGCCAGGATGGACAACGTGCAGGGCATGGCGTCCTGGCAGTGGCTGTTCGTGCTCGAAGCGATTCCGACCGTTGCGCTGGGCATCGTCGCCTACTTCTTCCTGAACGACCGGATCGCCGACGCCAAGTGGCTGACCGAACGCCAGAAGGGCATTCTCGAGCACGAATTGAGCCAGGACCAGCACGGCAAGCAGCACTCGCTGCGCGACGGCTTTACCAAGCCGCTGGTATGGCTGCTGAGCGTGATCTACCTGTTCTTCACGATGGGCCTCTACGGCGTCAGCTTCTGGCTGCCCTCGATCGTCAAGGCCAGCGGCGTGTCGGACCCGCTCGACATCGGCCTGCTGACCATGATCCCCTACGCCTTCGCTACACTGGCGATGATCCTCACCGGCCGCAGCTCGGATGCGCGCCACGAACGCCGATGGCACCTGGCCCTGGCCGGCATCGCCGGCGCCGTGGGCCTGGCCTGGAGCGTGGCCTATGCCGACAACACGCCGGTGGCGATGCTGGCGCTGACGCTGGCGACGATGGGCATCATGACGACGATCTCGCAATTCTGGACCCTGCCGCCGGCGATCCTGAGCGGCGCGGCGGCGGCGGCCGGGATCGCGATCGCCAACTCGGTCGGCAGCGTCTCGGGCCTGATCGCGCCTTACCTGCTGGGCGTGGTGAAAACCGTCACCAGCAGCACCAATAGCGGCGTGCTGGTGCTGGCGGTGTGCCTGGTGGTCGGCAGTGCGCTGGTATTTACGGTGCCGGCCAAGCTGGTCAACCGCAAGTAGGCGTGCGCCGCCCGTTGCAGGCATGCGGGTATTCTTTGGGATCACCATCAAGGAGAGACCATGGACACTACCCGCTTCCAGGACTGCATCGACGCCTGCAACGCCTGCGCCACCGCCTGCGACAACTGCGCGGCCGCCTGTCTGCAGGAAGAGGACGTCAAGATGATGGCCGGCTGCATTGCGCTGGACATGGACTGTTCCCAGCTGTGCCGCCTGGCCGCCGGCTATATGGCGCGCGGGAGCCGCTTTGCGCGCGAGCTGTGCCGGCTGTGTGCGGACGTGTGCGCGGCCTGCGGCGAGGAATGCGGCAAGCACGACGCCGACCACTGCCGGCGCTGCGCCGAGGCCTGCCGGCGTTGCGCCCAGGCCTGCCGCGCGATGGCGGACGCGGCCTAGGACGCGCCTGGATTACTTCTGCTTGCGGCGGCGCGCGGCGCCGATGCCTGCCAGCGCCAGGCCGAACAGGGCCAGGCTGGCCGGCTCCGGCACTTCGGCGGCCGGCGTGTAATCGAAGCTGACACCCGCGTAGGCGCTATCCGGGAAGAACAGGTTGACGTCGTCGTCCAGGCGCATGCTCACGTTCAGGATGCCATCGGCCAGCAGCGCCACCAGGTCCTCGTGCGACAGGCTGAAGGCGATCGACCACTCGTTGTCGTCGAAACCATAGGCCGTGCGCGTCGTGGCGTCGTCGAAGCCCAGCACGCCGAAGTCGATGCCTTCGGCGCTGCCGTAGGCGACTTCGGTCGGGTCGGCCTTGCCGGAGAAGCTTGCGGTGTAGTCGCCGCGGGCGTGGAAGGTGAGCGTGCCGCCGCCGATGAAGGAGCGCGACAAGCCGTCGAACGAGAAGGCAAATACCTGGCTTTCGCTGGTTTGCGGGGCGATCTGGGTGATGGGGTCGGCCGATGCGCCGAACGAGGCGAAGCACAGCGAGGCGGTTGCAAGCAGGCGGGTCAGTTTCATGGTCTTTTTCTTTCTTGTCGATTAATCGGATATCCCGACGCCTCTCCAAGCGAAATCCATGCCATCTTGATAACTGCTTGATTCGATTGCAGTTAATTCTGCAAAAAATTCCTACTGTAAAGTTTCTCGACAGAATGCGATCTTAATTCATGCCAACTGCATGCACCGGCGCGTCGCCGGCTTCGCGCCGCGTCACGTGCAGGATCGACATGTCGAAGTGGTAGGACATGGCCGAGACCGCGCCCATGGCCCAGCTCGGGCGGCCACTGCGCCTTCAACGCGGCCACGCTGGCCGAGGCGCTGCGCTGGTTATGGCATACGTAGGGTGGAGCGGGCTGCGAACCGCTCCCGACTCCACGCGTCAACTGTGGTCGGTGACTGCGCCAGTACGCTCGCATAGGGGACGCGTGGGCTCGGGAGCCCACCCTACGAATCGTGGTAATGCCGTTTTACCCGGCCTTGTCGAGATTGTTCAAGGCGCGTCTCAGGAAGCCCGCGAACTGCGCCATCTCGTCCTTGCTGAAGTCCGAAAACGCGCAGCTCAGTTTCCCCGAGACCTCGGGCAGCACGCCTTCGAGCAGGGCACGGCCCTGGCTTGTGAGGGTGATCGTGACGCTGCGGCGGTCGCCCGCGCGCGTGCCCCGTTCGATCAGGCCACGGGCGGCGAGGTCGTCGCAGACCCGCGTCAGGTTGGCCGGCTTTTCGTGGCAGGCCTCGCTCAACTCGGAGGCGGTCGAGCTTTCGTCGGGGCTGCCGTACAGGATCGCCAGCACGATGTAGCCGGTGTCGGCCAGTTCATAGGGCTTGAGCGCGGCGTTGGTGCGGTCGCGCAGCCGCTTTTGCAGGTGATGGTTCAGCCGCACCAGCAGGATGGGTTCATACGGAAAATCAGGCACCCGCGCCTGGATGTTGCGCAATCTTTTTTCCGTCGGCTCGAAATCGCTCATGAACGCTCCTGCTTGGTAATGACAAATTGTAACCGTCCCGGCCGGATAGCGGTAGAGCTTCGGCGCAGGGCACTGCCTGCGCCGTGTACTGCGGTGCTTACTGGGCCGTATCGCCGCCCTTGACGCTGCCTTGCGAGGCATCGGTCATCAGGGCAACGGCCGGCTTGGCGGCAGCCGGCTTGGCAACGGCGGCCGTACGAGCGGCAGGCGCGCCGGCGCGGTTCTCGAGTTCCGGGTGACCATCGGTCATCACGACGCCGGCAGGGTTGGCGATCTTGACCCAGTTCGGATACACGTAATCGGCTTCCGACGGCGGATAGTTGCCGCTCTGCTTGGCCTGCTCGAGTTCGGCGAGGACGCGGGCGCGGACCGGATCGGTCGATGCGGGGGCGGCGCTGGCGGTGCCGGCGAGCAGGGAAACGAGGAGGGCAGGGATGAGGTATTTGGAAGACATGAAAGACTCCTGAAGTCGTGAGTAAGCGCAGGAATTTGCGCGATGGATCTATTTTACTCCTGAATAGTTCATTTGTGTAGTACATGTCTTTTTCTTTTGCGTGTGCCGCATTTCCAACCCGTGTGGTCACCCCGGCAAGTGCTCCGCTATAATGCGTACAGGGTGCCGTACCGCTCAGGTACGTCAGGATTGCGCTGGTCGGGCCGCCGTGCGCTACTCTTGCGACCGTACCCGCCACTATGCGCATCCAGCGAAAACTCTCGAACACCTTCCAACGCTTCTTCGAGTCCGGCAAGGCCGGCGGCATTGTCCTCATCCTGTGTACCCTGGCCTCGCTGGCGCTCGCCAATTCGGCCGCGGGCGAGGCCTGGCTGGGCTTCTGGCACCTGCACGTGGCCGGGCTGAGCCTCGAGCACTGGATCAACGATGCCCTGATGGCGGTGTTCTTCCTGCTGATCGGCCTCGAGCTCGAACGCGAGCTGTACAACGGCGAGCTGTCCGACCTGAGGAATGCCATGCTGCCGGCGCTGGCGGCGGCCGGCGGCATCGCCGTGCCCGCCCTGATCCACTTCAGCCTGAACGGCGGCACGCCGACCCAGGCCGGCGTCGGCATCCCGATGGCCACCGACATCGCTTTCGCCCTCGGCGTGCTGGCTCTGCTCGGCAACCGGGTACCGGCTTCCCTGAAAATCTTCCTGACCGCGCTGGCCGTGATGGACGACCTCGGCGCGATCATCGTCATCGCCGTGTTCTATACCGCGGAACTGTCCTTTGCCTACCTGCTGGGGGCGCTGGCGGTGTTCGGGGTATTGGTGGCGATGAACCGGATCGGGCGCGTCATGGCCCTGCTGCCGTATTTGCTGGGCGGCGCCCTGATGTGGTTCCTGATGCTCAAGTCCGGCGTGCACGCGACGATCGCCGGCGTGCTGCTTGCCTTCGCGATTCCTTATTCGAGCAGGGAGGACGATGCGGCGTCGCCCTCGCACCGGCTCGAACACGCGCTGCACAAGCCCGCCGCCTTCCTGATCCTGCCGATCTTCGCACTGGCCAATACCGGCATCGTGATCGGCGCCGGCTGGGCCGGCGAGCTGCTCACCCTGAACAGCCTCGGCATCCTGCTCGGCCTGGTCGCCGGCAAGCCGGTCGGCATCGTCGTGTTCAGCTGGATGGCGGTCAAGACCGGCCTGTGCCGCCTGCCGCTCGACCTGGCCTGGCGCCACGTGCTGGGCGCGGGCCTGCTCGGCGGGATCGGCTTCACCATGTCGATCTTCATCACCAACCTGGCCTTTGCCGGCCGTCCGGAGCTGGTCAACGCCTCGAAGATGGCGATCCTGGGCGCGTCGCTGGTGGCCGGCCTGGCCGGTTTCGCCTGGCTCAAATCGATGGGCGCGCCGCTCGCCTCCGACCCTGACCTCGAGGCGATGGACTTCGAGCAAGAGCCGGTCTGATGCCTCCATAAGGCAGCCGCCGGAGAAGCGCGCCAATGCCGAAATCCATTTGCGCATAAGAATCTACATTTGTACAAATGTAGTGTCTGGGTTACAATTTTGAATTGTCGGCGCCGCGTGGCGCCGTCCTGGACATGTCCGCCCCCGACGCGTCCTTCCTCTCCCTGGCAAACGGCAGATGCGCAGTCGCGCCGTTTGTATTCGCCTTGTGCGGCCCTTCGCCGCACACCACCAGGCCGGCGCCGCGGCGCCGGGCGCATCGCTCTGAAAGGACGAAGACGATGACTGTCGCAGTACCTTCGCAACGGGTCTCCCGCCCGCAACCCCACAAGTTCGTACTGGCCACCGACCTCGACGGCACGCTGCTGGCCGGCAGCCTCGCGGCGCGGCGCCGCGTGCGCGCGCTGTTCTCGGCGGCGAACCCCGGCGCCCGCCTGGTGTTCGTTACCGGCCGCGCCATCGAATCGATCCTGCCGCTCTTGAGCGACCCGACCATACCGGCGCCAGACTTCATCATCGCCGACGTCGGCGCCACCATCGTCGACGGCGACTTGCGCCCGGTCGGCGGCCTGCAACAGGAGATGGCTGCGCGCTGGCCCGGTTCGCAGGCCGTGCTGAAGGCGCTGGCCGGATTTCCCGGCCTGACGCGCCAGAGCGTGCCGCAGGAGCGGCGCTGTTCCTTCCTGGCGGGCGAGGGCGCCGTCACGCCTGCCCTGCGCGCGGCGGTCGACGCCCTCGGCTGCGACCTGCTGCTGTCGGCCGGCTGCTACCTCGACGTGCTGCCGCGCGGCGTCGGCAAGGGCGCGGCCGTGCTGGCTCTCGCCCAGGCGGTCGGGCTCGATCCGGCCAGCATCGTCGTCGCCGGCGACACCCTGAACGACCTGTCGATGTTCGAGACCGGCCTGCACGGCGTGGTGGTCGGCGACGCCGAGCCGGCGCTGGTGGACAGCGTGCGCAAACGTCCGCTCGTGCACATCGCCGCCGGTCCCGGCTGCGACGGCATCCTCGAGGGGCTGGCGCAGCACGGCGCGCTGTGCGCCAAGGCCACGCCGATCAAGCCGCGCGCGGCGGCCGCTCCCGGGCAGGCCGACCTGGTCATGGTCTACCATCGCCTGCCCTACGACGAAGTGCTCGAGCAGGGCGTCGTCCAGCGGCGGCGCCCGCGCAGCCCGAACGGCATCATCCCGACCCTGCTGCGCTTCTTTGCCGACGACCGCCCCGGCTCCTGGGTTGCCTGGACCGAGCAGCCGAGCCGCGCGCCGGACGGTTTCGAGGCCCACGTGGCTGTCGATCCCGAGCGCTACCCGCAGCTGCAGGCGGCGCGCATTGCGCTCACCCGCGAGGACATCGACATCTTCTACAAGAAGTTTTCGAAGGAAGCCTTCTGGCCGATCATCTTCTCCTTCCCCGACAAGGCCGAGTTCAGGCAGGACCACTGGGAACGCTACCTCGAGGTGAACCGCCTGTTCGCGCAGCAGGTCGCGCGCGAGGCGGCCGAGGGCGCCGTGGTCTGGGTGCACGACTACAACCTGTGGATGGTGCCGGCCTTCCTGCGCCCGCTGCGTCCCGACCTGCGCATCGCCTTCTTCCACCACACGGCCTTCCCGTCCAGCGACGTCTTCAACATCGTGCCCTGGCGGCGCGACATCGTCGGCAGCCTGCTGCAGTGCGACTACGTGGGCTTCCACATCCCGCGCTACGTCGAAAACTTCGTCGACGCGGTGCGTTCCTTCGCCCCGGTCGAGGTCCTCGGCAGTGCTCCGTGCGCGCCGCGCTTTCTCACCTATGGCTGCGCGCTCGGCGTCGACACCGTCACCACGGCCATCGAGGCGGGCGGGCGCCGCGTCGGCCTGGGCGCCCATCCGGTCGGCACCGACGTCGCGCTGATCGAAAAGCTGGTGTCGAACGAGGCCGTGCAGGTACAGGCCGCGGACCTGCGCGCCTACCTGGGCGAAGCGACCGGCATCGTCTCGATCGAGCGCCTCGACTACGTGAAAGGCACCCTGGAAAAGCTGCAAGCCTTCGAGCGCCTGCTGGAAAGCCATCCCGAGCACATCGGCAAGGTCACGCTGCTCAACATCGTCACGCCGGCGGCGCCAGGCATGGAGATCTACGAAAGCCTGCGCGTCGAGGTCGATCGTGCGGTGGGCCGTATCAACGGCCGCTTCTCTACGCTCGGCTGGGTGCCGGTGCGCTACTTCTACCGCTCGCTGCCCTTCGAGGAAGTGGTGGCCCACTACGCCGCCTGCGACATCGCCTGGATCACGCCGCTGCGCGACGGCCTGAACCTGGTTGCCAAGGAATTCGTCGCGGCCAAGCGGGCGTCGAGCACCAATGGGGTGCTGATCCTGTCCGAGTTCGCAGGCGCCGCCGTCGAGCTGCACGGCGCGCTGCTGACCAATCCCTACGACGTCAACGCCATGACCGCCGCGCTGCACCAGGCGCTGACCATGGGCGAGGACGAACGCGCCTACCGCATGGCGCGCATGGCGATGATCGCCGCCGAGCACGACGTCGCGCGCTGGGGCAGCGACTTCCTGGACGCCGTCGATGCGGCGACCCTGCCGCCGGCCATGTTGCCGAAGGCGGCTTGACCTATTACCGAATCAGAAAGGCTGAGTTGTGAACTACGTTGTATGGAATAACGACCTGGGCACCTGGCTGGTTGCCGCCACCATCGCGCTGGCGGTCTGCGTTGGCCTCGACGCCGTCAAGCGCATCCTGGTGCGGCGCCTGTCGGCCTATGCCGCCCGCACCGACACTTATATGGACGACCTGGCGCTGCGGGTGCTGTCGGCGACCCACGCCGTCTTCATCCTGGCCATGGGCCTATATGCCGGCGCCCAGCTGCTCAACCTCACCGAGCGCAGCGCCGCGCTGCTGGCGAAACTGGCGATCGCGGCCTTGCTGCTGCAGGCGGCGCGCTGGGGCGACGTCGGCGTGCACGGCTGGCTGCATTTCTATCGCATCCGCCGCAGCGCCGAGGACGCGGCCAGCACCACCTCGACGGCGGCGCTGGGCTTCGTCGCGCGCACCGCGCTGTGGCTGGTAATCGTCCTGATGATCCTCGATAACTTCGGCGTCAACATCACGACCCTGATCGCCAGCCTCGGGATCGGCGGTATCGCGGTGGCGCTGGCGCTGCAGAACATCCTGGGCGACCTGTTCTCCTCGCTCTCGATCGTGCTCGACAAGCCCTTCGTCGTGGGCGACTTCATCATCGTCGACGACGTCCTCGGCACCGTCGAATACGTGGGCCTGAAGACGACGCGCATCCGTTCGCTGGGCGGCGAGCAGGTCGTGTTCTCCAACAGCGACCTGCTCAAGAGCCGCATCCGCAACTACAAGCACATGCAGACGCGCCGCATCGTGTTCGGGATCGGGATCACCTACGCGGTGAACAAGGAGCAGCTGCGCAGCGTGCCCGCGATCCTGCGCGAAGCCGTGGAGGCCCAGCCGCAGGCGACCTTCGATCGCGCCCACTTCAAGTCCTATAGCCCGTCCTCGATCGATTTCGAGGTGGTGTATTACGTGCAGACGGGGGACTACGGCGTGTACATGGACGTGCAGCAGGAGATCAACCTGATCCTCTTCGAGCGCTTCGCGGAAGCCGGCATTGCCTTCGCCCAGCCGCGCCAGGTGGTGCAGCTGGCGGAACCGGCGGCCGCGCTGCAAGTGCTCGAACCGGAACAGGAGCAGCGGCGCGCCGCCTGATTTCAGCGCCGGCGCGGCGGCGCCATCAGCACCAGGCGCGCGCCGGGCGACTTGGTGCGCGTCACCAGCCAGGCCTGGGCGCGCTCCGCTTCAAACGGCTTGAGCGCCGTCCTGCAGGTGGCGCTCAGGGTCGGCACCTCTTCGGCTGGTTTGGCATCCGCCGTGGCGACAAGTGCCCGGCCCATCAGCAGGTCGCCGCATTGCGGAAACTGGGCGGCGAATTCGGCGGCGACGTCGGCCGCCGTCTGGCGCCAGCTGTCGTGCTTTGCCTTTTCCTGCGCCAGTTCCTGCTTGAGTTGAACGATGCTGGCGTCGCGCTCGCGCAGGCCCTGCTGGGTGTCGCGGAAGATGTCGGCCAGGATGTCGGCCTTCAGCAGGCCGACGTCGACCTTGCTGTCCTCGGCCTGGTGCACGAGCAGGCTGGCGCCGGCCAGGCCTGATTGCGGCAGGCGCTTGCCAATGGCGTCGATGGCCGACTGCGGCATGCGCGCGCCGATCAGGGTCAGTTCGATCTGGCGCCGCAGCGGATCGAGGCGCGTATCGACCACGTGGGTGGTCCCGGTGCCGAATTCCTGGCGCACGAACTGGCGTGCGCGGTTGCCGAACACCTCGTTGTCGACCAGCTGGATCGCCAGGTAGATGCTGGGCAGGGCCGTCAGCAGCACCACTGCGAACAGGGTGCGCTTGACGCGCTTCTCGACGCGCTGGTCGACGAACTTGCGGTGCGGCAGGCGCAGGTATTCGATCACGATCACGGTGGAGGCGGCGATGAAGACGCAGTTGATCGAGAAGAGGTAAAAGGCGCCGCCGAACATGCTCCAGTCGCCGTTGGCCAGCCCGTAGCCGGCGGTGCACAGCGGCGGCATCAGGGCGGTGGCGATCGCCACGCCCGGAATCACGTTCGATTTCTCCTTGCGCGTCATGCCGATGATGCCGGCCAGGCCGCCGGCCAGTGCGATCAGCACGTCCCACAGGGTCGGCGTGGTGCGCGCCAGCAGTTCCGACTGGGCTTCGTCGAGCGGCGTGAGCAGGAAGTACAGGGTCGAGGCGGCCAGGCTGATCGCCGCCGCGATGCCGAGGTTGACGAAGGAGCGGCGCACCAGCGCGAAATCGAAGATGCCGATGCCGTAGCCGATGCCGACAATCGGCCCCATCAGCGGCGAGATCAGCATCGCGCCGATGATCACGGCCGGCGAATTGATGTTCAGGCCGATCGATGCGACGAAGATCGCGAACATCAGGATCCAGGGCGTGGCGCCGCGCAGCTCGACGCCGGCACGCAGGGTGCTGTCGATGACGTCGTCGTCGGCCTTGTCGTGCAGGAGGCTGAAGCGGTGGGCGAGAGTAGCTGGGGCCGCGGTGGGGAGGGCGGTATCGGTGTCGTTCGTGCTCATGTCGGTAGCCGGGCGGGCGCGGGGTAGGGAAGAAGCGGGAGCGCCATGATAACGATTGAACGTACATTTGGGCAAATGTGTTGTTTCTGATACAATTTCGCTTTCGCTCACTGCCGAGCAGGCGAGTGTCATTACGAAGTGCCGCCGCACCTTCGCTGCCGCCGTTCCCATTGCCGGTTTCCATGGCGCCGCGCCCGGCCGGTCCGGTCATCCCTTGCGCGTCCCTGTCCTCCCGTGTCCCCCCTGGCGGACGGTGCGGTGTATCGTGCAAGCTGCCGGCATTGGCGGCATCCACTGACAAGGAGTCCCATGCAACTGCTCTTACCTGCAGGTTTCATCTTTTTGGTCGTCATGTGGGGCATCTTCGCCCCCGCCAGCATGGCCGGCGTGTTCGGCACGCTGCTGGCCGCACTGACCCGCAACTTCGGCTGGTTCTACCTCTGGGTGGTGCTCGGCCTGGTCCTGTTCGCCGCCTTCGTCGCCTTCGGCCGCTATGGCAACATGAAACTCGGCGGCGAGGACGACGAGCCCGAGTTCACGGTGGGCAGCTGGTTCGCCATGCTGTTCGCCGCCGGCATGGGCATCGGCCTCGTGTTCTGGGGCGTGGCCGAACCCATCTCGCACTACGGCACCGCGCCGCCGGGCGTGGTGGCGGGCACGCCGGAGGCGGCGAATACGGCCATGCGCTACGTCTTCTTCCACTGGGGCCTGCATCCATGGGCCGTGTACAGCGTGGTCGCGCTGGCGATCGCCTTCTTCCAGTACCGGCGCGCCGGCAATCCTTTGATCAGCACCGTCACCGGCTCGCTGCCGTGGGCGCCGATCCGCAAGATGTCTGGCTTCTTCAACGGCCTGGCGATCGTCGCCACCGCCTTCGGGGTGGCGGCCTCGCTGGGCGTGGGCGCGCTGCAGATCAACAACGGCCTGCACGCCGTGTTCGGGCTAGAGGTCGGCGCCACCTCGCAGGTGGCGATCATCGTCGTCACCGCCGCCGTCTTCATCACCTCGTCCGTCACGGGCGTGGAGAAGGGCATCAAGCTGCTCTCGAACTTCAACATGGGGGTGGCCGTGCTGCTGGCGCTTGCCGTGTTCATCCTCGGGCCGACGGTCGCCATCATCGACACCTTCTCGAACACCCTGGGCAGCTACCTGAGCGAATTCGTGCGCATGAGCCTGCGCGCCACGCCTTTCCGCGACAGCAGCTGGGTCGGCAACTGGACCATCTTCTACTGGGCCTGGTGGATTTCCTGGTCGCCCTTCGTCGGCCTGTTCATCGCGCGCGTCTCGCGCGGCCGCACGATCCGCGAATTCATCCTCGGCACCGTGCTGGCGCCTTCGCTGGCCGCCTTTGTCTGGTTCGCGATCTTCGGCGGAACCGCGCTCTACATGGAGATCTGGCAGCACGTGCCGCTGGACGAAGCCGTCAAGGCCGACGTCGCCACGGCCCTGTTCCGGATGTTCGATGCGATGCCTTTCGGGCAGGTCATGTCGGTCGTCGCAACCCTGCTGGTGGTGGTCTTCTTCGTCACCTCGGGCGACTCGGCGGTGCTGGTGCTGGGCATGATGAGCAGCGGCGGCGACCCGAATCCGCCGACGCGCACCAAATTGGTCTGGGGCGGCCTGATCGCCGGCATCGCCATCAGCCTGCTGCTGGCCGGCGGCCTCGATGCGTTGCAGACCGCGACCATCCTGTTCGCGCTGCCGTTTGCGGTCGTGATCGTGCTGATGGTGATCGCCCTGTGGCGCGCGCTGGGCGAGGACTGGACGGAAGAGATGCGGCGCGAGCGCGAGACCCGGCGCCGCTTGCGCGAGATGGCGGCGCGCCAGGCCGCCATCGATGCCGCTGCGCCGTAAGGTGGGCTCGGGGCGCCCACCCTACGAGCCTGCCGAGGTACGGTAGGGTGGGCGCCCCGTGCCCACCGAAGCGCATCACTGGCAGCTGAAGTTCGCAGCGTCCTCGATGCTGCCGCTCCCCTTGTAGCGCGCCACTTTCGGATAGGCGCACAGGGGACGCGTGCGGTTCGCCGCCCAGCCGGCCGGCACGTCCGCATTCACGCCGCCAGCATTGCCGGCACCACGTGCGCTGGCCGTCACGCTGTCCGGCGCCTGGCCCCTCTCGACCCAGTTCACCAGCGGCGTCAGCATGTCGAACTGGTCGGTGGCCGGGCCGCCCGAGCAGTGGTTCATGCCGGGCACGCGGAAGAAGCGCGCGAAGTTGGCCGCGTCGCCGCCGTTCGCGGCGCGCAGCGATTCGTACCAGTTGGTCGTGTCGTCGCTCGAGAAGATCGGGTCGCTGGTGCCGTGGTAGACCAGCATCTTGGCGCCGCGGTTCTTCAGCGTCCCCAGGTTGCTCGTGTTCGGCGGCACCATGAAGGACAGGGCGTTTTCCGGATACGTGGCGCTGGTGGCATTGATGCGCGCGAGCAGCTGGTCCAGGTTGGCGTTAAGGACGAAGTCGCGGCCGTTGAACGTGGCGCGGTCCTCCGGCGGCACCGACCAGATGAAGGCGACGGCGCCCGAATCGCGGTCGATCGGTGCGCCGAATTTCCATGAGGCCCACCCGGCCGTGGCCAGGCCGGCGTCATACGGGAAGCTGGTGTAGATGGTCGCGCCGCTCTCGGTCTTGGCGCCGCTGAACAGGCCGGCGATCTTCGTCTTCTGGTCCGCGCTCAGGCACGTGCCGTCGCGCGCGCCGGTGCAGGTCGGCACGTCGCGGTTCAAATCGAAAGCTTTCTGGCAGGCGCCCGTGTCCTGCACCAGCCCGTCGGCGCTGCCGTCGAGGGCATCGCATTTGCCCAAGACCGCATTCGAAACCAGCGCCCGCTCGGCCTGGGTGAATCCGGTCGTCAAATCGCTCGGCGTCGAGGCCAGCGACGCATAGGTCTTGCCGCCTGCGATATTCGCGATCGCCGCCAGCGGCAGCCGGTAGCCCGGGTTCCCGACCAGGAAACCGTCGTACTGTTCGGCGTAGCGTGCCGCCGCCACCATCGCGTGGCGTCCGCCGTTCGAGCAGCCGCCGATGTAGGAGCGGTCCGGTCCCTTGCCGTAGGCGGTCTGGATGATGTTCTTCGCCATCGGGGTCAGCTTGCCGACCGCCTGGTAGCCGTAGTCGAGCCGTGCCTGCGGATCGATGCCGAAGAAGGGCGTCGGCGCCTGGTGGCCGGCATCGGAACTGATGACGGCAAAGCCCAGGTTCAGCGCATTCTCGAGCGGACCGCCGCCGCCCACCGGGCCGGTCGCGGTGACGACGCTGCCATCGACGCCGCCGTTGGCCTGGTAGAAGAAGCGGCCGTTCCAGTTGGTCGGGAGGCGCATCTCGAAGCCGAGCGCATAGGCCTGGGCGTCGACCGGGCTGGTACGGCGCGCCAGCTGGCCGGTGACCAGGCAGTGCTGGGCGACCGGCTTGCCGGCGATCGTCAGGGTGCCCGCTGCGACCGAGGTGGCGGACGTGATCACGGCTTCGGGATAGTTGATACGGGTCGCCAGGTCGGTGCAGCTGACGAGCGTAGCGCCGACGGCCGGTGACAGTTGCGGCAGGCCAGGCGCCGGCTGGCTTGGGGGCGGGTTGTCGACGACCGGGTCGTCGTCGTTGTCGCTGCAAGCGGCCAGCAGCAGGGTGGCGAGGACCAGGGCGGAACCATTTTTCAAGGTGTTCATGCGTGCGTACTCCTCTGCGAAGAAACAGATGAATGACAAAACGATGGAGGGCGGTCCCTGCGCGGCTACTTGCAGGGCGCGCAGGGACTATTCGGTCATGAAGGCGGCGCTTAGTCCGGCATCACGTCCTTGAGGGTGCTGATCGGCTGGTTGACCAGCTTGCCGTTCACGCGCTTGACCTCGCGGATGTACATGTTCTGCACGATGTCGCGGGTCTTCGGATCGATGCTGATCGGGCCGCGCGGGCTGTTCCACTTCATGCCCGAGAGGGTCTTGACGGCCGCTTCGCCCGTCACGTTCCCGTTCAGCTTCTTGACGGTCTCGTAGATCATGCCCATCGTGTCATACGCCGCGACGGTGACGAAGGTTGGCGGCGGGCGGTTCGGGTTGGCATCCGCATAGGCCTTGAGGAAGGTCTTATTGGCTTCGTTGTCCAGCGCCGTCGAGTAGTTCAGCACCGTTACCGCGCCCAGCGCGCGCTCGCCCAGCGCTTCCAGGGTCGGCGTATCGCTCGTCATGTCGCCCACGCCCAGGAACTTGATGCCGGCCTTGTCCAGGCCCTTGTCGCTATAGGCCTTCAGCAGGGCGGTACCGTCCTCCACGCCGGGAGCGAAGAAGAACAGGGCATCCGGCTTCTCGTCCTTCACGCGTTGGATGAAGGGAGAATAGTCGGGATTCTGCAGCGGGGTGCGCGAGGAACCGATGATCTTGCCGCCGGCTTCAGTAAAACCCTTGGCGAACAGCTTCTCGGCGTCGTGGCCGGTGCTGTAGTCGGAGACCAGCGAATACACGCGGCCGATCTTGTTCTGACCGGTCCAGGTGCCGAAGGGTTCGGTCATCTGCTGCATCGTCATCGAGGTGCGCAGCATGTAGGGAGATTTCGCCGTGATGCCGGTGGTGACCGCGTTCATGACGATCATCGGCACCTTGCCTTGCGTCGCGACCGGGGCCACGGCCAGTGCGCTCGGGGTGAGCGAGAATCCGATCAGGAAGTTGACCTTCTCGCGCCCGATCAGCTCCTGCGCCGCGCGTTTCGAGAGTTCGACGTTGCTGCCGCCGTCGTCGCGGTAGATGATCTGGACCTTCTTGCCGGCGACGGTATCGCCGTTCAGCTTCATCCAGGTCTTGATGCCGTCCTCGAAAGGCTTGCCGATATTGACGAAGGGGCCGGTCAGGGCGGCGATGACGCCGATCTTGATCGTGTCTTGTGCGTAGGCCTGGCTGCCCGCGAAGGGAAGGGCGGCCAGGGTCAGGCAGGCGAGGGTCTTCAGTTTCATGCTGTCTCCTTTTTAGGTTTTATGCTGCTTTTAGTTTGCAACCAGTACGCTTGAATCTGTTCCGTCATACAGCGCCTCGACCAGGGCCGCGCGCCGGTTCAGCACCGCCGCCTGGTTGATCGAGCCCTTGTCGGTCTGCTCGCGCGCGTCGATCGAGGGCGGCTCACTCAGGAGCAGCAGGCGGTCGACCCGGGTCGAGGAGCCGCTCGCGTCCACGTTCAGCGTCGCCAGCAGCTGCGTGAAGAAGGCGCGTACCGGTTCGCTGGCCAGTATCTCGTCCGCCGGCGTCCCGGCCGGCAGCGTCGACAGCGCCAGGCAGTTGTCCATGCGCGGGAAGATCATCAGGCCGATCGCGTGGCGGTCCAGGCCCGTCACCACCGCGTCCTGCACGTAGGGCGCGCCCTGGCTGATCACGCGCGCCCGCAGCGGCCCGACGCTCACGAACGTGCCCGAGCTGAGCTTGAAGTCCTCGGCGATGCGCCCGTCGAACATGAAGCCGAGTTCCGGCTTGGCCTCGTCGACGAAGCGCAGCGCGTCGCCGGTGCAGTAGTAGCCGTCGGCGTCGAAGGCCTCGGCGGTGAGGTGCGGCGCGCGCCAGTAGCCTGGCGTCACGTGCGGACCGTGGAAGCGCGCTTCCAGCTTGCCGTTCATTGGCACCAGTTTCACCTTGCAGCCCGGCGCCGGCACGCCGACATAACCGGCGCGGCTGATCGGGCCGGTGCCGAAGGTGCAGGACGGCGAAGTCTCGGTCATGCCCAGGCCGGTCATGATGCGGATCGATTCGCCGCAGCGCCTCAAAGCCACTTCATCGAGGTGCTCCCAGGCCGATTGCGACAGGCCGGCGCCCGCGCAGAAGAACAGCTTCACGCGCGAGAAGAATGTCTGCGCCAGCTGGTCGTCCGTTTCCAGCGCTTCGGCCAGCATCTCCCAGGCCACGGGAATATTGAAGTAGACGGTCGGGGCGATCTCGCGCAGGTTGCGCAAGGTCGTCGCGAAATCCTTTGGTGTCGGGCGGCCGTCGTCGAGATAGATCGTGCCGCCGTTGTAGAGCACGATGCCGACGTTGTGGCTGCCGCCAAACGTATGGTTCCAGGGCAGCCAGTCGAGCAGCACCGGTGGCTCCTCGCCGAAGAAGGGGAAGGTCTGCAGCAGCATCTGCTGGTTCGAGCACAGCATCTGGTGCGTGGTGATCACCGCCTTCGGCTTTTTCGTGGAGCCCGAAGTGAACAGGAACTTGGCGATGGTCGATGGGCCGACCTGTTCGTTACGGGCGTCGATGCTGGTCGGTTCGGTCGCCAGCAGCGAGGCGAAGGTGGTGGCGCTGCGGCCCGGCACCTCGCCGCGCGCCAGGATCAATTCGGTGTCAGCAGGCAGAACGGCCTCGATGGCGCGCGCAAACGAGGTGCCGTCGCAGGCGAACAGCGCGCCCGGCGTCAGCTGCTCGATCAGGTCGCGCAGCTTGGCGGGATCGGTCGCCACCAGCGAATACGCCGGCGACAGCGGAGAATAAGGCACGCCCGCATACATCGCGCCCAGCGCGAGCTGGAAGTGCTCCAGGTCGTTCCCGGACAGGATGACGAGCGGACGCTCTTCCGACAGGCCCCGGTCGAGCAGGGCCTGGCCGATGCGGCGCGCGCTCTGCAGCACGTCGGCATACGAGAGGCGGATCCACTCGCCGCTAGGTGCGCGCCGCGCCACCAGGGTGCGTTCGGGATGGTCCTGCGCGCCCGAGACCAGGCGGTCGGTAAAGCGTGCCGGGAAGGGCGCCAGCGGCGTGACGGCGTCGACATGCCAGACGCCGTCTTCCTGCCAGGCCGCTATCTCGGGATTGCCGAGGGCGACCTGGCGCGTCCTGCCACTGCGCGCTCCACCGGCCGCCATCGAAACATCGTTCATGGCGGCCCCCATTCAGATCGGGTAGTGGCGTGAGGTGGTCTGCACCGTGATCCAGCGCAGGTCGGTGAACTCGGCGATCGCCGCCTTGCCGCCGAAGCGGCCGTAGCCGCTGCCCTTCACGCCGCCGAAGGGCATTTGCGCCTCGTCGTGCACGGTCGGGCCGTTGATGTGGCAGATGCCCGATTCGATGCGCTGGGCCACCGCCATCGCGCGGCCGATGTCGCGCGAGAACACGGCCGACGAAAGGCCGTATTCGCTGTCGTTGGCCATCTGGATCGCTTCCTCGTCGGTGTCGAAGCGCAGCACCGAGACGATCGGCCCGAAGGACTCTTCCTGGTACACCAGCATCTCGGGCGTGACCTCGTCGACGATCGCCGGCTGCATGATGTTGCCGTCCACGCTGGTGCCCGATTGGGTCACCTTGGCGCCGCGCTGGCGTGCGTCTTCCAGCATCTTCTCGACGCGGGCGGCGGCGCTCGGATCGACCATGCCGGCAAGCGGTGCGTCCGCGCGCGCGGCCTTCAGGGTCGCGGTCTTGGCGGCCAGCTTTTCCACAAACGCCGGGGCGATCTTGCGGTCGACCAGGATGCGGTCGGCCGACATGCAGATCTGGCCCTGGTTGAAGAAGGCCGAGAAGGCGGCCGCTTCAACGGCCTCGTCGAGGTCGGCGTCGTCCAGCACCACGACCGGGTTCTTGCCGCCCAGCTCGAGCAGCACCGGTTTCAGGTGCTTGGCCGCGGTCTGGGCGATGATGCGGCCGACCTTGGTCGAGCCGGTGAAGTTCACGCGGCGCACGGCCGGCGCGGCGATCAGGCGCTCGACGATCTGCGCCGCGTCGTCCGGGGCGTTGGTGATCACGTTCACCACGCCTTCCGGGAAACCGGCATCGACGAAGACCTGGCCGATCAGGCGGTGCAGGGCAGGGCACAGCTCGGAGGCTTTCAGGATCACGGTATTGCCGCATGCGAGCGGCATGGCGACCGCGCGCGTGCCGAGGATGATCGGCGCATTCCAGGGTGCGATGCCGACCACCACGCCGCAGGCCTGGCGCACGCCCATCGCCAGCGAACCGGGTACGTCGGACGGAATGACCTCGCCGGCGATCTGGGTCGTCATCGAGGCCGCTTCGCGCAGCATGTTCGCGGCGAGGGTCACGTTGAACTGGTACCACATCGGCGCGCCGCCGCATTCGGCGACGGCCGCTTCGACGAACTGGCCGCGCAGCGCTTCCATCTTGTCGGCGGCTTTCAACAGCAATGCACGGCGCGCGCCCGGGGCCATGGTCGACCAGGCGGGGAAGGCGGCTTTCGCGGCTTCGACGGCGGCATCGACGTCCTCGATGGTGGCGGATGCCGCGCGGGTGGCGACCTCGCCGGTGGCGGGATTGCGGCGCTCGAAGGTGGCGCCGTTGGAGGCCGGACGGGTTTGTCCGTTCAGTAGCAGGTCTGCTTGGAACATCAGATGTCTCCTCTGTGGAAGGATTGGAAGGGGCGGCTATCCGTCACCGGATGCCGCCTCCTATTATTGTCTCGTTGTCGGGTCTCGTGTCAGGTCGTCGGGCGTTTGTAGGTCTGCAGGCCCGGCTTGATCGTCTTATCGTCCAGGAACTGCTTGAGACCTTCCTTGCGGCCCTTTTCCGGGTCGCGCTGGTTCGACTGGTCGGTCTTGGCGTACAGGTAGTCCTCGTTCTGGTCCCAGGTGAGTTCGCGGCAGCGCTTGAAGCCGATCTTCGCAAAGCGCAGCACCACCGGATTCTTTTCCAGCAGCTTGCCCGCCAGTTCGATCACGGCCTCGCGCAGCTGTTCCTTCGGCACGCTCTTGTTGATCAGGCCCATGGCGGCCGCTTCCTTGCCGGTGAAGGTGTCGCCGGTCATGATGTAGTGCAGCGCCTGGCGGTGGCCCATGGTGTCGGCCACGGCCTTGCTGACCAGGTTACCCGGCGGGATACCCCAGTTCACTTCCGACAGGCCGAACACGGCGTCGTCCGCGGCAATCGCCAGGTCGCAGGCGACCAGCGGCGAGAAGGCGCCGCCGAAGCACCAGCCGTTGACCATGGCGATGGTCGCCTTGCTGTACATGCGCAGCAGCTTCCACTGCCACTGGGAGCAGTCGCGGCGCATGCGTTCTTGCATGATCTCGGGCTTGCCGTCGGTCTCGCGGAAGTATTCTTTCAGGTCCATCCCCGCCGTCCAGGCGTCGCCGGCGCCGGTCAGCACGACGACCTGTGCGTCGTCGTCCAGCTCGAGGGTCTCTAACACGTCGATCATCTCGCGGTTCAGCGTCGGGCTCATCGCATTGCGCTTCTCCGGACGGTTCAGGGTGATCCAGCCGATACCGTTCTCCACGTCCACCTTGACGGTCTTCCAGCGCGCTTCGTATTTGGACATACAATGTCTCCTCTTAGTAAGAATGTTATCAGGCTGCCTGATATACGGCTTATACTATGCCTGAATCCATTCCGGTGACAAGTACTTTTTCATGACGACTTCAAAAAAACTTTCGACAGCGAGCGCGGCCGCATCCGCGGCGCATAAGCCCATGGGCCTGGCCTACCTGGTCGGCCGCCTCGACCACGTGCTGAACCAGCGCCTGCGCGACGCCCTCGCGCCCGCCGGCCTGTCCGTGCCGCAGTACACGGCCCTGTCCGTATTCCGCGCGCATGGCTCCCTCTCGAACGCCCAGCTCGCCACGCGCACGATGATCTCGCCGCAGTCGGCCAACGAGATGGTCAAGCAGATGGAAGCGAAGGAATGGATCGCCCGCACGCCCGATCCGGCGCATGGGCGGATCATCCAGATCAGCCTGACGGCGGCGGGCGAGGCGGCGCTGGCGGAGTGCGATGCGAAGGTGACCGAGGTGGAGCGGGCGATGTTTCCGGAGCTGGACGAGGCGGGGAGGGTGGCGTTGCTGGCGCAGTTGCGGGGCGCGGTAAGGGCGCTGAGTGTGCAGGGGATCTAAGAATACCTGACCCCACTCTTTACTTGAGCGCAACCCAAGCAAGCGCTCAGCACATCATGTCGAGGATAATGAATTGAAGAGTCCGGATTCGATATACCAGGATGCTGTCGATAGCGAAATTGATCGCCTTGCCCGGCTGTCTCCGTGTGAATTAATGCGAATTGAACCCCTCAGCTGGAAGCTGGACACCGAATGCGGTCCTGTCGAGCTGCATTGCGTAATTAGCGACCAGAGCGACGTTCGACATATCGTCGTCATGTCCGAGCGGCCGCTGATGCTCGGTATGGCTCGGAGGCGATTTGTCGCGGCGGTCGAAGTCAAGTTGAGTGCGGAGCGTATGTCCAATGCATGTGTTTCGGACTTGTATGATTAGACTCGCGGTGAGCCGCAGACGGCGAATCTAAATCAGACACCTGCCCCCACCGTTCAGTGCCCGATCATGGCGAGCTCATCGGAAGGGAGCACCCGTAATCCGCGTGCGATGGGAACTGCCCGCACCAGGGCGGCCGCAACAGCGCTCGCGGCAACCGGCCTGTAGCGCCCCGGCAGCAAAGGCGAGACCAGCCTGCCGATCGGTGCGGCGATCCTTTCGCCCCAGCGCAGCGGCTGGTTCAAACTGCTCCGATCGCCGAGCAGGAGTGAAGGTTGCGCGATCACCAGTGCCGGAAACAGCGGTTTCAGCGCCGCCTCCAGCTCGCCTTTGACCCGGTTGTAGAACACCCTTGATTGCGCATCCGCCCCGACGGCGCTGACCAGGCCGGCGCGCGTCGCCCCTGCGGCCGCGGCCAGCGTGGCCACGGCAAGGTTGGCCTCTAGGTCGACGGCCCGGAACGCCTGTTCGCTGCCCGCCACGCGGATCGTGGTGCCAAGCGCCAGGTAGACTTCATCGACGCGCGGCAAGGAGGGCAGCCGGGCGAAATCCACGATATGAACCTGCACCCGCGGATCGGATTGATCGAGCGCGCGCCGGCTCAGCACGTGAATCTCGGTTACTGCGTGATCGGCCAGCAGGGCGCGCAGGATCTCCCTGCCGACCAGGCCGGTGGCGCCGGCAAGCAGGACCCTGCGAGGGACGAGATGGTCGGACATGGATGCCTTTGCGAGTAAAGTCGAGAAACCTGGGTCACGTAAAACCAGTTCAGGAGTAGACTGTAATCCACTCTGCATGCCGCTGCCTGCACCCTCCGCATTCACACCTGGAAAGGCCCGATCGTGATCGTCGTCTACAAATACGGCTATCCGCCCGGTACGGCGACGCCGGATATCAGTCCCTTCGTCGTCAAGCTGGAAACCTGGCTGCGCATGTCCGGTATCCCTTATGAAACCCGCACCGGCACCCGTCGCGAGATGCCGAAGGCCAAGCTGCCGGCAGTGCGGGTCGATGGACGCCTGATCGCCGACTCGTCCTTCATCATCGCTCATCTCCAGCAGCACGATCCCCGCGCGCTGCGCGACACCCATCTCAGTTCCTTGCAACAGGCGCAGGCCGAGGCGATCAAGGCCCTCGTCGAGAGCCAGCTGTATTTTGTCGGCTTCTATTTCCGTTGGTGCGTTCCCGCGAATTTCGACCGCTACCGGCCCTTGCTGCTCGATTATGCCAGGCGCAGCGTGCCAGGCTGGCAGCGCCCCTTGCTTCCACTGATCGGGAACGCCGTCCTCTCGATGATACGGCGCCGGAAGGCCCGCCAGGCATGGGAGCAGGGCATGGGGCGCCACAGCGGCGAGGAGGTGCTGGCCATCGGCTGCGATGGCGTGCGGGCCCTGGCGACGCTATTGGGGCAGCAAGACTATCTGTTCGGCGCATTCCCGAGCACCGTTGACGCAAGCGTGTATGGCATGGTGCACACCCTCGTCAAACATCCGTTCCCGGGGCCGATGCAGGATTTTACGCTGGCCCAGCCGGAGCTGATGGCTTACCACGACCGCATCGCGCGGCGCTACTGGGCAGAGGTTGGGCAATGAGTCAGCGGATAGACGTCGAGTTCGTATCCGGCCAGAAAGGTGAGCATTGCCGCGCCTGGTTGTACGAGCCCGGGGAAAAAGGCCCGTTTCCCATCATTGTCATGGCGCACGGGCTGGGAGGCACCAGGAAGATGCGACTGGATGCCTTTGCGGAGCGTTTTTCCGGCGCGGGCTACGCCTGTCTGGTCTTCGACTACCGTCATTTTGGAACGAGCGAGGGCCATCCCCGGCAATTGCTCGACATCGGCAAGCAGCTGCAGGATTGGTCGTCCGCCATCGGTTTCGCGCGCAAGCAGAAAAACGTAAGAGCCGACCAGGTTGTTCTGTGGGGAACCTCTTTCGGTGGCGGCCATGTGCTCGTCGCCGCGGCGGAGGATACGCGGGTGGCCGCTGTCGTCGCCCAGTGCCCATTTACCGACGGCATCGCCTCTGCGCTGGCCATGGACTGGCGCAGCAGCATCAAAACAAGCGCAAAAGCCGTCTGCGACGTACTTCGGTCCGCCCTTGGATTGACGCCATTGTTTGTGCCTGCCGCAGGTCCGCCGCGCTCCGCGGCATTCATGACCGCGCCCGACGCGCAACCCGGTTACCTGGCGCTGGTTCCCGCCGGCTCCGTGTTCGACAATCGGGTGACCGCGCGCTCTGCGCTGGCCATTATTCCTTATCGACCGGGGCGCAGGGCAGCGCAGTTGGCGTGTCCGGTGCTGTTCTGCATTTGTGAGGACGACTCGGTGGCCCCGGCCAAGCCGGCCTTGCGCTATGCGAGGCAAGCGCCAGGCGGTGAAGTGCGCTTGTATGCGCAGAAGCATTTCGACATCTATGTCGGCGCAGGCTTCGAACAAGCCGTGACCGACCAGCTGACATTCCTGCGCCGCTGCATTTCGTGAAAAGGACGAAGTCCCCGCCTCTCCCTTCTAGCCCCGCGCAATCACCAGCAAACCCGCCGCAATCAGGCCGGCTCCCGCCAGCTTCGCCAGTGTAAGCGCCTCGCCCAGTATCCACCAGGCCAGCAGCAGGGCCACCACCACGCTGCCCTTGTCGATCAGCGCCACGGTCGACACTTCGCCCTGCTTGATCGCCTTGTAGTAGAAGATCCAGGAGGCGGCGGTCGTCACGCCCGACAGGCCCAGCCAGAAATAATTTTTCCAGGTCAGCGCTTCGAACTGCGACATTGGCACGACCGCGGCGGCAAACAGCAGGACGAACACGAAGACGAAGCAGGTGCGGATCGCGAGCCCGAGGTCAGCGGAGATGCCGGTCAGCCCGAGCTTGGCGATCACCGAGGTGAAGCCGGCGAATGCCATCGACGCGAATGCATAGGCGATCCAGCGTTCCATGTGTTTTCCTTTCAGGCGGAGGGGGAGGGCCTTGCCGTCGACTCGCGCTCCATCAGGCTGAAGCCCACGTCGATGATGTTGTCTTCGAGCGGCCTGCCTTCGATCCGCGCGAGCAGCGCGCGCGCGGCCTGGATGCCGATGGCGCGCTTGTCGACGTACACCGACGAAATCGGCGGCGAGGTGTGGCCTGCGAAATCGAAGTCGCCGAAGCCCATGATGCCGAGCTGGCCCGGCACGGCGATGCCGCGCACCGAGGCCTCGGTCAGTACGCCCTGGGCCAGCGCATCGGAACTGCAGACGATCACGTCGAGGTCCGGATGCCGCTCGAGCAGGGCGCGCAGGCCCTGGCGTCCGAGCGCCAGGTTCGCGGGCACCGGGACCATGTGGGCCGGGGGAGGGGGCAGCCCGGCGCGGCGCAGCGCCGCCTCCAGGCCCTTGCGGCGCACGGCGGCCCGTTCGTCGTTGGCCCATACCAGGCCGAAGCGCCGGTATCCCTTGTCCAGCAGGTAGCGCCCGATCGTCTCGCCGATGTCCGTGTGCGAGAAGCCGACCAGCATGTCGAGCGGTGTCGGCGTCAGGTCCCAGGTCTCCACCACCGGCACGCGCGACGCCAGCAGCTTCTTGCGCACGCTTTGCAGGTGGCTGATGCCGGTGAGGACCACGCCGTCCGGTTGCCGGCTCAGGATGGCGGACACCGCTTCTTCTTCGTTCTGCGCCGAGTAGTTCGAGACGCTCAACAGCAACTGGTAGCCATGCGCCGCCAGCTCGTCGCCGAGTGCCTGCACCGTCTCCGCGAACATCGAGTTGAACAGCTGGGGCACGACGGCTGCGATCAGGCGGCTGCGTTTCGAGGCCAGGCTGCCGGCAAGCATATTCGGAATGTAGCCGATCGAGGCCGCCGCCTCTTTCACGCGTTCGATGGTCTCCGGCTTGACCAGCTTGGGGTTGTGCAGGGCGCGCGACACGGTGATCGGCGACAGGCCCGCCAAGCGTGCGACGTCCTTGAGCGTGATGCTCTGCGCACGGGAGGCGTCCGGATGGTCAGGGTCGGTCGGCATGGAAGAGGACATGCAAATTCTGCTTGATTACGTTAATGATTGCGTTATCATACCAAAACGCCCGGCTTGAAGTGCTTCGAAGCACACCCCGGCGGACACGGCGGAAAGCCCGCCGGATAGTGGCCCGATTCGTCCAGGCCATATTTTTTGATTCCGAATGATTGCGCTGTCATTTATGAGCCTTAAGTGCTCTGCCTGTCGAATGCTCAGAAATGATTGCGCAACCATTAATGCCGCCCTTTGACATGGAGCTTGCCATGACCACATCCCCCATCCACACCGCCATCCAGAGCGACAGCATCGCGTGGATCCGTATTTCCTCGTCCTACCTGCCGCTGGCGAACCCGATCAGCGACGCCAAGGTGCTCACCGGACGCCAGAAGCCGATGACCGAGATCGCGATGCTGTTTGTCGAGATCGAAACCCATGATGGCCACACGGGCCTGGGTTTCAGCTATTCCAAGCGCGCCGGCGGTCCCGGCCAGTTCGCCCACGCGAAGGAAATCGCGCCGGCCCTGCTGGGCGAGGACCCGAACGATATCGCGCGCCTGTGGGACAAGCTGTGCTGGGCCGGCGCCTCGGTTGGCCGCAGCGGGCTGTCGGTGCAGGCCATCGGCGCCTTCGACGTCGCCCTGTGGGACCTGAAGGCGAAACGTGCAAACCTGTCGCTGGCCAAGCTCCTCGGCGCGCATCGCGATTCGGTGCGCTGCTATAACACCTCGGGCGGCTTCCTGCACACGCCTCTCGAGCAGCTGCTCGTCAACACGACGGCCTCGCGCGAGAAGGGCATCGGCGGCATCAAGCTGAAAGTGGGCCAGCCAAACTGCGCGCTGGATATCGAGCGCGTACAGGCCGTGCGCGCGCACCTCGGCGACTTCCCGCTGATGGTCGACGCCAACCAGCAATGGGACCGCCCGACCGCGCAGCGCATGTGCCGCACCTTCGAGCAGTTCAACCTGGTCTGGATCGAGGAACCCCTCGACTGCTACGACTACGAAGGCCACGCCGCGCTGGCCGCGCAGTTCGACACCCCGATCGCCACCGGCGAGATGCTCACCAGCGCCGCCGAGCACGGGGACCTGATCCGCCACCGCGCCGCCGACTACCTGATGCCCGACGGGCCGCGCGTCGGCGGCATCACGCCTTTCCTGAAAGTGGCGGGCCTGGCCAGCCACGCCGGCCTGATGCTGGCGCCGCACTTCGCGATGGAACTGCACGTGCACCTGGCGGCAGCCTATCCGACCGAACCCTGGGTCGAACACTTCGAATGGCTCGAGCCCCTGTTCAACGAGCGGCTGGAACTGAAGAACGGCCGCATGATCGTGCCGACCCGGCCGGGCCTGGGCGTGAGCCTGAGCGAGCAGGCGCGCGCCTGGAACCGCGAGCAGGCCGAAGTCGGCCGGCGTCCCTGAGGGAGCGGCCATGGAGAACAATACGCAGATGGTGATCGGCGCGACGCCGCGCCACATCCGCATGCACGAGAACGACAACGTCGCCATCGTGGCCAACGACGGCGGGCTGCCGGCCGGAACCGCGTTTCCCGACGGCCTGGTCCTGGCGGGACACGTACCGCAAGGGCACAAGGTGGCCTTGCGCGCCATCCCGGCGGGAAGCCCGATCGTGCGCTACAACGTCCGCATCGGCCACGCGCTGCGCGACATCGGGCAGGGCGCCTGGGTCGAGGAGTCGCTGGTCGGCCTGCCGCCCGCGCGCAGCCTCGACGACTTGCCACGGCCGGCAAGTCCGCCCGCGCCCTTGCCGCCGCTGGAAGGCCATACTTTCGAAGGCTACCGCAATGAGGACGGCTCCGTCGGCACCCGCAACATCCTTGCGATCAGCACTACCGTGCAATGCGTGAGTGGCGTGGTGGATTTCGCGGTCAAACGCATCCGCGAGGAGCTGCTGCCGAACTACCCGAACGTGGACGACGTGGTCGCGATCGAGCATGCCTACGGCTGCGGCGTCGCCATCGATGCGCCCGGCGCCGACATTCCGATCCGCACCCTGCGCAATATCGCGAAGAACCCGAACTTCGGCGGGCGCGTCATGACCGTCAGCCTGGGCTGCGAGAAGCTGCAGCCGGCGCGCCTGTTCCCGCAGAGGAGCATCCCGATCCAGGGTGCGTCCGGGCCGGACGTCGTCTGCCTGCAGGACAGCGCGCATGTCGGCTTCCACTCGATGATCGAGTCGATCATGGCGACCGCGGAGCGGCACCTGGCCCAGCTCGACCGGCGCCGCCGCGAGACCTGTCCGGCTTCAAGCCTGGTGGTCGGCGTGCAGTGCGGCGGCAGCGATGCCTTCTCGGGCGTGACCGCCAACCCGGCCGTCGGCTTCGCCAGCGACCTGCTGGTGCGGGCCGGCGCGGCCGTGATGTTTTCGGAAGTGACCGAAGTGCGCGACGGGATCGACCAGCTGACCGCGCGCGCCGCCAACGAGGAATTGGCCCAGGCCATGATCCGCGAAATGGCCTGGTACGACGCCTATCTGCAACGCGGCGGGGTCGATCGCAGCGCCAACACGACGCCCGGCAACAAGAAGGGCGGACTGGCCAACATCGTCGAGAAGGCGATGGGCTCGATCATCAAGTCCGGCACCAGCCCGATTACGGGCGTGCTGTCGCCCGGCGAGAAGCTGGCCGGGAAGGGCTTGATCTATGCCGCCACGCCGGCCAGCGACTTCGTCTGCGGCACCCTGCAGCTGGCCGCGGGCATGAACGTCCACGTGTTCACCACCGGGCGCGGCACGCCCTACGGCCTGGCTGCGGTACCGGTCGTGAAGGTGGCGACGCGCGACGACCTGGCACGCCGCTGGCACGACCTGATGGACGTGAATGCCGGCCGCATCGCCACCGGCGAGGCGACGATCGAGGAGCTGGGTTGGGAGCTGTTCCAGTTCATCCTGGATGTCGCCAGCGGACGCAAGAAAACCTGGGCCGAGCACTGGCGGCTGCACAACGCCCTGGCCCTGTTCAACCCGGCGCCGATCACCTGAACCCGGCCGCTTTCCCCTTTCCCGTTTTGTAGCACCCACACACAATCAGGAGACAACAATGAACGCTAAAAAAATATTGCTGGGCCTTGTCATGGGGATGTCGGTGGCGCTCGGGGCGCAGGCCGGCTATCCGGAGCGGACCATCACGGCGGTGGTGCCCTTTCCGCCGGGCGGCTCGACCGATGCGATCGCGCGCGCGATCGGGCCGAAGATCACGGCGCGCCTGGGCCAACCCTGGGTCGTCGACAACCGCCCCGGTGCCACCGGCGCCATCGGCGCGGCCATGGTCAAGCGTTCGGCACCGGACGGCTACACCTTGCTGGTGGCATCGATCGGCGTGTATGCGGTCAATCCCTGGCTGCAGAGGAAATTGCCTTACGATCCGGCCAGGGACTTCGACCTGCTGACGGTCGCGGTGCGGGCACCGAATGTGCTGGTGGTGAACCCGAACCTGCCGGTCAACTCGCTTCCCGAGATGATCGCCCACCTGAAGAAACATCCCGGCAAGGTGACCTTCGCGTCTGCAGGGAATGGCACCTCGGATCACCTGACGGCCGAACTGTTCTGGCAAAAGAGCGGCACCACGGCCCTGCACGTGCCCTACAAGGGCGGCGCCCCGGCGCTGACCGACCTGCTCGGCGGCCAGGTCGACGCCTCGTTCATGAACATCAATACCGTGCTCCCTTATATCAAGGCCGGCAGGCTGAAGGTGCTGGCCGTGACGGGCGATGGACGCGCCGCCGTGCTGCCGAAGGTGCCGACCCTGGGTGAAGAGGGTGTGCACGGCGTCGACATCTTTTCCTGGCAGGCCGTGGCCGCGCCGAAAGGCCTGCCGAAGGACGTGAAGGTCAAGCTCCACGACGCGGTCGTCGCGGCCCTGAACGAGCCCGACATCAAGGGCAAGCTGGTGGAGCAGGGCTTCGAGGTCGTCGCCAACAGCCCGGAACAGTTCGAAAAGTTCCTGGCGGTCGAACTGGCGCGCTGGAAGAACGTCATCGAAGTGGGCAAAATCACGGCCGACTGAGCAACTGCTTACGCCGGTCTCGTCTCCGTGCCGGCGCCGCGCGTGATGTGCAGCATGCGGCTCGGCGCCCGCACCTTCGCCGTATGCCAGACGCCCCGCGGCACCACGACGGCGCCGCTGCCGTTCAGGGCGATCGTGACGACGTTCGTGCCCTGCTCGAGCAGGAGGTCGACGGCGCCCGACAGCAGGTAGACGAATTCGTCGCCCTGCGGGTGCATCTCCCAGCTCGGCCAGTCCTCGGTAAACGCGAATTCGCTGACCAGCCAGCCCTGGCCGTGTTGTGCCAGCTCGGATGCGGGCAGCTGCCAGAAGGTATCCGCCGGCAGCGCCAAGGCCTCGCCGTCGTCGGCAAGGCGGACGTAGGTGTGTTGGGGGTGCAGGGGCATGAGGTCTCCGGTCGCAGTGTCGGGTACGTCCATCCTATCAGCCGATGGCGCAGGTACGAAAGCCCGCGAAGATGTCGTCCCGTTCGGGCGTATAGAAATTGCGGAAACGCGGGGAGCGCAGGCGCGGCGGCGTTGCGAAGGACGCGCCGCGCAAGGTCTGGCGCGTGCCGAACCAGGGCGCGGAATATTCGCGGTAGCGGTCGGCGCTGAAGCCCGGGTAGGGCAGGAAGGGCGAGGCCGTCCATTCCCACAGCTGGCCCCAGCGGAACCCGGGTTCGCCGGCGCAGGCGGCGAATTCCCATTCTTCCTCCAGCGGCAGGCGCCGTCCGGCCCAGCTGCAATAGGCCTGGGCTTCGTACAGGCTCACGTGGCGCACCGGCGCGTCCGCATCGAGTGCCAGGCCGCGTCCGAAGTGGACCTCATCCCAGTCGCCATCCTCGTGCCGCCGCCAGTAGCGCGGCGCCCTGCGCCCCGTTTGCGCCAGCCATGCGCGGCCTTCTTCGCTCCAGTACTGCGGTCTGTTGTAGCCGTCGGCGTGCACGAAGCGCAGAAAGTCCTCGTTGGTGACCAGGCCGGCGTCGATCGTGAACGGCGCGACATGGCAGTGAGTGGCCGGTCGCTCGTTGTCGAACACGAAGCCACTCGATTGCTCGCCGCCGCGCAGGAAGTCGCCGCCGATAAAGGCGATCTCGCCGGCTGCCGGCGCCTTGGCCGGGAACGATAGCGGCGCGGCCACGCCCAGCGTCTGCATGGTGTAGAGCAGGGCTTCGCCGTGCATGTCCTCGTGCGCCAGCGCCAGGCGGTAGGGATAGAGCGCGGTATCGTCCCCGGGTGTGTGCGCCAGCCGCTCGCGTATCGCCTCCAGCACGTCGCGGCAGTAGGTCCCGAGCGCGTCCGGGGAGGGCAGGTCGAGTGTCCAGCGCGCGTCGTGACCTACCGTGTTCGAATCGAAGAGTGCGTCGCCGTGCGCCAGCAGCGATGGACCGCAAGCGTCTCCCGGCCGGGTGCCGCGCGCCTCGCGCAGGACGAACCATTCGGCGAACCAGGCGACATGCCCAAGTTCCCACAGAGGTGGGTTGAGGATTGGCAGGCATGGTAGCTGCGCGGGCCGGTCGTAGCCGGCTGCGGCCAGGGCGTCGAACAGGGCCAGCGTGTGGCGGCGCGCGTCCTGCAGGGCGGTGTCGAGGGTTGCCGCATCCATCCGGCGAAATCCACTGGGATCGTATTTCATGCGCCTATTTTACGGTGAATGCGTGTTCTTCCGTAGCGCCGGGAAAGGGTTGATAAATACCGGAAATATATTCTTATGAGTAACCATTTGTCGGAAAAATTTACAACTGATCAGATTCGATCCTTACTCATCTTGCATATGCCCCGTATTTACAATTGGCATAAGTATTGCTGCGCAGTCGAAGCCAGCATTGGCAGACAACTAAAGGGAGACAACCGTGTCAAAAACGAAAAGAATCGCCTGTGCCGCTGCGATTGCCTTGTCGGTCGCCGGACATGCAGCAGCTGACCCCATCGTCCTCACCTTCGAAGGAATCGCCGACCGCGCCTCGGTCAACGATTTCTATAACGGCGGCACGGATTCCAGCGGCAGGCGTGGCACCAATTACGGAATCAATTTCTCGAGCCTCAGCCTGGCCACGATCGACGCCGAAGCCGGGGGCACTGGCAACTTCGCCAACGAACCGTCGGCGAATACGGTCGTCGCCTTCCTGCAGGGGAACGCCGTGACGATGAATGTCGCGGCCGGCTTCGATACGGGCTTTTCCTTCTTCTACAGCAGCAAGGAAAACGGCTTCATCGACGTCTACGACGGCTTGAATGGGAGCGGGAACCTGCTCGCCTCGATCGAGCTCGACGACAATATCGACGCCTGCGCGGGCGATCCGACGGGAGAATATTGCCGCTGGACCCCGATCGGCGTCAGCTTCGCCGGCATCGCCCGCTCGGTTGACTTCCGCGGCGCCACCAACAACATCGGCTTCGACAACATCACGCTGGGCAGTTTCACGCCGGGCCTTCCCACCGTGCCCGAGCTGCCCGGCGATCCGGATGACCCCGGCAATCCCGGCGACCCGGGCACGCCAGGCAACCCGGCCGAGGTGCCGGAGCCCGCGACGCTGGCGCTGACGGCGATCGGCCTGGCGGCAGTGCTGGCGCCGCGCCGCCGTCGCCAGGCGGTTTAAGATCGTCCTGCGTGCATGCGGGCTGGCCGATGGCCTGCATGCCGCACAACAAATATTTGTACAAATACAGATTCCCGGCGAAAATCATGGATCGCCCGGCGTCCTGCAATCACAACACATTCCATGAAGCACTCCCACAATTGGCGCGACCGCATGCGCGTCGAATTCTCCGACTGGCAGCTCTGGTCGGGCCGCGCGGTCGTCGTCGCCCTGGCCGTACTGGCCGGCCTCTCCATCGTCGCCTTCACTTGGCTGTCGGAGCTCACGGCCGACCTGTTCGACATCATGCGCCTGGTCCTCTGGTGGAGCCCGCTGGTGTGGACGCCGCTGTGCACGGCCGGCCTGGTCTGGCTGACGCGCCGTTATGCCCCGGGCGCGGCCGGCTCCGGCATTCCGCAGGTGATGGCGGCGCTCGATCCGGCGCTGCCGCCCGAAAAGCGCGGGCTGTTCGTGTCGCTCAAGCTCAGCCTGGCGAAGGTCGGGCTGACCGCGGGCGGCCTGCTGGCCGGCCTCTCGATCGGACGCGAAGGCCCCTCGGTGCAGATCGCGGCCGGCGTCATGCTGCAGGCGCGGCGCCTGCTGCCGCGGCGGGCGCAGGTCCACGTCAACGTGCACGGCATGCTGGTGGCGGGCGGCGCGGCCGGCATCGCGGCGGCCTTCAACACGCCGCTGGCGGGCGTCATGTTCGCCATCGAGGAACTGGCGCGCGCTCCCGAACAGAGGAACAGTGGCCTGATCATCAGCGCGATCGTGCTGGGCGGCCTGGTCGCCGTCTCGGCGCATGGGAACGCCACCTATTTCGGCTTCATCCACATCGGCACGCTCGGCATGACGCTGCTGCTTCCCGGCCTGGTGGTGGCGCTGTGCACGGGCATCGCCGGAGGCCTGTTCTCGCGCCTGATGATCGCCTCGACTGCCGGCACGGGCCTGGATTTCATGAGCCGCTTGCGCGCGCGCCGGCCCGTCGTGTTCGCCGGCGTCTGCGGTTTCGTCGTCGCCGTGATCGGCCTGGTGACAAGCGGCGCCACCTTCGGCTCAGGCTATGCGCCTACGAAATCCATGGTCGACGGCGTCGCCACCATGCCGATGCTGTACGCGCTCTTCAAATTCCTGGCCACCTGGCTGAGCACCTGGTCCGGCGTGCCGGGCGGGATCTTCGCGCCTTCGCTGGCAATCGGCGCGGCGCTCGGCAACGACGTGGCCGTCGCCTTCTTCCAGACCCAGGCGCCGGCCCTGATCGCACTCGGCATGGTGGGCTTCCTGGCGGCCGCGACCCAGGCGCCGCTGACGGCCTTCATCATCGTGATGGAGATGGTGGACGGCCACGCCATGGTGCTGAGCCTGATGGCCTGCGCGCTGGTGGCCAGCATGATCGCGCGCATCATCAGTCCGCCGCTGTATCCGTCGCTGGCGCGCATGCAGCTGGGGCGCGCCGGGATGGCGTGATGCGGCCTGCCGGCACCTCTGCTATGCTGGAAGGTCCTCGACAAGAACGGATCGTCATGACAGGAACAACGCATTCGCAGGCCGGCTTCACCGATCATTGGGTTACGCAAGGGGAGGGCCGGCTCTTTGTCCGCACCTGGCAAGGCCGCGACGACACGCTGGCCCCGATCGTGCTGCTGCACGACTCGCTCGGCAGCGTCGCCCTGTGGCGCGATTTTCCCGCGCGGCTGGCGGCAGGGACGGGACGCAGCGTCGTGGCCTACGACCGCCTCGGCTTTGGCGAATCCAGCCCGCGCACGGACGTGCTGACGACTTCGTTCGTCGGCGACGAGGCCGCAAACGGCTTCGCGGCCGTGCGCGAACAGCTCGGCATTCGCCAGTTCGTCGTATTCGGCCACAGCGTCGGCGGCGCGATGGCGATCCACTGCGCGGCGCGCTACCCGGAGGCTTGCGAAGCCTTGATCACCGAATCGGCGCAGGTCTTCGCCGAAGAGACGACCTTGGCGGGCATCCGCGTGGCGAAGGCGCAGTTCGCCGATCCCGAGCAGATGGGCCGTCTGGAGAAGTACCACGGCAGCAAGGCGCAATGGGTGCTCGATGCCTGGACCGGCACCTGGCTGTCGGCGCCGTTCGCGTCCTGGACGCTGAAGGAGGTGCTGCCGCAGGTCGGCACGCCGACGCTGGCGATCCACGGCGGCGACGACGAGTACGGGACGACCCTGCACCCGCGCCTGATTGCCGAATGGAGCAGGGCCGAGGTGCAGGTCGCGATCATGCAGGAGGCGCACCACCTGCCGCACCGCGAAGCGCCGGACCAGGTCGTCGCCCTGGTCCGTGACTTTCTTACGTCCCTGTAGACTGCGCGGCGCGGCCAGCCAGCAGCGCCACGCCGGCCGCGGTCACCAGCACCGCGGCGCTGGCGCCGAAGGTGGCGCGGTAGCCGAAGCCGTCGAACAGCAGTCCGCCCACGGTCGCGCCCAGCGCGATCGCCAGCTGTACCACCGCCACCATCAGCCCGCCGCCGGCTTCGGCATCCTGCGGCAGGGTTGTCGCGAGCCAGGTCCACCAGCCGACCGGGGCCGCCGTACCGACCAGGCCCCAGACCGCGAGCAGCAGGGCGGTAACAAAAGGCGAGGCGCCGAACAGCATCAGCGCGACACCGATCGCCGCCATCAGCAGCGGAATCGTCACCAGCGTCTTGTACAGGCCATCCTTGAGGAAGGCGCCGATCACGCTGGTGCCGATGAAGCCGGCCACGCCGATCACGAGCAGCATCAGCGAGGTCGTCGCCGCGCTCGCATGCGTCACCGTCTCGAGGAAAGGACGCAGATAGGTGAACAGCGCGAACTGCCCCATGAAGAACAGGCTGACGCCGGCCATGCCGAGGGCGACCGCGGGCCGCTTGAGCAGGGTGAACACGTTGGCGCCGCCTGGCGCGCGTTCGGCCGGCATGGCAGGCAGGCTGACCCACTTCCAGGCCAGCGCCAGCACCGCCACCGGAATCAGGGCGAAGAAGGCGCCGCGCCAGCCGACGATCGAGCCGAGGAAGCTGCCCAGGGGCGCCGCCACCACGCTCGCCAGCGCGTTGCCGCCGTTGACAATGGCCAAGGCTTTGGGCACCTGCTCGCCCGGCACCAGGCGCATGGCGATCGCCGCCGACATCGACCAGAAGCCGCCGATCGCCACGCCGATGAAGGCGCGGCCCGCTATGAAGCTCCAGTAGTTCGGCGCGAACGCGGCCACGCTGCCCGAGACGATCATCAGCAGCGTCAGCGCCAGCAGCAGGATCTTGCGATCGAGCCTGCCGGCCAGCCTGGCAAGCGACAGGCTGGTGGCGAGCGCGAAGGCGCCGGAGACGGCGATCGACTGCCCGGCCTGGCCTTCGCTGACGTGCAGGTCGGAGGCGATGGCCGTCAGCAGGCTGACGGGCATGAACTCGGAAGCGACCAGCACGAAGGCGCCCAGGGACAGCGCGAATACACCGCCCCACGCCGCCGGCAGATTGGCGCCGGCGGTGCTTGCAACAGGACTCTGCATCGTCTTACGCCGCAGCCAGGGTCGCGCTGTCGATCACGAAACGGTACTTCACGTCGCCCTCGAGCATGCGCTCGTAGGCGGCGTTGATCTCGTCGGCCCGGATCATCTCGATGTCGGCGACGATGCCGTGCTCGGCGCAGAAGTCGAGCATCTCCTGGGTTTCCGGGATCCCGCCGATCATCGAGCCGGCCAGCGCGCGGCGCTTCATGATCAGGTTGAACACTTGCGGCGACGGGTGCGGAGACGAGGGCGCGCCGACCAGCACCATGGTGCCGTCGCGCTTGAGCAGCGAGAGGTAGGCGTCGAGGTCGTGCGGCGCGGCCACCGTGTTGACGATCAGGTCGAGCTTCTTCGCCTGCGCCGCCATCGCATTGGCATCGCGCGAGACGACGACTTCATGCGCGCCCAGCGCTTCGGCATCCTGGCGCTTGCTTTCCGAGGTCGTGAAGGCGACCACGTGCGCGCCCATCGCACGGGCCAGCTTAATGCCCATGTGACCGAGGCCGCCGATGCCGACGATGCCCACCGTCTTGCCGGGACCGGCATTCCAGTGGCGCAGCGGAGAGTAGGTGGTGATGCCGGCGCACAGTAGCGGCGCGACCGCGGCCAGCTGTTCTTCCGGATGGCCCACGCGCAGCACGAAGCGCTCGTGGACGACGATCTGTTCCGAGTAACCGCCCAGGGTGTGGCCGGGCGCGTCATTGGTGGCGCCATTGTAGGTGCCGACCATGCCGTCGCAGTAGTTCTCGAGGCCGTCCTCGCAGTCGGCGCAGTGCCGGCAGCTGTCGACCATGCAGCCGACGCCGACCAGGTCGCCGACTTTGTATTGGGTAACGTGTTCGCCGATTGCCGAGACGCGGCCGACGATTTCGTGGCCCGGCACGCAGGGGAAGAGGGTGCCGGCCCATTCGGCGCGCACCGTGTGCAAGTCGGAGTGGCAGACGCCGCAATAGGCGATGTCGATCTGGACGTCGTGGTGACCCGGTGCGCGGCGGGTGATGTCCATCGATTCGAGGGGCTTGTCGGCGGCGTAGGCGCCGTAGGCTTTGACGGTCATGAATGTTTTCCTTGAAAGAGTTGCGCCACCGACGCGGACTAGGCGGACGTGGCGGGACAGGTCGCCATCTTAAGGGCAAAAGCGGGGGCAAAACGGGGCGGAAATTGCTTGGGCTTATGAATGCCATTCATGAATGGAGGCGGTTTTTCAGATTGTGGAGTACTGAATTGCGGTGCAATTGCGCAGCGGGACGATACGCGGGGCCGTCCCGCGCCGCGCACCGCTAAGCGCGAACCACAGGGGCACCGCGATTGTCTTAACTAGACCGGCTATCCAATACGCCGCACGGTGGTACTGGAGGAAAGCGAATGAATTTGCTGCAGGCGATCGACGATCCGTCGGCGCTACGCCGCCTGCCGCGCGAGCAGCTCGACGCGCTGGCCCGGCAGTTGCGCCAGTTCCTGCTCGAATCGGTGGCGCGTACCGGCGGCCACCTCTCGTCCAACCTCGGTACCGTCGAGCTAACGATCGCGCTGCATTACGTGTTCGACACCCCGCGCGACCGCATTGTCTGGGACGTGGGGCACCAGAGCTATGGCCACAAGGTACTGACGGGCAGGCGCGAGCGGATGCACACGCTGCGCCAGCTGGGCGGCATCTCCGGCTTTCCGCGCCGTAGCGAGAGCGTCTACGACACCTTCGGCACCGCGCACTCGTCGACCTCGATTTCGGCCGCGCTCGGCATGGCCCAGGCGGCCAGGCTGCGCGGCGAGGACCGGCATGCGGTGGCCGTCATCGGCGATGGCGCGATGAGCGCCGGGATGGCCTACGAGGCCCTGAACAATGCCGGTATCGCCGGCGACCTGCGCCTGCTGGTGATCCTGAACGACAACGACATGTCGATCTCGCCCGCGGTCGGCGCGCTGAGACACTATCTGGCGCGCCTGTCCTCACACCGCGCGGCCGCGGCGGCCACGGTATTCGAGCAGTTCGGCTTCGACTACACCGGACCGATCGACGGCCACGACCTCGACGCGCTGGTGCCGGCGCTGGAAAAGCTGCGCGAACGCACCGGCCCGCAGTTCCTCCACATCGTCACGAAGAAGGGGCAGGGCTACAAGCTGGCCGAGGCCGAACCGACCCGCTACCACGGCACGGGGAAATTCGATCACGCGCTCGGCTTGCCGGCTTGCGCTTCAGCGGCCAAGCCGAGCTACACCGAAGTGTTCGGCGGGTGGCTGTGCGACATGGCAGCAGTCGATCCGCAGCTGGTCGGCATCACCCCAGCGATGCGCGAGGGTTCGGGCCTGGTCCGCTTCGAGCAGCTGTACCCGGAGCGCTATTTCGACGTCGGCATCGCCGAGCAGCACGCCGTCACCTTCGCGGGCGGCCTTGCGGCTGAGGGCATGAAGCCGGTGGTGGCGATCTATTCGACGTTTCTGCAGCGCGCCTATGACCAGCTGATCCACGACGTGGCGTTGCAGGACCTCGACGTCAGCTTTGCCATCGACCGCGCCGGCCTGGTCGGGGCGGACGGCGCGACCCATGCCGGCAACTACGACATTGCCTACCTGCGCTGCATCCCGAACATGGTCCTGATGGCCGCGTCCGACGAAAACGAATGCCGCAGGATGCTCAGCACGGCCTACCGCTACCCAGGGCCGGCGGCGGTGCGCTTCCCGCGCGGCAGCGGACCCGGTGTGGCGGTGCAGCAGGCCCTGGACGAGATCCCCTTCGGCCGCGGCGAGCTCCGGCACGAGGGCCGCGGCACCGCCATCCTCGCCTTCGGCGCGATGCTGGCGCCGAGCCTGGCCGCCGGGAGGACGCTGGGCGCGACAGTGGCGAACATGCGCTTCATCAAGCCGCTCGACACCGAACTGGTGCTGCGCCTGGCACGCAGCCACGCCCAACTGGTGACGGTGGAGGAGGGCTGCCTGATGGGCGGCGCCGGGGCCGCGGTGGCGGAGGCGCTGGCCGCGGCCGGCGTGGTCAAGCCGCTCCTGATGCTGGGCTTGCCCGACGTGTTCGTCGAGCACGGCGATCCGGCCGCCCTGCTGGCCGCGGCCGGGCTCGATGCGGACGGCATCGCCGACGCGATCCGGCGGCGTTTTCCGGAGCAGCAGGGAAGGCGGGTGGCAAATGACAGCTGAGCGCGAACAGGCAGGCGCCGGGCTCGGTGCGTATGTCGCGGATGCTCCCGCGCCCGAGCCGGTGACGGCGCGCAGCTCCTTCCACACGGCGCTGCGCCTGCTGCCGGCGCCGCAGCGCGCCGCGATGGTCGACATTTACGCCTTCTGCCGCGCGGTGGACGACATCGCCGACGGCACCGACCCGGCGCCGGCCAAGCGCGCCGCCCTCGAACGCTGGCGCGCCGACATCCAGGCCTGCTGCGCGGGCGCCGGTCCGGTGCGCCTGGCCGCACTGCAGGGCCACATCGAGACCTTCGGGCTGGCCTGTGCCGACTTCGAGGCCGTGATCGACGGCATGTTAATGGACGCCGGGGCCGCGCCCTTGTGCGCGCCCTCGGCAGACATCCTCGACCTCTACTGCGACCGCGTCGCCAGCGCCGTCGGGCGCCTGTCGGTAAAAGTGTTCGGCGTGCCCGGCCTGGATGGCGTCCTGCTCGCGCACCACCTGGGACGCGCCCTGCAACTCACCAACATCCTGCGCGACATCGACGAGGATGCCGCCATCGGGCGCGTCTACCTGCCGCGCGAGCCGCTGCTGGAGGCAGGCGTCGCCGTGGACGGCGCTTCGGCCGATGCCATCGTCGCCGATCCTGCCCTGGACCATGCCTGCCTGCAGGTCGCGGCCCAGGCGCTGGAACATTTCGAATACGCGCGGCGCGTGATGCGCCATTATCCGGCCTCGCGCGTGCGCACGCCGCGGCTGATGGGCGCGGTCTACCGTGCCTTGCTGGCGCGCCTGTGCACACGCGGCTGGGCCTGTCCGCGCGCGCCGGTCCGCGTTGGCAAGCTGGCGCGGGCGGGGATCCTGCTGCGGCATGCGCTGGTGTAGCGTGGAGGCGAAGCGATGCGCTATTCGGCCTGTGGGGCAATGGGGAAGGAGGGGATCCTGGCCGGTGCGGCCCGCCAGGACACGCAAGCAGCGCGGCTCGCGCGCGCGACCGATACGGCGCTCGCCGCCGTGCTGGAGGAGCAGCGGCCGGACGGCCACTGGGTCTACGAGCTGGAAGCCGATGCCACCATCCCTGCCGAATACGTGCTGATGGTGCACTTCCTCGGCGAGCCGCCCGATGCCGTGCTCGAAGCGAAGATCGGCCGCCACCTGCGCCGGGTCCAGGGCGCGCACGGCGGCTGGCCGCTGTTCCATGGCGGCGCCTTCGATCCCAGCGCCAGCGTGAAGGCCTATTTCGCCCTGAAGATGATCGGCGACCCGGTCGATGCCCCGCACATGGCGCGGGCGCGCGCCGCCATCCTGGCCCACGGCGGGGCCGAGCAGAGCAACGTGTTCACGCGCTTCCTGCTGGCGCTGTACGGCATCGTGCCCTGGGACGCGGTGCCGGCCATGCCGGTCGAGATCGCGCTGCTGCCGGGCTGGTTTCCCTTCCACCTCACGAAAGTCTCGTACTGGACCCGCACCGTGCTCACGCCCCTGCTGGTGCTGGGCGCACTCAAGCCGCGCGCGCGCAACCCGCGCGCGGTCGGCATCGACGAGCTGTTCCTGGCGCCGCCCGAGCAATTGCGCGTGACGGCGCGCGCGCCGCACCAGAGCCGCCTGTGGTTCGCCTTCTTCCGCAGCGTCGAGAGGCAATTGCGCCGCCTCGAGCCGCGCATCCCCGCGCGCCTGCGCCGCCGCGCCATCGAGCGCGCCAGCGCTTTCGTTCGCGCGCGCCTGAATGGCGAACACGGACTGGGCGCCATCTTCCCCGCGATGGTCAACGCGGTGCAGATGCTCGACGCGCTGGGCCTGGAACGCGAAGCGGGCGAATACGCCGGCGCACGTCGGGCGATCGACAAGCTATTGGTCGACCGCGGCGAAGAGGCATACTGCCAGCCCTGTTTCTCGCCGGTCTGGGACACGGCGCTGATGTGCCACGCGCTGTTCGAAGTCGGCACGCAGGAGGCGACCGAGGCGGCCTTGCGCGGCCTCGAGTGGCTGCGGCCGCTGCAGATCCTCGACCTGCACGGCGACTGGAGCCTGAACCGTCCTGGCCTGCGTCCCGGCGGCTGGGCCTTCCAGTACGCGAACGCGCACTATCCGGACGTGGACGACACGGCGGTGGTGGCGATGGCGATGCAGCGCGCCGACCGCGTGTTGAAAGAGCCCAGGTTTGCCGACGCCGTCGAACGCGCGCACGAATGGGTGCTCGGCATGCAGAGCCGCAACGGCGGCTGGGGCGCCTTCGACCCCGACAACACCTGCCGCTACCTCAACAACATTCCTTTCGCCGACCACGGCGCGCTGCTCGACCCGCCGACGGCCGACGTCTCGGCGCGCTGCCTGTCGCTGCTGCTCCAGCTCGACCCGCAGGCCTGCCGCAAGCGCGGCTCGCCCGCGGCGCGCGCGCTCGACTGGCTGCTGTGCGCCCAGGAACCGCACGGCGCCTGGTACGGCCGCTGGGGCATCAACTATGTGTACGGCGTCTGGTCCGCACTGTGCGCGCTCGGCGCGGCGGGCATGGGCATGGACGCGAGGCCGGTCGCGCGCGCGGTCGACTGGCTGCACGCGGTGCAGAATCCGGACGGCGGCTGGGGCGAGGACGGCAGCAGTTACCGCCTCGACTACGCCGGCCACGAACCTTTTCAATCCTTGCCGTCGCAGACCGCCTGGGCGCTGCTCGGCCTGATGGCGGCCGGCGCCGTCGATTCGCCCGCCGTGGCGCGCGGCGTCGACTGGCTGCTCGCACACCAGCGCGAGGACGGCCTGTGGGACGAGGAGCACCATACCGCGACCGGCTTCGAGCGGGTGTTCTACCTGCGCTATCACGGCTACGCGCGCTACTTCCCGCTGTGGACGCTGGCGCGCTACCGCAATCTGCGCGCATCCGGCATCAAACATGTCGGATTCGGCATGTGAAGCCGGACGCCATCCCTCGCTGCGCACCGGTGCTGGTCGTGTGCGGCCTTGCGTTCGAGACGGCCATCGCGGCGGGGCCGGGCGTGGTCGCGGTGCGCGGGCCGGGGCCGGTGCGGGTCGCGGCTGCCATCGAGGCGCTTGCCGGCCATGGCGATGGCTGGGCTGGCATCCTCAGCTTCGGCTGTGCTGGTGCGCTCGATCCGAGCCTGCGGGCGGGCGACTGCGTGGTGGCGTCCCGTGTGGACACGCTGGCTGCCGATCCGGCGTGGACGCAAGCCTTGATGGAGCGCCTGCCGCGCGCCCGCTTCGGAGCCCTGGCAGGACTGGACGCGCCGCTTGCCACCCGCGCTGCCAAGGCGGCGCTATGGCAAGAGAGCGGCGCGCTGGCGGTCGACATGGAGTCGCACGCGGCCGCACTGGCCGCGCGCCGTTTGCAGCTGCCGTTCGCGGCGGTGCGTGTCGTGCTCGACCCGGCCTGGCGTAGCCTGCCGCCATGCGCGCTGGCGGCACTGCGCGAGGACGGCGGCACCGACCTGAAGGCGTTTTTACGCGCATTGACGCCCGGTGACCTGGGCCCACTGGCGCTGCTGGCCCTCGATGCCTGGCGTGCGCGGAGCAGTTTGCGCAGAGTGCATGCCCAGTTGGGCACGGGGCTAGCGCCGTCGCGCAGCCATGCCGCACAGCGCGAATGTCGTTAAACGTAGGGTGGACTCCTGAGTCCACGTGTTGAGCGTACTTAGCCCGCAGCGCGTGGGAACAACCGGTTGTATGTGCGCTCCGGTGCCACGCGTCGCATGCAGCGGGATATGGCGCAAACATGGCCGAGTGCGGCCTCGCTTAAACGACTGCTATCAGGTTGATACCGGCGTGTCATTTCTCCTTCGGCGCGGTCGTGCCCTGGCCAGCCTCATAGTCAGGCAAGGTCTCCGGCTTGTCCTCATCCAGCTTCGACTGCCTCCGCGCCAGATACGCATCGCGCACGAACAGGTACTTGTCGAGCGCCGCCTCTTCCAGCAGGTCGGTCGCGTTCAGGAAGCGCGCGCGGGTGCTGACGAAGTTCACGCCCCACATCACGTTGCGCGCGCGCGGCTCCGCGTAGCTCGTCGGACTGGCGTACTGGTCCACGCCGAAGCCGGCGGCGTCGCGGAAGGTGCTCGGCCCGAACAGCGGCAGTACCAGGTAGGGTCCGCTGGCGACGCCGTAGTGGCCCAGGGTCAGGCCGAAGTCCTGGTCGTGCGTCGGGATCCCGGCCGGGGTGGCGATGTCGAGCACGCCGAGCAGGCCGAAGGTGCTGTTCAGGGCGAAGCGCATCAGGTCGGACATGCCGTCGGCGAAACGCAGCTGGGCGAAGTTGTTGAGCATGACCGGCACGGTGCCGAGGTTGGCGAAGAAATTCGCGATCCCGGTCCGGATCGGCCGCGGTACGACACGGTTGTAGCCGCGCGCGACCGGCTGGGCGATGTTGCGGTCGACGGTGTCGTTGAAGCGCCAGGTGGCGCGGTTCAGCGGCTCGAGCGGGTCCGCGGGATTACGGTCCGGGCCGGTGGCACAGCCAGCGGTGGCGGCCAGCACGCAGGCGGCCGTGGTGCGCAGAATGGTCCGGATGAGGCGTCGGGGGTAGGTGTGCATGCCGGCTCCAGTCATGATCGAGGGTTCAGGAGGAAGAGTGTTCCAGCCCGGCGTCCGTCTTGTGGGCGTTGCCGCGCGGTGTGCCGAGCAGGATGGGCTGGAAGAAGACGGCGCCGATCAGGGTGCAGACCAGGGCCAGCACCAGCAGGGCGCCCATGCTGGCGGTGCCCGGATGGTGCGAGAGCCACAGGCTGCCGAAGGCGGTGCCGGTGGTGGCCGCGCTCAGGATAATGGCCTCGGTCAGGCCCTGTTCCAGCAGGGCCGCCTGGCCCGCGCGCCAGGCCATCACGTAGTAGATCTTGAAGGCGACGCCGACGCCCAGCAGCAGCGGCAGCGCGATGATGTTGGCGAAATTGAGCGGCATGTCGAGCAGCACCGTCGCCTCGAGCGTGACCAGGCCCGAGACCAGCAGCGGCACCATGGTCAGCAGCACGTCGCCAAAGCGCCGGAACGCGAGCCACAGCAGCAGCGAGATCGTCGCCACGGCCAGCAGCGCGGCCTGGACGAAGGCGTCGACGATCAGGTCGGCCGCCCCCATGATCGAGATCGGTCCGCCGCTGGCATCGGGTGCGACCCGCTGCACGGCCTGCGCGAAGCGGCGCAGCAGGACGTCGTCGCGCACCGGGTCCCCGCTACCCGCGCCCTCGGGACGGCGCGGGCTGGCGTCGACCAGCGCGCGGCCGTCGGCGGCGATCCAGTTGCGCCGCAGTTCCGCCGGGAGCGAGGCCAGCGTCACCGCTTCGGGGCGCAGGGCCTGGCGCAAGGCATCGAGCGCGAGCCTGAGCGGCAACGCCAGCGCCAGCTCGGCACGCTCGCGGGTGGCCGTATCGGCGCGCGCCAGCGCCGCCAGCGCGCGCGACAGGCGCTGGGCCGCCAGCGCCCCGGCACCGGGGTGGTCGAGCGCGGCATTGCGCAGCGCAAGCGCGGCCGCGCGCAGGGCCGCGACGCGCGCGGTGTCCGGCGCCGGCAGTAGCTGCGCCTGCTCCAGTACCGGCAGCAGGGCGTCTGCTGCGGCGGCGATCAGCGGGAGCTTGGCGGTTTGCTGCTCGGGCACCAGGCTGGCCGCCGTCATGACGCGCGCCACTTCCGGCAGGCGCTCGATGCGGGCCGCCACCGCTTGCGCCTGCGCCAGCGTGGGGACGAGCACCTGGATGTTGTCGAGGCCAATATCCGTGCTGCGCGACAGCGTCCGCAGCGCCGTCATCGATTCGCTTTGCGGGCTTTTCAGGTGCAGCGGATTGAAGTCGAACTCCAGGTGGCGCAGCAGCGGCAGGCCGGCGATCACCAGGGCCAGCGTGGCCACCAGCAAAGGCTTGCGATGGGCCTGCAGCGCGCGGTCGACCGGGGCCAGCCAGGGGTAGCCGGGGGCGCTGGCGGCGGGGCCGGGCGCGAGCACCTGGATCAGGGCCGGCAGCAGGGTCAGGCAGGAGGGCAGGGCGACGAACAGGATGCCGACGCCGGCGATTTGCCCCAGTTCGGCCACGCCGCGGTAGGCGGTCGGCAGGAAGGAGAGAAAACCGAAGGCGGTGGCGATGGCGGCCAGCGTCAGGGGCAGGCCGATCACCTGCGTGGTCTCATGCAGCGCCTCGGCGGTGACGCCGTGCTGGCGGTGCAGCTCGCGAAAGCGCATGCCGAACTGGATGCCGAAGTCGATGCCGATGCCGACGAACAGGATCGCAAACGCGATCGAGATCAGGTTCAGGGCGCCGACCATCATCAGCCCCAGCGCCGAGGTCAGCACCAGGCCGCCCGCCATGGCCACGCAGACGGCCAGCACCAGCTTGCCCGAGCGCAGGGCGCGCCACAGCAGCCCCAGCACCAGCAGCAGCGAGAGCAGGCTGCCAAATACCGTTCCTTCCTGCAGCGAGGCGAACTCGTCGTCCGACAGCGGAATCGGCCCGGTCAGCGCAATGCCGGCGTGGTAGCGGTCCATCAGGCGCAGTTCGCGCGCCGTGGCGCGGATCGCCTCGGCCGCGGCGGCGCCGGGCATCAGGTCGGCGAAGTCGAGGACCGGCCTGACTTCGACCAGGCTCGACGCCGGGCTATCCTTGGCGGCGCCGGCCAGGTCCTGCCAGGACAGCGCTCCAGGCCGCCCCGCCAGCGCGGCCTCGACCGCGGCGGCGCTGCGCTCCAGCAGCGGCGCCATGCCGGCCAAACTGACCTGGCCGGTCTGCAGCGGCGTGCCGAGCGTCACCGACAGTAGATTGGCCAGCCCGCGCAGCGAGGGATCGTGGGCGAGGGCCTTGAGCAGCGGCCTGGCGTCGCGCAGCTGCGCGGTGAGATCGGTGAGCTCGGGCACGGACAGGTAGAGCAGGCCATTGCGCTGGAAAAAGGGATGGGCCTCGCCCAGGGTGACCGAGTGGAAGCGCTGCGGCTGTTCGCACAGGCGCGCGGCCAGTTCGCGCGCCGCCTGGGCGGCCAGCTCGGGCGCCGGCGCGGACACGACGATGAGGGTGGTGTCGCTGCGCTCGCGGAAGGCGGCGGTTACGGCGGCGTCGCGTTTGGTCCATGGCGCGCCCGGGTCCATTAGGCGGCCGACATCAGTGGTGATGGCGAAGTGATTCGCGGCATATAACCCGGCGCCCAGCACCAGCAGCGCGTACGCGCCGATGACACGCCAGGCATGGCGAACCGAGAGGTGGACGATCCGGGCGATCAGCTTGGTCAGCATACGCGTCAGAGGATGGGCCGGTGCGATACGCCATAGTAGCAAGTACCATCCGGGCAGGCTTCGGCGTATGCTGGCGGTGTCGTATTAAGGCCGCATGCAAGTAAGGAGACCTCATGAAACCGATCATCCTTTCGCTGGCCATGCTGGCGCCGGCCTTGCCGGCCTCATTCGGGGTATTGGTCCCGGCCCATGCCCAACAGACCGAGAGCCAATCACCGCACCAGGCGGTCAAAAGCACCATCGAGCGCGTGATGTCGGCCATCCGGAGCGACCCCGGCGGCCGCGCCGGCGACCCTGATCGGATCTATCAATTGGTCCAGCAACACTTCCTGCCGGCCACCGATTTCGCCCTGACCACCCGCTATGCGGTCGGCGATGCCTGGGCCAGCGCCACGCCGGCCCAGCGCGAGGCGCTGGTCAAGCAGTTCCAGACCCTGCTGGCGCGCACCTTCGCCCTCCAGTTGACCCAGATCCACGAGCAGGACACCCAGTTCACCTACGCGCCCGTGGCGCGCCCCGCGGCGGACGCCAATGACGCCGTGGTCAAGACCAGCGTCCGCACCGAGGGCGAGCGCATGCCGATCGATTACCGCCTGCGCAAGACCGGGGCCGGCTGGAAGATCTACGACATCAACATGATGGGCGCCTGGATGATCCAGGTCTACCGGAAACAGTTCGCGGCCCAGTTGGCGTCCGGCGGAGTCGACGGCCTGATCAAGTACCTGGCCGCCCATAATGCGGCCGTGTGAGGCGGCGCAGTCTTCTGGCTTCGAACCAGTGCCAGGACAGCAAGGCGGGCAGGCCGAGCACGATCTCGCGCATGCGCTTGACCAGGGCCAGCGAGAGCGCGACCTCGCCGCCCACGCCCGCAAGAACGCCGAACAGCAGCACGGCCGCCTCCTGCACCCCGAGCCCGGCCGGGACCAGGAAGCTGGCGTGGCGCGCGGCCTGGGTCAGCGCCTCGATGGCGACCGCGGTGCCCAGGTCGACCGGATGGCCGAGCAGGCGTAGCGCATACCAGGTCTCGAGGCTGCCGAGCAGGTAAGAGAGCAGCTGCCAGCCCAGCGCCCGCAGCAGCGCGCCGTGGCGGCCGAACAGGCGCACGACGGCGGCGTCGAGCCGCGCGCCGTCCAGGTCCGGCGTGCGGGGACCGAGCAGGCGCAGGCGCCAGCGTTCGAGGCGCTGGAAGGGCGCGCCGTGACGCAGCAGCCACCAGGCCAGCAGCGGCAGCGGCAGCGACAGCGCCAGGCCGGTAGCGATCACCCCGACCTGGTGCATGCCCGCGGCGATCTGCGCCATCAGCACAACGCCGAGGCCGCAGAACAGGTAGAGCACGATCATCGTGAGCAGCACCTCGACGATCACGCTGGCGGTGATGGCGGCCGTGTCGGGCAGGCGCGTGCGTACCAGACGCACGCCGACCACTTCGCCGCCCACACCCGCCGCCGGCAGCAGGCGGTTGACGGCTTCTCGCACCGCGGCCACCCAGAGCAGGAAGGGGAAGCCGGGCGCCCGTTCAAGCAGAATCTGCCAGGCGCGCACGTCGAGCATCAGGGTGACGACGCGCAGCGGCACCAGCAGCAGCAAGGTCCAGCCGGCCTGCGCGACGGCGTCCAGCACGGCGTGCCAGCCCTGCCAGGCGACCAGCCCGCACAGCAGGAGCAGACCGGCAAGCGCACCGCCGATGGCCAGCCGGTTCATGCGCCCAGCAGGTCGGCGAAGCCGCCGAAGCGGACGCCTCCCGCGCGCAGGGAGGCACGCGCCGCGGCCACGCGCGGCGAGACCAGGGCGGCGAATTCGTCGGCGTGGCGGTAGCCCGCCATCGAGGCGGCGATTGCCGTGCCCGACGCCAGCGCAGGGTGCAGGTAGAGTTCGCCGACCCCACTTGGGGGCAGACGCGCCAGGGCCGCCAGCAAGGCCTCCTCGTCGAAGCGGCCAGAGAGGCGCAGGCCGAGCAGGTAGTCGTTGTGCGCGATGCCGGCTGCGCGCAGGCGGGCGCGCAGCAGGAGCAAGCATGGCCGCAGCCAGGCCGGCAGCCCGGCTTCGTAGGGCAGCCGCACCGCGCGCAGGCCGAATTCGCGGCCGATGTCGAGGATCAGTGACAACACCGTCGGGTGCAGGTGGAAGTGCTTGTGGGCGTTGACGTGGTCGAGCGCAAGGCCGGTCGCCGCAAAGGCCTCGAACTGGGCGCGGATCTCGGCGGCCAGCTGGCGCCGTACGCGCGGCAGGCAGAAAAAGCGGACGCCGTCCCGCACCATGCGCGTGCCGAAGCGGCCGCTCGCATCGACCAGATCGCGGATACGGCGCGGCGGCAGCACGGCGGCGCCGTCGGCCAGTACCAGGTGCAAGCCGACCCGCAGGCCGGGACAGGCGCGCGCGACGGAAATCGCGTCAACCGCGGCCGGCGCCCCGACCATCAGGCTGGCGGCGCTCAAGACCCCCTCGCGATGGGCGCGCAGCACGGCGCGGTTGACGCTCTCGTGCAGGCCGAAGTCGTCGGCCGTGATGATCAGGCCGGCGCAGTTCATTCCGCTCTCACGCCTGCTCCGCCCCATGGTCGCGCAGGAAGCGGAAGAACTCGACGCCTTCGCGCAGGCGCCGGCGCGTCATCTCCCAGCTGTGCAGCATCTCGCGCACAATTTCCCAGATCTTCGCCGGCCGAAAATAAAAGCTGCGGTAGAACTGCTCGAGGCTGTGGTACATCTCCTGGCTCGACAGGTGCGGATAGTTGAGGGCGGCCAGCTGCACCCCGCTTTCGTTGACCAGGTGGATGGTCTTGTTCGGCGGGATCCATTCGTTTTCCAGCGCCTGTTCATACAATTTGGTGCCCGGATAGGGCGCGGCGAGCGAGACCTGGATCGTGTGCGGATTGATCTCCTTGGCGAAGGCGATCGACTTGGCGATGGTCTCGCGGGTCTCGCCCGGCAGGCCGAGGATGAAGGTGCCGTGCACGGTGATGCCCAGTTCCCGGCAGTCGACGGCGAAGCGGCGCGCGATGTCGGTGCGCAGGCCCTTCTTGATGTTCAGGAGGATCTGGTCGTCGCCCGACTCGTAGCCGACCAGCAGCAGGCGCAGCCCGTTCTCCTTCATGATCTTCAGGGTGGAATAGGGCACGTTGGCCTTGGCGTTGCAGGACCAGGTCACGCCGAGTGCGCCGAGGCCGCGCGCGATCTCCTCGGCGCGCGGCCGGAAGTCGGTAAAGGTGTCGTCGTCGAACATGATCTCCTTCACATCTAGCATGTTCTCCTTGATCCAGCGGACCTCGGCCAGCACGTTTTCCGGCGAGCGGATCCGGTAGCGGTGCCCGCCCACGGTCTGCGGCCACAGGCAGAAGGTGCAGCGCGAGCGGCAGCCGCGCCCGGTGTACAGGGACACGTAGGGGTAGTTCAGGTAGCCGATGAAGTAATTGCGGATGTTCAGGTCGCGCTTGTAGATGGGCGCAACAAAAGGGAGGGCGTCCATGTCCTCGATCATCGGGCGCGGCGGATTGTGGTGGATGCCGCCGTCGGCGTCGCGCCAGCTGATCCCGGCGATATCGGCCAGCGGCCGGCCCTCGGCGATGTCGCGGCAGGTATAGTCGAACTCCTCGCGCGCGACGAAGTCGATGGCGCTGCTGGCCTGCAGCGAAGGGCCGGGATCGACCATGACCTTGGCGCCGACCATGCCGACCAGGGTCGCAGGTGTACGCTCCTTGATCAGTTCCGCGAAGCGGGCGTCGGCCGGGAAGGAGGGGGTGCTGGTATGCATGATGACCAGCTCGTAGTCCCGGGCGATGTCCAGCGTCTGCGCCACCGAGAGGCCGTCGGCGGGGGCGTCGAGCAGGCGGCTGCCGGGCACCAGGGCGGCGGGTTGCGCGAGCCAGGTCGGGTACCAGAAGGAGCGGATCTCGCGCCTGGCCTGGTAGCGCGAGCCGGCGCCGCCGTCGAAGCCGTCGAAGGAGGGCGCTTGCAGGAACAGGGTTTTCATGTCGGTGATTCCTTCATGTTTTCCGGGGCGCGGCGGCCGTCCACGCGTAGCCGGTGTCCGCGCCAGCGCGTCGTGCTGCCGGCGAATGCGCTCAGCCACTCGAGCAGCAGCAGGCAGTCGCGCAGCGCCGCGATCGGCAGCGAAGCAAGGTTCGGCGCTGCGCGCCAGTGCAGCAGCATGCGCGCACACAAGCCCGGCAGCGCCAGCGCCCAGTTCCAGGGCGTCGGCGCCAGCCACAGGCCGAGCGCCAGCATCGGCAGCGTGAAGCTGACGAAGCAGAAGGCATAGCCGGGCGGATTGAGCGAACGGATGGTCTGCATCCAGCGCCGCTCGCGTGCCCATAGTGCGGCCAGGCTGCGTTCGGTGACGTCGGTGCGCACGACCACGTCGGAGAGGATCGTCGCCAGCCCCTGGCGCCGGGTCAGCTCGCCGAGCCAGAAATCGTCGGCCAAGCGGTCCTTCAGTACCTCGAAGCCACCGATCCTGTTGAGCGTCTCGGTACGCAGGGCAATGGTGGCGCCAAAGCCGAAGGCGCTGCTGCCGCCGCGGCTGGCGACGCCGACCGAGGGCGCGAACCAGCTGTCGATGAAGAGCGCCCCCACTCGGCTCCAGAAGCCGCCCGCCGCAACGCCGCGATAAAGGCAGGTGACGATGCCGACGCCGGGCTCGGCCAACGGCGCGGTCACGCGCTCGAGGTAGTCGGGGCCGGCGCCGATGTCGCTGTCGGCCACTACCAGCCACGGGTGGCGCGCCGCCGATCGCATGTTGATCAGGTTGCTCACCTTGAGGTTGCTGCCGTGGATGCGTGGGTCGGCCACCAGCCGGATGTCGACCTCGGGAAAGCGGCGTATCAGGCGCTTCACTACCACGGCGGCGGGATCGCCGGGGTCGCGCACCCCGAATATCAGCTGGTAGCAGGGATGGGTCTGTCGGCACAGGCTGGCGAGGTTGCGCTCCAGGTTGGGCTCGGCGCCGCACAGGGGCTTGAGGACGCTCACCGGGACCGGTTCCGACGCGGTGCCGCGCTGCCAGGTGCGCGGGCGACACAAGAGTGCAGCCAGCGCGTATACCGTGGCCAGCGCGGTCAGCAGCGCTCCGATAAAGGTGACGGCTGCCATCGGCGTCTCTCCATCTCAGCCCGGACCGGCGGCCTTGCGCCGCCCGCGAATCTCTTCAAGCTTGATGGCCACATGGCGCGCGTGCACATACTCCGCCGGCCGCTGGCGGTCGAGTGCAAGTTCCGGCGCCATCGGCCCGCTCGTGCGCACGCCCCTGAGTGCGACCTTCGCCGCCGCCAGCGGGCGCGCGATGGTGTCGACCACGGCGCTCGCCTCGTAGCCGCTGTGGACCATGCAATCGGCGCATTTTTCGTAGCGTCCGGTGCCGTAGGCATCCCAGTCGGTTTCCTCCATCAGTTCGCGAAAGCTCGCGGCATAGCCTTCGCCCAGCAGGTAGCAGGGCCGCTGCCAGCCGAACACGGTGCGCGCCGGGTTGCCCCAGGGCGTGCAATGGTAGGTCTGGTTGCCCGCCAAAAAATCGAGAAACAGGCTGGACTGGCTGAAGGCCCACTTGCGGCCACCATCCCCACGCGCAAATATGTCGCGAAACAATTGCTTGGTTTTCGAACGGGTCAGGAAGTGATCCTGCTCCGGAGCCCGTTCATAGGCATAGCCGGGCGAGACCGTGATGCCGTCCACGCCGAGTTCCTTGACCGTGTCGAAGAAGGCGGCCACGCGTTCGGGCTGGGCGTCGTTGAACAGCGTGCAGTTGATGTTGACGCGAAAGCCTGCCGCCTTGGCGCGCCGGATCGCGGCCACCGCGCGTTCGTACACGCCCGGCTGGCAGACCGAGCGGTCGTGCATCTGCGGGTCGCCATCCAGGTGCACCGACCACACCAGGAAGGGACTCGGGTGGTACTGGTCCAGCTTCTTTTCCATCACCAGCGCGTTGGTGCAGAGGTAGACGAAACGGCGCCGGGCGACGATGCCGGCGACGATGTCCGGCATCTCCTTGTGCAGCAGCGGCTCACCGCCGGCAATCGAAACCACCGGGGCGCCGCACTCGTCGACCGCGCCCAGGCACTCCTCGCGCGACAGGCGCAGGTTCAGGATCTCGTCGGGATAATCGATCTTGCCGCAGCCCGCGCAGGCAAGATTACAGCGGAACAATGGCTCCAGCATCAGGGCAAGCGGGTAACGTTTCTGGCCCGCAAGGTGCTTGCGCAGGATGTAGGCGCCGACCAGGGTTTTTTGCAGCATCGGAATGGCCATGTCGGCTCCTTCGCTACGCCGCGCGGCCGGCCAGTTCGGCCGGCAGGCGGAACTCCACGTGCTCCACCAGGCCGTCCATCGTCGACAGTTCGACCGGGGCCAGGCGGCGCAGCGCCGCGATGACATCCTCGACCATGGCTTCGGGCGCGGAGGCGCCGGCCGTGATGCCGACCGTGCCGGCGTCTGCGACCCAGGCTGGGTCGAGCGCGCTGCCGTCGTCCAGCAAATAGCTCGGGATGCCGCATTCGGTGCCGATCTCGCGCAGCCGGTTCGAATTCGAGCTGTTGGCCGCGCCGACGATCAGCAGCACGTCGACCTGCCGGCACAGCTCGCGCACGGCGCGCTGGCGGTTCTGGGTGGCGTAGCAGATGTCGCGCACGCTGGGGCCGACGACGTCGCTGAAACGGCGCTCGATGGCGGCGATCACGCCGCGGGTGTCGTCCACGCTGAGGGTTGTCTGGGTAACGTAGGCGACCGGGGTGTCCGGCGCCAGGTCGAGCGCCTCGACGTCGCGCTCGTTCTGCACGAGCAGCACGCGCCCGTCGATCTGCCCGGTCGTGCCCTCGACTTCGGGATGGCCGGCGTGGCCGATCAGGATCACGACCCGGCCGCTCGCCGCGTATTGCCGGCCCTGCAGGTGGACCTTGGCGACCAGTGGACAGGTCGCGTCGAGCACGTGCAGGCCGCGGCCCGCGGCCTCGGCCTCGACGGCGCGCGCGACGCCGTGGGCGCTGAAGATCGTGACCGCGCTTGGAGGCACTTGTTCCAGCGTATCGACGAAGACCGCCCCCTTGTTGCGCAAGCCGTCGACCACGGCCTTGTTGTGAACGATTTCGTGGCGCACGTACACCGGCGCGCCGTGGCGTTCGAGCGAGCGCTCGACGATCTCGATGGCGCGGATGACGCCGGCGCAGAAACCGCGCGGCTGGGCTAGGATGACTCGCATGACTTCTCCGTTTCTGGTGTCCGGGTCTTGATCCTGTTTTGATCGCGCGCGGGCGACGACGTTCAGCCGATGGCGCGCAGGATTACAATTCGCGCAAGGGTGCCACTTGCCGGCGCCCGGAGAGGCCTCCATGGCTGGGCAGGAAAGCATCCTGGTTACCGGCGCGGCCGGTTTCATCGGTTCCGCCGTGGCGCGCGCGGCCGTGGCACGCGGCTATCGGGTGCGCGTGCTGGTGCGCGCGACGAGTGCGCGCGCCAACCTCGCCGGGCTCGACGCCGAGGTGTTCGAGGGCGACATGCGCGACCAGGCCGCCGTGGAACGGGCGCTGGCCGGCATGCGCGGCCTGCTGCATGTGGCCGCCGACTACCGGCTGTGGGCGCGCGATCCGGACGAGATCGTGCGCAACAACCTGGACGGCACGGCCGCGGTGATGCGCGCGGCGCTGGCGGCCGGCGTCGAGCGCGTCGTCTACACCAGCAGCGTGGCGACCCTGCGCGTCGGTCCTGCGACGGTAGCGGCCGGCGAAGACGAGCCGCTGGCACCAGGCGAGGGGATTGGCGCCTACAAGCGCAGCAAGATTCTGGCGGAACGTCTGGTGGAACGCATGGTGCTCGAGGACCATGTACCGGCCGTCATCGTGAACCCGTCGACCCCGATCGGTCCGCGCGACCTGCGGCCGACCCCGACCGGACGCATCATCGTCGAGGCGGCCAGCGGGCGCATGCCGGCCTATGTCCAGACCGGGCTGAACGTGGTCGATGTGGACGACGTCGCCGAGGGTCACCTGCTGGCGCTCGAAAAGGGAAGAGTAGGCGAACGCTACATCCTGGGCGGCGAGAACCTGATGCTGCGCGATTTGCTGGGCGAGATCGCCGCGCTGGCAGGAGGGCGCGCGCCGCGCCTGCGCCTGCCGGTGGCGCCGCTGATCCCGCTGGCGCACGCGTTGGAAGCCATGGCGCGCCGGACCGGACGCGAACCTTTTCTGACCGTGGACGGACTGCACATGTCGCGCAACCGGATGTTCTTCCGTTCCGACAAGGCTATGCGCGAGCTGGGCTACCGGCCGCATCCGCACGGCGGCGCGCTGCAGGCGGCGCTCGACTGGTTCGGGCGCGCGGGCTATCTCCGCTAGTGCGCGGCGCGTCCCAGCATGCGCAAAGCGAGGCGCACCAGCCGCGGCACCGTGGCCGGACGCAGCAGGCGTGCATCATAGCCGGCGAAGCGGCGCTCGTTTTCCGCCAGGCAGAGGGCCAGCAGATCGGGCAGGGCGGGTGCTTCGGCGGCCACCGCCTGCGCGCCGTTCAGCGTGAAGTTGTTGTCCTGGGCGGCATCGCTGCCGACCGTGCGCGCCAGGCCGATGCGCTCCCACACCAGGAAGGCCCAGACCGCCGCCACCTTCGCCTCGAAACGCAGGCGCCGCCAGGGCGACAGATTGGCGCGATGCCAGGCGATCCAATTGGCGAACAGCAGGATGTGGCGGCACTCTTCCTGCATCACGGGCTCGAAGGTGTCGACCAGTTCGCGCGGGAACAGGCCCGAACGGCGCGCAAGCTCGAACAGGCCGAAGGCGAAGAAGCTATCGATGCACTCGCTGAAACCGGTGACGAGATAGGCCCGTTCCGCATCCGCCGGCCAGGCATACGGCGCTTCCGGCGCCAGCGCGATGCCGTAGGCCGCCACCATGCGCGCCAGGACCTCCTTGTGACGGTTTTCCTCCCAGGCATTCAGGGCCAGCGCGGCGCGCATGTCCGGGTCCGGCACGGTGCCCGCATAGGCCGCCATCCGCAGCTTGGCCTTGCCCTCGGTCTGCACCGCGATGTCCCAGATCGGCAGGGCGACGATGCGCGCCAGCGCTTGCGGAGGCAGGCGTGGCCAGTCAAGCACGGCCGGTCGGTAGGGATTGAAGGTGTCGCGGAACATGCGGCAGGTTTCGCGGCGATGCAGGTCGGAGCCGGGTGTAAAGAGGCCCTCGGCCGGGCTGGTCCAATGGCGCATGCCGGCGTCGGCTGCATCGAGCGCCGCCGCGTCCGCTGCCGGCGCGCCGGCGGCCACTGGCGGGCGAAAGCCAGGCACCAGCTGCGCGATGTCGAAGCCATCCTCGAGATACCCGTCCATGCCCGCTCCCGGCGTGGTGCGATCGGATGCGCCGATTATGCCTCTTTCGTGAAGCAGGTTCGATTCGGCGTGATCGATCCTTAAAAACGTAACTAACCAACGATGGGGCGTAGTGCTAAAAGGCGTGGCGAGCAGGCGGCCGCGGGTCGCCGCGGACCGGGGCAGGCCGGGGCAGGCCGGGACTGGCGCCCTCGGCCCGCTGTTCACATCGGGCGCAATGTCAAGGCACGACGGGTGCCGGCGCTACACGCATACCGAGGTCACCGGGGTGGGCGTGTCGCCTTTCTGGCGGTGCCGCTTGCATTCGGCTTTCCTGTAGGCGTCGACCTTTTTTGCCAGGGCTTTATGCACGAGGTTCACCTGATATCCTGGGATGATGGTATTGGTCAGCGTCATCTCGCTGTCCCGCAGATCCCAGATGAAGATATTCGGCTTCTTGCCCGCCCCCATATCCTTGAGCGCGCGTGGCTTGCCGTATTTGTTCGTGAGCGATTGTTGAAGCTGGGAGATCTCATCGTTGCTCAGCTCCTTGAACAGCGGTTTATCCCGCGAAAAGGTATTGCGCAGCTGTACCGATATTGCGTAGAGGACCTCGTCGACGAAGGCGTAGCGCACCACCGGCAGCCCTTCGAAATCGACACCCGCCACCGTGACCAGCACAACCTGCTCCAAGCCGACCTGGCTCATCCCGTCCTTGCCGCTGCCGCCGCCGATCGCCAGGTTGCCTGCGCTGACAATGCTGGCATCGCACGCGGCCCACATCTCGCGCGCCTCGGCGAGCGTGGTCTTGCTGATGACGGGCGCCGCGCATTCGCCGGCATGGGCGGGAAGCTGGATGCCGAGACAGGTCATGCCAAGAGTAAAAGCTGCCGCGGCATGGCGGACAAGCGTGAAGCGGTGTGCAATCAGGCGCATCGGGTAGACCTCGTCAGGTTGGCTCAAGTTATTGCTAAATCGTACGCCAGCTCGTAAGTTGTGTCACGACAACTTTTGCGAACCGCAGCCTGCGCGCCCGTCCGCGCGCGAGTCCGGCTCCCGGCGTGCCGGTCGGTTAAGATTGCAGAAAACGCCGCATAGTCTTCACTCGCTTTTCAACCACCAGACCCTACGATGAAACAACTGCTGTCCTCCTGCGCCCTCGGCCTGTCCCTGACTCTCACGCTCACCCTTGCCGGCTGCGAACGCAACAAGGCCCCTGTCGCGGCCGCGGCCGACACCGTCGCCATGCAAAAGATCGATACCGTGCCCGGCACCGGCAAGGAAGCGCTCGCCGGCACCACGGCCGTCGTCAACTACACGGGCTGGCTGTACGTGCCGGATGCGCCGCAGCAGCATGGCGCCCAGTTCGATTCCTCGATCGGGCGCGAACCCTTCAGTTTCCAGCTGGGCGCGGGCCAGGTCATCAAGGGTTGGGACGAGGGCGTGCAAGGCATGAAGGTGGGCGGCAAGCGCACCCTGATCGTGCCGGCAAGCATGGGCTACGGCGAGAGCGGCGCCGGCCCGATTCCGCCGAACGCCAACCTGGTCTTCGACGTCGAGCTGCTGGACGTACGCTAGGAAACACTGACGCCGGAAAGCATGGCTTGACACCAGGCGCGGAACTTCATGTATTGTTATATACCGCGTTATATAAAAATACCTGAATTAGCGACAACGATGGATATCTTGCGAGACTACGGCGCCGTCTTCCTCGGCAGCCGCCTGAAACGGCTGGGCGAACGGATGCAGGCCGGCGCCGCCCGGGTCATCCTTGAAGCCGGGCTGCCCGTCCAGCCTGCCCACATGCCCTTGCTGGCCGCGCTGGACAAGCAGCCGATGACGATCGGACAGTTGGCGCAAGCCGTCGGCGTCAGCCAGCCCGGCGTGACGCGCGCGGTCGGCCAGCTGGTCGAACTGGGCCTGGCGCATTCGCAAACGGGGGACGACCAGCGCCTGCGCACGATCTCGCTCGCGCCCGCCGGCGAAGCGGCAATGGCACGCGCCCGCCTCAAGGTGTTCCCGCAGGTCGGGGCCGCCGTCGGTACGCTGCTGCAGGACCGGCTCGATGCCTTCATGGCGCAGCTGGCCGAACTCGAAACCGCGCTGGAGGCGGCGCCGATCGATGTCCTGGCCGCCCAGTCGGCCCCGTCCCTCCTGACAATCCGGGAGTACAGCGACGCGCTGGCGCCGGCCTTCCACGACATCAATGCCGAATGGATTACCGACATGTTCCGGCTCGAAGCGACCGACCGCGAAGTGCTGGAAAACCCGCGCGCGCACATCATCGACCGGGGCGGCGTGATCCTGTTCGCCGAAGCCGAAGGCCTCGGCATCGTCGGTACCTGCGCGCTGCAAAAGACCGGCGAACGCAGCTTCGAGCTGACCAAGATGGGCGTGCGGGCAAGCGCGCGCGGCCTGAAGGTCGGCGAGTTCCTCCTGCGCGCCACGATCGACCGCGCCATGCGGATCGGCGCCGAGCCGCTCTACCTGCTCACCAACACGAAATGCGCCGCAGGCATCCACCTGTACGAAAAGGCGGGTTTCCAGCACGACGCCGAGATTATGGCGCGCTACGGCGCCCGTTACGCGCGTTGCAACGTGGCGATGCGCTACGTGCCCGGCGCCGCCTGAGCATTCAAGCTTGCCGCTTCACTGCAGCCGCCCCAGCACCGCCGCCACGATCCGGTCGCAGCGCTCTCCATCGAAGGAAAACGCCGAATCTACCGCGCGGTCGAAGTCGCGCGCCAGCGCCTCGCGCAGCAGGCCGCGGGCGCGGAAGTACTGGCTGCGCACGGTCGCCTCGGGGATGCCGAGGATGGCCGCCGTTTCCTGCACCGACAGGTCTTCCACCGCGCGCAGCATGAAGACGGTGCGCAGGCTGTCGGGCAGGGCGTCGATGCGCGCCTCGATCAGGCGCCGCGCTTCCGCCCGCAGGGCCGCGTCGTCCGGCGTCTCGGGTGCGTTGCGCTCGCTGCTCATGGCATCCTCCTCCTCGAGCTCGACGTCGGCCGCGCCCGGCACCAGCTCGATGATGTCGGCCCGGCGCCGCGTCTTGCGCAGGCGTCCGGTCGCTTCGTTGACGACGATGCGCGTGAGCCAGGTGGACAGACTCGCATCGCCGCGAAAGCTCGCCATCTTGCGGTAGGCCAGCAGGTAGGATTCCTGCACCACGTCCTCGGCTTCGGCGTCGTCGCGCAGGATGCTGCGCGCAGTGCGGTAGAGCGCGCCGTTGTGGCGCCGCATCAGCACTTCGAAGGCGCCCGGATCGCCGGCGGCCACCATGCTGGCCAGGTCGAGATCGGTTGCCTGCAAAGGGTCCGGCTTGCTGTGTGCTTTCATCGACGCTTCCTTCATTTCACCACCAGCGTGGCGGTCATCGTGCGGTGCAGCGTGCACAGGTAAGGGTAGGTACCGGCCTTCGTGGCCTTGTAGCGCCAGCTGGCGCCGGCGGCGATCACGGGCGAGGCCGGGCCGCCTTTCACGGTTTCCGCCACGGCTGTGTGCGGCAACGGATCCTTGTTACGCCAAACGACCGTGTCGCCGCGCTTCACCTCGACAGTTTGCGGGATAAAACGCATGCCGTCGATCAGGATCGTGTGTACGGCCGCGGCCGCCTGAAGCGGCGGGACGAACGTGGCCAGCAGGGCGAGCGCACAGCCCGCCCTTGTGGGGTGGAAAACCACGGCCGCCGCCTTACTGCATCGATGCCTGCAGCTTCTTCGCGTGCTCCAGGTGGGCAACGAAGGCCGGGCGGGTCTTGACCAGTGTGTCCTTCAGTTCGGCATTTTTAGCGTTCGGGATCAAGGTCTTGTCCAGCGCGTCGATCACGGTTTGGTGATAGGTCACTTCATGGTCGATATAGGCCTTGTCGAACTCCTTGCCCTTGAGCGTCTTGAGCTTGGCGATGTTCTCGGCGCCGCCCGATTTCAGGCTCTTGCTGGTCTCGCTCTCCTGCGGCTTTACCTTCAGCTTTTTCACCAGCGCGCTCGCCTGCTTGTTGACGCCTGTGTGATCGGTCACCATCTGCTTGGCAAATGCCTTGACCTCCTTTTCCTTGGTCATTTTCTGCGCCAGCTTGCCGGCATCGATGTCGACTTGGTTGGCGGCAACGACGATGCCGGCGATCTGGGCATCGTCGGGCGCCGTCTGTGCCCAGGCGCTACCGGCCAGCGCGAACAGGCCGGCGAGGGTGGTGGACAAAAGCTTGCGGGAAAAGTGTGTCATGGTGTGCTCCTCTATCGGGTGGATGTTGTTCTTGCACCCCATTAGATGTCGCATCCCGCGTTTGCGTTGCAGGGATTTCATCTGTTCCCGCAGAAATTGGTAGGATGCACAACTATGACGACATCCGAACTCTTCCCCGGCTTCCGCCCCGAGCGCATCCAGGTTGCGCCCGGCATCGACATCCAGGCCATCGTTGGCGGCTCCGGCCCGCCCTTGTTGCTGCTGCACGGGCACCCGCAGACCCATGCGATCTGGCACCGCGTTGCGCCCGCGCTGGCCGAACGCTACACGGTTGTCGCCTGCGACCTGCGCGGCTACGGCGACTCATCGAAGCCGGCGGGCGAGCCCGATCACGCCAACTACAGCAAGCGCGCCATGGCGCTGGACGCGCTGGCCGTGATGCGCGCGCTCGGCTTCGAGAGCTTCCGCGTACTGGCCCACGACCGCGGCGCCCGCGTCGCGCACCGCCTGGCTGCCGACCATCCGCAGGCCGTGCTCAAGATGGCCCTGCTCGACATCGCGCCCACGCTGGCCATGTATGCGCAGACCGGCGAAGACTTCGCGCGCGCCTATTGGCACTGGTTCTTCCTGATCCAGCCTTCTCCGCTGCCCGAACGCCTGATCGAGGCCGACCCGGCCGCCTACGCGGTCGACGTCATGGGCCGCCGCAGCGGCGGCCTGAAGGTCTTCGACCCGCGCGCGCTGCGCGAGTACCAGCGCTGCCTGGCGCTGCCCGGCACCGCGCACGGCATCTGCGAAGACTACCGCGCCGCGGCCGGCATCGACCTCGAACACGACCGCGCCGACCGCGAGGCCGGCAAGCGCCTGGCCATGCCGCTGCTGGTGCTGTGGGGCGAGCAGGGCGTGGTGCACCGTTGCTTCGATCCGCTGAAGGAGTGGCGGGAAGTCGCAGACGATGTGCAAGGCGGCACGCTGCCTTGCGGGCACTACATCGCGGAAGAGGCGCCCGCGGCCTTGCTGGAGCGGGTGCTGCCCTTCCTGTCGGACTAGCCGCGTTCAACATTCGCGCCTCGGCTCGATCCATTGTTAATCGTGAGTTAATAATGGATTGAGCCAGGCATCGCCACGACGCTGCCGCCGCTCGGTACAGTGCATGCACGACATCACTTACCAGACGGAGACAGCAGCAATGAAAACCTACCAAATCGCAACCATTCCAGGCGACGGCATCGGCAAGGAAGTCGTGCCCGCGGGCCGGCAGGTGCTCGAAGCCCTGGCGGCCGGCAATAGCAGCTTCCAGTTTGCCTTCGAGGACTTCGACTGGGGCGGCGACTACTACCGCAAGCACGGCGTCATGATGCCGGCCAACGGCCTGGATGCGCTGCGCAACAAGGACGCGATCCTGTTCGGCTCGGCCGGCGACCCGGACATCGCCGACCATATCACCCTGTGGGGCCTGCGCCTGAAGATCTGCCAGGGCTTCGACCAGTACGCCAACGTGCGTCCGACCCGCATCCTGCCGGGCATCGACGGCCCGCTGAAGCGCTGCGCGCCGGAAGACCTGAACTGGGTCATCGTGCGCGAAAACTCGGAAGGCGAGTACTCGGGCGTGGGCGGCCGCGTGCACCAGGGCCATCCGATCGAGGCCGCCACCGACGTCAGCATGATGACCCGCGTCGGCGTCGAGCGCATCCTGCGCTTCGCCTTCAAACTGGCCCAATCGCGTCCACGCAAGCTGCTGACCGTGATCACCAAGAGCAATGCCCAGCGCCACGCGATGGTGATGTGGGACGAGGTCGCGGTCGAAGTGTCGCGCGACTTCCCGGACGTGAAGTGGGACAAGGAACTGGTCGACGCCGCCACCGCGCGCATGGTCAACCGTCCGGCCACGCTCGACACCATCGTCGCCACCAACCTGCACGCCGACATCCTGTCCGACCTGGCCGCGGCGCTGGCCGGCAGCCTGGGCATCGCCCCGACCGGCAACATCGATCCGGAGCGCCGCTACCCGTCGATGTTCGAGCCGATCCACGGCTCCGCCTTCGACATCATGGGTAAAGGTTTGGCCAACCCGATCGGCACTTTCTGGTCGGTCGTGATGCTGCTCGAGCACCTGGGCGAATTCGAAGCTGCCAAGCAGGTGATGGCGGCGATCGAAAGCGTGACCAGCACCCCATCGCTGCACACGCGCGACCTGGGCGGCACGGCCACCACCGCGGACGTCACGCGGGCCGTGTGCGACTTCCTGGGTGCCCGCCGCGAGCGCGCCGCAGCCTGAGAAGGTTTCATTTCATCGGTGCCGCCACGCGCGGCCCGGTCCTGCGCCAGTCCTGCGCAGTCGCATTACAAGTGCGCGTTTCCGACAAAACCACCTGCCGCAGAGCGGGAAGGGGACGCAGCAGACATCAAGGAGACATCATGTCAACCCGCATCTTCGGAAAACTGTATGTGCAGGTCCTGATCGGCGTGGTCGCCGGCGGCCTGCTCGGCTTCCTCTACCCCCAGCTCGGCACCGATCTCAAGCCGCTCGGCGACGTCTTCATCCGGCTGATCAAGATGGTGTTCGCACCGGTCATCTTCGCCATGGTGGTGCTCGGCATCGCCCGCATGGAAAGCATGAAGGAACTGGGGCGCGTCGGGGTACGCGCCCTGATTTATTTCGAGGTCCTGTCGACCTTCGCACTGCTGCTCGGCCTGGTCGTCGTGAATGTGTTCCAGCCGGGCGCCGGCATGAACGTCGATGCCAAGGCGCTCGATACCCACGCCATCTCCAACTACACGGCAGCCGCGGCAAAGTCCGGCGGCTTCATCGAGTTCCTGCTGCACATGGTGCCGACCAGCGTGGTCGAGGCGCTGGCCAAGAACGACATCCTGCAAATCCTCGTGTTCGCCACCATGTTCGGTGTCGCCCTGTCGCACATGGGCCGCGCCGCCAAGCCGGTGGTCGACGTGCTGGAAGCCTTCAGCAACGCCATGTTCGTGGTGGTGCGGATGGTCATGCGCATCGCGCCGATCGCCGCCTTCGGCGCGATCGCTTTCACGGTCGGCAAATACGGCCTCGGTTCGCTGCTATCGCTCGGACAGCTGATGGCCTGCATGTACCTGACCTGCGTCGCCTTCGTCTTCGTAGTCCTGAACGGGATCGCCCGCGCCTCGGGCTTCAGCCTGTGGAAGTTCCTCCGCTATATCAAGGATGAGATCTTCACCGTGCTCGGCACCAGCTCCTCGGAGTCGGTCGTGCCGCAGCTGATGCATAAACTCGAGCACCTGGGCGTATCGAAGCCGGTTGTCGGCCTGGTGGTGCCGGCCGGCGTCACCTTCAACCCGGACGGCCAGTGCATCTACTACACGATGGCCGCGATCTTCATCGCCCAGGCCACCAACACGCCGCTGTCGCTGGTGGATCAACTGGTGATCATGGGCGTGCTGATGGTGACGTCGAAAGGCTCGGCCGGCGTCACCGGTTCCGGCTTCATCACGCTGGCCGCGACCCTGGCTTCGATGGGCAACATCCCGGTCGCGGGCATGGTGCTGCTGCTCGGCGTCGACCGCTTCATGTCCGAAGCCCGCGCCATTACCAACACCATCGGCAATGCGGTCGGCACCGTGGCGATCGCCAAGTGGGTGGGCGGCGTGGACAGCACCCGCATGCAGCGCATCCTCGACGGCCACGAAGTGGCGCCGCTGGTCAAGCCGGCCGAAGAGTCGCCAGTGCCGGTCGAACTGAACGTGGTCGGCCTGCCCGGCGTTCACAAGGCCTCGGCTTGAGGGAGGGCGTGATGGACGGCGCACGCGCTTTTCTCGAGAGCCTGTTCAACGCCGCGATCGCCGCGGCGCAGCCGGCCCTGTGCATTCCGGCCTTCTTGCCCGACGCGCCGCGTGGCCGCCTGATCGTGATCGGCGCCGGCAAGGCCTCGGCCGAGATGGCGCGCGCCGTCGAGCGCAACTGGCCCGGACCACTCGAAGGACTGGTGGTCACGCGCTACGGCTACGCCGTACCCTGCGAACGGATAGAGATCGTCGAGGCGGCCCACCCGGTGCCGGACCAGGCCGGGCTGCATGCCGCCAAGCGCATGCTCGACCTGGTCGGCGGTTTGACGGCCGAGGACACGGTGCTGTGCCTGGTCTCGGGCGGCGGCTCCTCCCTGCTGCCCCTGCCGCTTCCCGGCATCACGCTCGAGGACAAGCAGGCCGTGAACCGCGCCTTGCTCGCATCGGGCGCCAGCATCGGCGAAATGAACTGCGTGCGGCGCCACCTGTCCGGCATCAAGGGCGGACGCCTGGCCGCCGCCTGCCATCCGGCGCAGGTGGTGACGCTCTTGATCTCCGACGTGCCCGGCGACGATCCGCGCGACATCGCTTCCGGTCCGACCGTGGCCGACGAGAGCACCTGCGCGGATGCCCTCGCCATCGTCGAGCGCTACGGCATCGCGCTTCCTGCCAACGTACGCGCGGTCCTGGAGAGCGGCGCCGGCGAGTCGGTCAAGCCGGGCGATTCGCGCCTGGAAGGGCACACGGTGTACATGATCGCCACGCCGCAGATGGCGCTGCACGCCGCGGCCCGCGTTGCCGAGGAAGCCGGCATCACGCCTTACATCCTCGGCGACAGCATCGAAGGCGAAGCACGCGAGGTCGGCAGGGTCTTGGCCGGCATCGCCTTGCAGGCGGCGCGGCGCGGCCAGCCCTTTGCCGGTCCCTGCGTGCTGCTGTCCGGCGGCGAGACCACGGTCACGATCCGCGGCAAGGGCAGGGGCGGGCGCAACGTCGAGTTCCTGCTGTCGGCGGCGATTGCCCTGCGCGGCGAGCCGGGCGTGCACGGACTGGCCGGCGACACCGACGGCGTCGACGGCGTCGAAGAAATCGCCGGCGCCTACTTCTCTCCGGAGACCATCGCCCGCGCCTTCGCCCAGGGCATCCGTCCGCTCGCAAGCCTGGACCGAAACGATGGCCATGGCTTCTTCCAGGCCCTGGGCGATTCGGTCGTGACCGGGCCGACGCTCACCAACGTCAACGACTTCCGGGCCATCCTCATCAACCCCGCATTTGCAGGTACCCAACATGAACCGTAATCGCAAGGCCAAGATCGTGGCCACCGTCGGCCCCGCCAGCAGCGACGCCGCCACCCTGGAAGCCATGTTCCGCGCCGGCGCGGACGTCTTCCGCCTGAACTTCAGTCACGGCACCCACGAGGACCACAAGGCGCGTCTCGGCATCCTGCGTGGGCTGGAACACAGCCTGGGCCGTCCGATCGGCGTACTGCTCGACCTGCAGGGGCCGAAGCTGCGCATCGGCAGCTTCGCCGGCGGCGCGGTCAAGCTGGAGCAGGGCGCCGCCTTCCGCCTGGATCTGCAGGCCGACCGGCCGGGCAACGTCGAGCGTGTCGCGCTGCCGCATCCCGAGATCTTCGCCGCGCTGGAAGCGGACGCGCGCCTGCTGCTCGACGACGGCCGCATCGAACTCCAGGTCCGGGACTTCTCCGCCGAGCATGCCGACACGGTCGTGGTCAACGGCGGCGTGCTGTCCGACCGCAAGGGTGTCAACGTGCCGGGCGTGGTGGTGCCGATGTCGGCGCTGACCGCGAAGGACCGGCGCGACCTCGATTTCGGCCTTTCGCTGGGCGTGGACTGGATCGCGCTCTCCTTCGTGCAGCGCGCGGAAGATATCCACGAGATCCGCGAGATCGTGCAGGGCCGCGCGGGCATCATCGCCAAGCTGGAAAAGCCGGCGGCCATCGCCCAGCTCGACGCCATCGTCGAAGCGGCCGATGCGGTGATGGTGGCCAGGGGCGACCTCGGCGTCGAGGTGCCGGCCGAACAGGTGCCGGCGATCCAGAAGCGCATCGTGCGCACCTGCCGCCGCCTCGGCAAGCCGGTGATCGTCGCGACCCAGATGCTCGAATCGATGGTGGCCGCGCCGGTGCCGACGCGCGCCGAAGCCTCCGACGTCGCGACCGCCGTGTATGACGGCGCCGACGCCGTGATGCTGTCGGCCGAATCGGCCTCGGGCCATTTTCCGCTCGAAGCGGTCCGGATGATGAATAACATTATCGAGCAGACCGAGTCCGATCCGTATTACACTGAAAGCATCCACGCCGCCCAGAGTCCGGCCAGGGCCGGCATTGCCGACGCCATCGGCCTGGCCCTGCGCAACGTCGCCGACCTGCTGGATGTCGCGGCGACCGTCGCCTACACCAGTTCGGGCCACTCGGCACTGCGGGTGGCGCGCGAGCGGCCCAGGGCGCCGATCATCGGCATGACGCCGAAGCTGGCCACGGCGCGCCGCCTGGCACTGGCCTGGGGCGTGCATGCGGTGTTGATCCACGACGTGGCCTCGGTCACCGAGATGACGGAATTTGCCTGCGCCACGGCCGGACGCGAAGGACTGGCGCAGCCGGGACAGACGGTGGTGATCGCCGCCGGCATGCCCTTCGGGGCAGCCGGCACCACCAACCTGCTGCGCATTGCACGCTTGGGAGAATGATTCTGCCGTACCCGCAGGCTCACCTGCATTGTCAATAAATGGGCATCTGCCCGCATAACAAGGGAGACACATGAAGAAGAACCTCATTGCAGGAGCCGTCCTGGCCCTGTGCGCCGCCGGCGCCTCGGCACAAACCGCGGTCGCAATCTACGGCATCGCCGATGCGGCCTTCGTCGCCGAGCGCGGCGGCGTCGCCGGGAACGCCAACAAGATCATCGGCGGCGCTGCCTCGGCATCGCGCATCGGCTTCCGCGGCACCGAAGACCTGGGCAACGGCATGTCGGCCCTGTTCACGCTGGAGACCGGCGTGCGCCTCGACACCGGCACACTCGATGCGGCCAACACGCTGTTCAACCGCCAGGCCTTCGTCGGCCTGAAGACCCGCGCCGGCACGGTCACCCTCGGCCGCCAGTACACGCCGTGGCATAACGTGCTGGCCCAGGTCGCCGACCCGTTCGCGACCGGCTATGCGGGCGGCTCGAAGAACCTGTTCCCGGATTCAGGCGCGAACGTCCGCACCAGCAATACGATCGTCTACAGCGCACCGACGACCTCGGGCTTCACGGGCCAGCTGGCCTACAGCCTGGGCGAACAGGCCGGCGATTCCACGGCCGGACGCCAGATCGGCGCGTCAATCGGCTACGCAAACGGGCCGCTGACCGTCAGCCTGGCCTACAACAACAAGAACAACGACGTCGCGGCGGCGCCGGGCGTCACCCCGGTCAACCGCAGCAGCGGCCGCAACACCATGCTGGCGGCGAACTATGACTTCAAGATCCTCAAGGCCTATGCCGCCTTCAACGTCGACAAGGGTTTCAACAGCGCGCCGCTGGCCAACACCGGCAATCCGTTCGGCGGCGTGGCGCCGACCGCATCAACCGACGGCAACGAGATCCTGCTTGGCCTGTCGGCGCCGGTCGGCACCGGTACCGTGCTGGCCACGCTGATGCGCAAGGACGACAAGACCGCCTTCAACCAGGATGCCCGTTCCTGGGGCATCGGCTACGTGTATCCGCTGTCGAAGCGCTCCAACCTGTACACAGCCTACGGCAAGGTCGACAACCGCAACGGCGCCGGCTATACCGTCAACAACAACTCCGAGACGGGTAGCGGCGACAGCGCCTTCAACCTGGGCGTGCGCCACACCTTCTGAGCCGGCTTCATGCGGCCGTCGGCGTCTCGTTCGACGGCCACCTGGCCACTTCCTGCCCCACCGGCGTGGCCGACGAAAAGGCGTTGGCCACGAAGTCCACAAAAGAGCGTACCCGCGCCGCGGTCTGCAGCTGGTGCGGGTACACCGCATAGATGTCCGCGCCGGGCGTCTCCCAGTTCGCCAGTACCTGGCGCAGGCGTCCGCTCTGCAGGTACTTCGCGACGTCCCACTCCGCCCGCATGATCAGCCCATGTCCCTCGAGCGCCCAATTGACGGCGATCTCGCCGTCGTTGGTACTGAGCTCGCCGCGCACCTTCACCGTCTCCGTGCGCTGGCCTGAGGTCAGGTGCCAGATGCCGTAGCCTTCGGCGCCCTGGCGGATGCCGATGCAGCTGTGGTGCGTCAGGTCGTTCGGCACGCGTGGGGTGCCATGGCGTTCGAGGTAGGCGGGCGCAGCGCAGATCAGGCGCCGGTTCGAGGCCAGGCGGCGCGCGATGACGCGCGTATCGGGCGGTTCGCCGAAGCGGATCCAGACGTCGCAGGCATCCTCGATCAGGGTCGGCGGGTTCACCGTCAGCTGCAACTGGACATGCACGTCCGGATAGCGCTTGTGGAAGGCCGAGATCAGGGGCGCGATATGGCTGCGGCCGAAACCGAGCGTGGCGTTGACCCGCAGCAGGCCCTTGGGCGCAACGGCCGCACTGGTGATCATCTGCTCCATGTCCTCGATGTCGGCCAGGATGCGCCGCGAGTGTTCGAGGTAGATCTCGCCTTCGGCCGTCAGGCCGATGCGGCGCGTGGTCCGCTGCAGCAGGCGGGTGCCGAGGCGCGCCTCCATCTGCGACAAACGTTTGCTGACCCCGGCGGTGGTGACGTTGAGTTCGCGCGCCGCGGCCGACAGGCTGCCGGCGCGTACCAGCAGGCTGAAGAAGGCCATCTCGGACTGGGCATTGACGGGTGTGGACATTGTTAATCCAAGATTAATAATGGTTCAACTTTAGCGCCATATTTAAGTGCTCGCAAGCCGTATATTCGCTCATGACCCGGCAACCGGATCACGACAGCGAAGACCCATAACAATTCAGGAGACGAGCATGCAACAGCATCCACGGCAGGTACGGCGCATGGCGAAAGCCCTTGCGCTGGCAGTCTTACTCGGTAGCGGCGCCAATGCGATGGCCCAGGCCTGGCCCGCCAAGAACATCACCATCGTCGTGCCCTTCGCGACCGGCGGCACCACCGACGCGATCGCCCGCACGCTGGGACAGGAGCTGTCGAAATCCCTGGGCCAGCCCGTCATCGTCGAGAACAAGCCGGGCGCCGGCGCCACCATCGGCGCCGACTACGTCGCCAAGGCCAAGCCGGACGGCTACACGCTGCTGGTGGGCGCCGTGCACCACACGATCGCGACCAGCGTCTACAAGAAGCTGCCCTACGACTTCCAGCGCGACCTGGCGCCGGTCTCCACCGTCGCCATGGTGCCGAACGTGCTGGTGGTGAACCCGAACGTCCCTGCGAAGAACGTCAAGGAGCTGGTGGCGCTGGCGAAGAAAACGCCGGGCAAGCTCACCTTCGGCTCGAACGGCAACGGCACCGGCCAGCACCTGATCGGCGCCCAGTTCAACATCGCCAGCGGAACCGACATCGTGCACGTGCCCTACAAGGGCAGCGGTCCGCTCACCATCGACCTGCTGGGCGGGCAGATCGACATGTCCTTCGACACGGTGACGCCGGTGCTGTCGCATATCCGCGCCGGCAAGCTGCGCGCGCTCGCGGTCACGACCATCAAGCGCTCGGCCGCGCTGCCCGACGTGCCGACCCTCGACGAGTCCGGCCTGAAGGGCTTCGACCAGGGCACCTGGTTCGGCGTGCTGGCGCCGGTGGCGACGCCGAAGGAGGTCGTGACGCGCCTGAATACCGAGGTCGTGAACATCGTGAATTCGGCCGAGTTCAAGAAGCGGATGGAAGAGATCGGCGCGGTCCCGGTCGGCAACAGCGCCGCGCAGATGGCCAGCCAGATCAAGACCGACACCGAGCGGTACGCGAAGCTGGTGAAGGATGCGAAGGTGACGGTGCAGTAGAGGTGGACTAAAAGCAGGCGTACGCCGTTTGGCGGCGGCGTCGGGTACAGTCGGCGGCATGCCCGACTCTCCAACATACCCGGCCACGCCCGATGGCCGCTACTTCGTGGTGAAAGGCCGCCTCTGGCGCACCAGTAACCCGGCGCTGCCGGATGCTGAGCGCCAGCACCTGGTCGGCCGGCTGATGCTCGCCCGGCGCCAGGTCGGCGCCGCCAAACGCGCCGGCAACCTCGTAGCCGAACGCACCGCCCGCGCTGCCGTCGACGCGGCCAAGCGCGGCCTCGGCGAGCGCGGGCCCGTCTGGTGGACGGACGGCGCGCCCGACTACAACCGCAAGCTCGCCCTCAACACACCCTACGCCGACTGGTACGCGGCGCTCCCCCAGGACTAGCTGCGCAGCGCCTGTACGGGACTCATCCGGATCGCCGCCGCCGTATGCTTCGCCGTCGCGCCGATCGCCGCGACCAGGGCCAGCGCCACCGCCGCCACCAGTGGCCAGGCACCCAGGGGCGCGCGCTCGGCGAAGCCGTCCAGGTAGTAGCGGATCGCCAGCGCCGCCGCCGGCAGGCCGATCAGGCCCGCGACCGCCACCGTCAACCCGAATTCGCGGCCCAGGCGCCGCGCGATGGCGCCGTTGCTGGCGCCGTACAGCTTGCGGATCACGATCTCGCGCCGGCTGCGCTGCACTGTGTAGGCGGACAGCACGTAGATGCCGAAGGCGGCCAGGGCGAGGGCCACCAGGCTGGCCGCGCCCAGGATTTTGACCATGCGCAGGTCCTGGCGGTAGCTGTCGCCGAAGACGCTGGCGGCGCTACGCATGTACATCTTCCCGTTCGGGAAGTACTGGCGCCAGACCGGGCCGATCGCGTGGGCCAGTGCCTGCTGGTCGAGCTGTGTGCGCAGCGTGACGACGCTGTCGGCATCGGTCAGCGTATAGACGATTGGTCCCGGGCGCTCGCGCATCGACTGGTGGCGCACGTCGGGCGCGACGCCGACGATCGTCAGGTCGAAGCCGTCCGGGCCGGGCGCGAACGGGATCGCGCCGATCGCTTCTTCAGCGGTACGATAGCCCAGGGCCTTGACGGCGGCCATGTTCAGGAGCGCCACCCTGGACGTGGGCTGGTCGCGCTCGGCGCTGAACAGGCGGCCGGCGACGGGACGGATGCGGTACAGGTCGAAGAATTCCGGCGAGGTGCGTTTCACCTCCATGCGCAGCTCGCCCCCATTGCGCAGGTTGAAGCCGCCGGTGATCTTGTTGGCGTCGCGTCCGATCGCCTCGGCCGAAATCGCCGCGCCCTCGACGCCGGGTACGCGCGTCACGGCGCGCACGAAACCCTGGATCTGTTCTTCCTTCGCCAGGGGCATGTCGAGCAAGGTCAGGCTGCCCGGGTCGAAACCCGGATCGGCGGTGGTCGCGTACCAGGTCTGCCAGCCAACGGCCACGGTGACGCCGGCCAGCGCCATCGCGGTGGCGAACTGCAGCACGGTGAGCGTGCGCCGCAGCCACAGGTTGCCGACCGTCTCGCTGTTGCTGTCGCGGCCTGCCAGCACGGTCGCGGCGCGTACCCGCAGCGCCGTCCAGGCCGGCCAGGCGCCAGCCGCGAGGCCCGCCAGCACACCCGCTAGCCACGCCAGCGCCAGCCGGGCGGGCGTGAAGAAACCTTCGAGCTTGCGGTCGACCAGGTCGGCGAACAGCGGCAGCAGCAGCCAGACGAGCACGATGCCGGCGCTGGTTGCCAGCAGGGCGACGAGCACCGACTCGGCCAGGAACTGGGCCGCCACGCGCGCGGCGCTGGCGCCCAGCACCTTGCGCATGCCGATCTCGCGCTGGCGCCGCAGCGTGCGCACGGTGGCGAGGTTGATCCAGTTGCTCATCGCCAGCGCCAGGATCAGGAGGGCGACACCGGCCAGCGCCAGCGTGCTGGCGCGCTGGCCGTAGTTGCGCTTGTCGCGGCCGCTGGCCAGGTCGGGGTCGAAGTAGGCGTCGGGCAGGGCGGCCAGGCGAATTTCGACGCCGGGGCCGGTGAGCGAGCGGCCCATGGGCCCTTTGCGCATGGACTGGTTCATGGGCGAGGCTTCGACCGCGTCCTGGAGCAGGGCGCCGAGCCGGGCCGGGTCGGCGCCCGCGCGCAGCTTGAGGAAGATCTGGCCGCGCTGCTGGCCCGCCGGGTGCAGGGTGCGGTCTTCCGGTTTCAGCGCCCGGCTGAGCGGCCCGCCGAGGGCTTCCCAGCGCACGGTGGTGTTGGCCGGCAGGTCAGGAATCACGGCCAGCACCTGCAGCACGTCGTCGCCGGCGCCCACGGTCTTGCCCAGCACCTCCGTGTGGCCGAACAGGCGCAGGGCTGTCTCGCGCGTCAGCGCCAGGCCGTCAGGGCGGTTCAATGCCGCCTGCAGGTCGCCGCTCAAGGGCTTGATGCCGAAGATGGCGCCGAAACTCGGATCGACCGCGTACATCCTGACTTCGTGCAATTCATTGGCGGCGCGCAGCGGATGCTGGATCTGCTGCGCGTTGCTGGCCTGCTCGACGACGCCGCTGGCGAGCGCCGCGTCGCGCAGCATGAGGGTGGCGCGCGTGTTCCAGTCCGGGCGCGGGAAGAAGTTGATGCGCTGCTTGACCACATACACCCGCTCGCCGTCGGGCACGTGGCTGTTGTAGTTCAGGCAGTAGGCGACGAAGCCGAGCAGCAGGAAGCAGGCGGCGCAGGCCAGCGCCAGGCCGAGCACCGTGACGGCGGAATAGCCGGGTTCCTGCATCAGCTGGCGCCAGCCGATGCGCAGGTCGCGCGCGAAGTTGAATTCGACGAAGTTAAAGTTGATCTTCATGCCGCCCTCAGCGCGTCGACGACGATACGGCCATCGAGCAGGTTCAGCGTGCGCGATGCCTGGGCCGCATGGGCCGGGGAGTGGGTCACCATCACCACCGTCGTGCCCTCGAGGTTAATCGTGCGCAGCATGCGCATCACTTCGTCGCCGTGCGCCGTGTCGAGGTTACCGGTCGGTTCGTCGGCCAGCAGCAGGGCGGGGCCGGCCACCAGCGCCCGCGCGATCGCGACGCGCTGCTGCTGCCCGCCCGACAGCTGCGAGGGTTTATGACGCGCGCGGTGGGCGACGCCGAGCTTGTCCAGCATGGCGTTCACGCGCTCGCGCCGCTCGGCCGGCTTCATGCCGCTGTATTCGAGCGCCAGTTCGACGTTCTCGAACACATTCAACTCATCGATCAGGTTGAAACTCTGGAAGATGAAGCCGATGCGTCCGCGCCGCAGGCGGTTCAGGCGCGCCTCGCTCCATCCAGCCACGTTCTCGCCCTCGAACCAGTATTCGCCGGTGCTCGGCACGTCCAGCAGGCCGAGCAGGCCGAGGAGGGTCGACTTGCCGCAGCCCGAAGGGCCGGTGATGGCGACATATTCTCCGGCCTCGATCTCGAGGTCGATGCGGTCGAGGGCCGTGGTGTGGACTTCCCCCGCCACGTGGGTCTTGCTGATGCCTGAAAGCTTGAGCATGCCATTCCTTTTTTTTGGAGTAGAAGATTACTGCGAAATGCTGAGTGCGGTCGACTGTCCGAAGGCCGCATAGCTTGAAACGATGACTTGATCTCCGGGCCGCAGGCCTGCCAGCACCTCGACCTGGGCATTGCTGCGCCGGCCCGTGCGCACCGCGCGCCGTTCGGCCGTACGGCCATCGGGCCCGAGCACGTAGACCCAGGCGCCGCCGCTGTCGCCGACCCAGGGGCCGGCAGGCAAGACCAGGGCGCGCGCGGGCTGGCCCAGGGTGAGCTGGGCGTCCAGGCTCTGGCCGGGGCGCAGCGAGGCCGGCTGCTCGCCGCTGAACCGCAGCTCCGCCAGGAAGCGGCCTTCCTTGATCTGCGGGTAGACGCTGGCAATCTGCACCGGATAGCGCCGGCCCTCGTGTTCGATCGAGCCGGGACGTCCGCTTGCCACGCGGTTCAGGTAGAACTCGTCGATGCGCGCGGCCAGCTTGAAGTGGCCCGGGTCGTCGATGCGGCCGACGTTCTTGCCGGTGACGATCGATTCGCCCACCTGCATGCGAAAGTCGGTCAGGCGGCCGGCCACGGGGGCGCGCACCACCAGCGCGTCGACGGTGGCCTGCACCAGCTGCAGGCCGGTATCGAGTCCGCCAATCGCTTTTTCCAGTTGCGACAGGGCCGGCGTGCGCACCTGGCTGTCGGCGGCGGCGCTGCGCTTCTCTAGCGCGATGGCGCGCGCCTCCTTCTCGAACGCGTCGCGCGATTCTTCCAGCGCCACCGGGGAGATGAAACCCTGCGCGGCCAGGCGCTCGTTGCGCGCGTGGCGCTTGCGCGCCTGTTCGAGATTGAAGGCCAGTTCGTCGAGGCGGCGCTGGCGCGTGCTGCGGTCGCTCTCCTGGGCCAGGCGCAGGTTGGCCAGGTTGTAGAGCTGCTGCGCCTGTTCGGCCTGGCGCGCCAGCAGTTCCAGGTTGCGCTGCGGGTTCGCGATGCGAAACAGCAGCTGGCCCTTGTTGACCACGTCGCCGTCGCGCACGAAGACTTCCTCGATGCGCCCCGACTCGACCGAATCGAGGATCACCGAGTCGAGTGGTTCGGCGTTCGCGCGCACCACCAGCTCGTCGCGGAAGACGCCTTGCTGCACGGCGGCGATCTGCAGCTCGGCGCGCTCCACGCGCAGGCCGCGCGGGATCTGCTGCCAGAGGGTGGCGCCCAGGGCCAGCAGCAAGACGGCGGCGGTACCGCTTATGACGAGCTTCCTGCCGCGCTTGCGCGGAACGATGGTATCCATGGCGGCGCCGGTGGCAGGAGCGGGAATCGGTTTCAGGGACATGCGAGGCTCGGTGAATGATGACGAGGACTGTCATTGCAAGCGCCGTGCCATGCCGTTTTCGGGCCCGATTGCCGGCTTTGCGAGACGATCTGTCCACTCCCGAACAGGCCAGGTGTCCGTTTCCGGACAGGTGTGCGGCAAGCGGGCAAATGCCATTTCGCCAGCTCATCTTCGCTGCTAGAATGCCCCGGACTTCAATGCCTCGCGCCTGCACATGGACCCGACCACCGCCCGCATCCTGATCCTCGACGACGACGCCGACGTGGCCTTCGCCGCGCGGATGCTGCTGCGCCGGCGCCATGGCGAGGTCACGGTACTGCACGACCCGGCGCGCCTGCCGGCGGCGCTGGCCGCGGGGGGCTTCGACGTGGTCCTGCTCGACCTGAACTTCACGCCGGGCCGCACCGACGGCGCCGAAGGCCTGGCCGTACTCGACCTCCTGCGCACACAGCCCCAGCCGCCCGCCGTGATCGCCCTGACGGCCTATGCCGACGTGCCGCTGGCGGTGGAAGCGCTCAAGCGCGGCGCGGGCGACTTCATCACCAAGCCCTGGGACAATGCGCGCCTGCTGGCGGCCGTCGATGGCGCCCTGGCGCGCCGCAGGGAGGCGCCGCCGGCCGGCTCGATCCTGATGGGCGAGTCGACCGCGATGGCCGCGGTGCGCGCGATGGTGGCCGGCGTCGGCCCGACCGAGGCCAACGTGCTGGTGCTGGGCGAGAACGGCGTCGGCAAGGAACTGGTGGCACGCGCCATCCACCTCGCCTCGAAGCGCGCAGCAGCGCCGTTCCTCGCGGTGGACATGGGCGCGCTGCCGGAAGCGACCTTCGAGAGCGAGCTGTTCGGCCACCGCAAAGGCTCCTTTACCGATGCCAAGGCCGACCGCGACGGCCGCTTCCAGGCGGCGCGTGGCGGTACGCTGTTCCTCGATGAAGTGGGGAACATGCCTTTGCCGGCCCAGGCCAAGCTGCTGGCGGCGCTGGAGCGGCGCGAAGTCACGCCCTTGGGCGCCGACCGACCGCAGGCGGTCGACGTGCGCATCGTCAGCGCCACCAACCTCGACGAGGCGAGCCTGTTCGACCCGGCCGTGTTCCGTCCCGACCTGCTGTTTCGCCTGAATACGATCGTGATCCGGGTGCCGCCGCTGCGCGAACGGCGCGGCGACATCCCGGGCCTGCTGCGCCACTACCTGGCCCATTACGAGGCGCAGTACGCGCGGCCGGCGCGTCCGCTGGCCCCCAGCGCGCAGGCGGCGCTGCTGGAATGGCCCTGGCCCGGCAACGTGCGCGCGCTGCGCCATGCCTGCGAACGCGCTGTGATCCTCGCCGCCGGCGACAGATACGCGTTCGCCGACTTCGGTCTGGTGGTGCCAGGCGCTGCACCAGCGCCGGCGCCGGTGCCGGAAGACCAGACCCTGGGCGAAGTCGAGCGCGGCGCGATCGCCGCCGCGCTGGCGCAGGCCAAGGGCAATATCAGCGAAGCGGCGCGGCGCCTTGGACTAAGCCGCGCCGCACTGTACCGCAAGCTCGAGAAGCATGGCCTCTAGGCGCGTGCTGCAACTGAAAGCCGCTGCGGCCATCCTCGCCCTGATGGCGCTGGCTGCAAGCGCCCAGGCCTGCGGCGACGCGCCACGCCTGCTGGTGCTATGCGCGCTGGCGGCGCTGGCGCCAGGCTGGGTGGTCTGGCATGCGCTGGTGCGGCTGGCACCGAGCGCCACCCAAGTGGCGGCGAGCGATCCGGTCCCGCTGCGCTCGTCGGCCGATGCGCTGGCGCTGGAGGCGCGCCTCGAACATGCGCCGGTCGCCCTGTTCCTGATCGAGGCCCGGGGCGAAGTCGCGCCCCTGAACGCCAACGCGCGCCAGTTCCTGGCGCCGGGACGGGTGCTCGATCGCGGCAAACTCTTCGCGCAGCTGGCCGCGCAGCCGGCGCAGGGACGCGCATTGCTTGCCTTCGATACCGAGCGCGGCCTTGAACGCGCCATGGTGGCGCTGTCCGCGCTCACGGTGCAGGGCAAGCCGCAGCGCGTCGCCGCGCTGCTGCCGGTCGAAAGCGAGCTCGAATCGGAGACCCTGAACGCTTGGCGCCAGCTGGTGCAGGTGCTGACCCACGAGATCATGAATTCGCTGACCCCGGTGGCCTCGCTCTCCAGCACGGCGCAAGGCATGCTGCTCGAACTGCAGCCCCAGTTGGAGGGCGAGGCAGCGGCCGGCCTCGCGATGGACCTGACGATGGCGCTGGACGCCATCGCGCGCCGGGCGACGAGCCTGGCGGACTTCGTCGGCAGCTACCGCAGCTTGTCCGGCATGCTTGAACCGCGCCCCGAGCAGATCGACCTCGAGGCTTTGTTCGCGCGCTTGACCCTGCTCGTCGAACCTGCCTGGCAGGCCCGCGGCGGCGAGCTGCGCATGCTGGTGGAACCGGGCGCGCCGGTGTTGGTGGCCGATCCCGGCCAGATCGAGCAGGCCCTGATCAACCTCCTGAAGAATGCGCTCGAGGCGACCGTCGGCATGGCTGCTCCTGGCGCGACGGTGCACGCGCGCCTGGTGCGCGGCGCCCGCCTGCGCATCGAGGTCAGCGACAACGGTCCCGGCGTGCCGGAGGAACTGCTGCCGCATATCTTCACGCCCTTCTTCACGACCAGGAAGGGTGGGCGCGGCATCGGCCTGGCGCTGGTGCGCCAGCTGGTGCACGGCAACGGCGGCACCGTCCGCCACGTGCGGCCCGTGACGGGCGGTGCCCGCTTCGTGCTGAGTTTTTAAAGCGGCGGCACGACGCCCGCGAACTGCAGCAGGTCGGCCATCCGGAAGTCGCCCGGATGGCTGGTCGGCAGCGTCGGATGCCACTGCGGCGCGGCGCGCAGGTAGGCGCCCGGGTCTTCGCGCAGCAGGCCGACGAAGACCTCGCCGACGATGCGTCCGCCGACGGGGCCCAGGCGCAGGCCGTGCTCCATCACCTCGGCTTCCTTCAGGATGTAGAAGAACAGCGGGGTCGAGCTGGCCAGGGTGTCACGCGGGTCGAGCGCGTAGGGCGCCAGCTCGCTCAGCTGGCTGGGCGCGAGCACCGGCATGTGCATGGTGCGCGCGATCGCCTGGCCGGAGGGGATGCCGAAGTTGATGTGGCGCGAGAGCGTACGTGCGGGCAGCGACTGCACGCCGTCGTTCGGCAGGCCGGGAGAAGGCGCACGCGCGCCGGGCAGCTGCATCAGCGGCGAGGACATCCTGGCGTCGATGCGCTTGTTCGGCCGCACGTTGCCGTCGCCGAAATCGAAGAAGGTCTGCCAGTCGACGAAGCGCCGCGCCGCCCGCTTGCCGCCGCGCAGGTCGTTCGGATCGGGCGCGGCCGGGTTCTCGGCGTCGTCGAAGATGAAGGCGAAGAAGGGCGCGCCGCCGGTCGGTCCGAAGTTGGCGCGGTAGCTGGGACGCACCTGGGAGTGCCCGAAACGGTAGGCGGCGGCATTGAATTCGATGGGGATGCGCGGCATCTCATGGCCGTCGCCAGTGCGGAAGCGGTTCAGCGAGGCCTCTGGATGGTAGTACGTCAGGCCGTTGCGCAGGATGTCGTCGAGCTGCGCCTGGCCGATCGTCAGCGGCAGGAACTCGTGCAGGATGATCCACTGGTAATGCCAGGTCACCAGCCGGCGCGCGTCCGTGTACAGCTTCTGGGCGCTGGCGCCGCGATACGCCGGCTGCGCGGCCAGGTAGTCGGTGACGGCATTGTGGAAGGAGAGCAGGGCGACCTGCATCTGCGCGATCACGACGTTCTCGTCGTTGCGGCTTTCGGCGACGATGGCGTTGTTCTGGCGGTCGCGCGGCATGTCGAAGCGCACCGCGCCATGGCGCGAGACGGCTTCGGAACCGGGTATCCGTTCGAGACGGAACTTGATGCGTCCCGAGCTGCTGTCGTAGAGTTCGGGCGAGCCCGTCGGCCCGTTGCCGTAGACCGAGTCGAGGTCGAAGGCGGCCGTGCGGAAGTTCACGGTTGCCATCGGGTTCGCGTTCGCGTTCAGGATCGACTTGCGGTCGAAGGTGACGTCGTGGTCGAGGAACTGGCCGAGGAAGGTCATGCCGGCGGTCATGTTCGGATTGTCCGGGTTGTTCGGGCTGAACACGGACGGATTCAGGATCGACTGGATCGGGTCGGTGAGGTTGTCGCCGGCGTCGATCAGGTCGTTGCGCGCCCCCATGCGCTGCATCGCCGCGCGCGCCGCGGCGGTTTGGGGCGCGAACGAGGGCAGGGCGGGGTACATGCGGGTGAACACATTGTCGGGGTGGGGAGCGCGGGCCGGCTGGCGCGCGGTGACGGTATCTGCTTCCGTGGAATTGACGACCAAACAGAGGCCTAGCGGCGCAAGCGCCGATAAAACGTGCTTTCTCATCTACGACTCCTGAAAGTTTCAAAAATTCAACGTGCGCGGGGATACGGCTGGCAATTCCATGCTGGGGGTACTGTTCAGATGCGTGCCGCCACGAAGGGCTGCAGCGAGGTGAATAACCGAGGGAATAGCAAAACGGACACTGACGCTGAAAAACGTTGAAGGCCTCAGTATCGATCGGGAAAGTTGGATGTCAAGCAAGGTCAGGCACGCGTATTTCGCGGCTGCGGCTGCTTCGTAGGGTGGGCGCCCCGTGCCCACCATGCTTCGTGCAATCCGTCTGCTCATCGTTATGGTGGGCACGGGGCGCCCACCCTTGTATCTTGATCGAGTTGGTGGTTAGCTATCACCAGCAGAGGTGAAGACCAGCTTGGGCCCACCCTTAAGGCTCGACCTTGGAAGGTAGATCAAGCCCTTCACCTCGTTCCCACACCA
>NZ_PPXQ01000030.1 GCF_004798585.1 Massilia sp. Mn16-1_5
GGGCTCTTCCAAGTGTTTTTCTGCGACCGCGAGGTCACCCAAATCAACCTTAGAACCAGCTAGAATCTAACCCGGCAGTGTCACCTATGTGTCTAGACACCTGTTACCTATGTGTCTGTGCTATACAAGGACTCCACCCTACGTACGACGGAATTCAAGCGGCACGTAATGGACAATCCGCTCCGAGGTCTTCCAGCTTGGCCGCCAGCGCCGAGCGCAGCTCCGCCAGCCCGGCAATCCGCGCATCGATGTCCCCCAGCTTGCGCTCCAGCGCCGTGCGCAGCTCGGCGCCGGCATTCGCCGGATCGGCCAGCAGCGGCATGCCCGCCTCGATGTCGGCCAGCGTAAAACCCAGCGCCTGCGCGCTGCGCAGGTAGCACAGCCATTCCACCGCTTCCGGCGGATAGTCGCGGTAGCCGTTGGCGCGCCGGCGCGCACCGAGCAGGCCGCGCTCCTCGTAGAAACGCAGGGTATCGCGTGAGAGTCCCGTGGCCGCGGCCAGTTCGCCAATTCGCATAGTGCGCTCCAAAATAGCTTGACCCTGGAGTGTACTCCAGGGTTGATCATGGCGTTTTCGATCCCGGAGACTGCCATGCACCTGAATCAATATCTTTACCTCGTCCGCGCCAGCGCGCTCTACGACCTGCTCATGACCACGGCGCTGGCCACGCCCTGGACCCTGCCGCTGGCGCACCAGCTGATGTCGCAGCTGAACGTCCAGCTCGGCGGCGCGCCGCTGCCGGGCTTCGCGCCCTTCCACATGTTCATCGGCGGCCTGCTGGGCAGCATCGTGACGGTGTGGTCGCTGCTGCGCCTGATGCATCCGAGCCTGCTGCTGGGCCGCTACGACGGCGCGGCGCGCTTCCTGTTTTCAAGCTGGATGGCCTGGACCCTGGCGCAGACCGATGCGCCGGTGCTGTGGCTGCTGCTGGTGCCGGAGTTCCTGTGGGGCGTGGCGCAATGGTGGCCGGTGGCGTCGCTTCAATCCGTTCCCGGCCGGCTCCAGACCAGCACCCCATTGCGCAGCACCTCGCGCACCCGGTGAAAGGGCACCATGCGCGCCTCGCCGTCGTGGCCTATCAGCTCGAAGCCGAAATGCTGGCCGCGCTCCAGGCGGATGCGCTCGAAGGAGACGCGCACGACGCGCTTGAAAACGCGGTCGTAGTAGCCGATGACGAAGTCGGCGTTGCCGAAGTCGGCGTCCCAGAGGATGCGGTGGATGACTTCGTGGATGGGCGTCATGGTTTATCCCGCCTGCCTCGTTTCCAGCACGCCGCGTGCGGCATCGACGACATGCAGCTGGATCCCGTTGCCGCGGCCGAGACGGGCGCGCCTCATGGCGGCCTCGGCGCGCTCCAGCAGATCGTCCAGGCCGCAGCCCGGCGTCGGATACATGGCGATGCCGATACTGAGGGTGACGGGCCATTCCCGCCCGCCCACGGCCAGCGGGAAGGTGAAGCGGTTCTGGATATGCTGCGCGATCTGGCGCGCGCCCTCGCTGTTGCGCAAGTCTTCGAGGATGACGAGAAAATCGCCACCGCTCAAGCGGATGACACTGTCCGCCGCGTGCAGGTTGGCGCGCACCTGGCCGGCGGCCTGCGCGAGGATGGCGTCGCCGCCTTCGATGCCGAGCGCATCATTGATGGCGCCGAGCCGGTCCACATGCAGCAGCATCACGCCGAGCATGCGCCCATTGCGCAGGGCGCGCGCCATGGCGTGGCCGAGGCGGTCGCGCAGCACGCGCCGGCTGAGCAGGCCGGTGAGCGGGTCGATGCGGGTGTGGTCGAACAGGCCGGGCGCCGCCAGGTCGGCATCCGGGGCAGGCAAGGCCGGCTGGTCTCCGTAGGCGAGCACGCGGTCGCGCGCGCGTGACGTCGCCTGGTACAGGGCCTCGTCGGCCCGGGCGATGGTCTGGCCTACCGATTCTTTTGCTTCGAACTGCGCAACGCCGATCGAGACCGTCACCGCCAGGTCCGGCGCGACGGGCGCGAAGCGCAGGCCGTGGACGTCCAGGCGTACGCGTTCGGCCAGCAGCAGGGCTTCCGGCTGCGCGGTTCCGGGCAAGATCAGCAGCAATTGCGCGCCGCCGTAACGCCCGTAGGAGGCGCCCTCGGGCAGATGCCGCGCGACGCACTGCGCCACCGCGTGCAGCACCCGGTCGCCGACGGCCTGGCCGTGGCCGGCGTTGATGCGCCGGAACCCATCGATCTCGAGCAGGCAGATACTGAAGATCGCACCATCCTCGCGATGGTCGGCGAGCCGCCTGAGCGCGTGGCGGCGGGTGTGGCCGCCGGTCAGCGGATCGCGCACTGCCGCGTCGTGGATGAAATCGAGCGCATGCTGGAGCTTGACGACACCCTCGGTCCTGGTCAGCTCGAACAGGCACATGAACAGGACGATGACGAGGTAGAGGCCGAAGTCGCACAGGAGGAACAACAGCTGCATTTCCTCGATCGGATGCGCCGGCAGCGGAATGCCGAGCAAGGGCAGGGCATAGATGAAGACCACGGTGGCGCAGGTGAGCAACAGCCAGAACATCGAGGTCGCGAAGCCGCCGAGGAACAGCGCCACCATCGGCGGCACCACCATCCAGCCCGCGGTCGGCGCCGAGACGCCGCCCATGGCATAGGTCAGCCAGCTGAAATTGAAGAAGACCGCACACAGGAAGACTTCGCGCGCGACGACGATGCTTTTCGTGATGCGCAGCAGGAAGGGCGCGCTGAACATGCAGATGCAGCAGGTGAGGATGACCCGGCCTGCCGCGGTGTAGCCGAGCGCATGATAGGTCCAGGCGTAGAAGGGGCCGGAGAGGGCGGCCATGACCACCGCATTGATCACGTTCTGCGCGCGCGTCAGCGTGGCGGCGTCCGCGCGCGCATCGGGGGGGATGAACCAGCGGATCGCGGCGAGGTAGCGGGTGGTCAGGCGGTGTGCGAGGGTCATGTGGCTGTCTGTGTTCTGCATGTCCTCCGTGCGGTTGCGTGAGCGTCGGAAGTAAGGCAGAGCTTAGCACGCCGCTACCGCCCTTTGACAGGCTAACCCGGCAGCCGTGCGTCCTTGCAGACCAACTCTTCGAGCGAGCGCTGGGACAGGGCCGGGCTGAAGTAGTAGCCCTGCATCTGGTCGCAATCGTGCTCGCGCAGGAAAGCCAGCTGTTCCCGGGTCTCGACCCCTTCGGCGATCACCTTCAGTTTGAGGTTGTGGCCCAGCGCGATGATCGCGCGCGTGATCACGGCGTGGCCGTCGTGCGCGACTTCGCCGAGGAAGGAGCGGTCGATCTTGATATAGTCGACCGGGAATTTCTGCAGGTGCGAGAGGCTCGAATAGCCGGTGCCGAAGTCGTCGATCGACAGGCGCACGCCAAGGGACTTGAGTTCGGCCAGCGCTTCCATCGCTTCTTCCGGATGGTCCATCAGCTGGCTTTCCGTCACTTCCAGTTCCAGGTTGCGCGGATCGACGCCCTGGCGCTTGAGGGTGCGCGCCAGGTGAGAGGCGAACTGGCGCTGACGCAGCTGGCGCGCCGACAGGTTCACCGAAATCGCGAAGTCGTGGATGCCGAGCTTGGCGAGCGCCTTGAGCGCGCCGCAGGCTTCGATGATCACCCATTCACCCAGCGGCACGATGAGGCCGGTTTCCTCGGCCACCGGGATGAATTTGTCGGGCGGTACGAGGCCGTTTTCCGGATGGTTCCAGCGCACCAGGGCTTCCGCGCCCACGACCTTGCCGGTGCGCAGGTCGACCTTCGGCTGGTAGCCGAGCACCATTTCGCGGTTGCCGATGGCGCGCGACAGGCTCGCTTCCAGCATCAGGTGCTCGTGCACCGCCTGGTTCAGTTCGATCGAATAGAACTGGCAGTTGTTCTTGCCCAGGGTCTTGGCGTGGTACATCGCGGCGTCGGCCGCGCGCATCACGCGGTCGACGGTGTCGCCATCGATCGGAAAACGGCTCACGCCGATGCTGGTGCTGGGCAGGATGTCGCGTCCGGCAACCCGGATCGGGGCGTTCACCCGCTGGCGGATGCGTTCGATCAGGTCGGCCAGTTGTTCGTCGCCGGGTTGGTTGTTGATCACCAGCACGAACTCGTCGCCGCCCACGCGCGCCACCGTGTCGTTGTCGCGCACGCTTTCCTTGAGCCGGGTCGCCGTGTCGCGCAGCACCACGTCGCCGGCGTCGTGGCCGAAGTTGTCGTTGATGTGTTTAAAATTGTCGAGGTCGAGGAAGGCGAGGGCGCCCAGCATCTGGTTGCGCACGGCGAAGTCGATCGAGAATTTCAGCTCGTCCTGCAGCAGGGTGCGGTTGGCCAGGCCCGTCAGCGGATCGTGGTGGGCCAGGTGGTGCAGGCGGCGCTCGTAATGGCGCGCCTCGGTGATGTCGTTGATGACGCCGACGAAATGGGTGACTTCGCCGTCGATGTTGCTGACCGGATCGATGCGCAGGTCGTTCCAGAACACTTCGCCGTTCTTGCGCGCATTGCGCAGGATGACCTGCACGCTTTCCTTCTTCCTGATGGCCTCGTTGATACGCCGGTGTTCGTCGACGTCGCAGCCCTCGATGCGCATGAAACGCGGGTTGCGGCCCTTGATCTCGGCGAGCGTATAGCCGGTCATCTGTTCGAAGGCGGGGTTCACATACTCGATGATGTTGTCATTGTTTTCGCAGCAGGTGATGACGATGGCGTTGACGCTGGAATAAATGGCGCGCTCGCGCACCCGCAAACCATGCTCGGTCTGCTTGCGGTCGGTGATGTCGAGGCCGGTACCGAAGATGCACGGCAGGTCGCCAACGCTGGTGCGGGCGCAGTGAAAGAGCATGCTGGTGCGCTTGCCCTGCCTGCCCACCAGTTCGGCCTCGTGCGAGGAATGGCCGTTCTCGAAGGCTTCCATGATCTTGCTGACGATCTCGGCCCGGTCTTTTTCATCGAAGAAATACTGGACGTCGGTGGTCGGCAATTCCTCGCTCGACATCTCCAGCATGTCTTCCAGCAGGCGGTTCCACAGCAGCAGGTGGCCGCTCTGATCGATGACGTAGAAGACGCAGGGCAGGCCCTCGATGATGTCGCCGACCGGCAAGTCCTGGATCAACGCGTAGCGCGGCGCCACCAGCCCGGCGCGCGGGATCACGATCACGCTGTAGGTGTCGGGCTGCTCGGGATCGAGCGCTTGCCGCGCGACCGTCACCCGTACCGGCAGGCGCCGCCCGCCTGCACCGCGCAGGTAGCCCGTCGAGTCGAGCTCGGACCGTTTCGCGATCGACAACGGCGGCTCGCCGATGTCGTCGAAATCGATGATCTGGTCGAGACGCTGGCCCTGGATGTCCGCAGCCGTACAGCCCGCAAGTTTTTCGCAGGCCTTGTTCCAGCTGGTGATGACGCCGTCGGCGTCGACGACAAAGACGGCGAGTGGTAACGGTGAAATATTCAACACGTTCTCCTGCGCATGCTTGGCGGGATTTGTGTGAGTGGCAAATCCGGCGGGCACGATTCATGATAGTCCAGTACGCGATCATGAGCGAGCGCGATTCGCTTCGCAGATATGGAACGGGGAATGTGCTCCCGTCCCGTCCGGGGACTATTGCGGGATCGGTGCGACGGGCTGCGGCGGCAGCGCGGCAGGCACGCGTTCGGCGGCCGCGCGCGGAATGCGGCGGCCCGCTTCGATGCCTTCGTTAAACAGATTCTGGATCGGCGTGTTCAGGTAGGGCAAGGCCACGCTCAGGGTCAGCATGCCGACACCGAGGGTGATCGGGAAGCCGATGCCGAAGATGTTCAGCTGCGGCGCGGCGCGCGTCAGGATGCCGAGCGCGACGTTGGTGATGAGGAGGGCGGCGATGATCGGCAGAGAGAGTTGCAGGCCGGCCGAGAAAATGCGGCTGCCGAGACGGGCCAGTTCCAGCGGCGCCACCAGCGAGATCGGGCTGCTCGAGATCGGCAGGCTGGTAAAACTTTCCGACAGCGCCGCCAGCAGCACCAGGTGGGCGTTCACGGCGAGGAAGGCCATGGTCGCCACCATCGACAGGAACTGGCTGATCGCGGCCGAGCGGCCTTGCGTGGTCGGGTCGAAGAAGGAGGCGAAGCTGAAGCCCATCACGTTACTGGCCAGTTCGCCCGCGTACTCGATGGCCGCGAACACCAGGCGCATGGCGAAACCCATCGCCAGCCCGATCAGCAGTTCCTGCACCAGGATCAGGAGGCCCGCATAGGACATCGGATCGATGGCCGGCACGGCCGGGACGGTGGGCGCGATGATCAGCGCCAGCAGCACGCCGAGCAGGACCTTGACCTGGTTCGGCACGCTGGCGTGGCCGAACAGTGGGGCGGCCGCGACCAGGCCGAGGATGCGCGTGAGCGGCCACAGCAGCCCGGCGATCCAGGCGTTGATTTCAATCGACGTGAGGGTCAGCACAGCCTGTAAGTGCTAGCCGACCATGTTCGGAATGCCGGTGAACACTTGCCGCATGTAGTCGAGCATGACCGACAGCATCCAGGGGCCGGCAACCACCAGGGCGACGAAGACGCCGACCAGTTTCGGGATGAAGGACAGGGTTGCTTCGTTGATCTGGGTCGCGGCCTGGAAAATGCTCACGACCAGGCCGATGATCAGGGCGATCAGCAGCAGGGGCGCCGAGACCAGCAGCGTGATTTCCATGGCCGTGCGGCCCATCGTCATGACGGTTTCCGGAGTCATCGCGGTGTCCCTAGTTGAAGCTCTGGGACAGCGAGCCCAGCAGCAGTTGCCAGCCGTCCACCAGCACGAACAGCATCATCTTGAACGGCAGCGAAATCACGGCCGGCGACATCATCATCATACCCATCGCCATCAGCACCGAGGCCACCACCATGTCGATGATCAGGAAGGGGATGAAGATCGCGAAGCCGATCTGGAAGGCCGTCTTCAGCTCGCTCGTGACGAAGGCCGGGATCAGGACCCGCAGCGGAATGTCTTCCGGACCCTGCAGGGCAGGCGTGCGCGAGATCTTGACGAACATGGCGAGGTCGGACTGGCGCGTCTGCTTGACCATGAAGTCCTTCAGCGGCTGGGCGCCGCGGCTCATGGCTTCCGTCATCTGGATCTGGTTTTCCTGCAGCGGCAGATAGGCCTGGGTATAGATCTTGTCGAAGGTCGGGCCCATCACGAACAGGGTCAGGAACAGCGCCAGGCCGACCATCACCTGGTTCGGCGGCGCGGTCTGGGTGCCGATCGCCTGGCGCAGCAGGGACAGCACGATGATGATGCGGGTGAAGCTGGTCATCATCAGCAGCGCGGCCGGCAGGAAAGTAAACGCCGTCATCAGGAGCAGCGTCTGCACCGGCAGGGTGTAGGTGGTGCCGCCGCCCGGGGCCGGGCTGGTGGTGAAGGCGGGCACGCCGGGCGCCGCCAGCACGGCCAGCGGCAAGAGCAGCATGCCGGCCGCCAGCAGGAGTTTCTTATTTCGCATTACGTTTATCTATCGTCTGTTTCAGCCAATCGGAAAAACTGTTGGCCGAGGGCGCATGGCCGGCCAGGGTGGCGGAGGCCGCCGCATCCCCCTTCGGCATCGTCGCCAGCGCGTTGACGCGGCCCGGCGAGGCGCCGACCACGATCCACTGGTCGCCCACTTCGACCACCATGATGCGTTCGCGGCCGCCGATGTTGAGGGCGCCGACCATGCGTAGGTTGGCCGAGTTGCCGGCCACGCGCGGACCGTAGCGCTTGGCGGCCCAGGCCAGGCCCGCCAGCAGGGCCAGCACCAGCACCAGGGCCAGGATGGTCTGCAGCAGGGTGCCGGTCGAGGGGCCGGGCGCGGCCTGGCCGACGGTCACGGGGGTATTCGGATTGGCCGGCGTGCCGGGTACGGCTGCCGGAGCGCCCGGCATGGTCGCGACGCCTGGCGTGGGCGTGGGCGTCGTGGCGCCGACGGTCGGCACTTCGCCGACGGTGGTGGCGCGTTCGGCGACCGGGGTATTTGGTGTGACCGGCGGCGAGGCGGCCGGACGGGACGTGGCGCGCTGGGGAGCCGGCGCTGGGGCCGCAGCAGGGGCTGCGGTGTCGGCCTGCCGGCCGGTGCCTGCTTCCTCCTGGCGCGCGGCCGGAGCAGGAGCCGGCGTGGAAGGCTGGCTGGTCGCCGGCGTTGCTTGTGGTGGCGCTGCGTTTGGTGCAGCCGGCTGGACCGCGCAGGCCGCCAGCGGCATCAGGAATATCGATGCGATCAACGCGCCCGCGCCGGCCCTGCGCATGCGTACGAGCAAATGGCTGGCAGGTGAAACCTGCGGCTTTGCGTCGTACGAAGGTGGACGAGGGCAGGCGAGGGCGCGTGTGGGCATCATTTATTCAATTTTCTGATCCGTTCCGAAGGCGTGATGATATCAGTCAGACGGATGCCGAACTTGTCGTTCACAACCACCACCTCGCCCTGGGCGATCAGGCAGCCGTTGACCAGCACGTCCATCGGCTCGCCGGCCAGGCCGTCGAGTTCGACGACCGAGCCCTGCGCCAGCTGCAGCAGGTTCTTGATGGCGATCTTGGTGCGGCCCAACTCCACGGTCAGCTGCACCGGGATGTCGAGAATGAAGTCGATGTCGTTCGGGGTGTCCGGACGTGGATTCTTGGTGCCGAAATCCTGGAACACGGCGGCGCTGGCGGTTTGCTGCTTTTGCAGCGCGGCGGCTTCGGCGGCGGCCTGCTCGGCGATCGCGGCGCCCCAGTCGTCGTCGAGGATCTGGTCGTCTTGGTTGTCAGACATGGTGTTTCTCCTGATTGAAGCTGTCGCTGTTGGCCAGCAATTTCTCGACCTTCAGCGCGTACTGGCCGTTGAAGACGCCGTAGGAACATTCCATCACAGGAACGCCGTCCACTGTCGCCTGGATCGCATCCGGGACCGTGATCGGAATGACGTCGCCGATCTTCATGTTGAGGATCTCGTCGAAGTTCGCCTTGCCGTGGCCGAGTTCGGCCACGAGTTCGACTTCGGCCACCTGGATCTGCTGCGTCATCAGGCGGATCCAGCGCTTGTCGACTTCCAGCGCCTCGCCCTGGATGCTCGAGGTCAGCGCATCGCGGATCGGCTCGATCATCGAGTACGGCATGCAGAAGTGGATCTGGCCCGACACCGGACCGAGCTCGATCGTGAAGGTGGACGATACCACGACTTCGTTCGGCGTCGCGATGTTGGCGAACTGCGTGTTCATCTCCGAACGCACGTACTCGAACTCGATCGGATAGACCGGTTCCCAGGACTTGGTATAGGCCTCGAACACGACGTCGAGGATGCGCATGATGATGCGCTGCTCGGTCTGGGTGAAGTCGCGGCCCTCGACGCGGGTATGGAAGCGGCCGTCGCCGCCGAACAGGTTGTCGACCAGCAAGAACACCAGGCCCGGATCGAAGACCATCAGCGCGGTGCCGCGCAGGGGCTTCATGTGGATCAGGTTCAGGTTGGTCGGGACCACCAGGTTGCGGATGAACTCGCTGTACTTCGAGACGCGCACCGAGCCCACCGAGACCTCGGCGGAGCGGCGCAGGAAGTTGAACAGGCCGATGCGCAGCAAGCGCGCGAAACGCTCGTTGATGATCTCGAGCGTCGGCATACGGCCGCGCACGATCCGCTCCTGGGTCGCCAGGTTGTAGGTGCGGACTCCCGAGGTGTCTTCAGGCGCGGCTACGTCGTCCTGATCGCCGTTGACCCCTTTGAGGAGGGCATCGACTTCTTCCTGTGAGAGGAAATTATCGGCCATGATGTTTCTTTAGTGGATGCTTACTGCTTACTTTATTGGATGATGAAGGAGGTGAACAGCACGTCCGACACCTCCTGTTCGTCGCCACCCTCATCGAAAGGCACCTGGACCGCGGCCTTGATCTCGCCCGCGAGCTGCTGCTTGCCTTCCACCGTATTGATCTCCGATGCTTTCTTGCCCGACAGCAGGAGCAGGACGCGGCTGCGTACCTTGGCCATGTTGTCCTTGATGAGCACAGCCTGTTCGGGACCGTCCACCTGCAGTGTAAACTGCACTTGCAGATACTGGTCGCCATTCTCGGGCTGCAGGTTCACGGTAAAGGCTTCGATCGGGACATATTCCGCCTTCACGTGCTCCTTGTCCTTCTTTTTCTTCTTCTTGGCGGGGGCCTCCTCGGCATGGGCCTCGGCGTCGCCGCTGCCGTGCAGGAAGAACCAGCCGGCGCCGGCGCCACCGCCGAGCACGAGCACGCCCGCGATCGCCATGATCATGAGCTTCTTCTTCGAGCCTGCCGCCGGTGCTGCGTCCGCCGCTTTCGGGTCAGCCTTCATTTTCGGATTCGCTTTCAAGTTGCCTCTGGTGCTGATGGTGGTTGCGTGATTATGTCATTATCGAGAAAAAGTGCGCAGCGGCAAGCTTTGAAAAGAGGGGGGATCGTGGGTTACATCGGGGTTTGTCGTTGTAGGGTGGGCTCTCGAGCCCACGCGGTGCGGCGTTTGATCTGTCGATACGCTTGACGTCAAACCACCGGTGCGCATACGTGCGCTGGCCCGCGTGGGCGCGGGGCGCCCACCTTACATAGCGCTAACAAAAAACGGCCGCACTGAGGCGGCCGTAAACGAAACTTGTTGTTGGCTTACGCGAAGGTATCGACCGCTCCCGCACCGCCGATCACACCGGTACGCGGACGCGGCGTGACCTCCGCTACATCGCTTTCGCCACCGCCATTGCCACTACGGCCGCGGCTAGAACCGCCCGTGCCCTGGCCATCCTGCCCCTGGCGCCCTTCGGCGCCGGCATTCACGGTCGCGTTACCCAGTGCGATGCCGCTTTCGCTCATCATTTCACGCAGGCGCGGCAGGGCGTTTTCCAGCGCCTGGCGTACTTCCAGCTGCTGCGCCGAGAAGGTCACGCTGGCGAGATCGTTCGAAACGTTCAGGACCACCTGCACCGGGCCGAGGTCCGGCGGATTCAGTTCCAGGGTCGCACTCTGGTCTTCGCCGCCGACCATCCAGATCACCTTCTGGCCGACCTGGTTGTCCCAGGCCGGGGTACCGACGCGCGCGCTCAGGCGGTCGGTCGGCGCGCTGCCGGCCGCTTGCGCGGTCTGCAGGGCGGTAGCCTGGGCCGCCAGGCTGGTCAGTGCTTCGGGACCGGGAGCGGCGTCCTTCATGCCCGCCTGGGCGGTGCTATCGCGCAGCCTGGCAGCGAAGTCGCCGGCTTCCACCGGCAGTTTTACCGCATCGGCCGACTTGCCCAGTTCCATGGCGCGCAGGTCGACGCCGGGCTCGGCCTTGCCCTGGGTGTCTTCGGTCACGGCAGCCAGGCCGGCGTCGCCCTTCAGCTTGACGAGCGGCTCGGCGCCTTCGCCGCGCACTTCCTTCATGCTCGAGAGCAGGGTGTCGGCCTGCACGGCGGGCGCTTGCGCGATCGGCACCGGCGCCGGTGCGGCCTGCACCTGGTTGAAGCTGGCGACCATGGCCAGCATGTCGACCACCGAGTCGGCCACCTTGGCGTCCGCCGCGCTCGCATCTTCCTCGCTGCTGTCGCCTTTGGTCGCGGCTGCCGTCTTTTCCTCGGGGGCGGTGTCCTGCGTTCCCTCGGCCTTTTTCGTCGTCTCGGGATGCGCCGCTTCCTTGGCGGCCTGCTTGACCACCTCGCGCGGCGCCGACTTCGCTTCACCGGCAGCCGGCTTCGGAGCGGTCTGCGGTTTCGGCGAGGCTGGCTGTTGCGGTGCAGGCGCTTGCGGCTGGACCAGCGCCTGGCGCTGTTCCATCTGGCGCGTCAGGGTCGCACCGAAATCGATGCCCTCGCTGGCGGGCAGGGGATTGGCGCGCGTGCTCGGGGCCGGGGCCGCCGGAGCGTTCAGGCTGATCGGGAGGGAGTTGGTATGCATCGTCATGTCGGTTCAGCGGGTCAGGTTCAGCGCGCGTTGCGGACGGTACGCGCCGCGTGGTCGTCCATCATTTTCTGGTCGCGCTTGTTTTCGATGCGCAGGGCTTCGGCGGCCGCGCGTTCGTTCAGGGTGCGGTAGGACAGGCGCTTGCGTTCGCTTTCCTGCCAGGTCGTTTTTTCCAGCTCGCTCTTGTATTTCGCGTGTTTCAGCACTTCCTGCTGGCCATTGATCGCGTTGTCGAGCTTGCCGACGAAGGCAACGAAGTTGGCGTAGGCGAAGGGCGTGATGCCGTTCATCTGCGCCTGGTCGAGCCGGTTCGCGTAATCGTCGCGATAGCCCAGCAGCATCTGCAGCTTCTGCTCCGCCTCCTCGACCGCCTTCAGGGCGGCGCCGAGACGCTTGGCGGCGTCGTCGGAGTCGCGCTGGGCCAGCTCGATCAGGGTTTCAAGTGCAGAAGGATTTGCCATAGTGAATCAAGTATACCTAGGGCAACACTTAACCCATCAGCTGAACAGAGAGGTTAATTGCCCCAAGCTCTGGCCCATATTCGTGTTTTCGTGGATTTCCTGGCACAGGAATTCCTCGATCTGGCCGTTCAGGGCGATCGCCTGGTCCAGCACCGGATCGCTGCCGGCCGCATACGCGCCCACGCTGATCAGGTCGCGCGAACGCTGGTAGCGCGAATACAGCTGCTTCAGTTTGCGCGCCGACAGCTGGTGCTCGTGCGTGGTGATGCCGTGCATGGCGCGGCTGATCGACTGTTCGATGTCGATCGCCGGATAGTGGCCCGCTTCGGCCAGATGGCGGTTCAGCACGATGTGGCCGTCGAGAATACCGCGCGCGGCGTCCGCAATCGGGTCCTGCTGGTCGTCGCCTTCGGACAGTACGGTATAGAAGGCCGTGATCGAGCCGCCACCCTCCAGGCCGTTGCCGGCGCGTTCGACCAGCACCGGCAGCTTGGCGAACACCGAAGGCGGATAACCTTTGGTGGCCGGCGGTTCGCCGATGGCGAGAGCGATCTCGCGCTGGGCCATCGCGTAGCGGGTCAGCGAATCCATGATCAGCATGACGTTCTTGCCCTGGTCGCGGAAGTGCTCGGCAATTGCCGTGGCATAGGCCGCGCCCTGCAGGCGCATCAGGGGCGGGCTGTCGGCCGGCGCGGCCACCACGGCCGAGCGCGCCATGCCTTCCTCGCCCAGGATCTGCTCGATGAATTCTTTCACCTCGCGGCCCCGCTCGCCGATCAGGCCGACGACGATCACGTCCGCCGTCGTATAGCGCGCGATCATGCCCAGCAACACGGATTTACCGACACCGGTGCCGGCGAACAGGCCCAGGCGCTGGCCGCGGCCGACGGTCAGCATCGCGTTAATCGCGCGCACGCCGACGTCCAGGGTGTCCTTGATCGGGGCGCGGTCGAGCGGATTGACGGGGCGGGCGTTGATCGGTGCGACCTCGTCGGTGCCCAAAGGACCCTTGCCGTCGAGCGGACGGCCGGCGCCATCGACCACGCGCCCTAATAGATTCCAGCCGACCGGGAGGTGGCGCGCGCGGTCGCTCGGACGGCGGCGCGGATGGTTCACCGTGCCCGGACGCGGCACCGGCGTCTCCACAGGGAACACGCGCGAACCGGGTACCACGCCTTCGACGTCGGATTGCGGCATCAGGAACAGGCGCTCGCCTTCGAAGCCGACGACTTCCGCTTCGATCTTCGCGCCGTTCGGCAGCGGAATGGTGCAGGCGCTGCCCACGGCCAGGCGCAGGCCCACGCATTCCATCACCAGGCCGGCCACGCGCGTGACACGGCCCGAGACCTGCATCGGCTCGACGAAGCCGAGCAGCGAATCGCAGTCGCTCAGATAGGATTTCCAGCGCGCAGTATGGCGGTCGAGGCTCGCTTGCATCAGCCCAGCCACTCGACGTTCTTGCCCAGCGCATGCGCCAGGCGCGCCCAGCGGGCGCTGGCCTGGGCGTCGATCTGGTTGCTGGCGGTATCGACCTTACAACCGCCGCGCCCGACCTGCGGGTCGGCGACCACGCGCCAGCCGCCCTTGTCGAGTTCGTCGGACAGGGCGGCGCGCACGATCTCGATGTCGTCCGGGTTCAGCGCCAGGATAGCGGGCTGCTGCAGCACCGGTAAATAGTCGATCGCTTCGCGCACGATCGGGATGATGAGTTCGGGACGCACCGTGAAGGCGGTGCGCACCATCGAGCGCGCCAGGTGCAGGGCCAGGTCGAGCACGTCGGAAGCGATGGTCTCGTCGGCCGCGGCGACGGCGCCGCTGAAGGTGGAAGCAATGGCGCGCAGGCTGTCCATTTCGGCCGCCATCTCGGCGCGGCCCGCTTCATACGCTTCGGCACGGCCGGCGGCGCGGCCTTCCTCCAGGCCTTCCTCGTAGCCTTCGGCGCGTGCGCCTTCGCGCAGGGCTTCCAGCTCGGCGGCGGTCGGCAATTGCATGGCAGGAACGAGAGGAACAGAAGCCGCCGCTGCTGCTGCCGCTGACGCGGCTGCAGCAGCGGCGGCGCGCTCCTCGGCCTGGATGCGCGCCGCCAGCGAGCTGGGGCGTTCGTCGCCGAAGGAGGTCATTTCCCAGCGCTTGAAGGCGCCCTGCGTGTCTTTGCTCATCTTTATCCGGATCTAAAACCTTAGACGAAGGAATCTTCGCCCTTGCCACCCAACACGATCTGCCCTTCGTCCGCCAGGCGGCGCACGATTTGCAGAATCTGCTTCTGCTGCGCCTCGACTTCCGACAGGCGGACCGGGCCTTTCGACTCCAGGTCTTCGCGCATCATCTCGCTTGCACGCTGCGACATGTTTCGGAAGATCTTCTCGCGCAGGTCTTGCGAAGCGCCTTTCAGGGCGATGATCAGCATGTCGGACTGCACTTCGCGCAGCAGCAACTGGATGCCGCGGTCGTCGATGTCGATGATGTTGTCGAACACGAACATCTCGTCCATGATCTTCTGCGCCATGTCGTTATCGTAGTTCTTGATGTTCTCCATCACCGCGCTTTCCTGCTCGCCGGCCATGAAGTTCAGGATCTCGGCCGCGGTACGCACGCCGCCGAGCGAGGACTTCTTGATGTGCTCGTTACCCGACAGCAGCTTGGTCAGCACGTCGTTCAGTTCGCGTAAAGCAGCCGGCTGCACGCCGTCCAGCGTGGCGATACGCAGCACGACGTCGTTGCGCAGGCGGTCGGTGAAGTGGCTGAGGATCTCGCAGGCCTGGTCGCGCTCGAGGTGCACCAGGATGGTGGCGATGATCTGCGGGTGCTCGTTGCGGATCAGTTCGGACACCGATTGCGCGTCCATCCACTTCAGGCTTTCGATGCCCGAGGCGTCCTTGCCGCCCAGGATGCGGTTCAAGAGCACGGCGGCCTTGTCGTCGCCCAGCGCTTTCGTCAGGACTTCGCGGATGTATTCGTCCGAATCGAGGCCGACGGTCGAGTGGGCGTCGGCTTCGTCGCGGAAGGCTTCCAGCACGTTGACCACCTGCTCGTGCTGCACCGATTTCATCGCGGCCATGGCCGCGCCGAGTTTGAGCACTTCGCGCGGGCCGAGGAATTTCATCACTTCGGCCGCTTCCTGCTCGCCCATGGCCAGCATCAGGATTGCTGCCTTGGTGACGCCGTCTTTATCCTTGTCGCTCATTCCGAACCCACCCATGCCTTGATTACGTTTGCCACGATACGTGGATCATTCATCGCCATCTCTTTTGCCATCGCCAGGTTGGCGCGGTAGCTGCGTTCGCGCGGCGCTTCCTCTTCCTCGATCGGCATGCCGTCCGGTCCCAGCACCGGCTTGCCTTCCAGGTCGACGACGGTATCCGCGTCTTCTTCTTCCTTTTCCTCTTCCGGCTCGGCGGTCGCTTCGTCGAACTTACGCACCACGGGGCGCAGCAGCGGACGCAGGATACGGAAGTAGAGGAAGGCGATCACGGCCGCGATCAACAGGTACTTGCCGACTTCCATGGCGAGTGGCAGGTTGGCCGGATCCTTGTACCAGTCAGGACCGTTCTCGTCCGGGCGGTCGACGCCGTCGAAGGGAGCGTTGGCCACGTTCATGGTGTCGCCGCGCGCCTGCGAGTACCCCATTGCCTGCTTCACCAGCTCGTTGATCTGGGCCACTTCGGCCGCCGCCAGCGGTTTCACGGTGATCTTGCCGGTGTTCGGATCGACCGAGCGGCGGTAGTTCACCACCACGCCCACGGTCAGGCGCTTGATGCCGCCCATCGGACGCTGCTCGTAGCGGATCGTTTTATCCAGCTCGTAATTCGTCGTGGCGTTCTTGCTCGCCGGACCGGTCGTGGTGGTCGGCGCCGCGCCCGGGGCACCACCTTCCAGTGGCGCGGTGGCCACGCCCGGCGGCTGGTTCGACAGCGCGCCCGGGATGCCGTTGGCCGGACCGGTCGTGGCGCCGGTCTGCTCCGAGGTCTGCTGGCTGCGGATCGCCTGCGGCTCCGGCGGCGAATTCGGCTTGTACATCTCGGCGGCGGTGTCGACCTGGGCGAAATCGATCTCGGCGGTCGCTTCGGCGCGCACATTGCCCTTGCCGACGATCGGGGTGATCAGGGACTCAACCTGCTTGATGATGTTCTGCTGGACCGTCTCGACATACTTCAGCTGGGTCGCGTCGAGCTGCTTGTTGAGGCCATTCTGCTTCGGCTGCTCGGAGAGCAGGTTGCCGTTCTGGTCGACGACGGTGACGTTGCCGATGGTGAGTTCGGGAATGCTGGAGGCGACCAGGTGCACGATGGCGCTGACCTGGCCCGGATCGAGGGCGCGCCCCGATTGCAGGTTGAGCAGGACCGAGGCGGTCGGCTTTTGCTGGTCGCGCACGAACACGGAGGGTTTCGGCAGCGCCAGGTGCACGCGCGCGCCGGCCACCGAGCCCAGCGACTGGATCGAACGGGCCAGCTCGCCCTCGAGCGAGCGCTGGTAATTCACCTGTTCCAGGAACTGGGAGACGCCCAGCTTCTGGTTTTCCATCAGTTCGAAGCCGACGTTGCCGCCCTTCGGCAAGCCTTGCGCCGCCAGTTTCAGGCGCAGGTCGGGCACCTGCTCGGCGGGCACGAGAATGGCGCTGCCGCCTTCGGAAAACTTGTACTTCACGCCCATCTGGTCGAGCGCCGCGGTGAGGGCGCCGCCATCCTTGTCGCTGTAATTGGCGTACAGCACGCGGTAATCCGGGGTGCTGCTCCACATCCAGATGGCGACGACCACGGCCAGCACCGCCGCGACCCCGCCGCCGATCAGGACATTACGGCCCATGGCGGTTTTCAGGAAGGGTTGGGGAGCAGCAGGAGTGTCGAGCAGTTCGTCGGCGGTCGCGGCCATGTTTGTCCAAAGGGAGAAAGGAGATCAGGACCGAATTATGAAGCCTTGGGGCAACATTCAAACGGGCGAATAGGGGGTGCTTTCCCCTCCTGCTCGACGAAGTTGCTTGCGCGCATGCTGGTAAGCTGTAAGCCTGACATTGCTCCCGTACGTGGAGTGCGCAAGAGATAGAACAGGAGAACCCATGAACGTAGGCGGAATCGACAGCAGCCGGATCGAGGCGATGATGGCCCAGCTCAAGGCCGCGGCTACCAAGCCGGCCGCGCCCGCGCTCGGCCCGGGCAGCCTGGGCGGCGTCGGCGGCGTCGGCAACGCCGCGCCCGTCAACGAAGGCCCCTCGAAGGTCAGCTTCTCCGACGCGCTCAAGAATTCCCTGGAGCAGGTCAGCAATTCACAGAAGCACGCCGAGGAACTGGGCAACCGGTTTGCGATGGGGGACGACAGCGTCAGCCTGTCGGACACCATGATCGCGATGCAGAAGTCGAGTATTGCCTTCCAGGCAACGGTGCAGGTGAGGAACAAGCTGGTGTCGGCGTATCACGAGATCATGAATATGCAGGTGTGATCCGGTTGGACCGATCATGAGAAAAGGGCCGCGTTTCGAAGGAAACGCGGCCCTTTTTGTACGGTGGGCATTTATGCCCACGCCGTTTTACCGGTTGAACCGGGTTACATCAATCTTGAACACGAATCAGACGCCGTACCGCGTGGGCATGAATGCCCGGTGAACCCGCCGTTGAGGCCATTGGCCTCAACAGCCCCTACGACAAACCTGCCAATCGCGCATTCCGCTCACGTTCCAGCTTCGTGATGTACCGCTGAACCGCCGCCATGTTCCCGCGCGAAATATCGACGAACATGCAACCGATCCGCCGGCTGGTCTTGTTGTTCAGCATGGTCACATCCAGCGCATTGCGTACCTGCAGCGAGGTGGTGACGGTGCCGATCTCCGGCAGTTCGATGCGGCAATTCGTAAACGTCTGGCCGATGGTCGAATTCAGCATCATCTTGTTGTCGAGCAGGGCGACGCCGCCGCAGCTGATGTCGGCCAGCGGGAAGGTGGCGTTGCCGCCGCCCAGGTCGAGCGGCATCGGCACCAGGGCCGGGACCGGATTCGTCACTGGCGTCGGCATGCGGTAAAACTCGCGGCGCTGCAGGCGGATCAGGGAAGCGGGGATGTCGGCCGCCAGGGCGCCCGCGCCGCGGTATTCGGTTTCCTGCACACCACTGACGCTGAACAGGATGCGGATCTTGTCGAGATAGGTTTCGCACAGCACGCTTTTCGCCTGCACGATGCGCTCGTTCTGCTCGCGGTTGATCGAGCGGTCGAGCACGAAGACGCCTTCGTCGCCGTCGACCTCGAGGATGGAGGTGACGCAGACGTCGGCCTCGCCCTTGATCTTCATCCTGATCAATTGCTTCTTTTCGCCGATCTGGCGCAGCAGCGCCACGATCTCACGGGCCGAGTGCACCTCGTAGTCGTGCCAGTTGTCCAGTTCCGCGTCATGCATTGCTTGCATTTTGTTCCGCCGATAATGCAGGTGAATCTGCAGGTAAGTCTAAAAAAAGGGCGCCGTCGGGCGGGGCCGGGGCCAGTTCAGTAACAGGCCTGCCGAGTTGTTGCGCCGACTCAATATGATATAGCCATGCCAATAGTTCCGCAATTGCGCGGTAGAGGGCAGGGGGAATCTGGCCGTCGAGGTCGACTTCCATCAGCAGCGACACCAGTTCCTTCGATTCGTGGACGAACACGCCGGCTTCCTTCGCCCGCTCGATGATCTGCTCGGCCACCAGGCCGCGGCCCTTGGCGACCACGGTCGGGGCGGCGGAGCCGGCGGCATAAGCCAGGGCCACGGCGCGCTGGCGTTGTTCGTTCACGCGGCACCCTCCCGGCCGGCGATGCGCAGCGCCGCCAATTCGCTGCCGGCCGCGGCCAGGGCTTCCTGCAGGCGCGGCGTGCTGTCGCGCAGCAGGGCGGCGGCGCCCGGTTCGGCCAGCAGCTCGATCTGCAGGCGCGAACCGCGCAGGCTGACGCTGGCTTCGACCTCGCCCAGCAGGGCAAAGCGCAGGCGCAGGCCGCTGTGCCAGCCGGCTTCATCCTGCTCGCGTCCGGGTGCGGCGCTCTCGTTTTCTTCGCGCCGGATCTCCCAGCGCATCGCCTGCTGCGGCGCCAGCTGTCCCTGCCAGACAAGCTGGCCGGATTCCTGGGTCGCCAACTGCTGGTTGATCAGTTGCGACAGGGACGGGTCGGTAGGCGGCGTGCCGGCCGGTTTGTACGCCTGCGGTTCAGCCATCAGCTCGGCCAGTGGGCGCTTGCCTTCGGCCCATTCGGCCAGGTGGGCTTCGTAGAACAGGCCGCTTTTGGCGACGGCCTGGCGCAGCTGGGCAGCCAATTGCGCCGGGTCGGGCGCCCCTTGGGGAAGCAGCGGCGTGGCCGGATTCAGGGTGGGAAGCGGAGGGGCGCCGGCGGCGCTTTTCAGTACCTGGCCCAGCAGGCGTGCGGCCGGACTGAGGTCGGCCGCCTGCGCCTGGCCGCCCGCCTGCAGCAGGCGCGAGCTGGCCGCGGCGACGCTGGCCGCCAGCGAAGCGGCGTTGGCGCTGAGCGGCACCAGGGTGCCCTGCAGGGTGGCGTCGCCCAGGCCGAAGGTCGGCTGGGGCGTGGCGGCCAGGACGGTCATGGTGAGCTGGGTGCCGGGCTGCGTGCCCGGCGGCAGCATCATGCGCACCGGCATGTCAGCCACGCGCACCATGAAGCTGCCGTCCTGCATGCGCCCCAATACGGAGGCTTGCAGCTGGCTGCCGAGCAGGGTGGACAGGGTGCGCTGGAACAGTTCGAGGCGCGGATCTCCGGTGCGTTCGAGCGCCTGCGCCGCCCGGGCCGGCAGCGGGGCGCTGAGGCCGGGACTGGGGATGCGCTCGACCATTGCGTCTCAGATCAGACGCTGCCGTAGGCGTTGGCGAGGCGGCGCTGGGTACCGGAGTTGTTGATCAGGGCGGACAGCTTGGCCATCCAGGTCATGGTCAGGTCGCGGATCTTGCGGTCATCGGCCAGGATGCGGCGGATGCAGTCGATCTTCGCCTGGCGGCCCGAGGGGTTGAGTTCGACCGCCGCTTCTCCGCTTTTCAGGATGTCGACGTGGGCCGTGCATTCGCGTTCGAGGATCACCAGGTGGTCCCAGTCGCCGGCTTCGGCGGCGGCCAGCATCTGGCCGGTCAGGTCGGCGACGGCAGCGTATTCGAGCAGCACTTCCTGGCCGGTCATCATCAGGCGCTCGCCATCACGGGATATTGCGACATCGACGGTGCCTGCACCGGCTTTTCGCCGATCTGGTTCCAGGCATCGCGCAGGTCGACCAGCAGGGTCTGCACTTCGTCCAGCAGCGCGAGCTTGTTCTGCAGGTTGGCCATCAGGAGGCGTTCGGTCATGTACACGTACAGGGCGTCCAGGTTGGCAGCGATGTCGCCGCCGGCCTTCTTGTCGAGGCTGGCGCGCAGGCCGTTGTTGATGATGTCCAGCGCTTTCGAAATGGCCGCGCCTTTCTCGATGATGTTGCCGGCAGCCATGTGAGTGGCGCCATTCTTGATCGCGGTGATGGCGCCGTCATACAGCAGCACGATCAGCTTGTGGGGCGAAGCCGAAATCACGGCGGTTTCCATTCCTACTTTGGCGTACGCATTGACGCCGCGCTGCATCGATCCAAACATCGTGAACCTCCAAACCTTCTGTCTATGTGGGGACCGCGCCGATGGGCGTTCCCCTGTGTTCGTGCCGGAGCCGGTCGCCGCAAGCTTCAAGAGCCTGCATGACTTTCTTCAGCGAGGGTAGTTTACTGGCTTAACGGCAGGTTCTAACCGGACTTGAGAGACGGGAATACCCGGCTTTTTCCGGCTTTGTCATACCGATAAGGGAAACGGACCAGGCTGCTCGGCAGTATCGAGGGAGGAAAGAAGGATCAGTCGTTGCGCGGGCGCTGGCGGCGCTCGTGATGGCGCCGCAGTTCGGGGCTTTGCAAGGCGCGTGTCAGGATCGAACGCGACACGTTGCAGGTGTCGAGATAGTTCAGGGCAAACTCGACCCCGCGGATGTCCACCAGGTAGAGAGCATATTCGGCAGTCAGCGCCGTCTGCTCGTCGGTTCTTCTTTGCATCATGAAACTCACGCCATCATCAGTACGCGACATCCGGCCGGACGTGGATGCGTCGCCCGTGTCGCGTTAACACAATGATAAACACCTTGATGGCGCACACCCTTCCGATTTGTTAGAAATTGTTTCTGTTGTAAAGACACCTCAGCCGCGCGCAATGCCTACCTTGGCGGCGGGCGCCGGCGCCAGGAAGCTTCCGGCTTCCCCGGCGTCGAGCGGACGGGAGTAGTAATAGCCCTGGGCCTGGTCGCAGCCGGTTTCGCGCAGGGCCAGCGCCTGTGGCGCCGACTCCACGCCCTCGGCGACCACGTGCAAGTGCATGCTATGCGCCATGGCAACGATAGCCTGGACGATGGCGCGCGCATCGCTGCTGTGCACCATGTCGTTGACAAAGGACTTGTCGATTTTTAGCTTGTCGATCGGCAAGCGTTTCAGGTAGGCGAAGCTCGAGTAACCCGTGCCGAAGTCGTCGATGCTGAGCGTGACGCCCAGTTCGCGCAGCTCGCGCATGATCGCCAGGCTGCGCTCGGGATCGGCCATCGACAGGCTTTCGGTCAGTTCCAGTTCCAGCAAATGCGGGGCGACCTGCGTCTCGGCCAGCATCTCCCCGACCAGGCCGACCACGTCGCCCTGCAGGAACTGGCGCGCCGACAGGTTGACCGCCACCGGCACCTCGGGCAGGCCGGCCGCATGCCAGCCGGCCATCTGGCGGATCGCCGTGCGCACCAGCCAGTCGCCGATCGGCACGATCAGTCCCGTCTCTTCGGCGATCGGCACGAATTCCTCGGGCGAGACGACGCCATGGACCGGATGGCGCCAGCGCAGCAGGGCCTCGAAGCCGGCCAGGGTGCCGCCTTGCAGGTCGATCTTCGGCTGGTATTGCAGGAACAGTTCCTCGCGTTCGATGGCGCGGTGCAGCTGGTGTTCGAGCGCCATGCGCCGCACCAGTTCGCGCCGCTGGCTCGGCGCGAAATATTGGGTGCGCGCGCCGCCGGTTTCCTTGGCGTGGCGCATGGCCGTGTTGGCATTGCTAAGGAGGGTATCGGCATCCTCGCCATCCTGGGGGAAGCGGGCGACCCCGATGCTGCAGGTGATGGAAATATCCTTGCCGGCCCAGGACACGCTGCTGTTGACGCTGTCCAGCAGACGCACCAGGCGCGCCTGCAGCGCCGCTTCATCGGCGGGTGGGCTCAGCAGCAGCACGAACTCGTCGCTGCCGGTGCGCGCCAGCAAATCGTCAGCGCCGAGTTCGGCCTGCAGGCAGCGGGTGACGGCCACCAGCACCTCGTCGCCGGCGGCATGGCCGAAGGCGTCGTTGACGCGCTTGAAGCGGTCGACGTTCAGGCAGGCGACGGCCGCCGGCACCTGGCGCTGTTGCCAGTCGGTAATGCGGTCGCGGATCGTGCCCAGCAGGGCCTGGCGGTTGGCCAGTCCGGTGAGGGTGTCGTGGTTGAGAAGGAATTCGACCTGGCCGGCCGAGGCGGCCAGCTGGGCGCGCGAGGCGTTCTGCTGCAGCCCGTCGTGCAGCTGCTGGGCGGCGATCGCGAGCTGGCGGTGGTGGATCAGTTCCTCGACCATGCGCGCCAGGTCATGCAGCTCGGCCAGCTCCTCCTCGCCGAGTGCGCGCGGCTCGCTGTCGATGATGCACAGGGTGCCGAGCTTGGCGCGGTCGACGGAGTACAGCTGCATTCCGGCATAGAAGCGCACGTGCGGCGTGCCGAGCACGCTGGGATTATCGGCGAAGCGCGGATCCTTGCTCGCATCCTCGACCACCATCGGTTCGTCGCTCAGGATCGCGTGGCCACAGAAGGAGGTGTCGCGCGGGCCGTACTGGGGATCAAAGCCGCAGCGCGACTTGAACCACTGGGTATCGGCGCCGACCAGCGAGATCAGGGCGGTCGGCACATGCAGCAGCTTGGACGCCATGCGCGTGATCCGGTCGAATGCTTCCTCGGGGCCCGTGCCGAACAGGCTGGTCGCATGCAGGGCGGCCAGCCGCCGCGCCTCGTCTACCGGAATCTGTGGTGTCATCATGTGCAGGTCGGACCGCATCGCGCCGATACGGTTGGGTTCGTGATCCAGCCTGCATTACGCCAGAACCTGCACCATTTTGCAATTGGCGCACAATTGTAAAATTCGAATCGTCAAATCCGGTGCGCCGCTCAGCCGTGAGGCAGGTTCTCCAGTGCCTGTTTGACGGATTCGATCACGCCCGCCCAGTCACCTACCTTGCCTTGGCGGAACAGACGACCGGCCGGATACCAGGGCGTATCGCTGCGCTCGGTCAGCCAGCGCCAGTCGGCCACGTGCGGCAGCAGCACCCACAGCGGCTTGCCCAGCGCGCCGGCCAGGTGGGCGATGCTGGTGTCGACTGCGATCACCACGTCCATCAGTTCGCACAGGGCGGCCGTGTCGGCGAAATCGCCGATATGGGCGTCCATGCGCTGCACGCCGGCAGCGTCGAGCACGGGAATATCCTGCTCGCGGTGTTCCTTTTGCAGCGAGACGAACTCGCAGTCCATGGCCAGCAGCGGCGCCAGGTGGGACAGGGCGATGCTGCGGTTGTGGTCGTTGTTGTGCAGCGGATTGCCGCTCCAGGCCAGGCCGACGCGCAGGCGCGCCTGCGGGCCGAGGCGTTCGCGCCAGGCGGCCACGCGCGCGGGATCGGCGGCAAGATAATGCGCCGGGGCTGGAATCGAATCGACTTCGGTGCCGAAGGCCAGCGGCAGCGACATCAGCGAACACTGGTAGTCGAAGGGCGGCAGCGGATCGCCGCGGCCCAGGACCTGGTCCACGCCTTCGAGGCCGGCCAGCAGGCTGGTCAGCGGTCCTTGCACTTCGAGCACGACGCGCGCGCCGCGTGCCTTGACCAGCGGTACGTAACGGCAGAACTGCAGGCTGTCGCCCAGGCCCTGCTCGGCGAACAGCAGGATGGTCTTACCCTCCAGCGATTCCTGTCCCAGCCAGGCCGGCTCGGCGAAATCGCGCTTCTCGCGGTAGCAGCCGAGCGATTCGTTCTGCCAGCGCCATTCGTAGCCGCGCCAGCCGTCGCCCAGGCGTCCATATTGCAGGTTCAGCAGGCTGCGGTTCCAGTGCGCGGTCGCGTAGTCGGGATTGAGCGCAATGGCCGCATCGAAGCAGGCCAGCGCTTCCTCGAAGCGGCGCAGTTCCTCGTAGGCGTTGCCGCGGTTGTTCCAGATCGACGCGCTCTCGCCCTTGCGGGCAACGATCGCGTCGTAGGCCGCGAGCGCTTCCTCGACGCGCAGCAGGCGCTGCAGCACGTTGGCGCGGTTGAGCGCGGCTTCGGCATGCTCGGGGTCCTTTTCGAGGATCATCTCGAAACAGGCCAGCGCCTCGTCGAAACGGCGCAGGCGCTGCAGCACGATGCCGCGGTCGTTGTGCACCGCCAGGTTGCTGTCGTCGATCGCCAGGGCGGCGTCGAAGCAGTCGAGCGCGCCCTGGAAATTGCCCATGGCCTGCACCAGGTGGGCCAGCGTGCAACGGAAGGGTGCGGCATCCGGCTTGAGCACGATGGCGCGCTGCAGCGCCGCCAGCGCCTCGTCGTTGCGCTTGAGCTCACGCAGCACCTTGCCCCGGCGATGGTGGGCTTCGGCATGCTCCGGATCGAGCGCCAGCACCGCATCGAAGCTGGCCAGCGCCCGGTCATGTTCGTCCTTCAGCTGCAGGGTGCTGCCGAGGTTGATGTGGGCTTCGATGTGGTCCGGGGAAAGCGCCAGCGCCTGCTCGTAGCTGGCAAGCGCCGCATCGATCCTGCCGAGGGGCACCAGGATATTCCCGCGGTTGGTCAGGGCGTTCACATGGCCGGGCGCGATCGTGATCGCGTGCTCGACTGCCTGCAGCGCCTCGTGCAGGCGGTCGAGGCGCTCCAGCACGGCGGCGCAGTTGTTCCAGACGTCGGCATCGCGCGGCGCAAGGCTGATCGCGCTGTCGTACCTGGCCAGGGCTTCCTCGTAACGTCCCAGGTCCTGCAGCAGGTTACCCATGTTGTACAGCGCGTTGACATGGTTCGGGTCGAGGGCCAGCGCCTGGCGATAGCTGTCGAGCGCCGCGTCGCGTTCGCCGATGGCCTTGAAGATATTACCGAGGTTGCAATAGGCGGCGGGCACCTGCGGATCGATCCGGATGGCCTCGCTGAGAAACTCGAGGGCGAATTCGTAGTTGCCGCTGTCGTGGCCGAGGATGCCGAGATGATGCAGCGTGTCGAAATGGCCAGGCGCGAGCTGAAGGGCGGCTTCGTAGCGGGCGAAGGCGTCGTCGAAGCGGCCTTCGGTATGGGCGGCGAGCCCGGCGGCGAAGAGCGCGTCGGCCTGGGCGGGGAAATCCTGAACGGTGGTCATGGTTGAAGCGCGTTCTGTTATGGGTTGGCGGCCTGGCGCAATTCGGCCGCGATCGGGTCTGCCGCGTGCACCGCGAGGAGGTTGATCCCGAGCGGGAACACGACATAGCCGAGTTCGGTCACGAAACGCACCAGTTCCTCTTCGTTCGATTTGATCTTTTCAATCAATAGATAAGGCTTCAGGCGGGCGATCGATTCACGTGCGCCCTGCAGCGCCTCCAGTTCCATGCCTTCGATGTCGAGCTTGATCAGGTCGAGGCGCGGCAGGTTCATGGCGTCGATCGCCAGCATCTGCACGGTCTGAGTCGCCGCGTCGGAGTAATCGATGTCTTGGCCGATGAATTCCGTGCCTGCGCCCGGGCGCAGCTCCAGGCTGCCGAAGCTGGACGGCACCAGGTAGTCGGGCACCGGGACGCGCAGGGCGCCGTTGCCGGCGCCGATCGCCGCCCAGATCGCACGAGCATTGAAACAATTGTTCAGTGTGAGGTTGCCGGCCAACGCATAAAAGATCCGTTCCTGTGCCTCGAAGGCGAGCACGTCGCCCCAGCCATGCATGTAGCGCGCCCATTCGATCGTGTGCACGCCGATGTTGGCGCCGCAGTCGAGCGCGATCAGGCCGTCGCCGGCATGGCGGCGCCGGCTTTCCAGCAACTGCAGCACGAAGCCCACCTCATCGGCATCGAACGAGGATTTTTCCAGCAGCTGGTAGCCGACGCCATAGCCGCCGCTGCCGACCATGCGGTAATCGTGGCGGTTGACCAGCATGCTGCCGTGGTCGGTCGAAGCCAGCACGAAGGCGGTGCGGCGCTTTGGCAAATTGTTCATCGAGTTCCTCTGCGGACGTACAAGTAGAGGCGAGTGTATCCCACAGGCAAACATCGGCAAGGGAGGAACAAGAGGGGGAAAGTCCCCTAAATATTTTTCTGGAGATGCCGTCAACGCTCTTGTTGCGGGTGTGGCGTCAGGCAAGAACGATTCCGGTCCGTTTCAGATGCAAAGTTGCTCACAAACATTTTTTTAAAAAAATCCTCAAGGTTTTGCAGAGGGCTCCGTTAAAGAATACAAGCGAGCTGAAACAGCGACGCAAGCAATAACCGAACCCTGATAGCAGCACCAAACTGAACTGCCCACTGGAGAATGACCATGTCGACTATCAATACCAACCTGTCCTCGCTGAACGCACAACGCAACCTGACCAAGTCGAACAACGAACTGTCGACCTCGATGCAGCGCCTGTCGTCGGGCCTGCGCGTCAACAGCTCGAAGGATGACGCTGCCGGCATGTCGATTGCCACCAAGATGGATTCCCAGATCCGCGGCATGACCCAGGCATCGCGTAACGCCAACGACGGCATCTCGATGATCCAGACCGCCGACGGCGCACTGTCGAACATCTCGGACGCACTGCAGCGTATGCGTGAACTGGCAGTCCAGGGCGCCAACGAAACCAACGGCACCACGGAATGGTCGAACATCGACAAGGAAATCTCGACCCTGAACACCGAAATCGGCCGTATCGCATCGGACACCAAGTTCAACGGCGTTTCCCTGCTGGCCGCTACCTCGGCAGTCAAGCAGATCCAGGTCGGTGCTGACTCGGGCCAGAAGATCGACGTGACCTTCGGTTCGAACACCGCCTACGCCGGCGTCTCGGCCAGCAGCGTGACCGTCACCAGCGCAGCGACCGCTGCAAGCGCCATCAAGAACATCGATGACGCACTGGCAGCCCTGAACACCGAGCGTGCATCGCTGGGTACCGCCCAGAACCGCATGGGCTACGCCATCAGCAACCTGGCTACCTCGGTCGAGAACCAGTCGGCAGCAAAGAGCCGCATCACCGACACCGACTACGCGTCGGAAACCTCGAAGCTGAGCCGCGCGCAGATCCTGCAGCAGGCTGGTACCGCGATGCTGGCCCAGGCCAACTCGGCACCGAACAGCGTCATGTCCCTGCTGCGCGGCTAATCACCGGGTAGGTAAGCAAGGCTATAATCGATGTTTCAACTGTGCGGGGTTCGGCCCCGCACAGCCGTTTGTAAAAGAGGTGTTCCGATGTTGCAACCAATACAAGCTGGAAGCCCATCGGCCGTCGCCGGCAGCACGGCGCGGCCGGCTGCCGAGGCCTCGAAGTATGCGATCAATGCCGCTCCCGTCGCTTCCGCGACCGGCGCGGCATTGGCACAAACGGACCGGGCGCCCGGCCATGCCGAACTGGGCAATGTCGTCGCCGACCTGAACAAGGTTGCGCAGGCGAATGCGCAGGGCGTGCGTTTCTCGGTCGACGAGGATACCGGGCGCACCGTCGTCAAGGTGGTCGACACCCAGACCGACAAGGTACTGCGCCAGATCCCGAGCGTCGAGGCCCTGAAGCTGTGGCGCTCGATCGAGCAGATGCAAGGCGTGATGTTGCGCGAGAAAGCTTAAAGGAGAATCGCATGGCCATTAGTGCAGCCGGCATGTTGTCCGGACTCGACGTCGACGGTCTCGTCACGTCGCTGATGTCAGTCGAACGCCAGCCGCTCGTCAACCTGCAGTCGAAGACCGCCAGCTTCAATTCGAAGCTGTCCGCCTTCGGCACCCTGAAAAGCGCGGTATCGACCTTCCAGACCGCGGTCAAGGCCCTGGGCGGCGACGCCCTGCGCGCGCTGACCACCACCTCGACCAAGCCGGACATCGTCGGCATCAGCGCCACCAAGGATGGCGGCGCCGCGGCCGGCAGCTACTCGGTCGAAGTGAGCAAGCTGGCCACCGCCGACAAGCTGGTCTCGAGCGGCGTGGCCACCGGCACCACTTTCAGCGGCAGCGGCTCGATGGACATCACCATCGGCGGCAAGACCACCACGGTGTCGCTCACCGACGGCAACCTGTCCAGCCTGAGCAGCGCCATCAACATGGCCAATGCCGGCGTCACCGCGACCGTCCTGAACGACGGCACGCAGGACCGCCTCGTCATCACCGGCAATCAGACCGGTACCGCCAACGCGGTCAGCATCAAGGCCAGCGGCACCCTGGCCCAGTTCGACACCACCATGACCCCGGCCGATCCGCTCGATCCGAATTCCGTCGCCGTCACCAGCACGATGACGCGCTCGCAAACCGCGCAGAACGCCGAGATGAAGATCGACGGCATCGCCGTCTCGAAGCCTTCGAACACGGTCACCGACGCGATCAAGGGCGTGACCCTGAACCTGCAGCAGACCAACGTCGGCAGCCCGGTAACGGTCAGCCTGGCGAAGGACACGTCGACGATCAGCAAGAACATCTCCGCTTTCGTGGACGCCTACAACACGCTGGCGACCGCCGTGAACAAGCAGACCGCCTACAACGCCAGCACCAAGACCGGTGCGGTGCTGAACGGCGACGCTTCCGCGCGCTCGATCCTGACCAATATCCGCGCCGAACTGGGCAAGGCGGTGAGCGACGCCGGCGGCCTCAAGACCCTGTCGGACATCGGCATCGCCTTCCAGCGCGACGGTACCCTGAAGCTGGAAAAGCCGGCCAAGCTCGACGCCGCGCTGGCCTCGAACTTCGAAGGCGTCTCGGCCCTGTTCTCGTCGACCTCGGGCGTGGCGACGCGCCTGACCAAGGTGACCGAGGACATGCTGGGCTCGAAAGGCATTTTTAAAACCCGCACCGACGGCCTGAACGACACCATCCGCAGCCTGGGCAAGAGCGAAGAGCGCATGGAACTGCAGCTGGAGCAGACTGAAAAGCGCTACCGCGCGCAGTTCACCTCGCTCGACACCATGATGGTGAACATGCAGAGCATGAGCAGCTACATGACCCAGCAGCTTGCCGCGATCGCCGCCCAGAGCGGTTACTGATTCCGATTGCCGCCCGCACGCCGGGCGGCTTTTCTTTTCCATCCTCCCGATGATTCGCCTGGCTCTCGTCATGATCGTGCGCGACGAGGCCGCGCGCATCGCCCGCTGCCTCGATTCGGCGCGCGCGCTGGTGGACGACATCGTCGTCCTCGATACCGGCTCGCGCGACGACACCGCCGCCATCGCACGCTTTCATGGCGCCCGCGTGTTTGCCTTCGACTGGTGCGACGATTTTTCCGCCGCGCGCAATGCCGCCCTGGACTATTCAAGCGCCGACTGGAACCTGGTGCTCGACGCCGACGAGTGGATCGCCGCCGGCAGCGAGCGCACCACGCTCGACGCCTTCATGGAGTCAGGAGCCTGCATCGGCGTGCTGCCGGTAACGAGCGAGTTCGATTCGCAGGGCCGTGTGGAGAGTGCGGTGCAATGGCTGCCGCGCCTGTTGCCGCGCGGCGTGCGCTATTGCGGCCGCATCCACGAGCAGCCGGTAACGGACCTGCCGCGCCGGCGCATCGGCCTGAGCCTGCGCCACGACGGCTACCGCCGCGACGCCCTGGAGCGCAAGCACGGCCGCAACGATGCGCTGCTGCGGCGCGCGCTGCTCGACGCGCCGGACGATTCCTATCTGCGCTACCAGCTCGGCAAGAACGAGGAAGTGTACGGCGCCCATGAGGCGGCGCTGGAGCACTATCTCGCTGCGCTGCTTTGCTGCGGCGAGGAGGCGTACCGCCACGACCTGGTCGTGCGCACGCTGTTCTGCCTGAAGAAGGCGGGGCGCCACGCGGATGCGGTGGCGCTGGCGGAAGGCGAGGGCAGTCGCTGGGAAGCCTCCCCAGATTTTTATTTCGTCCTCGGCGACGTGCTGCTCGACTGGGCCGCCGCGACTCCGGAGCAGGCGAGCGAACTGCTGCCCGTGGCCGAAGGCTGCTGGCAGCGCTGCCTGGAACTGGGCGAACGCGCCGATCTCGACGGCGCCGTGGCCGGACGCGGCAGCTACCTCGCCGCCCATAACCTCACCGTGCTCTACGAAAACCTGGGCATGGATGAAGAGGCGCTGCGCTACCGCGTGCTGGCTGCGCGGCCCTGACTCAGTTGCTAACCCTTATTCGTCGATCGACGAGGGCTTGATCGCGCCGCAATCGCTGCTCAACCATTTGCCCGAGCCGCTGGTCTTCTGGGTCATCGGCTTGCCGTCGGGACCCGCCAACGTCGCGACCGACTCGAAGGTATAGGCTTTGTCGCCCTGAAACTTGACGGCGGCATCGACCTGCATCTTGGGCTGCGTGCAAGTCATGCTGACGTTGACTCCGCCGACCGTGGGCGTTCCTTTCCGGGTGCAGGAATCTGGTCCCTTCTTGCCCAGCAAATCGAACTTCGCGATGTTTTCCTTGGTGATGCATTCTTTGGTGCGCATGCCATTGCCTGTGAATTCCGTGCCGCGGGCCTGGAGGTCGGCCATCGTCTTTTCGATCTCCTTGCGCTGCTCCGACAGCATCTTGGCCATCTGCGCCTTCATCCTCTCCATGTAGCCGGCCATGGCGTTGCCCTGGGCTTTGCCGGGCACCGTGGCCTCGAGCTGCCACAGGCCTGGCTTGATGTTCACCTGCTGGGCCGAGGCGCTGCCGGCGCAGAAGGCGGCAAACGTGAGGAGGGCGGTGGCGATCGCGGTCGTTCTCATGGAGGCTCCTGAAGAATGGATCTTCAGTCTAGCCGAGGCGTTACATCTTTCGCATCTATTTGTAACAGTGTTGAGCATCGCGCGGCACGATGGGTATCATGCGCACCGGTAACGTATGCATGCCGAAGATTGACGCAGTTTGAAAGTTTCGATGAAGCCCAGCCTGAAATTCGGCGCCGCGCTCGCGTTCTGTGCGGCTGCGGTGCTCCTTCCCCGTTCCACGCTTGCCCAGCCGCTTCCCTCCGCCATTCGCACCCTGGCCGTCGAGGCCGCGCGCTCGCCCACGATGCCCTCGGGCCCCTACGACGAACGCGGCTGGCTGAACCGGTTCTACGCTCCGCGCAAGTATGTGCCCGCCTGGACTCCCTCGACGGCCGCGGCGGCCTTGTGGGTGCTGCGCCAGGCTCCGCTGCAGGGCCTCGATCCGCTCGATTACGACAGCGATGCGCTGGAGCGGCAGCTGCGCGCGGGCGGCGCCGGTAGCGCCCGTTTCGACGTCGCACTCACCTCGGCGATGCTGCACTACCTGGCCGACCTGCGCGTCGGCCGTGTGCGCTCTGAATACCACACCCGCCTGCCCGATGCGCGCCTGAAGGGGTACGATCCGGTCGAGCGCCTGCGCGCCGGGCTGGCCGCCGGCAAGCTGCAGGCCGCGGTGCAGGCGGCCGAACCGAAAATGCAACAGTACGGACGGGTCAAGGCGGCGCTGGCACAGTACCGCGCGTTGGCCAAGCAGCCGTATCCGGCGCTCCCGCTGCCGTCCGCAAAGATCAAGCCTGGCGGCGCTTACCCGGACGCGAAGACGCTATTCGAGCGCCTGGTGCTGCTGGGCGACCTGCCGGCGAACGCGGCGCCGCCAAACGACGGTATCTATACCGAGGAACTCAAGGAAGGCGTCGAGCGCTTCCAGGCCCGTCACGGGCTGCTGGACGACGGTGTGCTGGGCCGCGGCACCATCAATGCGCTGAACGTGACGCCGGCGCAGCGCGTGCGCCAGCTCGCACTGACGCTCGAACGCCTGCGCTGGCTGCCCGATTTCGGGCCTGGCCCGCTGATCGTGGTCGACTTGCCGGCGTACCGGCTGTGGGCGCTCCAGAAGGGAAGCAGTGCCGAGATGCCGCTGGAGATGCGTGTGGTGGTCGGCACTGCGGTCAAGACGGAAACCCCGCTGTTCGTCGGGCAGATGCGCTACCTCGAGTTCAACCCCTACTGGAACGTCCCGCGCAGCATCCTCGAAAACGAGATCCTGCCCAAGCTCGCGCGCAATCCTGCCTACCTCACGCAAAACGCGATGGAGACGGTGCCGCCGGGCGCGAGCGTGGCGGACCTGAAGGCGGGCCGGGCGCGCGTGCGCCAGCGTCCGGGACCGAAGAACGCACTGGGAGCCATCAAATTCGCGCTGCCGAATCCGATGGACATCTACCTGCACTCGACCCCGGCGCGCGAGGTGTTCGAGCGCAGCCGCCGCGACCTCTCGCACGGCTGCATCCGGGTCGAACATCCGGCCGCCCTGGCCCAGTTCGTCCTCGGCCAGCAAGGCCCGTGGAGCGCGGACAAGATCCAGGAAGCGCTGCAGCCTGGGCCGACCCGGCACGTCGACTTGCCCCGTCCGATTCCTGTCGTGATTTTCTATGCCACCGCTAGCGTTGGCAGCGACGGCAGTGCGCGTTTTGCTGCGGATATGTATGGGCGGGATGCGAAACTGGCGCAGGTATTGGCGAGCCGCCGTAGCGCTATTGTCTCCGCGACAGGCCGCTCTGCGGACTAAGTAGGCCGGACAAAACCCTTTCTTGTGGTCAGAACAGCAAGGCCGTACACTGAGCTATTCCTAGCGTCTGCAATCGGCCGGTCGGGAGCGGACGTTTAGCTCGCCTCAGCTTAATACATTGAACTTTCCCATCTAGCAACAACTCAGTAGACTGATTGCTTCAAGATCGGCGGGTGTCGGCCAGCAGCGGACGGTGACTTGAGCCATGTAGAAGGACAACCCATATGCCTGCGTTTATCGTCTTCATTGCCACATTCCTGCTCAGCCATTTGCTTTTCCTCTGGGTGTACACGGATGCTCTTGCACAGGCCTCGAGCGGTGTTTTCGTGCTGTGTGCGCTAGCCTTGGGTAGCGTATTCGGCGGTATTGCCGGCTTCTGGACTTGGACTCATAGCCACAAAACGGCTTTTTTGACCGCTAGTTTTTTGTCTGCACTGATGGCTCTGCTTCCATTCCTGCTGAACACCTATGGAATGGCGATCGTCGCCCTGCCGCTAGTCTTCTTATGGGTGTGGGCCAATTCCTTAGGAATGAACTTTACGAAACGGCTGCGAAACAGGAGCGTCCGTTAGTTATCAAACAATGTCCGCAACGGGTCGAAAGCAATGGGATGGACTCCTCCTCCCCCTGAGGGCACGCAAGTGCCAAACTGGAGTTTCCACACTACCGGTTTAGGAAGAAGGAGTCCGTCATGAAGATTATCCGCGTTGGGGTCGACTTGGCAAAGAATGTCTTTCAGCTGCACGGCGTAGATCGTTCAGAAAAGACGGTCTGGCGGCGCAAGC
>NZ_PPXQ01000031.1 GCF_004798585.1 Massilia sp. Mn16-1_5
CGGGCGGTGCGGGTGGTGCGGGCGCGGCCGGCGGTGCAGGCGGCACGGCAGGTTCGGGCGCCACCGCGTCGAACACCTCGGGTGCGGGCGCAGCGGGCGGCACGGCCACCGGCGGCACCGGCGGCGCAGGCGGCTCGGCAACGGCCGGCACCTCGACCGGCGGCGCAGGCGCGGCAGCCGGCGCGGGTGGCGCAGGCGGCTCGACCGGCATGGCCTCGAACACCGGCGGCGCAGGTTCCTCGGGCGGCGCAGCGACCTCGGGTAGCGCCACCAGCGGCACGGCAACCTCGGGCACCGCGACGGCCGGCACCGGCGGCGCAGGCGGCAGCGGCGGCACCGGCACCGGCGGCATGGGCGGCGCCAGCGGCGCCAACACCGCGGGCACCGCCACCGGCGGCGCAGGCGGCGCGGCCACCGGCGGCGCGGGCGGCACCAACACCGTGAACGCAGGCGCCTTCGACATGTCGAACACCATGACCAACGTCGGCCAGTCGGCTGCCGGCGTGACGGTCCTCAGCCAGAACAACGGCTTCTCGTCCCTGATCCAGCAAAGCGTCAACGTCCAGAGCAACCTGGCCGTCGGCCCCTAAGCTGCCTCGCGTAATGGTGTAACCGGACTGCCGCGCCTGCCATGGCGCGGCAGTTTTCCGGATTCAGGGAGAGACGATGAACACGATTTTCGCAATGCGCAGGCCCTTCCAGGCTTGCACCCTCGCTCTGGCAGCCAGCTTCGCAGGCCAGGCGGGCGCCGCCGAACCGGTCGCGCTGGCACCCGAACAGATCGGCAAGCCGGTCATCGCCGGCGTCGAACAGCTGTTTGCGGCAGCTCCCGCGCCGCGGCAGGAGAATCACACCCTTTCCATCGGCGGCCAGCAGGTCGAAGCCGTCGATCTCGGCACGCTCGAACACCAGCGTGGCCGCGAAGACACGGTCCGCCAGGACACCAAGCTCAACGGCGACGTGGCGAACAACAGCGCCATCAACGTGCAAACCGGATCGAACTCGATCGATACCGGCTCCTTCGCCAACATGTCGGGCATCCCGGTCGTGATCCAGAACAGCGGCGCCAACGTCCTGATCCAGAACGCCACCGTCATCAACCTGCAGTTCCAATGAAACGCGGTCTGTTTGCCTGCACCATTGCGCTCCTGCTCGGCACCGCCGCCGCGCAGGCGGCCGAACTTTCCCTGCCGAGCGGCATGCGCGTCGGCAGCATGCCCGTCAAGAGCATGAAGGACTTGCGCTTCCAGGCCACCCAGCGCCAGCAGTACGACTTCAGCTGCGGCTCGGCCGCGCTGGCCACGCTGCTGACCCACCACTACGGCACGCCGACGACGGAACAGGACGCCTTCCAGGCCATGTTCACGACGGGCGACCAGCAGAAGATCCGGCGCGAAGGCTTTTCGCTGCTCGACATGCAGCGCTTCCTGAAAAGCCGCGGCTTCACGGCCAACGGTTTCCAGCTGCCGCTGGATAAACTGATCGAAGCGAAACTGCCCGCCATCGTGCTCGTCTCCGACAACGGCTACCACCATTTCGTCGTCGTGAAAGGCGCACAGGACGGGCGCATCCTGATCGGCGACCCGTCGCGCGGCACGCGCCTGATGGCGCGCGAGCGTTTCGAGTCGATCTGGGCCAACCGGATCCTGTTCGTGATCCACGAAAGTCCGGTCAAGCCCGGATTCAACCTGGCGGCCGACTGGCGCAACGCGCCGCGTGCACCGCTCGACGAAGGGGCTCTGCGCTCGCTCGACAGCATCTACGGGCTGCCGAAGTTCGGCCCCGGCGAATTTTAAGGAATCCTATGCGCCTACTCCCTTTCCTGCCGCTCCTCCTGCTGTCGATGGCGGGCGCGGCCACGGCCTCGGCTGCGCCCGAGGCACCCGAGGCGCCGCCCGCGGGCTTCGACGCCGCCAACGCCGTCGACAGCGCCGCCCTCGACGAGGCGCGCGGCGGCTTCCTGACCGGCGACGGCCTGATGGTCAACCTGGGCCTGGAGCGCCTGGTCAGCATCAACGGCAACGTGGTCGAGCGCACCGAACTGCAGCTGGGCGATATCGGCAAGCTGACGCGCGGCGAGGCCAATCTGTCCGCCGACACGGTCGGCCAACTGCGCCTGATCCAGAACGGCGACGTGCGCAGCCTGGCCGGCAATGCCCAGAACCTGCTGGGCGGCACCATCATCCAGAATTCGCTGAACGACCAGCTGATCAAGAACCAGACCTCCATCAACGCCACCGTCAACACCGCCGGGATGTTACGTGCGCTCAATTTTGGGACAAGCCTGAATAATGCTTTGTCAACAGCCGTCGCACCCCGCTGACGGCCTACTTTCATGGAGAGATGTATGCGGACATTCCCGGCGCTAAGTGCTGGAGCACTCGCCGTCAGTGCAGCTTTCTGCGCCCTGCCGGCGCAGGCGCAATCGGTCGAGGAACTGGTCGAGCAGGTCAAGGCGATGCGCCAGCAGCTCGATGCGCAACGTGCGCGGATCGACGAGCTCGAGCGTGACGTGCGCACGGCGCGTACCGCAGCGCCGCAGCCAGCGCCGCAGCCGGCACCGGTCCAGCCGATCGTTCCAGTAAGCCAGGGCGAGCCGATGCTGGCCGGGGGCCTGGTCTCGCAGGACGTCCTCGCAGGCGCACGGGGCACCGGTACCGGCGCGCCGCAGCAGCCGGCCGCACCGGCGGCGCCCGTAGGCGGACCGGCCAGCGCGCCGACCGCGCCGACCAATACCGCCCCTGCCGCTGCCGCCAACACGGCTGCCGTCGGCCGTGCGCCGAGCGATAACGGCCGGCCACGCGAGGTCGCCCCGATCTTCGAGCAGCCGGGCGTGCTGACCCCGCGCGGCAAATACGTCTTCGAACCGGCCTTCCAGTACGCCTACTCGTCGAGCAACCGCGTGGCCCTGGTCGGCTACACCGTGATCCCGGCCCTGCTGATCGGCCTGGTCGACGTGCGCGAAGTGAAACGCAACACCAGCACCGCCACCGTGACCCTTCGCCGCGGCCTGACCAACCGCTTCGAGGTCGAGGCCAAGCTGCCCTACGTCTACCGCAGCGATGCCACCGTCAGCCGCGAAGTCTTTACCGGCACCGCGGTCGAGCGCGCTTTCGAGACCAGCGGCAAGGCGATCGGCGACGTCGAACTCGCCGGCCGTTACCAGCTCAACGACGGCGGCGCCGACAAGCCTTATTTCATCGCGGGCCTGCGCTACAAGTCGCGCACCGGCAAGGACCCGTTCGAAGTCACGACCGACTGCCAGCGCCGCTGCGTCGGCGAAAACATCACGGGCAGCGGCCTGCCGCTGGAATTGCCGACCGGTTCGGGCTTCCATTCGCTGCAGCCGAGCCTGACCTGGCTGTTCCCGTCCGATCCGGCCGTGTTCTTCGGCAGCTTCAGCTACCTGCACAACTTCAAGCGCGACGTCTCGCGCACCGTGCTGAACGGTGAGAAGGAGTCGCTTGGCGAAGTGGCGCCGGGCGGCGTGTTCGGCTTCAACTTCGGCATGGGCCTGGCACTCAACGACAAGGCCTCGTTCAGCGTCGGCTACGACCACAACTCGGTCGCACGCACCAAGCAGAACGGCGCCACGGTGCCCGGCTCGGTGCGCATGCAGCTCGGCACCCTGCTGATCGGCTACTCCTATCGCCTCAACAACAAGAAAACCCTCAGCGTGGCGGTCGGCGCCGGCCTGACGCGCGACACCCCGGACGTCACCCTGATGGTGCGGGTGCCGATGTCGTACTGAGTAGTTATTTTGTCTCACCGCGCGCGCCGTTATCCCGGCGCGCGCGACCCCGCTCCCTCGATTGCCATCACCTCCCTGAAAAAGGCCAGCAAGTCCGGCACGTGCGCGTCGAAGGAAAAGCGCGCACGCTGGGCCTCGACCCGCGCCCGCAGCGCGTCCAGCGCCGGCCGGTCACGCAGGCGCTGCGCCAGCTCGCCGATGCTGCGGTAGAACAGGCCGATTCCGAGCTCGCGCGCCAGGCTCTGCGTCGCCACGATGGCACCGTCGTTGTCGCGCTGGATCATCGGCAAGCCACCCGCCGCCAGCGTCGCCAGGCGCGCTGGATAGTTCAGGTCGTCCCAGTTGGCGCGCCGGATCTCGCCGCCGTTGGCGCTGTCGAAGGCGTGCAGCCAGCCGGCGTCGTAGCGCGAGAATTCGGTGCGCCAGCCGTCCTGCCCGACGTGCGAATGGAGGTGCAGGTGGCGCGGCGCCAGTTCGCGGCAGGTCCGGATCCAGTCGCGCCATTGCCCGTGCGTATAGTCGCCGTAGAAGTGCAGGTGCACGTCTTCCCGCGCCAGCTCCGCCACCTGGGGCGGATGCAGCCCGATCGGCCGTCCCGGCACCACGGTGTGGATCGCGCCGTCGCTGCTCGACAGGCGCGGCGTGCCTGGTCCTTCCAGGTAGCGCGCGAGCGGCAGGTCGCCGTCCAGCACGCAGGAAGGCCGGGTCACGGACAGGCCGGGAACGATGGCGTCGAGCCAGTCGCGCATCTCGGGGCTGCTGAAGATGCGCCCGTCTGCCCGCCGGTACAGGGCCAGCAATTGCGGCCAGCAACCTTTCTCGATGCAGATGAAGGGTCCTTCCTTGAAATGCCAGACGAACGGAATCCCCGGCGTCGCCTCCATCACTTCGTGCACGAAGGGCACCGCCTGCCAGTTCAGCAAACCGTAGATGAGGTCGGGCGCGATGCGCCGCACGGCGCCGCGCCAGTCTTCGAACGGCACTTCCTCGACCCGGCCGAAGGGCAACGGTCCGACCGTGTTGAACCAGTAGGGCTGGCGCATCCACAAGCCGTACAGGCGATGGCCGGCGGCTTCGAGCGCCAGCACGCGCTCGGCGTTGTAGGCCAGTTCGCCTGCCAGCAGGATCCTGAGGCCATTGGCCGCGGGCGCGACGGCCGCTTGCTCGCGCAGGACGCGGTACTGCCCCAGCTCGTCGATCGCATTCCCGACCGAGCTGTGAAAGCGCAAGGGGACGCCGACCCGGTAATGCTGGCGAAAGGGATTGATGCCGCCAAACGGCTCCCGCATCAGCTTGTGCCGTTGCATCGGATGGTCGACCCACTCGCAACTCAGCTGCCCGGTGCCCACAAAAGGACCCAGACTGCGCAGGCGGCTCCAGAACAGGCGCTCGAGATCGTCGGACTCGAGCTCGGCACGCTCGATCCAGCGCGCGCGACCGGCACGGTGCGCGCACTGCACCAGTTGCAGCCAGGATCCCGGAATGGCTCCCTCGGCGCTGCGGTTGTAGTGATGGCGCAGGTGTGAATAGGCCAGCACGGCCTCGGGGTGCGCATCGAGCGTCGCCACCAACTGCGCGAGGTGCTCGCGGTAGAGCACGTCGTCGCTCGGCAGGTAGGCGATGAGCGGCGCCTGCGCGGCATCGAGGCCGGCGTTCAAGGCCCGTCCCAGTCCCTCGTTGCGTTCGTGCCGGATGACGCGCAAGCGCGGGTCCTCGCGCCAGGGCGCCAGGGCGGACTGTGTGGCCGGCGAGGCGCCGTCGTCGATGACGATGGCTTCCCAGTCGCCCAGCGATTGCGCGAACAGGCTCGCCAGCGCGCGCGGCAGGAAGGCCTCCTGCTCGTAGGTCGGCATCAGGACGCTGACAGCGGGTGCAGGCATGGAAGGCGGCCCATCGTTGAGATGGATCGAGCTTACGTCTGCCTTCCCCCCGGCGCTTGCGGCGCATCAGCCGTCGCCACGGAACTGTTCAGTTGTTGACGAGGGGGTTTTACACCGATTTACGCGACCGCCTCGAACCAGGCCAGCCGCGCGCCCCCAGGTCCCGGCTAGACTTTGCCTGGACACCCGTTCAGCGACATGAGGAAATCTTATGGAAACGCCCGCGCTCGTCGCAACCCTGGCGGAACGCGCCCGCCTGGTGCTGCAATACGGCATCCACCATGCCTACGACCTGTTCATTCGCCCCCATTTACCCGCTCCCGCGACCTACCATCGGACGCCCGAGCGGGCAGCGCGACGGCGCGCCCTTCATGTACGGCACCTTTCCCGGCGTCCAGCCCGACCGGCTGGGTCACGCAGGCTGGAACGCCCCCACGTAGTTCTCGGCCAGCGCCGTGCGCATCGCCCGCGACGCCACGACGTTCTCGAGTTCCGCGCGCTGGATGCGGCGCTCGAAGGGAGAGGCATCGGCAAAGGTGTGTAGCAGGCGCGTCATCCACCACGAGAAGTACTCGGCGCGCCAGACACGTTTCAGGGCCGCTTCCGAATAGCCGTTCAGTCCGTCTTCCGTGCCCTGCTTGTAGAAGGCGTCCAGCGCCTGCGCCAGGATGCGCACGTCGGAGATCGCGAGGTTCATGCCCTTGGCCCCGGTCGGCGGCACGATGTGGGCGGCGTCGCCGGCCAGGAACAGGCGGCCATGGCGCATCGGGGCGCAGACGAAACTGCGCATGCCGATGATGCCCTTCTGGAAGATCTTGCCCTCCTTTAGCTTCCAGCCGTCATTGTGCTCGAGGCGCGCATGCAGCTCGGACCAGATGCGGTCGTCCGACCAGTGTTCGACCTTGTCGTGCGGGTCGCACTGGAAGTAGAGGCGCTGCACCGTCGGCGAGCGGGTACTGACCAGGGCGAAGCCGCGCTCGTGCTGGGCGTAGATCAGTTCGTCCGACGAAGGCGCGGACTCGACCAGGATGCCGAACCAGCCGAAGGGATACACGCGCTGGAAGTCCTCGCGCGTCCCCGGCGGGAACATCGGGCGCGAAACGCCATGGAAGCCGTCGGCGCCAATGACGAAATCGGCATCGATGCGCTGCGCCTCGCCGCCCTGCGTGAAGGTGACCGATGGCGTGGCCGTGTCGATGTCGTGCAGCGCCACCTCGCTCACCTCGAAGCGCAGGTCGCCGCCCGCCGCCAGGCGCGCCGCCACCAGGTCGATGATGACCTCGTGCTGCGGATAGACGGTGATGGCACGGCCCGTCAGCTCGGTGAGGTCGATGCGGTGGCGCTCGCCGCCGAAGGCGAACTCGAAGCCGTGGTGCAGCGCCCCTTCGCGCCGCATGCGCTCGCCGACGCCGGACTCGTTGAGGATGTCCATGCTGCCCTGTTCAAGCACGCCGGCGCGGATGGTCGCCTCGATGTCGGCGCGGCTGCGCATCTCGAGCACGATCGATTCGATACCCTGCAGGTGCAGCAGGTGGGAAAGCAGAAGGCCGGCCGGGCCGGCGCCGACGATGGCGACCTGGGTGCGCATGATGATGTCTCCGTTTCTAGGTTGTTGACATCATCCTATTCCCGGCGCGGCCCAATATGAATGGATCAAACCAGAAAAAACTTGTACTATTTTTTCATTCGCTCCCTGACCCGCGCTTACGTACCATGCCAGCCATCTTCTCCGCCCTGCCTTCCACCGTCCCTGAATTCGCCCTCTACGGCGAAGCCACACGGGGCAAGGATGCGGAAGCGGTCCACATCGAGCTGATCGAGACACGCAGCCGCAAGTACGACTGGCACATCGGCACCCACACCCACGCCGGCCTGTTTCAGGTACTTTTTTTACTTGGCGGACAGGTTCGCGCGAACATCAACGGCGACCTGTGGGCCTGCGACGGGCCGGTGGCGCTGACCATCCACCCCTCCCTGCCGCACGGCTTCGACTTTTCGGAGGAAGCCCACGGCTACGTGCTGACCGTGGACCAGAACATGCTGTTCGCCGCGAGCGGCCACGAGGGCGACCTGTTTGCTCCGCTGTTCGTGCAGCCGCTGGCGATCGGCCTGGGCGCCGCGCCCGAGCTGCTGGCGCGCATCGAGGCCCTGCTGCAAAACCTGATCTTCGAGGCCGCCTGGCCGCGCCACGGCCACGCCCTGATGCTCGAGTGGCTGGCGCGCAGCGCGCTGCTGATGCTGGTGCGGGTGCAGGCTGAATCGCGCATCCTCGAGAGCTCGGGGCGCGGCGACTTCGAACTGTTCTCCCGCTTCCGGGTCGAGGTCGAGCGCCATTACAAGGAACAATGGCAGGTCGGACAGTACGCCGACTTGCTGCGCGTGGCGCCGGCGCGCCTGAACCGCCTGTGCCTGAAGCTGGCTGGCAAATCCGCCTTCGAGATCACCCAGGAGCGGCTGATGCTCGAGGCCTGCCGCAAGCTGACCTATGTGCCTGCGGGGGTTGCCAGCATTGCCTACGAGCTGGGCTTCCAGGATCCGGCCTATTTCAGCCGGCTGTTCAAGAAGCTGGTGGGCATGACGCCGAAGGAATACCGGCAGCAGGCTGTCGGCAAGGCGGAGGGCGTCGGCGACGCCCCCTGAAGACGGTTTCGCTCAGGCCGCCTGCCCGTCGAGCCGGGCGCGTGCACGCGCGGCCACGTCCGCCAGCCACGGATTGTCCTCGCGCCATTTGGTGGCGAAGGCTTCGATGGCGGGCAGGTGCAGCAGCGAAGCGCCCAGCATGTCGAGGCCGTCCATGAACATGCGGCGATGGCGCTCGCTGAGCGTGAAGCGCGCCGTGCCGATGACGCTCGTCACTTCGAGCCGCTCGACGTCGATACGCAGCTGCAGCGGTCCTTCCTGCGCGAACAGCTGCTCCATGTAGGCTGGCGGCACGGTCGCCAGCATCAGGCCGTTGTTCATGGCGTTCGAATAAAAAATCTCGCCGAAGCTGGGCGCCACCACGGCTTTCACGCCGAACTGCTGCAGGCCCCAGACGGCGTGCTCGCGGCTCGACCCGCAGCCGAAGTTGGCCCCGCCCAGCAGGATCGGCGCATGCGCGCAGGCCGGCTGGTTCAGCACGAAGTCGGCACGTGGCTTGCCGGCCGCATCAAAACGCAGGTCATAGAAGACGCCGCGGTCCAGGCCGGCCTTGTCGATGCCGCGCAGGAACTGCTTCGGCATGATCTGGTCGGTGTCCAGGTTGGCGATCGGGAGCGGCGCGGCGACTCCCTCGATGATGGTGTGCTTCATACTTCCTCCAGCAGGCTGCGGACGTCGGTGATCTTGCCGGTCACCGCGGCGGCGGCGGCCATGGCCGGGCTCATCAGGTGGGTAATCGCTCCCCTGCCTTGTCTCCCTTCGAAATTGCGGTTGGTGGTCGAGGCGCAGCGGGTGCCGGGCGCCAGCACGTCGTCGTTCATGGCCAGGCACATCGAGCAGCCGGGTTTGCGCCACTCGAATCCGGCCGCGATCAATTGCGCCGCGATGCCTTCGCGCTCGGCCTGCTCGCGCACCGCGCCAGAGCCGGGCACGACCATCGCACGCACGCCGGGCGCCACCTTGCGCGTACCGACCACTTCGGCTACCGCGCGCAAGTCCTCGATGCGGCCGTTGGTGCAGGAGCCGATGAAGACGTGCTGGACGTCGACACCGGCGATCGGCATGCCGCTCGCCAAACCCGCGTACTGCAGCGCCCGCGTGTCGGAGGCGTCGCGCGCGGCCGGCACCAGGCTCGTGACCGGCATCGCCTGGTCGGGACTCGTGCCCCAGGTGACGATCGGCGCCAGCTCGGCGGCGTCAAAAACGTGTTCGACGTCGAAACGGGCATCCGGATCGGAGGCCAGCAGGCGCCAGCGCGCTTGTGCCCGCGCGCGCAGGTCGGCGTCGCCGGCCAGGTCCGGGCAGTGCTCGAGCACGTAGCGCAGCGCTGTCTCGTCGGGCGCGATCAGGGCGCCGCGCGCACCCGCTTCCACCGCCATGTTGCACACAGTGAAGCGCGCCTCGATGCTGAGCGCATCGATGGTCGAGCCGCAGAACTCGACCACATAGCCGCGCGCGCCCTGGGCGCCGATGCGCGCGATCACCATCAGCACAAGGTCCTTGGCCGTGGTGCCCGGCGGCAGCGCGCCGTCGATGCGGATGCGCATGTCGCCGGCCAGGCGGTAGACCAGGGTTTGCGTCGCCAGCAGGTGCTCGACCTCGGTGGTGCCGATGCCGAAGCCCAGTGCGCCGAGGGCGCCGTAGGTCGTCGTGTGGCTGTCGCCGCAGATCACCACCATACCGGGACGGATCATGCCGTGTTCCGGGGCGATCACGTGTTCGATGCCCTGGAAGCGGTCGTTGGTGTCGAACAGCGGGATGCCATGGCGCTCGCCGTTGCGTTTGAGGTTGCTGGCCTGAAGGGCCGAGTCGCCGTCCTGGATGATCCGCAGCTTGTCGGCATGGGTCGGGATGATGTGGCTGACGGTGGCCACGTTCTGGCCTGGATACAGGGTCTTCAGGCCGCGTTCGTGCAGGCCGGCAAAGGCTTGCGGGCTGGTGTACTCGTTCATCAGGTGCAGGTCGGCGTACAGCAGGACGTTATCGGCGTCCAGTTGCACGACGGTGTGTGCGTCCACCAGCTTGCGGTATAGGGTCTTGCTCATGTCGGTTTTCTCGATGCTTAGTCGGCGGTGATGCCGCGGTCCTTGATCAGCTTGCCCCAGGAAACGAGTTCCTGCGACAGGCGCCCCTGGGCCTGGGCGGGGGTCGATGGAATCGGGTCGAAGCCGTCCTTCACCAGCTTGTCCTTCAACTGCGGCGAGTTCAGGGCCTTGTTCAGTGCGGCATTCAGCTTGTCGACGATGGGCTGCGGCGTGCCTGCCGGCGCGAAGGCGATGAACCAGGTTTCGAAGCTGTAGCCGGTCGCACCCGACTCCTGCAGGGTCGGCACGTTCGGCAGCAGCGGCGAACGCTTCGGTCCGGTGACGCCGATCGCGCGCAGCTTGCCGCCGTTCACGTGCGGCACCACCGCCGACAGCACCGGGAAACTCATGTCGACCACGCCGGCCATGGTGTCGACCAGGGCCGGGCCGCCGCCTTTATAGGGAATGTGCGCGATGTCGGCGCCGGTCACGTCCTTGAACAGTTCGGCCGACATGTGGAAAGTGCTGCCCGGTCCGGCCGAACCGTAGGTGTACTTGCCCGGCTTCGCCTTGACCGCGGCCAGCAGTTCCTTCGTGTCCTTGCCCGGGAAGGCCGGGTTGACGACCAGTACGTGCTGCGAGGTGGCGATCATGCCGACCGGCGCCAAGTCCTTCAGCGTGTTGTAGGGCATTTTCGCGAACAGCGAGGGATTGATGGCGAGCGACACGGTCTGGACGCCGATCGTATAGCCGTCGGGCGCGGCCTTGGCGACGGCGTCGACACCGATGTTGCCGCCCGCACCCGCCTTGTTCTCGATGTACAGGGTGCCGCCCAGGGCCTTCGCCCATTCGTCGCCGATGCGGCGCGCCACGATGTCGGCGCTGCCGGCCGGGGCGTAGGGCACGATCAGGCGGATCGGGCGCGAGGGATAGTTGTCGGCCTGGGCAAACGTCGAGATGGCGGCGGCAAAGGCTAGCAGGGCAAGTTTGATCTTCATGTCTCCTCCGATGGATGGAATGCGTCGTTTCCGGATCGCTGCCGGATATCAACATCATATTCAATATTTGAACCCGTATAATGAATATTCATTTACTTGATTCGGTCGCTGGAGTTATGAATGGATGGACTCGACGATGTGTCCTTTTTTGCCGTGGTGGTGAAGCGCGGCAGCCTGGCCGCCGCCGCCCAGGAACTCGGCATCACGCCGCCGGCCGTGAGCAAGCGGCTGGCCGCGATCGAAGCGCGCCTGCGCGTGCGTCTGCTGAACCGCACCACCCGGCGCATGAGCCTGACGCCGGAGGGCGAAACCTGGCTGGGCGAAGGCGGACGCCTGGTGGCCGAACTGGAAGCGCTGGAGCGCAAGATCTCGGGCGGCAGCGTCGTGCCGCAGGGGCTATTGCGCATCAACGCCACGCTCGGCTTCGGACGCAAGCACATCACGCCGGAACTGTCGCGCTTTGCCCTGGCCTACCCGGAGGTCGAGGTGCAGATGCAGCTGAGCGACCGCCCGGTCAACCTGGTCGAGCAGGCCTTCGATCTGGCGATCCGCTTCGGCGAGCAGCTCGATTCGCGCATCACGGCACGCAAGCTGGCCGACAACCGGCGCTTCCTGTGCGCCTCTCCCGCCTACCTCGCCGCCCACGGCACACCGGCCGCGCCGCGCGACCTGCACGCGCACAGCTGCATCGTGCTGCGTGAAAGCGACGAGATCTACGGCAGCTGGCAGTTCCGTTCGGGGGCGAGACAAGAAACCGTCAAGGTGCGCGGCCCCTTGAGCACGAACGACGGCGAAGCGGCCCTGTCCTGGGCGCTGGACGGCCATGGGATCGTACTGCGCTCGGAATGGGATGCGGCGCCCTACCTGCGTTCGGGGCGGCTGCAGCTGGTGCTCGAAGAATGGGATGCGCCGCCGGCCGATATCTATATTCTGTTTCCGACCAAGAGCCATTTGCAGGCGAAGACGCGGGCGATGGTGGATTTCATGCTGGAGGCGTTCGAGGATCGGCGGCGAAGCGAGAGGACACGGGGGGCGGGGGATTTGCTGTGGTGATCGGCAAGCGTCAGCGGCGGCGTGTAAACGGGTCCGATCGCGGATTCGGCCGCAACGCCGTCGCGTATCACCGCGTGGACTGCGCATACCGCGCGGCAGTTCATCTCGTAACGGTGGAGCAGTCCACCCTTCTATGATGCTTTTCAAGTGAGTCTCGGCGATCGTAGTCCTTCTGTTCCTTTACTCTTGCTTGCGTTAAAGCTCTCGGTCATCCATTCGGGAGACATTGGCGTCTCACCACCTTCTATCCGTTGGGCTAGCTGCCCAACCCAATCCTGCATACGCGCTGCGCTCAGGTGACCTTGTTAAGACGAACCCCATCTACTATGGTCGGCTGTTGGTTCGACAGCCAGGGTGGACTGCGGGTTCGCAAGCTTCAAGCAACTTCCAACTCAAACCATCTTCGCTTTCAATTCGGCGCCCTCGGGCACCAGGGCGTCTTTCAGGTATCGCCACAGCGCGATGACCAGCTTGCGGGCAACGGCAACGATGCCGACGCGCTTGCCGCGCTTTCCTGCGGCCGGGTCGATGCTGCCGCTACCGGTTCGTCGGAGGAACCAGCGCGTTAGTGCACTGCCGGGCTGATGGCGTATCCACATCCACGCCATTTCGATGAGCAGGGCACGCACTCGTCGGTTGCCCTGCTTGCTGATGCCTTGGTCGATCCTGCTCTGACCACTGTCGTAAGGTTGAGGCACTAGCCCGACGCAGCTGCCGACCTGCCTGGCGTTGTCGAAGTGGCGCCAGAATAATTCGAGCACCAGGCGGTGTGCGCCGACCGGGCCGATACCGCGTAGTCGCTGCAGCGTCGTTGCCGATTGCGCTGCTGCTGGAGGCAACTGCTGCGGTAAGCTCGCTTCCAGTTCCTTGAGCTGGCGAGCCGCTAACGCGAGCCGCTGACATTCCAAAATCAGGCGCTGTCGCAGGTACTGCGGCAGCGCAACGCCGTTATGGCATGTGATGGCATTGCGCTCGAGCTGCTCGGCAAATCCCGGCCCGATACGGATCCAGCACCCGACCGTGCGCAGCAGTTTGCAAATCCGATCGCGGTGCTGCCCGACTTCTTTCTGCAGCTGACCTCGATCGCGTACCAGATGACGCATGTCCTCGGCTTCCGCCGTCGGGACGCGTACCGCGTGGAGCCGGTCGCGTTCGCCGCGCAGCCAGCCACGCAAACACGACATCAGACGTATCGCGTCGAGCCGGTCGGTCTTGGCACGTCGCGCCTGGCGCTCAACCGGGATGCTCGCCGGGTCGACGACGACGACTTCATATCCCTTTTCTTGTAGTGCCCGAGCAATCCAGAAAGCGTCCTGCCCAGCCTCGTACAGAACGACGGTCCTGCACGAGGAAGGCAGCCGCCACTGGCGCTTGGCGTCCTCCACCAAGGCCACCGCTTCGTCCAGCCGCTCGGCGGCGCCTTCCTGCTTGGTCGTGTGCACTGCCGGGCGCGCATGCGTGTCGTCCTGAAGCGCCACTTTCCAGTGCTTGCTCGCAAGTTCGAGCGCCACTGTCAAAATCGAATTGGCGGACGTAGAATCTTGAGTGTGAGCCGGTTGCATGTCGTTCTCCTAAATCTGCGTTTCGAACTCTCAGGTTAGGACTCGATCTGCCAATCGGCTCACTTTTTTTTCATCATAGGATCTACGTGCACGGCAATCCACCTCGTAACTCAACGAGCCACGAATCGTAGGGGTTATCGGGGCCAATGGCCTCGATGACGGATTCACCGGACTGCTTAATCTTTACAAGTAGCGCCGTCGCACGGCATGCGCAGTCCACGCGTCGATACGCGACCTGAACAAGCCAGCAAACGCACGGCACCCGCGAAAACTCAAAGCAATGCCCCTAACTCCACCTGAATCTTGATCATCGCCGGCAAACAGCGCTCCACCATCTGCTCGATCGGCAAGCGTCCGGCATGCACGCTGACGTTCATCGCCGCCACCACGTCCCCGCGAAAATTCTTTACCGGCACGGCAATCGTGCGCAAGCCCAGCTCCAGTTCCTGGTCGACCAGCGCATACCCTTGCGCCCTTGCCCGCGCGATCTCCAGCGCCAGGCGCTCACGGTTGACGATGGTGTGCTGGGTGATCGCTTCCGGATGCGCGCGCTCGAGGAAGGCGTCGATCTGCCCCTGCGGCAGACTGGCCAGCAGCATGCGGCCATTGGCCGTGCAATAGGCGGGTACACGGGTGCCCGGCTGCAGGGTTGCCGAGACCAGCTGGCCGGCGCTGACTGCGGCCACGCAGACCAATTGGTCGTGGTCGAGCACGCCGACCGAGGCCGCCTCTCCCAGCGAATACGCCAGCCGATACAGCAGCGGCTGGGCGATGCGCGGCAGGCGCGCCGAGTGCAGGTAGCTCTGGCCCAGGCGCAGCACGGCCGGCGTCAGCGAAAACAGTTTATTCTCGTGGCGCATGTAGCCGAGATGGGTCAGCGTAATCAGGTAGCGGCGCGCGGCGGCGCGGGTCAGGCCGGTGGCCTCGGCTACTTCGGCAATCGTCAGGCGCGAGCGTTCCTGGTCGAAGGCTTCGATCACCTTCAACCCCTTTTCGAGGCCGGCGACGAGGTCGCGTTCGAGCGGCGAGTCGGTTTCCGTGGTCATTGCTGCAAATAGTCGAGGATTTGTGCGAGTATCGCACATATTGTGCGCACTGCGGACGAAGCAGCACCGGCACCGCTTGTAGGGACGATAAGGCTGGCCTACCATTTTCGGCATCGACAAGATCCACTTGAGGAGACACGCCGTGAAATTCGATGCCATCGAGCCGGGCATTTATCCCGAACTCATCTATCCCGCCTATAAATCCACCGTCAAGCGCGGACCGACCCAGCCGGCCCTGCGCATCGAGGCGCCGGTGCCGACCAGCCAGAACATCGTCGCGACGCCGCGCATCCTGCTGCCGCACGATACGGATCTCACCGCCCATGGCGAGAGCGAGCCGCTGGGCGAGAAGATCGTCGTCACCGGCCGCGTCGTCGACGAGGACGGCAAGCCGGTGCGCAATTCGCTGGTCGAAGTCTGGCAGGCGAACTCGGCCGGCCGCTACTGGCACAGCCGCGACCAGCACGCCGCGCCGCTCGACCCGAACTTTTACGGCTTGGGCAAGATGCTGACCGACGAGGAAGGCCGCTACCGCTTCGTGACGATCAAGCCCGGCCCCTACCCCTGGGGCAACCACGACAAGGCCTGGCGCCCTGCGCACATTCACTTCTCGCTGTTCGGCAATGTCTATGCCCAGCGCCTGGTGACCCAGATGTATTTCCCGAGCGATCCGCTGTTCGCCTACGACCCGATTTTCCAGAGCGTGCCCGACGAAGCGGCCCGCCAGCGCCTGATCTCACGCTTCAGTCTCGAAGAAACGGTCGGCGGCGAAATGCTCGGCTACGAATTCGACATCGTCCTGCGCGGACGCAACGCCACGCCAATGGGCCTGTAAGGAGAAGACAATGTCCAAGATCACCACCTCGCAAACCATTGGCCCCTTCTCGCACGAAGCCTGGCAATGGGCGGTCGACGCCTGCATCCCGGGCCACCTGAAAACCACGGGCGAGACCGTGCTCGTCACCGGCAACATCTTCGACGGCGACGGCGCGCCAATCAACGACGCCCAGATCGAAGCCTGGACGCCGGACGGTGCGGCGCTCGAGCCGGAGCAGCTGATCCCGGGCTTTCGCCGCGTGCCGAGCGGTGCCGACGGCGAATTCAGCCTGCGCGTCTCGAAGCCCGATGCGGCCAAGCCCGGCGAGCCGCTGATGTACGTGACCGTGTTCGCGCGCGGCCTGGTGCTGCACCAGTTCACCGCCGTCTTCTTGGAAGACGACCCCGGCCTGGCCGACTCGAGCATCCTGAACCAGGTGCCGGAAGCGCGCCGCGCGACCCTGCTTGCGCGCCGCACGGGCGACGGGCAATATCACTGGGATATCCGGATGCAGGGCGAAGCGGAAACCGTTTTCTTCGACTACGCATGACCGGCCTGGATCGGGAGACTCTGTGAGCGTATCGATTTTCGACAGCTTTCTTACCACCTCCGAGATGATCGCCGTGTTCGACGACGCGGCGGTCGTCGACGCCATGTTTCGCTTCGAGGCGGCGCTGGCGCGTGCCCAGGCCGAGGAAGGCCTGATCCCGCCGGCCGCCGCAAGCGCCATCGCGGGCGTCTGCAAGGCCGAGCTGTACGACATCCCGGCCCTGATTCATGCCGGCCGCCGCGCCGGCAGCCTGGCGATCCCTTTGGTGAAGGAATTGACCCGCACCGTCGCCCTCTACGACGAAGAAGCGGCGCGCCATGTGCACTGGGGCAGCACCAGCCAGGACGTGATCGACAGCGCGATGGTGCTGGTCACGCGCGAGGCCTTGCAGCTGCTGGACGCGGGTCTGAAGGAACTGAGCGGGCACCTGTTCAAGCTCGCCGGCGACCATCTCGCCACCCCGGTACTGGCGCGCACCCTGATGCAGCCGGCCCAGGTGACGAGCTTCGGCTTCAAGCTGGCCGGCTGGCTGGCGCCGCTGGTGCGCGCCCGGATTGCCCTGCGCACGGCCGCCGAACGCGCCCTGCAGCTGCAGCTGGGCGGCGCGGTGGGCACCCTGTCCGTCATGAAGGACAAGGGCGCGCCGGTCGCCACGCGCATGGCAGCAACGCTCGGCCTGCGGGTGGCCGACGCCGCCTGGCATACCCAGCGCGACGAGTGGGTCCGGCTCGGCATGGAAGTGGCGGTCCTGGTGGGCAGCCTCGGCAAGCTCGCCACCGACCTGAGCCTGATGGCCCAGGGCGAGATCGCCGAACTGGCCGAACCTTCGGGCAACGGCCGCGGCGGCTCCTCGGCGATGCCGCACAAGCGCAATCCCGTCTCGAGCATGATCGCCCTGGCCGCGGCGCGCCGCACGCCCCAGCATGCGGCGGGGTTGCTGTCCTGCATGGACCAGCAGCACGAGCGGGGCCTGGGCAACTGGCAGGCGGAACTGGCCGAATGGCCGCCCTTGTTCCTCTCGGCCCACGGCGCCTTGCGCGCATTGAACGATGCCTTCGCGGACCTGAATGTCGACCGCGAGCGCATGCTGGCGAATATCGCGGCCCAGCACGGCCTCGTGTTCGCCGAAAGCGCCTCCGGCTATCTCGCCGGCGCCATCGGCCGTCCGAAGGCCCATGCGCTGCTCGAAGGCCTGACCCGGCGCGTCACCAGCGAAGGCAAGCCGCTCGACGCGCTGCTGCGCGAGACCATCGAGGCCGATCCGCAGCTCGCCGCGCAGGTCGACCTGCAGCAGCTCGCCTCGTTGTTCGATCCGGTCGCCGCTTCGGAACCGGCACGCACCCTGGCCGAAAGTCAGCTGCAGGCCCTGCGCAGCCAGATGGCCGAACTGGACGCCACCCACCCTTACACTACCTAGAGGACGCATGAGTTTCGATCCCATTGACCACGATTTCGAACGCGGCCTGCAGAACCGCCGCAGCGTCCTTGGCGACGCCTGGGTCGACCGTTCGATCAACAACGCCAACAGTTTCAACGCCGACTTCCAGAACCTGATCACGCGCTTTGCCTGGAACGAGATCTGGGGCCGGCCCGGCCTGGAACACAAGATGCGGCGCGCGATCGTCCTGTCGATCACGACCGCGCTCGGACGCTGGGAAGAATTCGAACTGCACGTGCGCGCGGCCCTGCTCGGCGACGCGGACAGCCGCCTCACGCCCGACGAGATCAAGGAAATCCTGATGCAGTCGGCGATCTACGCCGGCGTGCCGGCCGCGAACACGGCGTTTGCCCACACGCTGGCGATCCTGCGCGACGTCGGCGAACAGATCGGCTACACGCTGGAACCCACGGCGCCCGGTTCGGTGGCGCATTCCGGCATCGGACGCGAAGGCCGCACGGCCAGCTCCCCTGCCCTGCACTACAGCGTGCGCGAGCCGAGGAACGGCAAGGCGCCGCGCCACACGGTCGTACTCAGCCACGCGCTTGGCTGCGACCTGACGATGTGGGATGCGCTGGCCAATCAGCTCGCGCTTGAGAACCGCGTGATCGCCTACGACCACCGCGGCCACGGCAGTTCGGATGCGCCGGACGCGCTGTATGCGATGAGCGACCTCGCCGACGACGCCGCGCGCCTGCTGCGCGAACTCGATACGGGACCGGTGGTCTGGGTCGGCCTGTCGATGGGCGGCATGGTCGGCCAGGAGCTGGCGCTGCGCCATCCTTCGCTGGTACGGGCGCTGGTGCTGGCGAATACGACCAGCGGCTACCCGGAAGCGGCGCGCGCGGTGTGGGAACAGCGTATCGCGACCGTGCGTGCGGACGGGATCGAGGCGATTGCGGATGCGGTCATGGGGCGTTACTTCCATGACGCCTTCCGTGCGCAAAAGGCGGCCACGGTGGCGCGCTTCCGGCGCCGGCTCGTCACCACCGACGCCGTCGGCTATGTGGGCTGCTGCGAGGCGGTGGGCAAGGTCGATACGGGCTCGCGGCTCGGGCAGATCGGCGTGCCGACGCTGGTGATTGCAGGTGAACTCGATCAGGGCACGCCGGTACCCATGGCGCAGGCGCTGGCCGACGGTATTCCGGGCGCGAAGCTCGAGGTATTGAAGGAGGCGTCGCACCTGAGTGCGGTCGAGCAGCCGGAAGGCTTTGCCCGCCTGGTCGCGGACTTCGTCGCCGAACTGTAAGCCCCGTAGGGTGGGCGCCCCGTGCCCACCGGATGGGACGCATCCGTTTGAATGCGCCAATGATGCGTCTTTCGCATTGCGGTGGGCACAGGGCGCCCACCCTACGTCACAAGTCCAGCACCAGCACCTTCGACTTCGAGCGCGAGCAGCACGGCGTAAACTGGTCGTTCGCCGCCTGCTCTTCCTCGGTCAGATACATGTCGCGGTGATCCGGCACGCCTTCCAGCACACGGGTCAGGCAGGTCCCGCACACGCCCTCCTCGCACGAATACGGCACCTCGACGCCGGCATCGAGCAGCACCTTGATCACCGTCTGCCCCGGCGGCACCGTCACCACCTGGCCGCTGGACGCCAGCTTGACGTCGAAGGACTGGTCGCCGGTGGTGTCCACCGCCGCCGCGCTGAAGTACTCCACGTGCAGCTGCGCTTGCGGCCAGCCCTGCGCCTTGGCGGTATCCAGCACATACGAGATGAAGCCCTGTGGACCGCAGACGTACAAATGCGTGTCCGGCTCCGGCTTGGCCAGCAGCGCCGCCATGTCCAGCTTCTGGGCCGCGTCACCGCTGTCGTAGTGGAAGTGGACCAGGTCGCGCAGGTGCGATTCGCCCAGTCTTTCCTTGAACGCCGCCTTTTCCGGCGAGCGCGCGCAGTAATGCATCTCGAAGGCGGCGCCCCTGGCAGCCAGGGTCTCGGCCATCGCCAGGATCGGCGTCACGCCGATGCCGCCAGCCAGCAGCAGCGTGCGTTTGGCGTCGACCAGCGGAAAGTGGTTCTTCGGTTCCGAGATGGTGAGCGTGGAGCCGACGTCGATCCGGTCGTGCATCGCTTCCGAGCCGCCGCGCGAATCGGCGTCGCGCAGCACGCCGATCTGGTAGCGGTGGGTCTCGCCCGGCGCATTGCAGAGCGAGTATTGGCGGATGAGATTGTTCGGCAGGTGGACGTCGACGTGGGCGCCGGCCTCGAAACCGGGCAGCGCAGCGCCGTCGACGCGCACCAGCTCGTAGCTGCAAATGCCGTCGGCCTCGTTGTGCTTGCCGGCGACGCGAACCTCGATAGTCATGGCGCAAACTCCTTCATCTGTTCTTTCGACAGCCACTGGTCGATGATGCGGCGCGACTGCACGCCGCCGGCGTCGATGTTCAACATCAGGAGCTTGCGCTCCGGGTGGCGCAGGATGTTCTGCTGCTGCAGTTCCAGCATCTCGCGGTCCTCGCCGAAAATCTTGCCCTGGCCTTCGCGGATGGTCTCCGTCAGCTCGGCATCCTGCGGCTTGAAGTTGCGCGCCATGCCCCAGAAGTACCAGTGCGACGTTTCGGTCTCGGGCGTGATGAAGTCGACCACGATCGAGGATGCTTTATGTTCCGCCGGTGCGTGGTAGCCGCCCTTGCCCGCATGCGCGACGCCGACCTCGATCATCACGTGGCTGGGCGCATTGAAGCGGCAGATCTGCCAGCGGTCGACCGGCACGTCGTCGGCCAGGCCGTTGCCGCGCAGGGCCGCCTGCCAGAACGGCGGCGGCATGATGTTTTCCATGAAGCGGCTGGTGACCACCTGCTCGCCCTCCACTTTGGTCGTGACCGGCGCCTCGTCGATTTCCTTCTGGCCAATGGAGGACGCGTGGACATAGGTTTCGTGGGTCAAATCCATCAGATTATCGACCATCAGGCGGTAGTCGCAGTTGATGTGGTACAAGCCGCCACCGTAGGCCCATTCCGGATTCTCGGCCCATTCGAGATGGTGGATGGTGGCCGGGTCGGCCGCTTCCTTGTCGCCGGTCCAGACCCAGATGAAGCCGTAGCGCTCTTCGACCGGATAGCTGCGGATGCAGGGGAAGCCGCGCACGCGCTGGCCCGGCATGCTGATGGCCTTGCCTTCGCAGCCCATTTCCAGGCCGTGGTAGCCGCAGACCAGGTTACCGTCGCGCACGAAGCCGAGCGAGAGCGGCGCGCCGCGGTGCGGGCAGAAATCCTCGACCGCGGCGACCTTGCCCTCTTTTCCGCGATAGAACACGATTTTTTCGCCGCAGATCTGGCGGCCGAGCGGCTTGCCTTCGATTTCGTCAGGGGTGCAGGCCACGTACCAGGCATTCTTTGGGAACATCTTGTCTCCTCCTTGTTTTGTGTGCGATATTCAGTGTACTGAATGTGAGAAAAGTATCACGCGTTTGACGTACGAAGTAAACTGTATTTTCAAACTTTCTTGATGGTGCAGCGCACCACATTATTCGAAGAAATATGCCTGCAGAAAAAGCACATGATGGCCCGGGCGCGATGCTCGATTTGTATAACCACCCCGGCCACTTGCTGCGGCGGGCACAGCAGATTTCGGTGTCGATTTTTTACGACGAAATGGGCAATGAACTGACGCCTGTTCAGTACGCGATCCTCAGCCGGCTGGCCGAGCATCCGGGCATCGACCAGGTCTCGCTCGCGGGCCTGGCGGCGATCGATACCTCGACCGGGGCGACCGTATGCGCGCGGCTGGAAGAAAAGGGATTGCTGGAACGGCGTGTGATTCCGCATAACCGGCGCCAGCGCGCGCTCAGCATCACGCAAACGGGACAGGCCCTGCTCGATGCGTTAGTGCCCGGCGCGCAGCGGCTCCGGGAGCGGCTGCTCGAACCCTTGAGTGTGCAGGAGCAGCAGGTATTCATGTCGCTGCTCGCCAAGCTGGTGCACGAGAACAACGAGCAGAGCCGGGCACCGCTGGCGGTGCCCGTGGTCGACAAATAGTCCGGCCTTGCCGGGGACGGAACCCCGGCAGCGTCATTCTTACTCGACGCCCGGATCCTTGAACTTCTCGACCTTGTCGAACTCGACGTTGTACACGCCGCCATCGACCTGCTCGGCCTTGCGGATGTAGACCGTCTGCACGATGTCGCGGGTGGCCGGGTCGATCGTGACCGGGCCGCGCACGCTGGTCCAGGACTGGCCCTTCATCGCTTCCAGCAGGGCCGGTCCGTCGCTCTTGCCACCGGTCTTCTTCAGCGCCGCGTACAGCAGGTGCATGCCGTCATACGCTCCGACGGCGTGGAAGTTCGGGCGCATGTTCTTGTTCGCCTTGGTGAAGGCGGCAACGAATGCCTTGTTTTCCGGCGACGGATGCGCGGCCGAATAATGGTGGCTGCTGACCACGCCCAGCGCCGCGTTGCCGATGCTCGGCATCAGGTCGTCGTCCAGCACGTCGCCGGTGGCGATCAGCTTGATGCCGGCCTGGGCCAGGCCGCGGTCGGTGAACTGCTTCAGCACGGCGGCGCCCTCGCCCGACGGCACGAACACGAACAGCGCATCCGGCTTGGCATCCTTCACGCGCGCCAGGAAAGGCGAATAGTCGGGATTGCGCAGGGGTGCGCGCAGCGAGGCGACGATCTTGCCGCCGGCCGCGGTGAAGTCCTTCACGAACACCTTTTCGGCGTCGATGCCCGGACCGTAGTCGGAGACGAAGGTGACGACCGACTTGATCTTGTTCTTCGCGGCCCACTGCGCGATCGGCGCCGTCACCTGCGCCAGCGTGAAGCCGGTGCGCACGATGTAGGGCGAGCGCTGCGGGATCACCGAGGTGGCCGCGTTCATGACGATCATCGGCACCTTCGCTTGCGTCGCGATCGGCGCGGCGGCAAAGGCCAGCGGGGTCAGGCCGAAGCCGGCCAGCACCTGCACCTTGTCGCGGGCGATCAGTTCCTGGGCCAGGCGCTTGGTGACGTCAGGCGAGACGCCGCCGTCGTCCTTCAGGATGATCTGCACTTCGCGGCCTGCAACGGTGGCGCCGTTCTGCTGCATGAACAGCTTGACGGCGGCGTCGACCTGGCGGCCGGTGGAAGCGAAGGGGCCGGACATCGGGACGATGAGGCCGACTTTCAGGGGCTCGGCGGCGGTGGCCGAGTGTGCGATGCCGGCGGACAGCAAGGCGGCGCCGAGCAGGATGGTGCGGCGGGTTTTGTTCAGGTGGTTCAAGGTGTGTCTCCTCTATTTTTGTGTATGCGCCCGAGGGCGCTTTTTTTGTAGGGCGGGCATGCCCGCGTGATACGCGGCGGCAAGATCTTCGAGCAGGTCGTCGCGGCGGATACGTATCAACGCGGGCATGCCCGCCCTACGTTACGCTACGGCCACGAGTCGATCCAGCTTGTCGCCGTCGGCTAAAAGGCTCGCAGAATCGGAATCATGGACAATGCGGCCGCGATCCAAAACGATTGCCCGTGAAGTGAGTGACAGCGCCAGGCGCGCATGCTGCTCCACGACAATGACGGACATGCCCTCTTCCGCCACCAGCTTGCGAATCACCCGCACCAGCTCCTGCACGATGATCGGCGCGAGTCCCTCCATCGGCTCGTCCAGCAGCAGGATGCGCGGATTCGTCATCAGCGCACGGGCGATCGCCAGCATCTGCTGCTCGCCGCCCGACAGCTGGTTGCCCATGTTTGCGCGGCGTTCGTGCAGGCGCGGGAAGATCTCGTAGATCTTGGCCAGGTTCCAGGGACCGGGACGGGCGACCACGGTCAGGTGCTCCTCGACCGTCAAGGACGGGAACATGTGCCGCTCCTGCGGCACCCAGCCCAGGCCCGTGCGCGAGCGTTTATAGGTCGGCACGCGCGCGATGTCGGCGCCGCCCCAGCGAATGGAACCTTTATGCAGGCGCGTCAGGCCCATCAAGGTGACCAGCAAACTGGTCTTGCCGACGCCATTGCGGCCCAGCAGCGCCAGGCTGTCGCCCTCGTTCATCGTGAACGACACGTCCTCCAATACGATCGACTCGCCGTAGCCGGCGGTGACTTTGTCCAATGCCAGCAGTTCAGCCATGTTCCACCTCGCCCAGATACACTTCCTTCACGCGCGGGTCGGCGGCGATTTCGGCCGGCGTCCCCTCGGTCAGCACCTTGCCGCCCACCAGCACCGTGATGCGGTCGGCAAAGCGGAACACGAGGCCCATGTCGTGCTCGATGAAGAGCACCGTCACGTCGCGCGGCAAGGCCGCGATGACCTCGAACAGTTCCTTGCTCTCGGCGGACGGAATGCCGGCGGCCGGTTCGTCCAGCAGCAGGATCTTCGGTTTTGTGGCCAGCGCCAGCGCGATCTCGACCAGGCGCTGCTTGCCGTAGGCCATGCTGCGGGTGATCGAATTGGCTTCCTTGGTCAGCTTCAGGGTCGCCAGCAGCTCCATCGCCTCGGCCACTACCTCGTCATGCTTCTCGACCGTCTTCCACCACACCTTCTGCAGGCCGCGGCGCTCGCAGATCGCCAGCACGACCGATTCCAGCACCGTCATGCCCGCGAACAGCGTGTTGATCTGGAAGGTGCGCGTCATGCCCATCTTCACGCGCTCATGCTGCGGCAGCTTCGTGATGTTCTCGCTGCCCAGGTAGACCGCGCCGCTGCTCGGCGGGAAGCCGCCGGTCAGCAGGTTGATGAAGGTGGTCTTGCCGGCGCCGTTCGGGCCGATCAGCGCGTGGCGTGCGCCCGGCTCGAAGGTCAGCGAGATGTCGGTGTTCGCCTTGAAGCCGCCCCACTGCTTGGACAGGCCTTCGGTACGCAGGGTATTGGTCATGCTGCCTCCTTGCGCTTGAAGCGCGCAATGATTTTCTCCGCGCCGCCCATGATGCCGCCGCGTGCGAACAGCACGATCAGCACCAGGAACAGGCCGATGTAGAACTGCCAGTAGGCCGGATCCAGGCCCGAGATCTTGTCCTGGGCCACCATGAACACGGCCGCGCCGATCAGGGCGCCGTACAGGCGTCCGGTACCGCCCAGCACCAGCATGATGAGGAGCTCCGCCGAACGCGGGAAGCCGAGTACGTCGAGGCCGACGAACTGGGTCGTCTGCGCCAGCAGCGCCCCTGCCATGCCGGCGACGATGGCGGCGACGGTGAAGATGGCTTTCAGGCGGCGGTCGACGTGGGCGCCGATGGCCGGCATGCGGCGGCCGCCTTCGCGGATGCCGCGCAGCGACATGCCGAAGGGCGAGTTCACCAGGCGGCGCATCAGCACGAACAGGATGAACAGCACGCCGAAGCTGTACCAGAAGGCCGTCTTGCCGAACAGGTCGAATTCGAAGACACCGAACAGATTGCTCATCGCCATGCCCGACAGGCCGTCGACGCCGCCGGTGATGAAGGCTGCCTTGTTGGCCGCTTCGAACAGCATCAGGCCGATGCCGAGAGTCACCATCAGGCGCGCCAGGTCCTGGCCGCGCACGACCAGGAAGCTGACGATCAGGCCGGCGATACCGGCCACTACGCCCGCCGCCAGCAGCCCGGAAATCGGCTCGCCCCAGCCATGCACCGACAGCAGGCCGGCCGTGTAGGCGCCGAGCCCGAAGAAGGCCGCGTGGCCGAGCGAGACGATGCCCGCATAGCCCAGGATCAGGTCGAGCGACAGCGCGAACAGGCCGACGATCATGATCTGGCTGATCAGGACCAGGTAGTCCGGGAAAAGGAAGTAGGACGCCACCGGCAGCAGCCAGAACACGATCTCGAGCGGCTTCCAGCGGTCGTTCGGCAGGCGCAGCGCGGATTTGTCCATGGCAGGCACAAGTTGGTTGTCGGTTGCGCCGGCGGCGCTCTTGGCTTTCAGAGCCGAGCTGGAAAAGGCACTCATGCTTTCCTCCGTACCAGACCAAACGGGAACAGGATCAACAGGACGACCATCAGCGTGTAGATCACGAAGGCGCCCACTTCCGGCACATAGTATTTGCCGGCGACGTCGAACACGCCGAGGATCAGGGCCGCGATCAGCGGACCCTTGATGGAACCGGCGCCGCCCACGGCCACGACCAGCAGGAAGTAGACCATGTACTTGACGGGGAAGCTCGGGTCCAGGCCCAGCACGTCGATGCCGAGGCCGCCGCCCAGGCCGGCCAGGCCGGAGCCGAGGGCGAAGGTCAGGCTGAACACGCGGCTGACGTTGATGCCGAGGCCGGCGGCCGCGGTCTGGTTGTCGACCGAGGCGCGGATCTGGGCGCCGAAGCGGGTACGCTCGATCAGCAGGTACAGGCCCAGCGTCACCAGCACCACGACCGCGATCAGGAACAGGCGGTAGGCGCCGAGATCCAGGCCCAGCACGTGGACCTGGCCGCGCAGCCAGTCCGGCAGGTTGACCGGCTGCTGGGTCGGGCCGAACAGGAAGGTGGCGCCGGCGACGGCCATGAAGGTCAGGCCGATCGAGAACAGCACCTGGTCGAGGTGGGTCGCCTGGTAGAGCTGGCGGTAGAGCGTGCGCTCCAGCACCAGGCCGATCACGGCGGCGGCGATGAAGGCGAGCGGCAGGGTCGCCAGGAAAGGCATGCCCATTTTTTGCAAAAGGGTCACGCAGACATAGCCGCCGACCATCGCAAAGGCGCCGTGCGCCAGGTTAATGAAGTTCATCAGGCCCATCGTGACGGATAGACCCACGCTGATCAGGAAGAGCAGGCTGCCATAGGCGATGCCGTCGAAGAGCACGCCGACGAAATTACCGATCATGGCCGCCTCCCTGTCTTGTAGTGCTGGTTCATGCTGTGTCTCCTGCTTGTAATAGTGTGCTGCCCGGACTGCCTCAAACGCGTTCGATCACCATCGCGATCCCCTGCCCCACGCCGATGCACATCGTGCACAGCGCGTAGCGTCCGCCGGTGCGGTGCAACTGGTACATGGCGGTGGTGACCAGGCGCGCGCCGCTCATGCCCAGCGGGTGCCCGAGGGCGATGCCGCCGCCGTAGGGGTTCACTCTTGGATCGTCGTCGGCAACGCCGAGTTCGCGCAATACGGCCAAAGCTTGCGATGCGAAGGCTTCATTGAGTTCGATGATGTCCATCTGGTCGATGCTCATGCCGAGCTGGGCCAGCAGCTTCTTGCTGGCCGGCGCCGGGCCGATGCCCATCACGCGCGGCGGCACGCCGGCGGTCGCCATGCCGACGATGCGCGCGCGCTTGGTCAGGCCGTATTTCTCGGCCGCTTCGGCGCTGGCGATCAGCACGGCGCAGGCGCCATCGTTCACGCCCGAGGCGTTACCGGCCGTGACCGAACCTTCCGGATGCACGACGCCCTTCAGCTTGGCCAGCGCCTCGATGCTGGTTTCGCGCGGATGTTCGTCCTTGTCGAAGGCAATATGATCGCCTTTTTTCTGCGGGATCAGCACCGGGACGATCTCGTCCGCGAACAGGCCCTCTTTCTGGGCGCGCGCCGTCTTTTGCTGGCTGGCCAGGGCAAATTTATCCTGGTCTTCGCGCGAGACCTTGTAGTCGACGGCGACGTTCTCCGCCGTTTCCGGCATCGAATCGGTGCCGTACTGGTGCTTCATCGCCTTGTTCGGGAAGCGCCAGCCGATGGTGGTGTCGTAGATCGCGGCCTGGCGCGAGAAGGCGGCGTCGGCCTTGCCCATCACGAAAGGCGCGCGCGTCATCGATTCGACGCCGCCGGCGATCATCAGCCGGGTCTCGCCGGCCTTGATGGCGCGCGCGGCGATGCCGATCGCGTCCATGCCCGAGCCGCACAGGCGGTTGACGGTGGTGCCCGGCACGTCGGCCGGCAGGCCGGCCAGCAGCGAGGACATGTGGGCGACGTTGCGGTTGTCCTCGCCGGCCTGGTTGGCGCAGCCGAAGATCACGTCGTCGACCTGCGTCCAGTCGACGCCCGGGTTGCGGCGCATGAGTTCGCGCAGCGGGATCGCGCCGAGGTCGTCGGCACGGACATCCTTCAGGGAGCCGCCGTAGCGGCCGATCGGCGTGCGGATGGCATCGCAGATGAATGCGTCAGTCATGTTCGTCCTTTCAGGTCGCCAAAAGAGGCGCGGAGGTGACGGCTTGCAGCTCGTCGAAGGTGAGGCCGGGCGCCATCTCGAGCACGCGCAAGCCATCGGGCGTCACGTCGAGCACGGCGAGGTCGGTATAGATGCGGTTCACGCAAGCCACGCCGGTCAACGGGTAGGTGCATTCGCGCACGATCTTGCTCTCTCCACTCTTGGTCTGGTGGTCCATCATCACGAAGACCTGCTTGGCGCCGATGGCCAGGTCCATGGCGCCGCCGACGGCGGGAATCGCATCCGGCGCGCCCGTATGCCAGTTGGCGAGGTCGCCCTTCTCCGACACCTGGAACGCGCCCAGCACGCAGATGTCGAGGTGGCCGCCGCGCATCATGGCGAAGGAATCGGCGTGGTGGAAATAGGCGCCGCCGGTGAGGATGGTGACCGGCTGCTTGCCGGCGTTGATCAGGTCCTCGTCTTCCTCGCCCTCGGCGGGCGCCGGGCCCATGCCGAGCAGGCCGTTCTCGCTGTGCAGGAAGACTTCGCGGTCGCTTGGGAGGAAGTTGGCCACCTTGGTCGGCAGGCCGATGCCGAGGTTGACGTAGGCGCCCTCGAAGATGTCTTGCGCCACGCGGGCGGCGATCTGGTCACGCGAGAACTTGTTCATGCTGCCTCCTTCACCACGCGCTGGACGAAGATGCCCGGCGTGACGATGTTTTCCGGATCGAGTTCGCCCAGCTCGACGATCTCGTTCACCTGCGCGATCGCGACCTTGGCCGCCATCGCCATGATCGGGCCGAAGTTGCGTGCGGTCTTGCGGTACACGAGGTTGCCCCAGCGGTCGCCTTTATGTGCCTTGATGAGCGCGAAGTCGGCGTGGATCGGCGACTCAAGCACATAGTGGCGGCCATCGATCAGGCGCGTTTCCTTGCCCTCGGCCAGCAGGGTGCCGTAGCCGGTCGGGGTGAAGAAGCCGCCGATGCCGGCGCCGGCGGCGCGGATGCGTTCGGCCAGGTTGCCCTGCGGGGTCAGTTCGAGTTCGATTTCGCCGGCGCGGTACAGCGCGTCGAAATGGTGGGAGTCTGTCTGGCGCGGGAAGGAGCAGATGATCTTGCGCACGCGCTTGGCAGCCAGCAATGCCGCCAGGCCGGTGTCGCCGTTGCCGGCGTTGTTGTTGACGATGGTGAGCTCGCGCGCGCCTTGCGCGATGAGTGCATCGATCAGCTGGGCCGGCATGCCGGCATTGCCGAAGCCGCCGATCATGACGGTCGCACCATCGTGCACGTCCGCTACGGCCTGCTCCAGCGATTCAAAGGTTTTGTCGATCATGTCTCCACCTTGGTGTGCACGATTGATCGTGCTTGAAATATGGGAGGTGTTGTTCGATAATCGCACTAATGGTTGATTACCGCCCAACCAGTGTAGTAGCACGCTGGCCGAAAGGTCAAGATAAAAAGACCAATTGGATCGCCCTCCCCTGCATTAAAATCGCGCCATGACAAAATCGACAACGCATACCGACGGGCCGGAGAGCCTTGATTCCGCAGAAGAACGTGAACCGACGATCGCCGAGCAGATCGACGCCCTGACCGACCCCAGCTTCATGACCTCGCTGGCACGGGGCCTGGCCGTGGTGCAGGCCTTCAGCGATTCGCGCAAGCCGCAAACCATCGCCCAGATCAGCCAGAAGACCGGCATCCCGCGCGCGGCCGTGCGCCGCTGCCTGTACACGCTGCAGCAGCTCGGCTATGTCGATGCCGAGCTGAATAATTTTTCGCTGCGCCCGAAGGTGCTGACCCTCGGCTACTCCTACCTGTCGTCGACGCCGCTGACGGTGTCGAGCCAGCCCTACCTGAACGGCATCAGCCGCGAGCTGGGCGAATCCTGCTCGCTGGCCGTGCTCGACGATGGCGAAGTGCTGTATGTGGCGCGCTCGGCCGCGTCGCGCGTGATGTCGGTGGCCCTGAACACGGGCAGCCGCCTGCCGGCCTACTGCACCTCGCTCGGCCGCGTGATGCTGGCGCACCTGGCGCCGCACGAGCTGGATGCCTATTTCGAGAAAGCCCGGCTGAAAGCGATGACCGACAAGACGGTCACCAGCCAGAAGCGCCTGCGCGAGATCCTGGCGCAGGTGCGCCAGGACGGTTACGCGATCAACGACGAGGAACTGGAACTGGGCCTGCGCTCGATCGCCGTGCCGGTGCGCGGCGCCTCGGGCCAGGTGCTGGCCGCGCTGAACGTCGGCGCCCAGGCCGGGCGCGTGAGTGCCGAGCGCATGCGGCAGGAGTTCCTGCCCGTGCTGCAGCGCGGTGCGCAGGAGTTGGCCGTGCTGCTGCCGTAAGGCTTCTCGCTGTTTTTCAACCAACGTATCCGAACCTCGAGAAACCGTAGCGAGCGGAAGAAATCTTGGCCGAGAAGCGCAGCTGTACGAACGTACAGCGAGCATCGCAGGCCAAGAGTTCGACGCGCAGTAGGTTTATCGAGGTTCGCTCAGAAGTGGTGACGCAGACCGACCATGACGCCGTTCTGCGCCAGGCCCGCACCCACCGTACCACCCGCATCCAGCGCCACCGCCGACGCGCCCTTGTTGTCCATGCGGCCAACCGCGCCGTAGACGAAGGTCCGCTTCGACATCGCATAGGTCAGGCGTGCCACCAGCATGTTGACGTCGTTCGGCGAGTCCTTGGTGTCGCGGCGCGCCACCTGCAGGTCGCCGACGAAGGAGCCGAACGGATGGCTCACGCCCAGGTAGTAGAGGTTCGATTCCGAATCCCCGACCGTGGCGTTCGCATCCGTGTCGCGTGCGATCACGCCGCCGCCCAGCTTGGTCGGGCCGAACATCACATACGCATTGACCGTCTTGCGCACGTCGGTGTTGTCGCTGCTGGTCAGGCCGCCGGCGGCGCCGACGTTGCCGTGCAGCTTGTCGTAGGACGCGTTCAGGCCCCAGGCCTTGGTTTCATAGCCGATCAGGCCCGTCACCTGGCGGCAGGCCTTCGAATCGCCGCCGACTTCGCCTGCGCAGTTGGTGGCGGCAGGGCCGCCCGCGCTCGAGGCGTCACGGCCGAAGCTGTAGGTCGCGCCCAGCACGAATCCGTTGAAGTTGCCCATGTAGCCGATCGCATTGTCGCTGCGCGCGTTCGGCAGGTAAGGATCGATCGAGCCGATCGCGAACAGGTGCGGGCCGAGCACGTCGGTTTTGAGGCCCGAGATATAGGTCATGTTCTGCTGACGGCCGAGGGTGATGGTGCCCCATGCGCCCTTGATGCCGACATTCGCCTGGCGGCCGAACAGGCGGCCGCCCTGCTGCTGGGTGCCGGTGTCCAGCGCCAGGCCGTTTTCCAGCACGAAGAAGGCCTGCAGGCCGTTGCCCAGGTCCTCGGTGCCGCGGAAGCCGATACGCGAGGGGAAGGAGCTGGTGAGCGATGGGACCTTGGTGATCGAATCGCCTGCACTATTGACGTTGGTCAGGTGGGCGATGCCGCTGTCGACGATACCGTAGATCTGGACCGCGGTCTGCGCGTTTGCTGCCGACGCGGCCAGGCCGCACATCAGCGCCACAGCGCTGCAGATGGTGTTCTTCATGTTGTCTCCGTGTTTTATTGGATAGAGCTTTAAAGCAGGCTTTTCAAGCATTGCGTTCGATTAACGAACAAGAGGTTGTTAATCGAACACAAAGCCGATACTATGGTTGTCACGCAAGCTTGTCAACAATATGCTTGCGGGGGCGTCGATGCAGTTGTGATAAGGACACGGCCGCGCCACGCTGCCCCAAGGCGTCCGACAAGACCAACCACAGGAGACAAAGATGAAGTTCACGACGATTGCCGCGGCCCTGGCCGCCACCGCTACTTTTGCCATTGCGCCCGCCGCGCTGGCCCAGGGCACCATCAAGGTCGGCGTGATCGCCGCCTTCTCCGGCCCCTTCGCCGACTACGGCAAGCAGATGGAAGGCGGCATCAAGGCCTGGATGGCCCAGCACGGCGATACCGTGGCGGGCAAGAAGATCCAGATCATCTACAAGGACACCACCGGCCCGGCGCCGGAAGTGGCCAAGCGCCTGGCGCAGGAACTCGTGGTGCGCGACAAGGTCGACTTCCTGGCCGGCTTCGGCCTGACGCCGGAAGCCCTGGCCGTGGCGCCGATCGCCCAGCAGGCGAAGAAGCCGATGATCATCATGAACGCGGCCACCTCCGTCATCACCACGAAATCCGACTACATCGCGCGCTTCTCGATGACGCTGCCGCAGATCTCGGCGCCGATGGCCGACTGGGCGGTCAAGAACAAGGTCATGAACGTGGCCACCGTGGTGGCCGACTACGGTCCCGGCATCGACGCCGAAAAGGCCTTCAGCGACCGCCTGGTGAAGAGCGGCGGCAAGATCGTCGAAGCGATCCGCGTTCCGCTGCGCAATCCGGAATTCGCCCCCTTCATCCAGCGCATCAAGGACGCCAAGCCGGATGCCGTGTTCGTCTTCGTGCCGGCCGGCGAGCAGTCGATCGCCTTCATGAAGGGCTACCGCGAACGCGGCCTGGCCGCAGCCGGCATCAAGGTCATTGCCACCGGAGATTTGACCGACGACCACGTGCTGCCGGCAATGGGCGATGCGACGCAAGGCGTGATCACCACCTTCCACTATTCGGCCGCCCATAAATCGCCCGAGAACGACGCCTTCCTGAAGAGCTTCGCTTCCGCCAACCCGCAGGGCGGCCGTCCGAACTTCATGGCCGTGGCGGCCTATGACGGCATGAACGCGATCTACCAGGTCAGCAACAAGCTGAAAGGCAAGATCGACGGCGACGCGGCAATGGGCGTGCTGAAAGGCATGAAGATCCAGAGCCCGCGCGGCCCGATCACCATCGACCCGGCCACCCGCGACGTGGTGCAGACCGTGTATGTGCGTAAGGTCGAAATGGTCAATGGCCAGCCGTACAACGTTGAATTCGACCAGTTCACGAACCAGAAGGATCCGGGCAAGTAATTGCCGAACTGGATGTAAAGATACGTAAATACGGCTGTAGATACCGTCTTGCTCGTCAAGCCTTACATCGCAAATGTTGGATCGTAGGGCTTGCCGGTCTGGACGACACCAAAGCACAGATGCGCCAGCTTACGCATTGCAGCGCCGATAGCGGCCATCTTGG
>NZ_PPXQ01000032.1 GCF_004798585.1 Massilia sp. Mn16-1_5
AACCCTTGCGCTCCTTGGGAACCCGGACCTTATGCCGTGTTCGTTGCTCTGCTGTCCACATGGCGTACTCCTATCGAAGAGGACCATTTGGACATCATAGTTGCTTCCGAGTTTTCAAACCGTCTCTAAGCGATGAATCAAGACCGCTCTGGCAAGCGCATTGCGCGACTGCTTGCCAAGCGTATCAGACTGTAACTTTCTGCAATACCACCAAGTTTCTCGTATTAAAAAAATACAGATCCTCGATTTCTAACGGTAGCCGCTAATCGGGCAGTGCTTCAAACGATGCCGAGCATTTTTATCAGGAAAAAACTGATGACTGCCAACGCCAGCAGCGACAACACGACAACTGCGGCGACCCGGCAACCGGCCCGCATGACTGAGCGCGCATCGACGCCGAGTCCGAGTGCGGCCATCGACATAATGGTGAGGAAATTCGCCGTCACGTGCATCGGCGCAATTGCCGCCTCTGGAATGGCGCCGAACGAGCGCAAGGTCAGCAGTAGCAAAAAGCCGACGATGAACCACGGGACCATATGCGACAGCGCAGGACGACGACCACCTTCGCGCCGACCAATCAGCGACAGTACCAGCACGACTGGGCCCAGCATCAGCACCCGCACCAGTTTCACCAGGGTGCCGATGTGGACGCTGCTAAGCGATATCGATGAGGTCGCGGCCAGCACCTGGGGCACCGCGTAGACGGTCAGCCCGGCAAAGACACCGAACTGCGTTGGTGAAAACGACAACAGTGACACCATTAGCGGCAGCACCAGCACCACGACAACGCCAAGCACGGCAGTGAAGGCGATCGCCGCAGCGACGTCCTTTCCATCCGCATCGATAACCGGGGCCACCGCGGCAATGGCAGAGTTACCGCAAATCGAATTGCCGCAGGCAATCAAGATGGCCATCTTGCGCGGCAGACCAAAAGCACGGCCAAGGGCAAAGCTGAGCGCAATCGCGATGGCGACCACTGCCGCGATGCCGCTCATCAGACCGATGCCGTTTTCGAGCAGCGCACCGGCGCTGACCGAAGCGCCCAGCAGCACGACCGCGATTTCCAGCAATAATTTCGCACCGACTTGGATGCCGTCTTCGAAGCGAGTATCGAGCCGATGCACCGTCCGCACGGCGGTGCCTAGAAGAATGGCCAGCACCAGGCTTTCGAGCCATGCGTGGCCAAATAAAGCGCTTTCGATGTTTTCCATTGCGTAAGCTATCGCAGTAACCACAGCGCAAAGTGCCAAGCCTGGCAGCGCGTTGCGAACGAGTTTTAGTGGTTGCTTGACCATTTGCCGCTCCTGATTCTCGAATTCAATAGAACGATTATCAAGTCGACAGATTGTTATGTCCATCTTACAATATCGAATATATCGTTCAATAGAATTGAACAATCAGATGACACTAGAACAATTGCGGATTTTTGTTGAAGTCGCCGAGCGACAGCATTTGACCCAGGCCGCCGCAGTGTTGGCGCTCACCCCTTCAGCGGTAAGTGCTTCGATCAAGGTGCTGGAAGAACGCTATGGTACTGCCCTATTCAATCGCGTCGGCCGCGGCATCGAGATCAGCGAAGCGGGCCGTATTTTCCTGATAGAAGCACGCCGCACGATCGCCAGCGCGCGCGCCGCCGAACTGACATTGGCCGAGCTGGGTGGAATGAAACGTGGCACGCTGACCATTCATGCGAGTCAGACTATCGCCAGCTATTGGCTACCCGAGTACCTCGTGCAATTTCGCCAAGCGCATCCGGCGATCGCACTGAGCGTGACCATCGATAACACCCATAATGTCGCCCAAGCAGTGCTTCAGGGGGGCGCCGACCTTGGCTTTGTCGAGGGCGCCATCGACGAGCCGACACTATCGGTCGATGCCATCGCATCCGACCAGATCGTCGCTGTAGTCGCAGCGCACCATCCATGGGCTTCAGGGAGGAGGCTGCTGCACGCGGATCTTCTTGAGGCACAGTGGATCTTGCGCGAAAAGGGGTCCGGCACGCGCTCGGCGCTCGAGTGCGCACTTCAGGCGATGCATGTCGACTTCGATGCACTCGATATCGCACTCACATTGCCGTCCAACGAAGCGGTCCGCTCCGCTGTGATGGCCGGCAAGTTCGCCACCGCCATGTCGGAACTGGTAGTAGCCTCGCATCTGCGGGCAGGTTTGCTGGCGAAAGCAAACATCGACTTGCCGGAGCGCGCGTTCTACATGTTGCGCCATCCCGAACGGTACAAGACAAAGGCATCTCTGGCGCTGGAAGCGATGATCCGCCTCTCCCAAATAGCGCGCGACGAAACGCCTGCGAAAATTAATTTGAAATAGATGGAATAAATCATCCGCAGATCCGTTCACCTCGATAACACCGGTTTTTTCCGTCCGACTGACCCAACCAGGGAGAATTTCATGAAACAAGCGACCTTCGCCGTCATCCTCGCTATCGCTTCGATCGGCAGCGCTGTCGCCAGCCCGATGAGCGATGCCGCGCAGATTCACTTTAGCGCCATTGGCGCCGGTGACACGTCCGTCATCATGCGTGGCTATGCCGACAACGCCCAGCTGACATGGGTCGGCGGGCCGCTTGACGGCATGTACGCCGGTTCCGATGCCATTCGCGCCACCTGGGAAAAGTTCGGCAAGGCTGTCGGGCCGGCGCGCGTGACTGTGCTTGCTCTGGAGGAATCGGCGAACCCAAAGGGTGCGACGATCGTCGCCAAGGTGCAGTTCGAAGGCAAGGCACAGGTCAATGTGCGCTATGTGCTGACCTACCGCGATGGCAAGCTGGTCAACGAAACCTGGCAGATCGATCCGAAACTGACCGCAGCAGCTTATTGATTAATCGACCGATACTCCAGTGACATCCATGCCCAATTCGCGCGACCAGCTGCTGGCCTGCATTCCCCGTCTGCGCCGCTATGCGCGGGCATTGGTCGGCGATCGGGCCGGCGCCGACGACCTGGTGCAGGACACGGTCGAGCGCGGATGGGGGAGACTGGCGTCATGGGAGGGTGGTAGCGATATGCGCGCATGGTTGTTCAGCATCATGCACAACCTGCGTATCGACCAGGCGCGGCGGCCTTCAGTGCCGACGGAAGCGCTCAACGAGGAGACATCGATGGCACTAGCACCTGGCAGTCCTTCAAGCGGACTCGAACTGCGCGACATGGAAACGGCCTTGCGTGCGCTGCCAGAGGAACAGCGTGAAATCCTGCTGCTGGTGGCCTTGGAAGAAATGAGTTACGACGACGTCGCGCAAACGCTCAAGATTCCCATCGGTACGGTCATGTCGCGCCTGTCGCGCGCGCGTGAAAAAATGCGCGCGAATATGGAAGGGAGAGCGTACATCGCACCCTTGAAGGTGGTCAAATGAATACCCTACCCATCACGGAAGCCGACTTGCACGCCTTCGTCGACGGCAAGCTGCCTGCCGCGCGCCGACTCGAGGTCGACGCCTATCTGGCGCAGCGCCCGGAAGAGGCGGAGCGGCTGCGCGCCTATACAGCGCAAAACGATGAACTGCGCGCGCTTTTCAATCCCGTGCTCGACGAAGCGGTGCCGGAGCGCTTAAGCGCAGCGCGACCGCGCCAGTGGCAATGGCAGCGGCTGGTAGCCGGTCTTGCCATCGCCCTGTTCAGCGGCACGACAGGGTGGCTGCTGCATGGCCAGCAGGCAGGCGAGATTCAGTACGCCCAAGGTGATTCCATGCAGGCCAGGCCGGCGCTGTACGTTGCCGGCTTAGCCCATCAGGCCGCAATCGCCCACGTTGTCTATAGCCCGGATGTCAAGCGGCCGGTGGAAATCGGGGCTGACCAGGAAGAGCAGCTAGTGGCATGGCTGTCCAAACGCCTCGGCACGGCAATTCGGCCACCCCGGCTGGGCAAACTCGGCTACGAGCTGATCGGTGGTCGCCTGCTCCCTGGCGCCCAAGGCGCGGTGGCGCAGTTCATGTACCACGACGCGACCGGGCAGCGCCTCACCTTGTACGTGTCGACCGACCAGGCGCACAACAAGGACACAGGTTTTCGCTTCGCCCAGGAGGGACCGGTGAATGTGTTTTATTGGATCGACGGCAAATTCGGCTATGCGCTGTCGGCTGGAACTAACAAGGCCGAACTGGCGCGCGTTGCCACCGCCGTGTACGACCAACTGGAGAAACCGTCATGACCCTGATCAACCGGCCTTTGTATTATCGACGCTTGGGCACGTTCGCCGTTGCCGCCCTCATTGGCGCTAGTGCGCTCGGACAGGCCATGCCCCACCATCATGGCCAGTCGGCAGCGGCAAAGCCCCCCGTATTTATCGCCAGCACGGCCAAGCCGTTTGCCGCGCTGATGGACGATGCCATGGCCGTCATGGATGACGGCATGAAGCGCGCGCCAATGAATGGCGTTGCGGAACATGATTTCGTGACGATGATGATTCCGCACCATCAGGGCGCAATCGATATGGCGAAGGCGCTGCTGCTCACCACCAAGGATCCTGAATTGCGCAACGTCGCCCAAGGCATCATCACGGAACAGCAAAACGAAATCAAGATTATGCAGGCCTGGCTGCAGCGCTACCAATCGGTTCAGGAAAAAGTTGCTCCCACTTCGATCACCAAGAAAGAATAATCATGCAAATCCGTCACTTCGTTTTCTCGTTGACCCTCAGCAGCCTGCTCACCGCCTCCGCGTTTGCCGCTCCAGGCGCGCAAGACCGCGTCTACACCGCTGACCAGAATACCAATACCGTTTCAGTGATCAACCCGGCGACCAATTTGCTGCTCGGCCAGATCAAACTGGGCAACCAGCGTCCGGACGTGTTGTCGCCGCTATACAAGGGCGAGATCAATGTGCACGGCCTGGGCTTTTCGCCCGACCACAAGACCCTGATTGCCATTTCAAACGGCTCTAACTCGGTGGCATTCATCGACACGGCGACCAACAAGGTCAAAGGAATCACCTATATCGGTCGCTCGCCCCATGAAGGGTTTTTCACTGCCGACGGCCGCGAAGTCTGGGCGGTGGTGCGCGGCGAAGACTACATCTCGGTGATCGACCCGGTCACCTTCAAGGAGAAAAAGCGGATCGAGACGACCGCCGGCCCCGGCATGGTGCAGTTCCTGCCGAACGGCAAGCTGGCGTTCGTCGTCTCCAGCTTCAATCCCGTGGTCGACGTGATCGACATGAAGTCGCACAAGGTCATCAAGCACATTAAGGTCGTCAGCCCGTTCTCGCCGTTCCTTCAGTTCACCCCTGATTTCAAGGAAATGTGGATGACGCACAAGGATGCCGGCAAAGTGACGCGCATCGATACTGCCAGCCTGGAAGTAAAGGGCGTCATCGATACCGGCTTCATTACCAACCACTTGGCGTTCGCGAAGACTGCGGCTGGCACCCGTGCTTACGTAACGATCGGCGGTGAGAATGTCGTCAAGGTGTACACCACCGACGCCACGCCGACGCTGGTTGCGACGATCCCTACCGGCGCGTTGCCCCACGGCATCTGGACCTCCGACGACGGCACACGTCTGTATGTGGGACTTGAAAACGGCGACGCGGTCGATGTCATCGACAGCGCCACCAACAAGGTGATTGCGCGCGCACCGGTCGGCCAGGCGCCGCAGGCACTGGTGTACGTTTCGAACGCCGTGCCGCGCGGCGACGGCATGACCAACCTGGTCCCGCGCGCCAACAGCGAGCCAATCAACATTGCGCTTAAACCCGCTGCCGGCGAGGCCAAGGGATTCGTTGTGGCCCGTAACCTGGGCGTGGTGGACGCGCTGGAAGTGTCGCTGTTCAAACTCAAGCCGCAGACCGCGTACAGCGTGTACGTCACCGGCCAAGCCGCGCCGGTGGCCAGTTTCAAGACGAATCCGATGGGGATGGCGAACGGCACTGCGATCGGACCGATGCGCGCCGTGAGCAACAGCCTCAACGACAAGGCCGCGACGGCGAGTCGCATCCTGGTGATGGAAGGGGACGTGGCCGTCGATCCACAAAAAGCCGTATTGAGTAGCGTGCAGTAAGCAAATCACGACAATACTGTGGCAATATCGAGCTAGCCGATTTCACAATAATAACGGAGACCAGTATGGCGAAGAACTCGTTGATATTGACGGCGGAGGCGTTGCGGCGCCGTTCCTTTATGAGGCAGGCCGGCACGCTCGGTGCCGCCGGCGTGTTCGGCAGTCCGGTATTGAGCGCGCTCGCGGCGGAGGCAGGCCACGTCACGCTGCCGTTTGAAAACGGCGAGCGCGAACTGGTCGTGTATCCTCAAAAGCGGCCGCTGATCCTGCTGACCGCCCGTCCGCCGCAGCTGGAAACTCCGTTCAGTGTGTTCAACGAATCGGTGATTACGCCGAACGATGCGTTTTTCGTCCGATATCACTGGAGCGGCATTCCCACCGCGATCGATGCGCAAACATACCGTCTCAAAGTCGGCGGCAATGTTAATACGCCGCTGGAGCTCTCGCTCGCCGACCTCAAGCAAATGGCTGACGCCACCGAACTGGTTGCCGTGAACCAGTGTTCCGGTAACAGCCGCGGCCACCTGTCGCCGCGCGCCAACGGCGGCCAGCTATCGAATGGTGCCATGGGCAACGCACGCTGGACTGGCGTGCCGCTACGCAAGGTGCTGGAAAAGGCCGGCGTCAAGGCCGGGTCGGTACAGGTCTCGTTCAACGGCCTTGACACGCCGCCCGTTGGCGACGGGCCCGATTTCATGAAGGCGCTCAATATCGACCATGCGCTCGACGGCGAAGTCATGCTGGCCTGGCAAATGAACGGTGCCGATCTGCCGATGTTGAATGGCTACCCACTGCGCCTGGTGGTGCCCGGCTACTACGGCACCTATTGGGTCAAGCATCTGTCCGACATTACCGTGACCGACAAGGTATTCGACGGATTTTGGATGAGCACGGCCTATCGCATCCCCGACAATCAGTGCGCCTGTACCGAGCCGGGAAAGGCGCCGACCAAGACCGTCCCGATCAATCGCCTCAACGTGCGCTCGTTCGTGACCAGCCTCACCGACGGCATGCACGTCAAGGTCGGGCGCCAGACGGTGGTGCGCGGGATTGCGTTCGACGGCGGCTACGGCGTGAATGAGGTGGCGTTTTCATCCGACGGTGGCAAGAACTGGCAAGCCGCACAACTGGGCAAGGACCTGGGGCGCTACTCTTTTCGAGAGTGGAACGCGGCGTTCACGCCGAAACAAAAAGGAAACCACGAACTGCTGGTTCGGGCGGGCAACCGGATCGGTCAAGGCCAACCCGCGAGCGCCCTGTGGAACCCTGCCGGCTACATGCGCAATGTGGTCGAATCGACGCGCGTCGTCGCGGTATAAGGGGAACCACATTGAAACATCCACTGATTTGCTCTCTGTTCACCATCAGTCTGATGGCTGCGGCCCCAGCTTTCGCCCTCGACATTCAGCTTCCGCCTGAAACTGCTGTCTTCAAACCCAGCGAGTTGCCGGGATATGCGCTGGCCCAGCGCAACTGCATGGCATGTCACTCGGTCCATTACATCCAGTCGCAGCCCACGACATCGCCGCGCGGCTACTGGGATGCCACCGTGAGAAAGATGAAGAAACCGTTCGGTGCGCAATTCTCAGACGCGGATATCCCGGACATGGTCGATTACCTGGTCAAGACCTACGGTGCCGAACGCAGTAACGCAGTGCCGATTGCGAACGCGGCGATAAAGCCAGCTGCAGTTGCACCGAAGGCCGGCGCCACCGCAGCAATCGATACGAAAGCGTTGCTTGCCGCAAATGCTTGCATGGGATGTCATTCGATCGACAAAAAGGTCGTCGGGCCGGCATTCAAGGAAGTGGTGGCAAAGTACAAGGGCAAGGCAGACGCGGTATCACTGGTGGCGAGGAATATTCGAGCGGGCGGCGCTGGCAAATGGGGGCCTGTACCGATGCCAGCTTTCTCCCAACTGAGCGAGGGCGAAGCGATGGCCTTGGCGCATTATGTCCTGGCGCAATGAATTTGATGCCATCCCCTTCCTGTAGACGCCTTTACTGAGCATGCCCGCCGGGGACGTGCTTCGCGCCATGCCGTCGCTCGCCCCGGCACAGCCGGGGGCCGGCCGGTGCTGCTTTTCAACAACGGGCAAGCGGGCGCTGAGACAAATCAGGCCGGTTTGACCCGCTTACGCAACAGACTGCCGGCCGCGTTATCCTCGAACCGGCTGGCCTCCTCAATGTAGCCATGGACCGTGCCGTCGTGGCGCCAGCCTCCTTGCTTCTTGATGTCGCGGAAGTCGGCGCCGGCGCGGTGCGCGCTGGTGGCCATGCCACGCCGCAGACTGTGACTAGACAGGTCTAGCACGTAGTCGAGTTTGACCAGTGTCGCGCAATCCTCCAGGATCGTATTCACGCTGCCCACGCCCAGAGCGGTGCTGGCCACCGTCCCCCACTTGCTGATAGACCGAAACACCGGTCCGGCCATGATGTCGGCGGCGTCGAGCCAGGCGCGCAACGCCGCCGCCGGGCAGCAAGGGCCGTCGCTGTACGGGATCGCCTTGATGATCCCTTCGCCCAGTTGGTCAGTCTTCGAGCGCGGCAGCATGATCTCGATGCCCTCGGGTGTCCAGCCAATATGTCCGACCTCGATGGCGACCAGCTCGCTGCGCCGCAATCCGCCGAAAAAACCGATCTGCAAAAGTGCGTTGTCGCGCGTCGCCTTCAACGTGCCGGCGCTGACCAGCTGCACCACGATACGTTCCAGGTCCTCGATTGGAAGGGCCTTGGCCCTCTTCTTCGGGCGGCCGTGCGTGCGTGCGATCCCCGTCAGTGTCTTGCGCACGGTCGGTGTCGAAGCCGGATTGGGGAAGCCCTGGTGGACGTGCCACTGCGACAGTGCCGTCAGGCGCAACGCCAAGGTGCGGGGATTGAGGGTCGGCGCGTAGGTGAGCAGGTATCGGATGATCGCCGCTTCGTCGGCCGGCAACACGCCGCCCCACGCCAGGTAGTGGTTTACGGCGGACCGGTACGCCCGGCGCGTGTTGTCGGCCGTGGCGGCGGCCAGGACGGCGCGGTGCTGGGCTGCGAGCACGGCGTCCACAGCTGTAACGGCAGAGTGCAGCGCCGACGCTGGGTGTGCATCGTTATTTTCGGCGCCGTTGTCGGCGGGTTCGGGGGTGGCCATGGCTGTGTTGCTCGCGGTCGGGCTTGTAACGGGGGTTACGGCAGGATAGCACGCTGCGGATCGGCATCGGTGTCGATAATCTACATTATCAAGGGTAGAGCAGGGCTCGAGCCTTGCGACTGGGAGCCAACTCAGCAGCGAGTCAGAAGGCAAATACGCAAGAGGTGGCCACAGCGTCCAGTTGCGGCCATGTCAGGTCAGCCTAACGCACGGCCCATTCGTCGAGCGACGCGAACAGGTCGGTGTATTCGACCACAGGAGTGGCAACGTCCCGTCGCTCCAACCGACCTCGGCACGCCGCCAGCACAACAGCAGTTCGGCGCTGGTCGCCTGGTCGCCGGCATCGAACCACAGTTGCCACCGTGCGGGCGAGAAAAGCGGACTTCAAACGCTATGCGTATGAGGGACCGCCACGCGTTCGCTCATGAAGGCGAAGCAGTTGCTCGACAAGGCAAGGACGATTAGTACGCGCGCCCGTGTAGGGCAAGCTGGTCGGCCCAAGGGCTAGAAGAACATGAATCTGCCGACGCCAGCCGCAGGATAACGGCAGAGCAACCAGCTCAGACGCCTGGTACGGCACGCGCAATGGATGAGGCTGCCAACATCGAGCAGACCGCCGCTAAAGTTGCCTTGGCGCATTGGTTTTCCTGGTGCTCGCGATTCTTGTCCAGCAATCGCCGCGTAACGGAATTCTTAATGACCCGCTGCTTGGGTGCTGGCTTGGGCACTGCCGGGCATTGGGCATTAAAGTAAAGCAAAACGCGCCCGCGTAAGCCCGAAAGACCGCTTACCGACCTCGCGCCCGGGCACTGCCCTTTGATGATAATTGCTATTATTATCTAAGCGTTTATGGTCAAAGGCGGGAACCGGAATCATATATCCAGCGCAAACGTAGGCTGCGTGAGGAAGCGGTGTAATGGTTTAGATAAAGTACCAACAAAACTACCAACATATCGACGATCTGCTCGTCAGCCAAGGCGCTAAGGGATCTAAAAATCCCTCAGTGGCGGAGTGGTGGTGATGCGAGTCAGTTGCTTTCCTTCGCCAGCGGTGCGGCAGGCGCGGCCGTTGTCTACGGCGCGCGGTCGAGAACTTTATGGGTACCTATGCGTCGGAGATTTGCTTTCGGACCAGTAATCTCGAGCGAGATCTTATACGCATGGTTCGATGTCACGTCGATTGTAAAAACCTTCGGGTTCTTGTACCCACTCAAGGCGTGGAGACGAAGTGATCTCGGGATGGGGTCCTTGAGGAGATCGCGAATCGCTTCCTTCGCGGCCTCTTGAATGTTCTTGGGTAAGCTTTTAAAGTCGCTGTCGAACTTCTCATTCCTCGTCAGTGATGTGATCTTAGGAACGCAACTCGACAATTAAACACCCATTGCGGCGAAGAGGTCGTCTGCGTTAGAAAATTCACCAGGCACCATCTTGTCTTGGTCAGCTTCTTGTTCGCGGATAATCCAAGATAAGGTGTTGAGCTTGTCATGCAGGGCGGCTACCTCGGTGAGAAGTAGTGCATATCCGTCAACGATTCCGTCTTCTTCAGTTAGCTCAGGAGCGTTAACTGCGCAGAGGTGCTTTACACTCCAACGATCATAGGCGTCACCCACGGCATCGCGCGCGTTCTCGAAAAGGGCAACAAGATCCACATCCGCATTCGATGGCGGTACATCCGCTTGACTTGCAAGGTTTATGAAGTGGTCGGCTGCTAAGTTCACTTGGCGCAGTTGAAGGCACCGTACGTCGAGTGCATCGAGGGTGGTTTCGATGTGCTGAAGAAGCTTGAGGTCGCGCACAGACTCGGCCAGATCACGGTTCGCTTCAGTCTTAATTTGATTTCCGAAAGCCTTGAGCTTTCGGTATTCGTTCATGTAATTCATGTTTGTCTCCATATGTGGAGTAATACGTGTCTTACAGCTGTTTCTGTAGACTTTGCCCAAGCGAGTTGAGCAGATACGAAGAGTCGACGCGACCGATGTCGCTGTGGATAACTTCGCAAATTGGCAGGTTCCCGGAACTGCCTCTCGCGATTGAGAGCTGTGGAACACGCAAGTAGTGTACAACAAAATTGTTGTTGTGTACTTTGCTATGCACGTTAGTAGTGCTACTTACGGGGTGCCTTACGCTTGCTATGTAGCATAGTTCCTACACTACTAATGACGTTGCGGTACGTCAGGCGAGGTTTGTGATCAATTTCATTGGGCAGGTACGCATGGCACCTAGACGTGGCCGGCATCCAGGTATGTCGCTGCGCCATGTCATACAGCGGTCAATTCCCGGAACGGTTCGTCAATACCAGCTTCCCACGCCACCATGATGCGAGCACGTACCTCGCCGGCTTTGGCTGAAACTCCAAGTGCCATCGCGACACTTCGCACTAGCGCCGGCGGGAGCCACGTCGCCCCTCGTCCTAGATGGCGAGTGAACGACGTTTCCGTTCGTCGCCTTGTAGTGGCGGTGCGACACCAGCTGCGCTTCGTCCAGCTCGGCGCGGGGATAGGTAGCCAACTGTTGGTCGGCCGGCTCGGCCAACTGGTGGCGTTGTGCCGACGCCGGATCAGGCGCACGCTGCGCTTGAGCGATCGATGAAGCAAGTGCAAGAGCAAGTAGGGCGGCGGACAGCTTTCTCATGGGTTCTCAAGAGGCAGCAGCGCCTACCTCAGCAATCGATGTCCAGCCGCTTCTTTAGGAAGGTGCAGTTCATTGCTATCTCGACAGTCCGGCCTTCGTCCCGTTTAAATGCCGTGAATACTCGGAAGTCCGAGCCGTTACACTTGGCGAGGATCGAGCCGTCCGACAGCCGTTTCGCTGAGGTTACTTTCTTGCAGGCGGCGAAGTTCTCTTTAATGATCCTTGAGGCCACTTCGGGCGCATTTCCTTCCGGCGCCGCACCGAAGCTAATCTTTGGCGCAGCTGCGATGGCAGCAGACATTGGAGACGCACACGCTACGGCCAGCACCAAAGCAATAGATCCACTACTAACTTTCATCGTTATCCCCTAGCCATCGGCATCTAAGCGTGCCGTATCGCCTGATGAGTATATCCTGCCAACGATGCTTGCAATCTCACCAATTGTTGCGCCACTAGACAGCAGCAGCCGATCACCTAACAGCAACAAACGTGTTAGGTGCGACTCGTCACCTAACCACTGTAGCGACTGGTTAGGTGATAGGTTCAAGGGGGTACCCAAGCCGACACCTAATGGGAGGGTACGAAAACGGGGTGTCGCCCCGCAGCAGAGGTTGCCACGCGCAAGTTGCCACGTAGGTTGCCATGGAAACCCGACCTTCAGGCCTTGGTACTAGACGCTATCCATCAAGAACAACTACCAGAGGAAACACCGTGTCCCTATTTCTGACCAAAGAAAAGTTGGTCGCGCTCACCGGCCGGAAGATCAAGAGCTTGTAGATCGAGCAGTTGCGCAAGATGGGCGTGCTGTTCTGGGTCAATGCGCTAGGGGCTCCAGTAGTCGCACGCGCAGCAATGGAGGGACGCCATAACGAGACGGGAACACACAAGCCGTGGTGGGTGCCGGACTTCTAAGGGAAAATAAGCCCTAGCTCTTGACACTTCTGATGTGTAGGCTCGAAGAAAGCTCTTAACCTGGGCTGAGGCTCCGAGCCGCGAGAAATTTCGGCCGTACCTTCACCGCCGGCTATTCGTCTGACGTCATCTGGTGCGGCACCTCGTCGCCGTACTCCGACGAGATGTAAGCACGCATCTGCCCAAACTTTTCAAAATGGAACGAGTTGCGAATTAGCACCAGTCGCAGGCCAGGCTACGCGACAGTCCTGCACACCGCCGTCAGCCGTGCCGCCAAATCAACATCGATCTCTGGAAAATGACCCATGAGGTCCTCTGCCGAAAATCCAGTCAGTGCGCCGAGCTTCGAACGAACTTCTTTCGCGAACGCGAACGGCTCATAAGGAAGCTCTCTGATCATTGCAACCGCATCATTGTATTCTTTGACTGAGTGATTGAGGGGAGGGATATTGAGTTCTCGCTGCACATACCGGCTGTATGTCTCCGCTATACCCTCCTCAAGGTAAGACGCGTTACCCCTGATGGGGTTTAGTAGGTGCACGCATTCATGCGAAAGCTCTGAAACAAACGAATCCCAGCTGCGCTCGGCGCAGTCGGATAACTCAATCTTTGCATTATGTAAATCCTCAGTGACCAAGAGGCGAGGTCGGGCTCCGCCTGTCTTGATTCCTGCGAACTTGATACCGGAACGGGGCGGCCCGAATAACTCAACGGATTTTCCCAAAATCAAATTAATGAGATCCCGTCCGTAATGCACATCTTGCATGGGCAGAGTGCTACGGAGGGGGAAGACTGTGCTGAAGCTTATGGTCATATATCTATTGTTTATGTATTAACAGAGTTTAGCCTAACCCAGCCGCGACCGCTTCGCCACTGTTTTATGGCGGGTGGTGGCCGCCATGCCCTCCCCCTTGTGTGCGCAGATTGGCCAGAGGCTTACCGGAGTTTCGATTTTTCTACGATCGTCAGGTTTCGGCTGGTGGTCGAGCTAATTCGATCCCGCGCTACCGGTGCAAAAACGACCGTTTATGAACAGGCTAAATTCGGCGCTCATAGAACCGCTCATAAAATAGCCTGTGGACTTATGAACATGTTCATATGTAATATGGACGTTATTGGTGGTCCTTGGATAACGGAGCGTAGGCAAAATGGCAATTTTCGGATACGGTCGGGTCAGCACGAAGGAACAGACGACGGAGAACCAGCGCCGGGAGATCAAGGCGGCCGGCTATACGATCGACTTCTGGCATGCTGACGAGGGCGTGGCGGGGAAAGTCTCGGCGGTGCGGCGCCCCCAGTTCGTCAAGATGCTCAGCCAGATCCGCGACGGCGAAACCCTGGTGGTGACAAAGCTCGATCGCCTCGGCCGTGATGCTCAGGACGTCGGGGCCACGATCAAGGCGCTGGCCACGCGCCGCATCGAGGTCATTGTCCTGCAGCTGGGGAAGCTCGACCTCACCAGCGCCGCCGGCAAGCTGATGCTGACCATGCTGGCCGCCGTGGCGGAGATGGAGCGCGATCTGCTGGTCGAGCGCATCCAGTCAGGCCTGACCCGGGCGAAGGCTGAAGGAAAGACCTTGGGCCGCCCAGCCCTCACCACGGACGAGCAGCGCGCGAAGATGATTGCCCGGTTCAAAGCTGGCGAGTCGATTAGCGCCCTGTCCCGGGATTACGACGTCTCACGTGCCAGCGTGATGCGAATCGTGAAGCCAATCCCCGCCGTCCAATAAGGAAAACGCTATGAAGCGCACGTACGAAATTCACCCGCGGCCAGCAGACATCGGAGGCGGCTGGAAGCTGACGTTACTCGAAGACGGGCAGGAGGCAGGCGGTGGGGTATTCCTAGTTCTGGAAGATGATTCGCACCAGGGTATGACCTGGTGGAATGCGCTGACCGAAGAGCGGCGCGCGCACTGGCTGATGATGTCCGCTTCGGCCATACCCGCTGCAGCGCGCCATGCTTACTTGCTGGCCCATGCTTACAACGAAGCCTTCGAGGAAGGCGAGTCTTGGGCTATGTAAGCACACAGGGTGCGTTGCTTCCGCTTACGACCCAAAGCGGACTCTCCCCAAGCCTAACTGGTGGAAAATCCACCTTGACGCTCACGAATTTTTCCGCAGCTATCTACTGTATAAGCGGCCTCATAAAACTTGCCACCAAAAAGCTTTTCCACCTCACGATTTGCTCGATATTTCAGTGTTACATCGAACTCCGATCGCCTTCTGAAAATTCTATCGATAACGGATCCTCGCAAAGCCACCGCATAGCAGCAATTCGGGTTGGCTAGGACAAACTCTTGGATTCCAACTTCGTCCAGCGGAATAGTTCCGTACCGGTGTCGCGCCTCGCTAAGTAATCCTATTTCGACTGCACCATTCTCCGTGACAATGGTTCCCGCCTCAGAGCACCGATCTCCTTCTTTCCGCACAAATGCAAATACAATAACAATCGTCGCGAACGCTGCAATGAATGACCATGTCTTGGTCTTTTTCACGATTCGTCATCCATGCTGACTCTCTACGATATGTTGTCTTAGATTTAATATATCATGCCGACGCGCTTGCCGAACTACCGCATTGATAGTTTCGTCTGCTTCTGGCCGTTAACAGACCCATTGTAGCTGCCGCTAACGAACCGAAGCGGACCTTCAAAGGGTCTGTTCGTACTGGACTTTAAGGTCAGCAATCAACGATGAAAGCCCTTCAACCGAAAGGCCAACGTATGTCTCGCTCTCGATGGTGAGTTGTCCGCGGGAACCGACCGCTGTCCAGTGCTGAATCTCCTGAGAGCCTGCTACTCCGTTCCAGTGATCTCGAACGGAATATTGCAGATCGCCCAGTGCGCGCTTCAGTCGGGCAAACGCGGCTTCGTCGTATTCATCTCCAACCACCCATTTATTCGCTTGCATAGGGTTCGCTCCATGATGCGTTGACGGAGTGACGAACGTCCACTCCTGGCCGATTGCAGACGGTCGAGCCAGCATAGCATGTTGCCAACGCAGAAAGGTCATTGACTGTCACGACAGGCAGCTCCCGACCCAAAACGGCCGTCGGGAACATTGCTTACCATTGTAAAAAACGTGCAGTCCATCACGACCAAGCTATACGAACGTTCTGCTAAACTGTTTGCATTGGTTCGTTGGAGTGCGGCAAATGGAAACGAAAAAATCGCTTGAAGCGGCTGCAATTGAGGCGTATCGCGCTAACTCAAAGCGGCGCCGAGCTCAACGCAAAGCCGAGAATGAGCTGGGCGTAACCGCAGCATACCCCGGATCTAGTGCCGCAGAGAAAGGTGGTGTCCTGGCGCTTCAAAAACCGAACAACGCAAAATCGGTCTCGAGTTTAGGGGGCGCCACGAAGGTGTTTGGCGCTTCGCGTTTCTCTATTCCTGAATTTGGTCGTTACGCAAAGCGCTCTACGCGCTGAGGTGCCCGCTTGCGCTATTTTGCTCGGCATTCCAGCCCTCATGGTGGTTACGACGCAACGTCTCAACCTGGCCGCAAGCAGACGTCTGTCAGGGGCGGTGCGGAGCTACGAACGTCCTTATTTCATCAGGAAGTCGTCAGGCCTCTTGCCGTTGGCTACCGCTTCTGCCATCCACCTTGGTTGGCGGCCGCGGCCTGTCCAGGTTTGCGAGGTGTCTTTGGGGTTTTGATACTTCGCTTCTACCTCCTTGCCAGTTGCCTTCTTAGCCTTCGGCCCTCCATTGCCGAGCAGCTCTTCCACGGAGACGCCGGCGTTTCTGGCAATCGCAAGAATCTGCTCGCGTGCTTTCTGCACATCCTGTTGCTGACGATCCTTGATTGCTCTTTCCACGTCGTGCTGTAGGCCTTTTAGCTCGCTTAAGGTGTAACCAGCCAAGTCAATTTTCGCCATCTGTAAGCCTTTCGTCGTGTGTGTGCTTGTGTTTAGTCGATTCTACTATGCGCCGCAGCGCCCAGTTTTATTTACGAAAGTGCGCATGGATGGGCGCAGTGCTGAGGCCAGCCCATAGGAGAAAATCCATTTTCACCCAATGAGGAGGATGTATGGACGCTAGCGCCGGAAGCACAAGGAGTCGAGACCCATGGAACAAAGGACGGCTAATCGGTCAAAAGTTACCGTTGAAGCTCAAAGAGATCTGGGCGATCAGGATAAGATTTCAGTTAGCCGAGCGTTTGAGAGATCTGGCGCTCTTCAACTTGGCGATCGACAGTAAGCTTCGCGGCTGCGACCTGGTAAGTCTCCGCGTGAAAGATGTCGCACAAGGCCAAAGCATCGTCCATCGTGCCATCGTCATGCAACAAAAGACGCAAAGGCCTGTTCAGTTTGAGATTACCGAGCAGACTCGTCAGTCAGTGCTCAGTTGGTTCAATCATCGAAAGCTGACCTCTGGCCAGCATCTGTTTCCCAGTCGAGTGACCGATACAGGTCATCTGTCGACTCGTCAGTACGCACGCATCTTGTTAGGTTGGGTCAATTCTATCGGTCTACACGCGGCAGCATACGGCACGCACACTATGCGTCGCACAAAGGCTACCTTGATCTATCGGCGAACAAAAAACCTCCGCGCGGTTCAGTTGCTTCTCGGGCATACTAAGCTGGAGAGCACGGTTCGCTACCTGGGCATTGAAGTTGACGACGCCTTGGAGATTGCTGAGCAAACTGAGGTTTAATGTATGAGGCCCACGTAGATGGGCCTTGGGTCCGCTATTGGCCAAAAAGCGGGCATGCCACACCGCGTAGTTCCCTCTGGTCTACCTCTTCGGTGTCAGGATTAGGAGCAGGCCGCGCGGACCGTCCTCTAGCAGCCATAGCGCGGTCCGGGTCGGTGCGAACGGCACGGATGCGTTCGCGCGCGCCCCAATGGTCCACCTTGCTCGCGCTCTCGCCGTCGAGGCGTGCGGTCTAGCGATTTGCCTGAGAGACCGTTGATGAAATCTTGCGTTAACGTACGCATGGATAAGGAAAGGCTCGTATTTGATGCAGAAAAACACTGAACAATTCGCAGCTGGACTCGATTCAAAATCTGCAGATTCCTCTACTTCTAAAGCACGGCAGGTGGTTCGCCTTGAAACGGTCCTTGCGAAGCGCGATAAGTCTGAAATACTGCGTGACATGCGAGCGCGGTCAGTCAAGAATTTTGGGAAGCGCTAAAGCTAAAGAGCTACGTCGAACTTGGAAATCTCATTCCAGCTTTCCTAAGCCGGCAACGATGCTTAGATTGAACCGTATCGTCTCGTACTACTTGTACTGACGTTCGCCATGAGCGGAATCTACCGTACACTTAGCGAGGGCAAACGGCCGCTTTCGGCCAGAAGCAGACCTTCCTGCAACCAGCTCTAACCAGCTCTAACCAGCTCTTGGGCTTCTTCAACCACATTATTGCGGAACGTAATGAACTCTCAGCGGTACGAACTCAAGTCGCCGGACGACGGCTCGGTCTTAGCATTCGCAATTCGGGAACGACTGAAAGAAGAAACTAGCTTCGATGTATCTGTGCAGACTCCTCGGTTCTCTGGTTGCGCCTCTTCGTCCACATTCATGGTCCTTCCGCTAGAAGAGTTGTTCCGTGATATGGCTGCCGAATGGATGGGCTGGACCGGGGAGAAAACGTGGCGTGACTTGGAAAGCAACGTCGGAATTGCTGCTACGTCGGATATGACTGGTCACATCAGTTTACGTATCACTCTGAACGGTCAGGACGGTGATACTCAGCTCCGTACATGCCTGAAATTCGAAGCAGGACAGCTGGAGAATTTTGCAGAGGAGGTGGCGCGGCTTTTCAAATAAGCCTCTACACCAAGTCCGCATTGGGTCGAAAGCGGACTGTCGCGCACCCTGCGTGCACTCCAGGCTGTGGCAGACTTTATTATTGCAAGCGATCGATGCGGAACCGTTCGCCGAGCCTTTGTGGCATACATGATTTGCGAGAACAGCATGCCGGAATCTGTCCGCCTCATAGCAGAGCTTGTAGCAACTTCATTGTTTGTCCACAAGTACGCTGCCGCCGGGTTTAGCAGCGCTCACGAATCAGCTCTCACTAGCCGGCCCCATGTTCTCGCGCTCGTAGGCGCGCACTGAATCCAGCGCATCCTGGTTGGTGTAGACCATGGTCGTGTCCATGCTCTTGTGCCCGAGCAGGTTCGCTACTTCCCGCATTGATTGTCCCTGCAAGAGCGCAGCTTTTGCGAATGTATGGCGGAACCAGTGCGGCGAGGCCTGCTCCAGACGAACCGCCAGTACAGGATCGTCCTTGCGGAGCATATCGGCCGTCACCTTCAAGCGATTTTTAACGATCGCATAGAGATACTGTCTTGTCGTCAGTTCCTGCCACGCCCCGAAGAAGCGGCGGTCGGCTGCCTTGCGTACCGGTTTGCCGGCGATCACCACGGCCTGCGTTTGTGGCGAAAGGAGCAGGGCGGTTTTCTCATCAATTTCCGGTTGCGGTGACAAGTCGAACGCCACTCGATAGTCCTCCAGCACCTTGAGCAAGGTGCGGGTTACGGGTACCCATCGTTCTTTTCCGCCTTTGGCAACCAATGCACTGACCTGGAACACCCAATAATGACGCTTCCTTTTCGTATCGGGAATCTGCTGGAAAGCGCCCATTTTGGAACCCACGAGCTCGCTGGCGCGCAAACCCAGTTCGCGTAGCGCGACCAGGATGAAGCGATCGCGCAAATTAGTTTTTCGCGCGGCCGGCTTGTCGAACTCTTCTTTCTCTATGGTTTCCAGGACAAGCTCATACAGGTTCACGTCGACGGCCCTGCGCGGGTTGATCGACCGGCGCGTCCCGGCTCCTTCCAGGGCCATCGGATTGATGCGTATGTAGCCGGTGCCATGCCATGCCTTGAACATCGCGTGAACGAAGCGCTCGATGTCCGAGCGGCTGCCGGCGGCGGGCTGCACACGGAAGGGCGTATAGCCGGCATCGTCTGGCGCCGCGTACCGCGCGCCGTCGCGCGCACACAGGGCATCGGCCGGTAGATCGGCCAGAAAGTCCTTGAACGCCTCGACGTCCTGCAGGCTCCAGCGCGACGGTGTTACCCGGCGCACGTTCTCGCAGTACCAGCGCAGCTTCGCCAGGTGGAATCGGTAAGTGGCCGCGGTTACGCCGGAACTGCTGCGGCTCTTGCGCGCGACGGACCGAAGCCAGACCTCCGCCGCATCCCAGTCGTCTTCGACAGGACCGAGCGCGTGATCAGGCTGTGGGGCAGGGACCATCAAATCGGTCTTCTGGAACTGCGCTACCAATCTGTCGTTCACTTAGGACCTTTCTGGAGTACTGCAGGGATTGTGGCGCCGCGCTGGTAAGCCAGCTGGCGGAACGTCTCAAGCAAAATGTTGTCTTCCCGTGCGCGAGCGACCGCCTGCGCTTCGACGCTGGCGCACCTCTCACGCCACGCCCGGGTTTCACCGCGGGCGTCGTCGATCGCGCGCATGCTGTACAGACGCGCTTGCTCAAATTCAACAGCAAGCTTGCCGATCTGGACTGCCTGTTCCTTGAGCTGACCGCGTGCGGCCGCGAGTTCCGCGGCCATGGCCTCCGAGGATGCCCGTGCTGCGAGCATTTCGGCTGCCAGGCGGGCGGCCTGTGCCTGTGCATCAGCGACGGCTTGCTCGGCTTGTCGTCCGATGAAGCAAAAGTGTGACTGTCTAGCTTTAGTCCACCTCCTCTGCATTCCATCTTAGATTCGTCGAACAGTCACACATTTACTTCATTTCGCATTGAAGTAAATGTGTGACTTCGCGATGGCTCAAAGCATATGTTTATGTTCAATACAGACTGCTTGCGATTGGTCGTACAGTTTAAAGTACGAAGAGCTTAAATGGAGGAAGTAGACGTGGCTAAACCCGGCAGTCGCGCCAGCGGCGTGGCCGGGCACAGCTGTTCCCGGGTATCCAGCGGCTATCTGGGACTGGCGCAGCCCCAGTCCCGCGGCAGCCGGACATTCCCCGTCCGCGAGCGCCAATGCGATAAATACGGCGGCTGCGTCCAAGACGCAGGTTTCTCACGTACGGCGCGGCAGTACTCAGCAGCGCTTATACCCCTTCAGCAGGGCTTCGGGGACGAACGTTAGGTTACCTCTTGCGCGGGAACAGGCGACGTATAGTTTGTTGCGCGTCTCCGGGTTGATGTCCCGGAAACTGCCAGCATTCCAAGCCTTCACATTGCCAGGATTCAGCACTACGCACACGTCCTCATAATTGTCCATGCCCTTGGACGCTCCCCAGTTCTGGGAGAAGCAGCCGTACTTCTGGTGTTCCTTGTAGAACAGCTTGACCGTCTCCGGATCCCGGTAGAGGGCCGCAACTGCTGCCGGGTCGTCCTCGAAACGCACTACACTGATCCGCTCGTCAAGTGCCTGAATGTCGATGCCAATCTTCTCCGTGATGAAGTCGCAGACGTTCTTGCTGCAGCGTCGGCTGCGCTGGAGGCTGTCGGTATCGACCTTCAGCCGAGCCTGCTCGAACTTCTTCTTGTAGGCATAGTAATTCTCATGAAGGTTTGAATTGACGTTGCCATCACGGCTCGTGTCGAAGGTGTGCTGGTGAAAGTCGCCGACAAAGATCATATTGACCTGGGCCGCGCTGATGGACAACAGGAAGTTGAAGTCATGCCCGCCGAAATCTTGTACCTCGTCGACGAAGAAGGCGTCGAAGTACTTTTCCATGCGGGCCAGCACCGCACCAATCAGGCCAGACTGCTCGATGAACTTGGCGAGACGGTTTGCATAGAGCCAGCGGCCGGGCGACATGTAGCGCCGGTCATCGGTCAAGGGGTAGACCGGAAACCTGTCAGGAGCGCTGAAAGTGATCCCGAGTGTGTCCTTCTTAGAGCGTAAGAACGGCCGGTAGCAGAAGCTGTGCAGGAACCTGAAGTAGGTGTAGATCGAAATGTTGGGCGGCAGATAGCCGAAGCGCTCAATGACCTTGGCGCGCAGGTTGTTGTGGTTGGCTTCAGTATACGTGACCAGCAGGAAGCGCCGCGCCTCGTCCAGCGCAGTGACCAAGCGGGTGGTCTTGCCCGACCCGGCGACTGCAAAGACTACGCTCTTATCCATGCCACCGCCTGCTGAATGTAACCCGGGGCTGCCAACGCGGCGCCCTTCTTTTCCAAGAGCTGGAACGCGACGTCGGTTTTGTTCTTCAGCATGTATTCCTCGACACTCAGGCTCTTGCGCCCCGCCGCGAACAGCTCCTTGCAGGCGGTCTGGTTGTCCTGGTATATGCAGACCTCGAAGGTATGGCGGGCGTTGTCGGGGTCCGCAAAGACCTGGATTGATGCCGACACATGGTCCGAGTAGTTGGCGACACAGGTGGCTGCATGGTCCTTGTCGTTGTCGCGGATCGCCGCGACTTTGATGGCCAGCAGCTTGGCAAGTTCGAGGTAGCGCTTGAAGCTGGTGCCATCGATCGAGATCATATGAATGCCATCGGCATCCAGGCTACACCCCGGGGCGCTAATTTTGTAGAGCGCCTCCATCAGGATAAATTCCGCGTCGCCCTCGACCAGGATCGCCTTTTTGCACAAGGCTAGCTCCAGGACGTTGTTGTCCGGTGCCTTCATGAAGAACTCGGCGGTTCCCGGGCTGAGATCCTTCAGGCTGGCCGGTCGCGACGGGTTTTCTTCGCTCAGGATCAGGACCTTCTGGAGATTCAGCCTTGTGGCAATGAAGCTGCTGTGCGTGGCGACAAAGAGCTGCTTCTTGACGGAGGCACGAATGCGCTCGATCAACTTGCGCATATGCACCTGGCTGAGATGATTCTCCGGCTCCTCCAGCAAAAGCACGTCAAGCGCATGCTCCCGGTTGCGCAGAGCGAACTCTGTCTTGATAAAGCACTGGCGGCCCTTGCCCTTGCTGTCCACCGGGATATCGTCCTCGGTGATGATGATGTCCGTCTCGACGCTGGCCTTCGGGCTCGTCCTGACATCGAACTTGTAGGCATCTAGCCCCTCGTTCATCGTCTTGAAGACGTCGTCCTTGAACTTCGCCTTCGCTTTTCGGTATTCGAAGCCGTGTAGGTTGCGCTGGGCAACGTTCGCATGCGCGGCATACATTGAGCGAGTGTACTCGCGCGTGGCGTGCTCGTTGTTGATTAGTGAGCTATCGATCAGCAGGTGCCGCAGCGGCTTTTTGTACGGAAAGACAGCCTCGTCCGTGAACGTCAGGAACTGTACGCCGTAATACTCGAAAGGGAAGTTCTCGTGCCTCTCTGCCAAGATGGCCTGGATCTCCTTTGTGTACTCGTCGATTGGCTTGCAAACCATCTTAATGCCTAGGTGGTCGGTACCCTTGCTGTTGTTCCGGCCATCTAGGTCGTGGCGACCCGGCAGGTCATCGAAGTAGACCTCGATTAGCAGCTCGGGCAGGTCGATGATTTTCCTGGCGCCAGCGAGGAACTCGGCGATGCAGTCAGCGTTGAACAGTGCTTCGAGCCCGATGCCCTCGACCTTGCTGCGACTGGTGCTCAGCACGATGTCCATCGCCTGAAGCACCGAACTCTTTCCGGCTTCGTTGCCGCCAACCAGGATATTCAGCTCCGGATCGAATTCCAGTTCCAACGCCTTGAAACGCTTGAAATTTTTGAGTACCAACCGCCGAATTGTTCCCACGCCTTTCTTCTCCCATTCAGTACCGAGTCAAATTAGAAATTCCCGCAATGCCGCCGTCATCTGCGGCTATCGGATCGAATTGGATGCAGACCAAGATATGCTTCTCGCGTATGCAGTTCAGCATAGTAACAAGCTTGGCGGGAGTGAGAAATGGACAAGATCGCGGGTCGATGAAAGCACCAAAGGTCAAGGCACCTCAGCCTTACATTCGTTGGCCCTTGCCGCGACCATTGCTGACGACAATCCACAACACAGGAGACATGCAAGTATTGGTGGCACACAACGGCAACTGCTTGCAGAGCAGGCAACCGTCACACGAGCTCGAACTTCTCCTTTGGTCAACAGCTGTCGTAAAATGAACTGCTGAGATCGGCCATAAACGGACGATCAGATCAGCCTGGGTCAGACGCAAGCCGCTAACTGGGCAATAGGACAACTTTTACATTATCAAACGGCAAGCGACATAGGCTTGTCCGTCAAACTTACTGCTCGGAAACAGGAATGGGTCGACAACGCACCAGTACCGCCGCCAAGAACGACCTCAGCCATAAAGATGAGACCCCGCGCAGCGCGATGACCACGTGAGTGCAGTTTCTTGCAACGAACCGTCATCAGGTGGATTCGCCATGCTGACCAAGCTGCAGATGCGTGTCGCGGCGTGGCGGGCGCGTCGTCGGGCCCGAAAGCAAGCCTACGCGGCGAGAGCTGAACCGATGGACACCGGTATTGGGGCCGAGGCCCCCATTCGGACGAGATCGGAAGACCGTCTGAGAAGGGCGGTCTTCGCTGATCGGATCGCCACGGTCCTCTCGGAACTGAGCCCCCGCGAGGGACGCGTATTCGCCATTCGCGGTGGCTGGGGTTTCGGCAAGTCTTCCCTCAAGAACCTGGTCACAGAGCGGCTCGACACTAAGCAAGGCGCGGACTGGCTCGATTTCAATCCATGGCAATGGGGGGACGCTGATACGATCACCCGGGCTCTCTTCAGTCAGATAGCGGCTCGTTTGGGTGGGGATCATTCACCGGGTGCCCTCGACCGCGCGGAGGCGCTGCGACGCTACGGCGCGATCCTGGCTGGCAGTGGCACGTCGATCAAGAAATACGCGGGCAAAACTTCGTTTGTCTTGACGGTGGTGACCAACGCGTCGTTGGTCGCCATCGCCACGGGAATCGGCTTCCAACTCCCGACGGTAGCTAGGGTGGCGGCTTTTCTCCTTGGCGCCTCGGTTGTCGTGCCCATTTTGGGGCAGGTGATCTCGTTCTTCGCACCGGACCGCACCAAAGACTCGCTCGACAAGATCCGCAAAAACCTTGAAGAACGACTTCGTGAGCTCGACCGGCCACTTGTTGTGTTCGTCGACGACATCGATCGGCTTGAACCCATCAGATTCGAATACTGCTGCGGCAAGTGAAAGCCAATGCCAATCTGCCCAACATCGTTTTTGTTCTGCTTTTCCAGCCCAGCATCGTGGAGCGCGCGCTGGATCCCGTGGCCGATAATGATGGACGGGCCTTCCTAGAGAAGATCGTGCAGGCCAACTTCGACCTGCCGGCGGTGCCTCTTTCGATGGTCCATCAGTTGTTTGCGGCCGAACTCGAAGAGCTGGTAGGTGCTTATGCGACCACGGCGAATGGATTCTCGCAGAGGCGCTGGGGCAACGCCTATATCGGCTGCGTTCAGCCCTTGCTACGGAATCTGCGCGATGCGCGCCGCCTGATCTCGTCCATTGCGGTGCATCTCCCGCTGCATGTGGCGAGCGACGTGTTCGAGGTGAATATCGTCGACTTCCTTCTCCTTGAAACGCTGCGCGTCTTCGAACCGGACCTGCATCAAGCACTGTTCCGGGAGAGAAGGCTCCTTCTCCAGCGGGCGCGCTTTCGTGACGGCGGCCGGCGCGAGGCTGATCAGGCGGCGGCCGAGCAACTCCTGACGCTCGTGAAAACGGAGCGTCGAGACATCGCCCGGGATGCACTGAGGGATCTTTTCCCGCCGCTTGAATGGGCCTACGACGGAATGGAGTACGCGGACGATTTTCATCTCATGTGGATCGGCGAAAAGCGTGTGTGCACGACACGCTGCTTTCCACGCTACTTCGAGCTTCAAACAGCGCCCGGCGAAATTCCGGAAAGTGACTTCGTAGCGTTTCTCGACGCCGCGGCGACAAGAGACGGTCTCACTGCCGCGATCGACGGAGTGGAGGCTGAGGATCTGCTTACGTCGCTGGTCGCCAGGCTCGACGAAGCTGTCGAACGCCTTCCGGTGCAACACGCTGCGGTCCTGCTCCCCGGGATGTTTGTCATCGCTCAGAGGCTTGCCGGCATAGAAGAAGCTAACCCGTTCAGTTCTTCATGGGTATTAGCATGGCGCTCGACCAACCGATTTCTGAAACGAGTCGCTCCGGGAGAGAGAGGGGCGCTGGCACTCGACGCACTTCGACAGACCGAGGCATTGTCCGTGGGGTCATTGATAATCCATCTAAGTGACCCGGACACTCGGGGCCAGGAGTCCGGTCGGGCGTTCGAGCCGGCGCTTGACTTACACACTGTCGAGGCGATGAAGATCGAATGGCTTCGGATCATGAGGAACCGTGCTCTCGACACGAATGCGCTGCTCGCGCAACCGGACCTGTTAACGCAACTGTATACGTGGAGAGACTATGCGGGCACATTTGATGAACCTCGCACTTGGGTTACAGAAGTGACGAGCACCGACGCCGGATTCGCAAACCTGGTGATGCGATTGATGAAGACGACATCGAGCCACACTTGGGGTGATCACGTCTCCATTTCTCAAAGTACGTTCGATAGGGACACGATCGATGACTTCATTGGCATCGACGTCGCGAGGCACAGATGTGAAGCGATCGACCCGACCGACTTCCCCGACCGCGAGGTAGCCCTGCGGACCCTGCAAGGCGCATTCGAAGAATGGGATAGGCATACCACCGGCGCTGCCGGCTGAGCAGCGAGGGCAAGAAGCACGATGAGCCAGTATGCCGACTTTGCGCTGCGCGAGCTAAGGTACAACCGGAGCGATTACACGCAGATCTCGCGTTTTTACACAGCCGGAGCCGATTGCAGACCTTACTGAGACGTCGGAATCAGGAGCAACAACCTTCCATTACGCTTCCGCGTCTTCGAAGGACTTTCCAGATGCGACCCACGCCTTGACCCATGCCGGCTTTCGTCCCCGACCACTCCATCGTTGGTCCGGATCTTCTGGATTCCGGTACTTGGACTGCACGTTGCCTTGCTTTGGCGTTTTAGCGACTTTAATGGCGCGAAGCAGCTTTTCGGACAGTGTTCCGAGCAATGTGAGGTGCGGATCACGGCTCTGGCCCCATGCACGAGCAAACTGCGCAAATACGCGTCACCTCCCTCGCTAATGCCGAGCAAACGCTCCTTTCTTCCCGAGCTGTTTTATTTGGACGTTAGCCGCCTCGATTCGAACTACCCAGCGGTTCGTACCTTCGACCGTACTACTTAGCAGTCTGCAGCTGATAACAGCTCAGACGCACGAGTTTGTAACGCCGTGCATATGCGGATGAGGTTCAACACACTTACGTTACGTTCGCCTCGTTCAATCTTCCCCATATGGCTTCGGTCAATCTCAGCCATATAAGCAAGTTGCTCTTGAGATATTCCTTGGTTCTGCCGACAAGTTCGTATGGCGGCGCCAATTGCCACAAGCTGCTCAGAATTTTCATATCCGCCAAGTCTCATCCCCCAATCATTAGGTTTTGGGGCAAAATAGGCCACGGCATCTACGCCTCATTTCCTCAGGAGAGTCTCGTGAACAATTCGATCAGCCTACGTTCTCAACTTGCGCATGACGTACTACACAGCTCACCCTCTGCGGCGCTACCGTCAAATTTGACTGACCGTTGGCTAGATACCGCACTTCAGGGAGCAGAGCGAATAATTCAAGCTGATGAGAAAGCAGACTTCGAACTCGTGCGTATTCCTGTTGACCTGGTGCTGCATCTGCTAAGTCAGGAATTGGCATCCGGCGCGGTCAAGATGTCTGACGAGAAACTTTTTGACTACTTGGGACTGTATCGGATGGAACTAGCAATGGAAAAGCTGAGGCGGTGGGGGGTTGCTTTAGCTCCAGCGGCTGACAAAACGAATATCTTCGATACACCGAAGGGCTCACGCAGCCGACGCAAGACTGCCTCATGAGCACGCCGCTAGACACCTGCTTGCATCCATTCGTGAGAGCGACGCTAGGAAGCCATGCTGCCACGGCAGCCGAGCTCACACTGCAGATACTCCCACGATAGCCCAGTCTTGAAGCCGAATAGGATCTCTGTCAGGGCCGTTCGATCGCTAACCCGTAGCCGTCTGCCCTTAGCGATTGACGAGAGTTGGGCAGATTGGTGCGATGAGCGACCAGCTATCTTCAGGTAGGCTGTGTCAGGCGCTCGTACACGCCAACAGCCGTTATTTCAATCGTGCGCCGGACTATTATTAACAGCATACGATTACGTCCTACTGCTGAGTTTTGGAGGAGGCATGGCTTGTGTTCCCCGCTTCAGAGAGTCTGGGTTCAACCGCCGACCGTTCGGTTGTCATCGCTACGATGTCTATTCCCCCAAATTGCATCGGCAAATAACGCTTTTTGGCCGCCATGCGCTCGACCTCTGGATTACTTTGGAGGCTAGTAGTTCAGTGCTGAGCTATTGCGAACGCCCCATAATCATTCCAGGCAGCCGTCCAGTACGGGCCTTCGACTTCTGGGTGCAACGTGCGGAAGGCGAAGAACTACTCGTCTTGATGCGAAACCAAGTCCAGAAATCAAGCGATAACGAGGAACCCGCCTCGGACATTCAATCTCTCTCAGGCACGTCGGTCGAAGGTATTCCGATCAGATGCATCGATCCGGGCGACATGACTGACCACCAGATCACACTTGCGAACTGGGGATCGATCATCCGGGACTTGGCCGCATTCGAACGTTTCATCCCAGAGCCTCTTTGCAATGACGTGAAGGCGAGATTAGATACGCGAAAGTCGATCGCGCAACTTCAATCCGAATTATCAGACTTCGATGCCTCTACAGTTCGGCTGGCGATCTTCCAGCTGTTGCATCGAGGTGAGGCCGTATGTAGCGAACTTGCTACCCACAGACTTACCCGCAACCACGTCATCGCTCGCCCATGACCAGGGATTCCGGCAAACGTTTTGACAGACAAGCCCTTTTGCTTGGAGCCCCGCCCGTAGAGCTTTGGCCAAGCGTAGATACTTCCCATTTGCGATGGGATGAACAGAACAAGACAACCGCGCTTTGCCAAGCACTCTGGGACCTTTTTTCGGATGCTCCGATGCCAGTAGCGAGCATCCTCCGGCAATACGGGGTGCATAGGGAAACACTCTACCGCGCAGCGAGGAAGTGTCTGGCAAAGCATCCAGACGGAAAAATATGGGGATTTCGCGCAGCGTTGAAATATATCCGCATAAAGGCATACGAGCGCCAGACAGCAGTCCAGCCAGTTGCGTACGAGCGCACAGGCTGCGCAGGCGCTTTTTCCCAGCTGATGCGAGACTACCCTACGATCGAGCAGACCATCCGCAACGCCGTTCGTAACCGATGTCGGCCAGTCAGAGCGGGCAAACAAGTCAGGCAGCCAATCCGCGATATACATAGAGAGTTTATCAAAACGTGTAGAGATGCAGGAATTACAGCGGATAGATATCCTTTAAATACGGCGCGCCAAGCGCTCCGAAGCCTGAGTACTTTTATTAGCTCTCTCGTTAACGAGGACTTTGATATGGCTGTTTCACACGCGGGTGGAAAAAGCTCTCGTACCGCGCCAGGTGGGGTCGAGCAAGCACCGGCGGCGACCCGCCCATTCGATGTTGTCGAGTTCGATGGCCATCGAATGGATCTGCGTCTGACGATCAAGATGATTGACCCGTTTGGAATGGAACAAACGTTGGAGCTTCAGCGGGTATGGATCCTGGTCATACTCGATGTCTACACGCGAGCGGTGCTCGGCTATCACATAGCGTTGGGGCAAGAATATAACAAGGACGACGTCGCTGCTACGATACAAGCTGCGTTAACGCCGGCCCTCCCAAGACACTACAGAATTCCTGAGCTTATTGTTAAAGAAGGTGGCGGATTCCCGTCCGCAATCGTGCCCCAAACAGCTTTTGCATGTTGGGACTGGTTCCGTATGGATGGCGCCAAGTCACATCTGGCAGGCGACACCCTGATTCGCCTTAATCAAATAGTCGGGTGTTGGACCGATAACGGCCCGCCAGCAACTCCAAACGACCGACCGTATATAGAGCGATTTTTTCATCTTATAGCGCGGCATTTCGCTCATCGCCTTCCAGGAACCGTTGGAAGCTCACCGGACTCTATTGAGCGTGCGCTAAGTGATCCTAAAGGAGACTTGCGTCTTTTCGTTGAGTTGCCTGAATTGGAAGACATGGTCCATGTCCTTCAATCAAACTACAACGCAACGGCCCACTCAGGCGTGGGAGGGAAGACACCGTTGGAAGCCATGGCATATTCCGTGAGGTCACCGGATTGGGAGGTGCGAACCGTACCGATGCCACTGCGCAGCAATTTATGCTTGATGCAAGAAGCCAGAATCGTACAGATCAAAGGATCGGCAGCATCGGGCACGCGTCCGCATATCAACTTCTGTCATGTGCGCTACACCAGCACGATCCTGGCCGGTAACTCGGGACTTATAGGCCGGAAGGTCAGAATTTATTACGACGTTCGAGATATCCGCGCAGTGAAGGCTTTTTTCGAAGATGGCACTGAACTGGGCGTACTAACTGCCGCTCGGCCGTGGAATCTCACTCCGCATTCGCTGCGCTTACGCCAAGAAATTCATCGACTTATCGCTGAGCGCAAGTTAATACTGACACACGATGAATGCCCAGTTGTAGCCTGGACTCGCTACAGGTGGCGTCAGGTAAAGACTAGCAAACGAGCCGTGAACGCTCTCGCGAAGGCTCAGCTTAGCATGGTGCCTCATATCGAGCTGCCTCCGCCAACCTCGGCTGATCTCTCAACAGCATGTCGCGTTGCTGATGTGCTCCCTAGTACTCCAGAGATCCCACCAGCCTCGCAATGCGAGACAGTAATAACCTCAGAAACCGTGCCTGCAGATCCGCCTAAGCCGAAAGTACTGAAGATCCGTCGCACAATTACCTTTTAATGAGGCAAGGAATGTCGAACATTCATGAACGCCCGATCTTGGTCGAACAGCATCCTGTAACGCGACATCAGTACATCATTCCGACGCCTACCATTGACGCGCTGATGCTCAAGATAAAAAAACTTGTCCGAATGCACACACCAGGCGCAGTCATTTTCGCCTATCCTCGTTTCGGAAAAACCTACGGTATTCGATACGTTAAGAATGCACTTCAGTACGATTACCCTGGGGTAGTTTGCCTGTCCTGTGGTACCGAAGCAAAGAAAGCGCCGTCTGAAGACGCATTCTTCACGATGCTTCTTGAAGCCTCAGGGCACCCTAACGCACTGACCGGTTCTGTAACACGTAAGCGCCGCCGACTTAACGAGCGAATTGCTGAACTTGTCGACGCTTCCGGTCACAACTGGTTCGTAATCTTCGCTGACGAAGCCCAACGCCTAGAAGTTCTTGAGTATGAGTGGTTGCGTGATGTACACGACTGTCTGGAACGCAAGGGCATACGAATGATTACGCTGTTAGTGGGGCAACCTCAGCTCCTCAACCAGAAGACGGCATTGCGACAAAGTAACCATACTCAAATTATTCTGCGCTTCATGATTGCTGAGATGCGCTTCGACGGCTTAGCAGATGCGGACAGCCTTGCAACATGTCTGCAAGGTTACGATGAGGCAGTGTATCCTCCCGCCACCGAGTGGACCTACACAAGATTCTTTTATCCTCAAGCATTCGATGCAGGTTTTCGCTTGGTAGACCAGGCGTCAGCAGTATGGGAGGCCTTCATGCGAGCGCACTTAAAGTCGCGCATTGCTGTGCCGTTGGAAATCCCAATGCAATACTTCGCCCACACGATAGAGATCGCATTGGAAACGAACATGAAGCACGACATGTTGGACTTCAAGTTCACTCCGAAGATGTGGGACGAGGCAGTCGCAGAGTCGCTTTTTTCCGAGGCACTGCAAGAACTCTATCTAGGCATGCCTTCCAATTGATCGGGTGCCACGATGGAAACTGGCCGGATTCTTCTCGACACTTATCGCGCAGAGTCAGAGCAATGGTCCTGGCGGCCGGCTTGGCACATTCGCGGGGAATCAGTGTGCACGCTTTTCTGGAAGTTTGCCCAGCTAAACCAGATAACGGCAAAGGAGCTCGCTCAACTCGTTGCGAACCGAACTTCGGGGCGGCGAACCGCAATATGCATTAAGCCCGATGTTGAATCGCCCCGGCTTTCGTGGAGGCCGGTTAGTGTGAGTCAGGCCGGAATGGCTTGACTGCTCAGTTGCTTGTAATAGTTTGCCTCAGCTTCGGCTGGCGGTATATAGCCGAGCGGTGCGAGTAGG
>NZ_PPXQ01000033.1 GCF_004798585.1 Massilia sp. Mn16-1_5
GCCGGCCGCGGCGGTGCCGGGCGCTGCGCCAGGGGCCGGCGCGGCCGCGATCGCGACCGGCGGATTCGTCTTCCAACCCTGGCTCGCCGCGCGCGAACGCCAGCGCGCGCTGACCGCATCCATCGAGGCGGCCAGCAGTTCCTTGGCCTTGGCAGCATCCGCGTCGGCGGCCGCCTTCTTGGCCGCCGCGGCCTGCTGCTGGGCCGGCGTCGGCGCCGGCAAGGCGGCCCAGGCGCCGCTGACCAAGGTCCCGGCAGCAGCGCAGGCGGCCGCAGCCAGCACGGTTCTCATGAATCGGATCCGCATCATTTGTCCCCCGTCAGCGTCCCCGGCGCAGCGGCCGGCTTGCTGTCCTGGTTGGTGGCGCTGCCTGCGCCCACCGGCGTGGTGCCGGCAGCCGGCGCCGTCGCGGGCGGTCCGCCGTTGTCGCCGGATGGCTTGTTGCCCGGCTGGGCGGCGCTGGCGGGCGGCGTCGCGCCCTGCGAGGGTCCCTGGCCGGTCTCGGTGACGGTGCCGCCCAGGGCCGCGCCGCCGGTGGTGCCGCCCGCACCGCCGGCAATCCCCGGCGTGCCGCCGGCATAGGCCGCATTGGTTTCGGGCTTGGCGCTGCGCGCCATGATCTGGCCACTGGTCATGCCGCCGGCCGTGACCTGGCCCGGGAACTTGGTCTGGATGACGCCGTCCTTCGGATTCGTGTGGCCGCGGTCACAGCCGGACAGTGCCGTACAGGCGGCAACCAGGCCGAGCGTAAGTAAAGATGCTTTCATCGATGACCTCAGTGTGCTGGGCCCGGGCGTGGTGCGCTCGGCGGCGCCGCTCCCGGACGCGGGTTCGTGCTGCCTGGGACGGCCCCTGACTTGACTTCCTCGTACCACAACGCATGGTGCGTCCTGGCCCAGTTCTCGTCCACGCTGCCTTCGCGCATGGCCTGGTAGGCGCCCGGCGAACCGAGCGTGCCGAGATAGATGTGGCCCATCGCGCCGACCATGTACAGCGTGGCGCCGGCGATGTGCAGGTAGTTCGCCACCTGCAGCACGTAGCGGGTCTGGCCGAAGGTGACGAAGTCGAGGATCAGGCCGGTGATCGACATCACCAGGCCCAGCAGCACGACACCGAACCAGAACCAGGTCTTTTCGCCGGCATTGAAGAAGCCGGCCGGCACGTGCTCCTGCGTCACCAGGCCCCCGCCCTTCTTGACCCACTGCCAGTCGATACGGTTGAAGAAGTTCCGGCGCAGGAAGGTGAAGAACATCAGGATCGAGCACAGAATGAACAGCGGGCCGACCACGTTGTGCACGTACTTGCTGATGATCGCGATCCAGGAGAACAGGGTATGCCCCATCCAGGGCAGCAGGATCTTCTTGCCGAACATGATGATGATGCCGGTGACGGCAAGCGCGATGAAGGTATAGGCCGTGGCCCAGTGCACGTGGCGCTCCCAGCTGGTGAAGCGATTGATGCGCCGGCCGGTGGGCGACGGTTCGAGCGCCGCCGGGCGGAAGGCGCGCCAGAACACGAAGATCAGGAAGGGCACGACCAGCAGGATGGTGCCGGTGATCAGCGCGATCGGGCCATTACGCAGCAGGCGCCAGGTGTTGCCGCCGCGCTGGACGATGACGTTCGCTTCGGTGCTGCCGTACTGGCCCAAATAGTGGCGGTCGACGTGCACGCGGCCGGAGGCGGCATTGTCCAGGCCCGGCTCGCGCACGCTCGAGTCGCCTTCGACCTGCAGCATGGTCTGTTCCTCGGCATAGGCCGGTTTCGCGTCCTTGTTCGGCACGCCGGCCCAGCTGGGCGCCATCAGCGAAAAGGACAACAGCGCGCATATCAGCGCAAGGACCGCGCGCAAGGCAGTGAAATGAGCTCGCATGGCGGTCTCCTAGGGATTGGCGCGGTTGTACTCGTTCTGCTGGTTATTGCGATTGATGATCGCAGCGGACCAGGAGAGCTTGTCGTTATGGAACAGGGTCTGGTAGTGGCGCGGATCCTTCTTGCCCGCGTACTTGCCGTCGATCCAGGCCGGATGCTGTTCGACCTCGAGGCAGCCCGACAGGACCAGCACCAGCGGCAGCAGCGCAATGAGAGGAAGTTTTTTCATGTCGGCAGGCTCCCCGGATCGTTCTGGGTGTCCCCAGGCTTCTGGTTCACGCGCGGCAGGTTGCCGAGAGCCTTGCGCGGGCCGCCGCGCTTGTTCGGGCCGTAGGCGATCTTCCAGCCCCACAGTTCCGGCCCGTAGCCGCGGGTTTCCACGCGCTGGCGGTAGATGTCTGCGATCAGGTTCGCTTCGCCGCCCAGCAGCGCCTTGGTGCCGCACATTTCGGCGCAGGCCGGCAGCTTGCCTTCGGCGATGCGGTTGCGGCCGTATTTCTTGAATTCGGCTTCCGAGGTGTCCGGCTCCGGGCCGCCGGCGCAGAAGGTGCACTTGTCCATCTTGCCGCGGTGCGCGAACAGGCCCGTCTCCGGGAACTGCGGTGCGCCGAAGGGACAGGCGAAGTGGCAGTAGCCGCAGCCGATGCACTGGTCCTTGCTGTGCAGGACGATGCCGTCCTCGGTGTGGTAGATGCAGTTGGTCGGGCACACGGCCAGGCAAGGCGCGTCGGTGCAATGCATGCAGGCGATCGACACCGAGCGTTCGCCGGGCGCGCCGTCGTTGATGGTGACGACGCGGCGCCGGTTCACGCCCCAGGGCGTCTCGTGTTCGTTCTTGCAGGCGGTAACGCAACCGTTGCAGTCGATGCAGCGCTCGGTATCGCAAATAAATTTCATCCTGGCGGACATGCTGTTCTCCTGTTTCCGTACCTAAGCTGTCACTCAGGCGCGCACGACGCGGCAGAGCGATACCTTGGTTTCCTGCATCATCGTGACGGCATCGTAGCCATAGGTCCAACCGGTGTTGATTGCCTCCCCGCGCACCGTCGGCGCACCGTCCTCGGGATAGTGGCGCTCGAGATCCTCGCCCATCCACCAGCCGCCGAAGTGGAACGGCGCCCACACCATGCCGACCGGGACCCGCTCGGTGACCATCGCCATCATCTTCAGGCGCGCGCCGGTCGGGGTCTCGACCCAGACGTAGTCGCCCAACTTGGCGCCGATCTGGACCGCGTCCTTCGGATTGACTTCGACGAACATGTTCTGCTGCAGCTCGGCCAGCCAGGGGTTGGAACGGGTTTCCTCGCCCCCGCCCTCGTACTCGACCAGGCGGCCCGAGGTCATGATCATCGGGAAGTCCTTCGAGAAGTCGACTTCCTGCACCGATTTGTAGAGCGTCGGCAGGCGCAGGAAATTGGCCTTGTCGTCGTAGGTCGGGTACTTGGCGACCAGGTCGCGGCGCGGCGACAGCAGCGGCTCGCGGTGGGTCGGGATCGGGTCCGGGAAGTTCCACACGTTGCAGCGGGCGCGCGCATTGCCGAAGGGCGAGCAGCCGTGAGCAATGACGACGCGGATGATGCCGCCCGAATTGTCGGTCTTCCAGTTCTTGCCCTCGGCCAGGGCCTGCTCCTGGGGCGTAAGCTCGGACCACCAGCCCAGCTTTTTCAGGAACACGTGGTCGAATTCCGGGTAGCCGGTATCGAGTTCCGAATTCTTGTTGGTCGAGCCGTCCGCCGCCAGCAGGGTCTGGCCATTGTGCTCCACGCCCCAGTTGGCGCGGAAGGCCAGGCCGCCCTCGGCCACTGGCTTGTTGAGGTCGTACAGGATGGGGGTGCCCGGGTGCTTCATCTCCGGCGTGCCCCAGCACGGCCACGGCAAGCCGTAGTAGTCGCCCTTGCAGGGTCCGGACTCGGCGCGCAGCGTGGTCGGGTTGAAGGTGTGCTTGTTCTCCATGTGCAGCTTCAGGCGCTCCGGCGAGCAGCCCGTGTAGCCGATGGTCCAGCAGGAGCGATTGATCTCGCGCAGGATGTCCTCGATCACGGGCTCGTTCTGCACAACCTTGATGTTCTTGCACAGTTCGTTGTGGAAGCCGAACTTCTTGGCGAACAGGTACATGATCTCGTGGTCGGTCTTGCATTCGAAGAGCGGCGCAATCACGCGTTCGCGCCACTGGATCGAACGGTTCGACGCGGTGCAGGAGCCCTGGGTCTCGAACTGCGAGGCCGCCGGCAGCAGGTAGACGCCGTCGGTACGCCCGTGCATTGCCGCCGTCATGCTCGGATACGGATCGATCACGACCAGCATGTCGAGCTTCTGCATGGCCGCCTTCATGTCGGGCAGGCGCGTCTGGCTGTTCGGCGCGTGGCCCCAGTAGATACAGGCTTTCAGGTTTGCCGGCTGGTCGATGTACTGGTTTTGCTCGTTGACGGCATCGAACCAGCGCGAGACGGTGATGCCGGGCTTTTCCATCAGCTCCTTGGAACCGAAGCGCGACAGGATCCAGTTGTAGTCGACGCCCCAGACATTCGCGAAGTGCTTCCACGAGCCTTCGGCCAGGCCATAGTAGCCCGGCAGCGAGTCGCCGTTCGGGCCGACGTCGGTGGCGCCCTGCACGTTGTCGTGGCCGCGGTAGATGTTGGCGCCGCCGCCCGGCACGCCGATGTTGCCCAGCGCCAGCTGCAGGATCGACAGCGCACGCACGTTGGCGGTGCCGACGTGGTGCTGGGTGATGCCCATGCACCAGACCACCGACGAAGGACGGTTCTTGGCCAGCATCTCGGCCGCCATGCGCACCGAAGCTTCCGGCACGCCGGTGATGTCCGAGACTTTATCCGGGGTCCATTTCGCGACTTCCTTGCGCACGTCGTCCATGCCGTAGGTGCGGGCGGCGATGTATTCCTTGTCTTCCCAGCCGTTGTTGAAGATGTGCCAGAGGATGCCCCAGACCAGCGGGATGTCGGTGCCGGGACGCACGCGCACGTAGTGGTGGGCGAAGCGCGCCGTGCGGGTGAAGCGGGGGTCGACCACGATCATCTTCGCGCCCAGCTCCTTGGCGTGCAGGAAGTGCAGCATCGAGATCGGGTGGGCCTCGGCCGGATTCGAACCGATGAACATCACGGCCTTGCTGTAGTGCAGGTCGTTGAAGGAGTTCGTCATCGCGCCGTAGCCGAAGGTCTGGGCCACGCCGGCGACGGTGGTCGAGTGGCAGATGCGCGCCTGGTGGTCGCAGTTGTTCGAGCCCCAGAAGGACATGAACTTGCGCAGCAGATAGGCCTGCTCGTTGTTGTGCTTCGAGCTGCCGATGAGCATGAGCGAGTCCGGCCCGGACTGCTGGCGCAGCTGCAGCAGCTTGTCGCCGATCTCGTTGATGGCCTGGTCCCAGGAGATGCGGGTGTACTTGCCGTTGACCAGCTTCATCGGGTAGCGCAGGCGGTGCTCGCCGAAGCCGTGCTCGCGCACCGAGGCGCCCTTGGCACAGTGCGCGCCCATGTTGATCGGCGAATCGAAGGCCGCTTCCTGGCGCACCCAGACGCCGTTCTGGACGATGGCATTGACCGAGCAGCCGACCGAGCAGTGGCTGCAGACGGTGCGCTTCATTTCGGTCTTGACGGGCTCGGCCGCGGCCTGCTGGGCCTGGGCCGGCTCGATCACGTTCAACGGCAACTGGCGCGCCAGCGCGCCCGCACCGGCGGCGACGCCGGCCCCGACCAGGAACTTGCGCCGCTTGAGGCCTTTGTCGCTGGAACTTTTAACTAAAGACATGGCTGGTCTCCGGGGTCGCTCACCAGTAGGCGGCGGTTTTGTAGTAAGTACGAATGTGCTCGGTCTCGTGGTAGCCGCGTTTTACCTCGGGCTTGGCCGCCTCCACGGGCTTCAGCTCCGGTTTCGCTTCGGCGCCACCGGCCACCGCGGCCAGCGCGCCCAGCGGCGCCGCCTTCAGGAAGCTGCGGCGCGACGGGTCCGGCTTGGGCCCGGCTGACTTGGTTCGATCGTCCATGACACTGCCCTCGTTACGCGTTTGATTAAACATCGACGCCCTCCTCCACCGCGAAGGCTTCGGCTTCGATAGCCAGCAGCGCCGCGACGAAGGCCGCGACCAGCCGGTAGAAATTGGCGCCCTCGGCGCTGCGCATGTCCTTCAGGCAGCGCGCGTACCAGGGGGCGATGCGCGAATCGAAAAAGCGTTTCTGGCGGCTCAGGGGCTGGCGCGGGATGCCGCCGCCGCCCGCAATGAGGACGCGCATCGTCTCGCACAGGGCGCCCAGGTGGTCTTCCGATTCGGCGACGCCGCGCACGCGCCCGATGCCGAAGGCGGCGAGATCCGCGCGCAGCTCGGCCAGCGGTGTGTCGTTCATGAAGCCGGACAGGTAGAGCGAGCCGTAGGGGTTCAGGGCCGGGGTGCCGCTGCTGATGAAAAGTCCGTCGAATTCCTCGGCAACGGCATCGGCGTCCATCACGCTGGAAGCCAGCACCAGCTTTTCCCAGGCATCGGCCAGCTGATGGTCGCCGCCCTCGGCCAGGATCGGGTCGGCCGCGGCCAGGCCTGCGAGCAGGGCCGCGTCCGGCGGCGCCAGCAGCAGGCGCGCCGCGAGGGCGTACAGATCGCTTCTGGCCTGGTCTTCTGGTGGGGGCGGCAATGTAACAGGGACAGCAACAGCAGCGGCGGCAAGCGCAGCGCCGGGTCGGACGACTTCGTGCGCCGTCATGGGGGAAGTGCTGGATGATGCTGACTGCATAGACACTGGCGCTCCGTTAATAAATCTTCATCGAAAGTGTAGTCCCTCGTCCGTCGAAGGCGCGCACGTTTGGAACGCTCTTGCATATGTCTTTACCGCATGCCGGCCGCATGCATGAGGCCACGGATCAGCGTCGCCACCAGCCAGAGCGCCCCCACCCCGCCCGCCCAGAGGACGAGCAGCCAGCCCAGGCGCCGCAGCCAGACCCGTTCTCCCCGCATCAGTGGTACCCCGCATCGGCCTTGACCTTGCCCCGGAACACCCAGTACGACCAGACCGTATACATCAGGATGATGGGCAGGATGAAGAGCGTGCCGACCAGCGCAAAACCCTGGCTGCTCGGGGGCGAGGCCGCTTCCCAGATCGTGATGAAAGGCGGGACAATGTGCGGCCAGATGCTGATCGCCATGCCTGTGTAGCCGAGGAAGACCAGCGCCAGCGCGGCGACGAAAGGCAGGCGGTGCGGCTTGCCCTTGAGCGAGCCGAGCAGGACGACGATGGCCAGCAGCACCAGGAGCGGCACCGGCATCAGGAACACGATGTTCGGGAAGCTGAACCAGCGCTCGGCCACGGCCGCGTCGCGCAGCGGGGTCCAGATGCTGACCACGACCACGGCGCCCAGCAGCGCCAGGGCAAAGGGCTTGGCCACCTGGATCATGCGATCGTGCAACTCACCTTCCGTCTTCATCACCAGCCAGGTGCTGCCGAGCAGGGTATAGGCGATCATCACGCCAATACCGGCCAGCAGCGGGAAAGGCGCGATCCAGTCGAGCGGACCGCCGGCATAGCTGCGGCCGGACACCGTGATCCCGTCGAGGAAGGCGCCGAGCGAGACGCCCTGGAAGAAGGAAGCGACGACCGAGCCGCCGATGAAGGCCTTGTCCCACAGGTGGCGCCGGTGGTCCTTGGCCTTGAAGCGGAATTCGAAGGCCACGCCCCGGAACACGAGGCCGATCAGCATGAAGATCAGCGGCAGGTAGAGTCCGGACAAGATGATCGAATACGCCACCGGAAAGGCCGCCAGCAGCCCCTCGCCGCCCAGCACCAGCCAGGTCTCGTTGCCGTCCCAGACCGGCGCGACCGTGTTCATCATGGTGTCGCGGTCGCGCTTTTCCTTAACGAACGGAAACAACATGCCGATGCCGAGGTCGAAGCCGTCCAGCACCACGTACATGAAGACGGCAAAATAAATGATGACGGCCCAGATGACCGAGGTGTCGATGCCCATCTCACGCTCCCTTGCCGTCGTTGTCGAGCGCTGCGCCGCGGCCGATGTCCGGATTGTCGTCGCCGCTGCCGTCCGGATCGTCGTCGTTGCCTACGTCCGCCGCCGACAGCGGCCGCATCGGCGTGCGTCCTTCTCCCGGCCCGCCCGCGGTGGCCCGGTGCAATTCAAAAGCCTGCGGCCCCTTCTTCATCATGCGCAGCACGTAGACCGTGCCGGCGCCGAACACGAAGAAATAGGCGATCACGAACAGCCCGAGCGTGAGCGCGAGCGAGCCGGCGCCGTGCGGCGAGACCGCATCCGCCGTGCGCAGCACGCCGTACACCACCCAGGGCTGGCGCCCGACCTCGGTGGTAACCCAGCCGGCCAGGATGGCAACCAGGCCGGCCGGCCCCATCCACAGCGCGGCGCGCAGGAACAGCGGCGTGGTGAAGATCCGTCCGCGCCTGCGCAGCAACAGGCTCCAGGCGCCGAGGGCGATCATCAGGAGGCCCAGGCCCACCATCAGCCGGAAGCTCCAGAACACGATGAGGGAATTGGGCCTTTCCTCGCGCGGGAACTCCTTCAGGCCGCGGAACTGCCCGTTCCAGGAGTGCGTAAGGATGAGGCTGCCCAGGTGCGGGACGCCGACCGCGTAGCGCGTCTTTTCGGCTTCCATGTCGGGTATCCCGAACAGCAGCAGCGGCACCGCCTCGCCCGGCTCGTTCTGCCAATGCCCTTCCATCGCGGCCAGCTTGGCCGGCTGGTGTTCCAGCGTGTTCAGGCCATGGAAGTCGCCGATCACGGCCTGGATCGGTGCCACCAGCAGGATCATCCACATCGCCATCGACAGCATCTTGCGCACGGCGGGATTGTCCCTCTTGCGTAATAGCTGCCAGGCGCCGGTGGCGCCGACGATCAGCGCGGTGGTGAGATAGGCCGCCACCACCATGTGCATCAGGCGATATGGGAAGGAAGGATTGAAGACGATCGCCAGCCAGTCGGCGGGCACCATGCGGTTGCCCTCGATGGCATAGCCTTGCGGCGTCTGCATCCAGCTGTTGGCGGCGAGGATCCAGGTGGCGGAAATCAGGGTGCCGACGGCCACCATGCAGGTGGCGAGGAAGTGCAGGCCCGGGCCGACCCGGGTCCAGCCGAACAGCATCACGCCGAGGAAACCGGCCTCCAGGAAGAAGGCGGTCAGCACCTCGTAGGCCAGCACCGGCCCCATGATGGAGCCGGCGAATTCGGACATGTAGCTCCAGTTGGTGCCGATCTGGTAGGCCATCACGATGCCCGAGACCACGCCCATGCCGAACATGACGGCGAAGATCTTGAGCCAGAAGTGATACAGGTCGACATAGACCTGGCGCTTGGTGCGCAGCCAGGACAGCTCGAGCACGGCCAGGTAGCTGGCAAGACCAATGGTCACCGCGGGGAACAGGATGTGGAAGGACATCGTGAACGCGAACTGGATGCGTGCCAGGTCCAATGCCGACAGGCCGAACATGTGCTCTCCTCTGGATGCGGTGTCCGGAATCTAGCACGGCCGTGGGGGCGCACGATTGCCGCATTGACCAGAGCAGAGCTTCGTCTAGGCGGATGCGTGCGCGCTCTTGCACTGTTGTATCAATCTATTCCAAGCGGATAACAATGTCCGGAACGCTGGGAGCGCGCGGCTGACCGGTCTATAATCCGCTTCACCATTCAATGTCTTCGAACCGATGAGCCAGGCCATCCACTTCCCCAACAGCGCACCGGTCAGCCTGGGCGCCATCAAGGCCAGCTGCGCCGCCTGCAGCATGCATCAGCTGTGCCTGCCGATGGGCCTGGACGACGCCGACATCAACCGCCTCGACCAGATCATCGGCAGCCGGCGCCGCATCAACCGCGACGAGCGCCTGTATGCCATGGGCGAGCCTTTCCGCAGCCTGTACGCGGTGCGCTACGGCCACTTCAAGACCTATCAGATCAATGCGGCCGGCGAGCAGCAGATCACGGGCTTCCAGATGGCCGGCGAACTGCTGGGCATGGATGCGATCAGCGGCGACCGCTACCACTGCGACGCCGTCGCGCTGGAAGACAGCGAAGTCTGCGAAATCCCGTTCGCGCGCCTGGAAGAACTGTTCGGCCATGTACCGACGCTGTTGCGCCATTTCCACAGGATCATGAGCCAGGAAATCACGCGCGAGCAGAACGTCATGCTGCTACTCGGCAATATGCGCGCCGAGCAGCGCTTCGCCGTCTTCCTGGTGAACCTGTCGGCCCGCTACGCCGCGCGCGGCTACTCCAGCACCGAATTCGGCCTGCGCATGTCGCGCGAGGACATCGGCAACTACCTCGGCCTGACCATCGAAAGCGTCAGCCGCCTGCTCTCGCGCTTCAAGAAGCAGGGCTGGATCGAAGTCGACAAGCGCGAAGTGAAGCTGCTCGACCCGGTCAAGCTGAAGGCGATCGCGGCCGGCACCGACCAGTGCGCGCCGATGTCCTGAGGCGTTTTTTCAAAAAGTAATCTGCACCGAGGGCGCGCTGCGTGTAGCCGCGCCGTGGAACACGGCTTCGATGTTGTTCCCGTCGGGATCGAGCACGAAGGCGGCGTAGTAGCCCGGGTGGTAGGGACGCTCGCCGGGGGCGCCATTGTCCTTGCCGCCGGCCTGCAGTGCCGACCGATAAAAGGCGTCGACCATGGCGCGGTCGGCGGCCTGGAAGGCCAGGTGGTGGCGGCCGGTCAGCTTTCCCTGCGCGGCCTGGCTGTCAGCGGTGGAGACGAACAGCTCGTCGTACCAGAAGTAGTCCTCGCCTTCGCCGCCAAGGGGGACTTTCAGCGTGTCGAAGACCGCGGTGTAAAAGGTTCTGGAGGCTGACAGGTCCTTGACGACCAGCTGGATGTGGTCGATCAGGCGGCCGCGGTGGAGTTGCTGGGTTTCCATAACGTGTACTCCAAAGAAGATTTCACGCAGCATCGTAGGGTGGGCACTTGTGCCCACGCGGATTCGTACTTTACCTTACCCTGAAAGCGACCGAAGCCGATCCGGTGCGGATCGATGTTCCCGTCGGGGCAGATGCCCCGTACGACCGCGTGGGCACGAGTGCCCACCCTACGGGCTGCTGACTTTCAAACCTTCGCTTTTTCTTTGGCGATCCAGCCGTCGACCAACTGGCCCAGAACGTCGAGCGGCACCGAACCGGCGCCCAGCACCATGTCATGGAAGGCCGGCAGCGAGAACTTCGGTCCCAGTTCCGCCTTCGCCTTCTCGCGCAATTCGACGATGCGCAGCATGCCGATCATGTAGGCCGTGGCCTGGCCCGGCCAGACGACGTAGCGGTCGACTTCCTCGACGTTGATGCCGTAGTCGACCGCCTGCTGGCGCGTCCAGCCCTTGGTGTGCAGGCCGGTATCGACCACCAGGCGCCGTGCGCGGAACAGTTCCGAGCCGAGGGCGCCGAGCAGGCCCGGGACGTCGCCTTCATACCAGCCCTGCTCCACCGCCAACCGCTCGGTGTACAGCGCCCAGCCTTCGCTGTGCGCGCTGCCGCCGCTGAAGATGCGCTGGCTGCGGTATTTCGGGATGCCGGCCAGCTCCTGCTGGATCGCCAGCTGGAAGTGGTGGCCCGGCACCGCCTCGTGGTAGGACAGGCTGCGCATGCGGATCATGTCGAACTTCGGACCGCGCATCGGCACCCAGAACACGCCCGGACGGCTGCCGTCCGGCGCCGGCAGGCTGTAGTGGGCGGCGGCCGAGGCTTCGGTCAGGGGCGGCTCGCGCAACACGTCGACCGGCGCGCGCGGCTTCAGGTTGAACAGCGACTCGCTGCGCGCCTGCGCATCCTTCACCATCTCCTTGTACTTCGCCAGGATGCCTGGGCGCGGGTCTTCCTCGCCCTTCGGCTGGAAGCTCGCGTCGAGCGCCTTCATGCGCGCCTCGATGCTGCCCTCGTTGAAGCCGAGCGCGCGCAGGTGCTTGTCCATCTCGCCTTCGAGGCGCGCCACTTCGCGCAGGCCGATCGCGTGGATCTCGTCGGCCGTCAAGGTGGTGCTGGTGAAGTTGGCGATCGCGCGGTCATAGGCGGCCCGGCCATTCTGCAACCGAGAGACGCCGGCCGTGTCGTCCGTCTTCGGATGCAGTTCGGCCATGAAGCCCTGCACGCGCACGTAGGCGGGGCGGATCTTGTCCTCGACGATGCGGGTGGCGCGCGCGATCGCCGCCGTCCGCGCTTCCGGCGTCAGGTCCTTCAGGTCGGCGCTGCGCTTCTCGAGCGAGGTCACGAGCACGTTCTGGCCGGCCGCGGGCTTGAGGAAGGTATCGACCTGGTACTGGGCGCGCTCGAGGATGAAGCGCGGCGGAATGAGCTTGCGCTCGCTGGCGCTGCGAGCGCGCGCCAGCGCCTCGTCCATGCGCGTACTCACCTGTTCCAGGCGCGCCAGCCAGGAATCGACGTCCTGCGCGTTGCGCATCGGGTGGGTCTGGGTCATGAAATTGACCATGCCGACCTGGGGGCCGCCGAACTGCGAGAACACGAAGTTGTAGTCTTCGAAAGGCTCGTTGGCGATCACGTTCGAGAGCGACCAGCGCATGACCAGGGCCGAGATCCTCTGAGTCTCGTCCAGGGGGCCGGCCAGGAACTTGTCGAGGCGGGCCACGCCGGTCTTCGCCATCGCGACCATCTGCTTGCGCCGGGCCGGGGTCTGCGGCGTCAGCTGGCGATCCAGCGCGGCCTGCTCGGTTCCGCCGAAATACTGGGTGCTGCTGGCCAGCTGCGGGTTCATGCGCACCCAGTCGTTGGCGAAGCGCTCGGCCCAGGCGTCGAAGGCGGCGTTCGGCTTGACGGCGGCCGCCTTTGGCGCCGGGGCGGCGATCGCGACATCGGGCGCGACGGCGGCTGCGAGCGCGAGGGGAACGAACAGGGTGGCAAGGGCGGCGCGCAGGCGGCGCTGGGAGGAAATCGGCATGGTCTCTCTAATCGTTATCATCTGGCGAAGTGCCGCGCCAAATCTAACATGGATGAGCCGTACCGAACAGCCTCCCCTGGCCGCTCGTTATCAAGCGTATTTACGGCGCCTTATCGGCGTCAATCGCAAGCCGTGCGTCGCGCGCCGGGCTCCAGCTGCGCGCCAGGCGCCACTGCCGCCCCTCGTCCTCGATCACCACCTGCCAGTGGGTCATCTCCAGGTCCGGGATACGCACGGAAAAATCACCCTGCCCGTCGGGAAAGGCATCCAGCACCAGGTCCTTCGCCGGCTGGGTCGGGTGGGCCAGGTGGAGACGAAACGGCGCGGCCATCGGCCGAGCGAAACTCGACAAACGGCCTGCAAGGCGGCCGCCTTCGTAGCGCGCATCGAACTGCAGGCGCAGCGCGCTGGCCATGCGGTCGCGCCGCAGGTCCTGGTTGATCGCCTTGCCCTGCTTGTAATAGTCGTCGACCACCATGGCATCGGGCTGGCGCACGGCCAGCAGGACCGTCACCAGGGTTGCGAGCATGACGGCGACCGGGCCGAGCATGATGAACCACGGCCAGCGATGGCGGTACCAGGGTGCTTGCTGCATGGCTGTCTGCATATTGTTCTCTTCAATGCGGCACAATGAAGGCCGCTTCCTCGCGCACGGCGACGGATGCGTCGTCCAGTGCCGTGACCGTGAATTCGATGCGGTGCGAACCGCCCTTGCCGGGGCCTTCCGCGCGCACCCGTACCGGCAGCGCGCGCGTGGCCACGCCGCCGATTTCGACCACCTCCTCGTCGACGATGGCTGCACCGGGCAGGCCCGCCACCGCGATGCGCAGCAGGCGCGGCTCCTCGCTGGTGTTCATCAGCTGCAGCCGGTAGACGTTCTCGATGCGGCCATCCTCGACCTCGCGTCCCATCGAGCCACGGTCGCGGATCACGTCCACTTTCAAGGGCACCCGCAGCGCCAGCGAAGTACTCATGCCGGCCACCATCAGCGCCAGCACGGCCGCATAGCCGAGCACGCGCGGACGCAGCAGACGGCGTTTTACCTGCGCCGCGTCCCAGCCACGTGCAAGCGCGTTCTCGGTGGCATAGCGGATCAGGCCTTTCGGCTTGTCCACCTTGTCCATCACCGTGTCGCAGGCGTCGATGCAGGCGGCGCAGCCGATGCATTCGTACTGCAAGCCGCGCCGGATGTCGATCCCGGTCGGGCAGACCTGTACGCAGAGGGTGCAGTCGATGCAGTCGCCGAGCTTGTCGCCTGCCTGGCGCGCACCCGGGCGCCGTGGTTCGCCGCGAGCGCGGTCGTAGGTCACGACCAGCGTGTCCTTGTCGAACATCGCGCTCTGGAAGCGGGCATACGGGCACATGTACTTGCAAACCTGCTCGCGCAGCCAGCCGGCGTTGCCATAGGTGGCCAGGCCGTAGAACAGCACCCAGAAGGCTTCCCAGGGACCGAGGTCCAGGTGACGCACGCCGGCCAGCAGCGACTCGATCGGCGTGAAATAGCCGACGAAGCTGAAGCCCGTCCACAGCGCCAGCGCCATCCAGGCCGCGTGCTTGGCCGTCTTCTTGCCGATCTTCTCCCCATTCCAGGGCTGGCGGTCGAGCCGGATACGGGCGCTGCGCGCGCCTTCGATACGGCGCTCGATCCACAGGAAGAGTTCGGTGTACACGGTCTGCGGGCAGGCATAGCCGCACCAGATGCGCCCTGCCACCGTGGTGACCAGGAACAGGCCGTAGGCGCAGACGATCAGCAGGCCCGCCAGGTAAATGAAATCCTGCGGCCAGAGCACCAGCCCGAACAGGTGGAACTTGCGCGCGCCGAGGTCGAACAGCACGGCCTGGCGCCCGTTGTACTGGATCCACGGCAGGCCGTAGAACAGCAACTGGGTCAGCCAGACGCAGGCCCAGCGCAGCGTCGCGTAGCGGCCTTTCACCTCGCGCGGGTAGATCTCCTCGCGCGGGGCGTACATCTTGATGACCGCTTCCTTGGGGGCGTTCATTTTGCGGCCACCCGCTTGTCCACCGTCGGATTCGACAGGCTCCAGACATAGGCGGCCAGCACGTGCACCTTGGCGTCGCCCAGGAATTCGCCGAAGGCCGGCATGGTGTTGGTACGGCCCTTGCGGATCGTCTCCATCACCGTCTCGGCGCTGCCGCCGTACAGCCAGACTTTATCGGACAGGTTGGGCGCGCCCAGCATCTGGTTGCCCTTGCCTTCCACCCCATGGCAGGCCACGCAGGCCGCGAACTTCGGTTTGCCGAAAGCGACCTGGATCGGGTCGGCCGTCAGGCCCGACAGATTGCGCACGTAATGGGCCACGGCTTCGACGTCCTTGTCCGAGCCGAGCGCCGCGCCCATCGGCGGCATCTGGCCGATGCGGCCCGCCAGGATGGTCTTCTTGATCGTGGCCGGGTCGCCGCCGTGCAGCCAGTCTCCGTCCGTCAGGTTAGGAAAGCCCTTGTTGCCGCGCGCGTCGGAGCCGTGGCATTGGGCGCAGTAGTTCATGAACATGCGCTCGCCGATGGCGCGTGCCTGCGGGTCGGCCGCCACCGCCTCGATCGGCTGGCCGGCGTAGCGCGCAAACAGCGGGCCGAAGTCGGCATCGGCCTTTTTCAACTCGGCCTTGTACTCGCCGCCCGAGTTCCATCCCAGCTTGCCGGCATAGCTGCCCAGGCCCGGATACAGCACCAGGTAGCCCACGGCGAAAACGATCGTCATATAGAACAGCACCATCCACCAGCGCGGCATCGGCGTATTCAGTTCGGTCAGGTCCTCGTCCCAGACGTGGCCGGTCGTCTTCTCCGGCTGGCCGTCGGGCCCGATCTTCGCCTTGTGGGTCGACTGCGCCCACAGCAGGATGCCGCAGCCGGCAATCGACAGCACCGTGATCAGGGCGATGTACCAGTTCCAGAAGCCGCTCGTGAAATCACTCATCATCCGCCTCCGCGTCGGCGAAAGGCAGGCTGGCGGCGGCGTCGAAATCGGCGCTGCGCTTGAGCAGGAAGGTCCACAGCAGGATGCCGACGAAAGTGGCAAAGGAGACCACGGTCATCACGCTGCTCGCGCTGTCGAAAAGTCGTTCGATGTTCATGTCAGTTCCTCGTCTTGATTTGCGTGCCCAGGCCCTGCAGGTAGGCGATCAGCGCGTCCTGTTCGCTCTTGTCGGCCAGTTCGGCCGGGGCATTCCTGATCTCGTCTTCCGTGTAGGGCACGGACAGCAGCCGCATCGCGCGCATCTTGGGCACGATCTCGTCCGGCTTCAGCTTGGTTCTGGCCAGCCACGGATAGCCGGGCATGTTCGATTCCGGCACCACGTCGCGCGGGTTGTCGAGGTGGGTGCGGTGCCATTCGTCGCTGTAGCGCCCGCCCACGCGCGCCAGGTCGGGACCGGTGCGCTTGCTGCCCCACTGGAAGGGGTGGTCGTAGACGAACTCCCCGGCCACCGAATAGTGGCCATAGCGCTCGGTCTCGGCGCGGAAGGGGCGGATCATCTGCGAGTGGCAGTTGTAGCAGCCTTCGCGGATGTAGACGTCGCGGCCGGCCAGGCGCAGCGGAGAATACGGCTTCAAGCCGGCGACCGGTTCGGTGGTCGACTTCTGGAAGAACAGCGGCACGATCTCGACCAGGCCGCCAAAGGAGATCACGAGGATCACCAGGCCGATCAGCAGCCAGGGGTTCTTCTCGATCCATTCATGGGTAAAGTTTTTCATGGTGTGCTGGCTCTCAGGCATTCGTTGGCACGTGGGATTCGACGGCGCAGGCTTCCACGTGGGCGTGCTGCGGCTTGTGCGGCTGCGGGATCGGCGCGTCGACGTTGACGGTGCCGGCCAGGGTCTTCCAGGTATTGAAGGCCATCATCGCCATCCCCGACAGGTAAAGGAAGCCGCCCGTGAACCGGATCACGTAGTAGGGATAGGTCGCCTTCACGCTCTCGGCAAAGGTATAGGTGAGCGTGCCGTCGGCATTCACCGCGCGCCACATCAGGCCCTGCATCACGCCGGCGATCCACATCGAGGCGATGTAGAGGACGATGCCGATGGTCGCCACCCAAAAGTGGGTCTCGATCAGCTGGGTGCTCCACATCTCCTTCTTGCCGGCCAGGCGCGGGATCAGGTAATAGATCGAACCCATGGTGATGAAGCCGACCCAGCCCAGCGCGCCGGCGTGGACGTGGGCGACGGTCCAGTCGGTGTAGTGCGACAGCGAGTTGATGGTTTTAATCGACATCATCGGCCCCTCGAAGGTGGCCATGCCGTAGAACGAGAGCGAGACGATCAGGAACTTCAGGATCGGATCCGAGCGCAACTTGTGCCAGGCGCCCGACAGGGTCATGACGCCGTTGATCATGCCGCCCCAGCTCGGCGCCAGCAGGATCAGGGAAAACACCATGCCCAGCGACTGGGTCCAGTCGGGCAGCGCCGTGTAGTGCAGGTGGTGGGGGCCGGCCCACATGTAGGTGAAGATCAGCGCCCAGAAGTGGACGATCGACAGGCGGTAGGAATACACGGGGCGCTCGGCCTGCTTCGGAATGAAGTAATAGACCATGCCGAGGTAGCCGGCGGTGAGGATGAAGCCGACCGCGTTATGGCCGTACCACCACTGGATCATCGCGTCCTGCACGCCGGCGTAGACCGAGTAGGACTTGAAGGCGGACACCGGCACCACCGCGCCGTTCACGATGTGCAGCACGGCCACCGCGATGATGTAGGCGCCGAAGAACCAGTTGGCCACATAGATGTGCTGCACCTTGCGCTTGACGATGGTGCCGAAGAAGACCACGGCATACGCGACCCAGACCACGGTGATCAGCAAGGCGATCGGCCACTCGAGCTCCGCGTATTCCTTCCCGCGCGTAAAACCCATCGGCAGCGTGATGGCGGCCGCCACCAGCACGGCTTGCCAGCCCCAGAAAGTAAAGGCGGCCAGCCGGTCCGAGAACAGGCGGACCTGGCAGGTTCGCTGGACGACGTAGTAGGACGTGGCGAACAGGCCGCAGATGCCGAAGGCGAAGATGACGGCGTTCGTGTGAAGCGGACGCAAGCGTCCGTAGGACAGCCAGGGAATGTCGAAATTGAGCGCCGGCCAGGCAAGCTGGGCGGCGATGAAGACGCCGGCCGCCATGCCGATCACGCCCCAGACGACCGTGGCGATGGCAAACTGGCGCACGATCTTGTAGTTATAGTTTAGACTGCTTTTCAAGATACTCTCCCGAGTGGATTTGCTGCGAAGACACAGGGAGAGTAGTTTTCTGGACCTTAAAAATCCTTGATGTGAATCAAAATGTTCAGTTTCATTGGATATGGAGGGAGATGTTGGCGCCCCGCTGCGCCAGCCTCGATCAGAGTTTCAAGGAAACCGCATTCGACTCCATCAAGGGCTGTAACGGACAGCCCGTCCTGACACCGCATGGGCTGTTCTCATTACCTTACAGGACGCCGCCATGCCCATCTCGCAATCCCTTCACGACGAAGTCGCCAAGAAACTGCAGGACGCGCGCGAAGCCGCTCTTGCGACCGTACGCACCCGTACCGACAGCCCCGGCGACGAAGCGCCGAGCATCTCGCCGATGGCCCACACCGGCCAGAACGACGACGCACCCGCCGCCGAAATGATCGCCCACAACGAAGAACACTTCGCCGACCACGAAACCGCCCTGCTGCACGAAATCGACGCCGCCATCGGCCGCCTCGAATCCGGCGGCTACGGCATCTGCGAATCCTGCGGCTGCGAGATTCCCGAGCAGCGCCTGCTGGCCACGCCAACCGTGCGGACCTGCGTTCCCTGCCAGGAGCGCATCGAGAAGGAAGAAGGTACGGGACGCGGACCCACCATGTAATGCCGGTTCACCCCGTGCTGTCGTCGTCACGCAAGATGCGCAGCGCGGGGCCTTCGAGGTCCTCGAACTGGCCGCTGTCGGCCGCGCCGAAGAACACCCAGACGGCGAGCGCCACCAGCACCAGGCTCAGGGGAATCAGCAGGTACAAGGCTTCCATTTCACTTCCTTAAACGGAGTGCATTGAGCACGACGATGGCCGAACTGGCGGCCATGCCGATGCTGGACAACCAGGGGTTGAGCAGGCCGCTCGCCGCGGCCGGAATCGCCAGCAGGTTGTAGGCGCTGGCCCAGGCCAGGTTCTGGCGGATCACGCGCAGCATGCGCCTTGCCGTGTCGGTGGCGTCGAACAGCGGGGCCAGGCTGTCGCCCAGCAGCACGCCGTCCGCATGCAGCTGGGCCAGCGCCGCGCCCTTCCCCATCGCGAACGACACGTCGGCGCCGCGCAGCACGGCGGCGTCGTTGACGCCATCGCCCACCATCGCCACCACTGCTCCTTCTTCTTGCAGGCGCCGCACGTAGGCCAGCTTCTCGTGCGGCAGCTGGCCGCCGACCGCGCGTCCGATGCCCGCCCGGCGCGCCAGCGAAGCGACCGCCGGCGTAGCGTCGCCGCTGAGCAGCACCACGGTCTTGCCGGCCTGCTCGAAGCGGCGCACCAGCTCGCAGGCTTCGGGACGCAAGGCATCGGCAATGTCGAAGCATGCCAGCCAGGTGCCCGCGCGGCCGAGCCAGACGGTGCCGGTATCAAGCGGCGTATCAAGCGGCGTAGCGAGCACCGGCGCCCGCCCCGCCAGCGGCGCGACGAAGGCGGCGCTGCCCAGGCGGTAGGCCACACCGTCGACGCTGCCCGCGATCCCCTGTCCCATCACATAGTCGATGCCCTCGGCCGCCACGGCCGTAGGCGCCGCCGCCCGGATCGCCTCGGCCAGCGGATGCGCATTGCCGGCTTCCAGCGCGGCGGCGATGCGCAGGCAGGCCTGCGTATCCAGCCGCCCCAGCACCCGCGTCGTGCGCAGGCGCGGCCGGCCCAGGGTCAGCGTACCGGTCTTGTCGAACACGACATGGGTGGCACGCTCCAGGGTTTCGAGCGTGTGCGGGCTGACGGCCAGCACGCCGCGTTTGAGCAAGCTGCTGGTGGCCGCGGCCAGGGCGGTCGGCGTGGCCAGCGACAGCGCGCACGGGCAGGTGACGACCAGCACCGCGATCGTCGCCGGCAATGCGCGTACCGGATCGAGGAAGGACCAGCCGACGTACACGAGCGCAGCCAGCAGCAGCAGAGCCGCCACCGACCAGGCGGCGACGCGGTCGGCCCACAGCGACACGGCCGGCTTGCCCTGCCCCGCCTGTTCGACCAGGCGCATGAGAATCGCCAGCGTGCTCTCGCCCGCGGCCGCCGTCACCCGCAGCACCACGGCCTGGGCCACGTTGACGGCACCTCCGGGCAGCGTGTCGCCCGGCCCGATGCGCCGTGTTGCGCTCTCTCCGCTCAAGAGCGACAGGTCGGCCTCGGTTGCGCCCTCCACAACGACGCCGTCGGCCGGCACCGCCGCGCCGGGCGCGACCAGCACCAGGTCGCCCGCGCACAGGCGGCTTGCTGCGACCAGTTCGGTGGCGCGGCCCTGCGGGTAATCCAGCAGGCGCTGCGCCGACGCCGGCAAGGCGTCCTGCAGCGCGGCCAGCGCGGCGGCCGCGCGACGGCGTGCGTCCAGCTCGAGATAGCGGCTGCCCAGCAGCAGGAAGATGAACATCGTGACCGAATCGAACCAGAGGTCGCCTTCCCCGCGCAGCAGCGCCACGGTGCTGCCGGCGAAGGCGGCGCCGATGCCCAGCGCCACCGGCACGTCCATCCCGGGCAAGCCGCGGCGCAGGTCGCGCCAGGCATTCGCGAAGAAGGGCCGCGCCGAATACAGCACGGCGGGCAGCGTCAGGAGAAACGAGGCCCAGCCCATCAGGGCGCGCATGTCGGCATCCATTGTGCCATCGGTGGCCATGTAGACGGGGACGGCGTACATCATCACCTGCATCATCGCCAGGCCGGCGACGAACAGCTGGCGGAACAGGGTGCGGCGCTCGCGCGCCAGGTGCTCGCCGTGGCGGCGCGCATCGTAGGGATAGGCCGTGTAGCCGATCGCGCGCAGCGCGCGCAGGATGGTGCTGACCCGGCACCCGGCCGGGTCCCAGCGCACCTGCAGGCGCGCCGTACTGACGTTCAGGGTCGCGTCCAGCACGCCCGGCAAGGCCGCGACGCGGCGTTCGATCAGCCAGACGCAGGCGGCGCAGCGGATGCCCTCCACGCTGAAGCCGCCCTTGCCCGTATTGCCGGCTTCGTCGAACAGCTCCAGTTCCGCTGCGCCCCTGTCCTCCACGCGCGCGCCGAAGTCCGCACGGGTCGCGTAGTAATCGGCGCAGCCGGCATCGACGATGGCCTGGGCCGCGGCCGCGCAGCCGGGGCAGCACATGTCCTGTTCGACCCCGCCGATGCGCGCCTGCCAGCGCGGCCCGTCGGATAGCGGCAGGCCGCAGTGAAAGCAGCCGGTCAGCTCGCGCGCGATCGCGTTCATGGCGCCACACACAAACTCGAGAGCCAGCTGGCGGGCAGTCCATCGGCCGCGCGCGCGAGGCCCAGCAGGCCGAAACCGAGCACGGTGGCGCCGCAGGCGAGGCGCACGGCGCTCTTCTGCAGCCAGCCGCGCAGGCGCGCGCCGGCCAGGCCGAGCGCCATCGTCATCGGCAGCGTGCCGAGACCGAAGGCCAGCATCACGGCTGCGCCTTGCCCGCCCGAGCCGCTCAGCATCGCGGTCACCAGCACGCTGTAGACCATTGCGCAGGGCAGCCAGCCCCACAGGGCGCCGGCCACGAACATGCGGCCGGCGGTGTCGGGCGGTCCCACGCGGCGCAGCAGCGGAAACACATGCTGCCAGAGACGGCGGCCGCCGGCCTCGATGCGCGCCACGCCGCGCCAGAGGTCCATCAGGTACAGGCCGAGTGCGACCAGCATCAGGTTGGCCGCGACATAGGCGGCCTCCTGCAGCAGCGGCAATGCACTCCAGCGCGCCGCGCCGCCGGCCAGTCCTCCCGCCAGCGCGCCGGCGGTGGCGTAGCTGGCGATCCGTCCCGCGTTGTAGGCAAGCGTGCGCGCGGCCGGTCTCGCATCGACCGCATGCAGCGCGATCACGGGCGCGCCAGGGCGCACACGCGGCGGCGCCAGCGACAGCGCGCCGACGATGCCGCCGCACATGCCGGCACAGTGGACGCTGCCCAGCAGGCCCACGACGAACACCGGGAACAGGGAGACATCCATGTCAAACGGTACGCGAATAGCGCGGCGTCGTACCAGGCGCGGCGAGATAGCGGTCGAATACCATGCACAGGTTGCGAATCAGGAGGCGCCCGCGCAGGGTCACCGTGAGCCACTCGCCGTCCATCGTGAGCAGTCCGTCGCGTTCGTAATGGCGCAGCGCCGCCAGTTCGGGCGCGAAGTAATGGTCGAAGGCGATCGGAAAGGCCTGTTCGATGGCGGAAATCGACAGCTCGAACTGGCACATCAACTGCTGGATGATTGTCCGGCGCAACAGGTCGTCCATCCCGAGCGCGACGCCGCGCACGACGGGCAACTCGTTGTTGTCGAGCGCCTCGTAATAGGCGTCCAGCGTCTTCGCGTTCTGGCTGTAGGTTGCGCCCACGGCGCTGATGGCCGACACCCCGCAGGACACCAGCTCGCTGTCGGCATGGGTCGAGTAGCCCTGGAAGTTGCGGTGCAGGCGGCCCTGGCGCTGGGCGATGGCGAGGTCGTCGTCGGGCCTGGCGAAATGGTCCATGCCGATATAAACGTAGCCGGCTTCGGTCAGGCGCTCGATACACAGGGCCAGCATGTCGAGCTTCTCGCCGCTCGATGGCATGTCCGCTTCCAGGATGCGGCGCTGCGGCTTGAAGACGTGCGGCAGGTGGGCGTAGTGGTAGAGCGAGATGCGGTCCGGGCTGGCGTCGATGACCTTGACGATGGTCGCGGCCATGGTCTCCAGGTTCTGCCTGGGCAGGCCGTAGATCAGGTCGATGCTCACCGAGCGGAAGCCTGCGTCGCGCGCGGCGGCGATGATGGCGCGCGTCTCGGCTTCGGGCTGGACGCGGTTGACGGCCTTCTGCACCTCGGGATCGAAGTCCTGTACGCCCAGGCTGATGCGGTTGAAACCCTGGCGCCGCAGGCTGTGCACGCGCTCGCTTGACACGGTGCGCGGGTCGACCTCGATCGAATACTCGCCCACCTCGTCCGGCGCGAAGCGAAAGCAGCGGCGCAGGTGCGCCATCAGCTCGCCCATCTGCTCGTCCGAGAGATACGTCGGCGTGCCGCCGCCGAAGTGCAGCTGCTCGACCTCGTTCATGCCGGCAAACAGCGCGCCCTGCATCGCGATCTCGCGCTTCAGGTAGCCGAGATAGGTCGCCGCCTTCTCGCGGTTCTTCGTGACGATCTTGTTGCAGGCGCAGTAGTAGCAGACCGTGTCGCAGAACGGAATGTGCAGGTAGAGCGACATCGGCCGCGCCGCGCCGCGCGTGCGCACGGCCGCCACGGCGTGCAGGTAGTCGCGGTAGCCGAAGCCGTCGCTGAAGCGGTCGGCCGTCGGATAGGAGGTGTAGCGCGGGCCGTTCTTGCTGAGACGCTTGATCAGTTCGCCGTCGAACTCGACCTTGCTGCGTAATGGAACCGGGGGAGGCGGCGCCGTGCGGACCGCCGGGGAGGAAAGCTGCTGCTGATGCATGTGGACTCCTGCTGCCTGCCGCGCCGCGGGCTGCGGGACGGCTTGATGAGGAGGAGTCTATTGATGCAGGTCGGCAAAATCCTTGATTTGGATCAAAATTGCCCGAGCTGGGCAGCCGCGGTCAGGCAGCCGCCCCGAACTTGAACACCGACAGCGCCTGCGCCAGCCGCCCGGCCTCCTCCGCCACATTGTTCGAGGCCGCCGCCGACTGCTCGACCAGCGCCGCATTCTGGCGCGTGATCGCATCCAGCGCGGCCATGGCCGCATTCACTTCGCCCAGCTCGCCGCCCTGGGCGCGGCTGGCTTCGGTGATGTCGTGCATGATGCCGGCCGCGTCCTGTACCGAGGCGACGACTTCCCGCATGGTCTGGCCCGCTTCGCCGACCAGCAGGTTGCCCTGCTCCACCTTCTGCACCGAGTCCTCGATCAGGGCCTTGATCTCCTTCGCCGCGCCGGCCGAGCGCTGGGCCAGGCTGCGCACTTCGCCGGCGACGACCGCGAAACCGCGGCCCTGCTCGCCCGCACGGGCTGCTTCAACGGCCGCGTTCAAGGCCAGGATATTGGTCTGGAAGGCGATGCCGTCGATCAGGCCGATGATGTCGACGATGCGCGTCGCCGAGGCGCTGATCTGGCCCATGGTGGCGCCTACGCGTTCGACGGCGTCGCCGCCGCGGCCGGCGACGTTCGCTGCCGCGCCCACCAGGCCGTCGGCGCGGCGCGCGCTGTCGGCGTTGCGGCCGGCGGCGCCCGCCACTTGCTTGATGCTGCCTACTGTCTGCTCGAGACTGGCTGCCTGGGATTCGGTGCGGCCAGCCAGGTCGAGGTTGCCGGTGGCGATGTCGCGCGTGGTCTGTTCGATCTCGCGCACATTGCTGCGCACGTCGCCGACGATGGCCTGCAGGTTGATGTTCAGCTGGCGCAGCGCGCGAAGCAGCTGGCCGAATTCGCCGCTGTGTCCGCTATCCGGCAGGTGCGAGAGGTCGCCGCCGGCCAGGGCGTGCACGGCATCCAGCGCTTCGCGCAGCGGCGCCACGATGGCGTGACGCAGGGCGGCCCAGGCCGCCAGGGTGCCCAGCACGCCGAAGGCGGCCAGGCCCCGCCAGAGCGCGCCATCGGCCGCCAGGCCGAGTGCGGCCAGCAGCAGCGCCTGGCCGCCCATCGCCACGCCGAGACGGCGACCCAGCGGCCAGCGGCGCAGGCCCTGCAGGCGCGCAGCCAGGCTTGTCCCCACGGCGCGGCCGCCGCGGATCGCCAGCGCGCCCTGCTCGCCGGCGCGGAACTTACGGTACAGCTCGCTTGCGGCGGCGACCTGTTCGCGTGTGGGCGCGGTACGCACCGACATGTAGCCGACGACGCGTCCCGCTTCCTTGACCGGCACCACGTTGGCGACGACCCAGTAGAAATCGCCGTTCTTGCGGCGGTTCTTGACCATGCCGGTCCAGGGCTGGCCGGCCTGCAGCGTCTGCCAGAGGTCGGCGAAGGCTTCGGGCGGCATGTCGGGGTGGCGCACGATATTGTGCGCCTTGCCCAGCAGCTCGTCTTCGGCGAATCCGCTGACGTCGATGAAGCTGGGGTTGACGTAGGTGATGCGGCCCTTGGTATCGGTCTTCGAGACGATGGACTGGCCCGGTTCCATCCGGTATTCGATGCCGGTGACCGGCAAATTGGTGCGCACTGCGTTCTCCACTATTGCCGTACGGCAAAAATCAAAGCCCCGATTCTACGTCGGCCCCATCTGCGAAATCCTTGATCTAGGTCAAAAATTTACCCTTGACTGTTCGAAACCACGAGTATGTGCTGGGCCCGGCATTGCGGCGGACGGTGCTAATATTGCCCAATGGACAATCTTACTCACTCCCTCGTCGGTCTCGCACTCGGCGAACTGACCCACTGCCTGTTGCCGGCGCCAGTTGATGCGGCCGAGGCCAGTACCCGCCGCCGCCTGCTCCTGACGAGCGCGGCGCTGGCCAGCAATTTTCCCGACCTCGACCTGGTGCTGACACCGCTCGCGCCGGCCCCGCTCGGCTACCTGCTGCACCATCGCGGCCACACGCATACCCTGCTGTACGCGCTGCCCCAGGCGCTGCTCCTGCTGGCCGCAATCTGGCTGTTGTGGCCGGCGGCGCGCACCCTGTTGCGCAGGGATAGCGCAACGCGGCGCGGGCTGGCGGCGGCCATCGGGGCCGGACTGCTGCTGCATTTCGGCATGGATGCGCTCAACGTCTACGGCATCCATCCCTTCGCACCTTTCGATCCGCGCTGGTATTACGGCGACGCCGTCTTCATCGTCGAACCCGTGTTCTGGCTGGCGCTGGGTACGCCGCTGGCGGCGCACGTCGCGCGCCGCGGCTGGCGCCGGCTGCTGCTGGGGCTGTTGCTGGTGGTGCCGCTGCTGTTCACATTACAAGGTTTCCTGCAATGGGGTTCATACCTCCTGCTGGCGGCACTGTGGGCGCTGGCCCTGGTGCTGACGCGGCGTCTGGGCGAACGCGCGGCGCTGCTGGCCGGCGTCGCCGTGATGGCCGGCTTCGTGCTGCTGCAGGGCGTGATGGCGGGACAGGCGCGCGATGCCTTGCGGGCGGCGCTGCGCCAGAGCGCCCCCGCGGCGCAGATCCTCGACCTGCCCCTGTCCGCCTTTCCCGCCAATCCGCTGTGCTGGGGCGCGATCGCCATCACGCGCGAAGGACCGGACGCCTACCGCATCCGCCGCGGCGTGCTCAGCCTGGCGCCGGGCTTCACGCCGGCAGCGTCCTGTCCGATGAAGATCGGCGGAGTACGCGTGGCAGAAGGCAGGGAGCCGGTCGCCTGGTCCTGGGAAGAGCAAGGCTCGGTGGCAAGGCTGCGCGAGCGGATGGCGCGCGATTGCCGCTTCGCAGCCTGGCTGCGCTTTGCGCGCGCGCCCTCGCTGGCGCAGGGCAGTGCGACCGATGTGCGCTTCGGCGTCCCCGACGCGCCGAATTTCTCGACCCTGCCGCTCGATTCCGGCTCGCTCCCGCCCTGCCCGGAGAATGTGCCGAACTGGGGCCATCCGCGCGCCGATCTTCTCGGCCTGCACTAGCTTCGTCGCGCGGTCAAGCCCCGCGCATTGTCGAGTTGGTAACAAAACACGGCCATTTCAATTGTCGGGCATACAACTCCAATCATGCGGTATGCTTAACCCATAGTTACAGTCTTGTGGGGCGTAGCCAAACGGGGCTGTTCGCTGCCGCTGGCTTAACGCGAGGAGATTGGATGATTCCGAGACGATTACTCTGCATTTCGCCCGACGACCTGGTGGCAGTCGATTTGTTGCGGGCGGACATGCCCGACTGGCAGATCCGCACCGTGCGCAGTTTCGATGAAGCACGTTCGGAATTGCGCCAGGAAGCTTATCTGGTCGGGTTGTTGTTGCAGGTGATCGGCGGACGGCCGCATCTCGAGGTCGAGCGTTTCCTGCGCGAGTACAGCCATATCCACTGGGTCGGCGTGGCCAAGACCGACACGCTCGCGGCGCCGGCCTGGCGCGACCTGGTAGCCGACTACCTGTGCGACTACCACACGCTGCCGCTCGACACCCGGCGCCTGGCCCATACCCTCGGCCATTCGCACGGACATGCCCTGTTGCGCCGGCCGCGTGCGCGGCCGGGCACCGCGCCCTCCTCGCTGATCGGCAGTTGCGACGCCATGCTGCGCCTGCGCAGCCAGGTCGAGCGGGTCGCCAAGGTCGATGCGCCGGTACTGATCTGGGGCGAAAGCGGCAGCGGCAAGGAACTCACGGCCCAGGCCATCCACCGCCAGTCGCTGCGCTCGACCGGTCCCCTGGTGCCGATCAATTGCGGCGCGATCGCGCCCAACCTGATCCACTCCGAACTCTTCGGCTACGAACGCGGCGCCTTTACCGGCGCGGCGCGCGACAAGGTCGGCCTGATCGAGTCGGCCAACGGCGGCACGCTGTTCCTCGACGAAATCGGCGATCTGCCGAAAGACCTGCAGGCAAACCTGCTGCGCTTCCTGCAGGACAAGACCATCATCCGGCTCGGCGCCACGCGCGCCATTCCCGTGGACGTGCGCGTGATCTCGGCCTCGCACGTGGACTTGCAGCAGGCCGTAGCGCGCGGCGATTTCCGCGAAGACCTGTACTACCGGCTCTCGGTGTTGCCGGTCACGGTGCCCTCGCTGCGCGAGCGGCGCGAAGACCTGGTCGAACTGGCCGAACACTTCTTCCAGCTCCATTCGGCCGACAAGTCGCCGCGCCTGAAGGGTTTCAGCAGCAAGGCCCTGGCGGCGATCGCGGCCCACGACTGGCCCGGCAATGTGCGCGAGCTGATCAACCGTGTACGGCGCGCGCTGGTGATGGCCGACGGCAAATGGATCGAACCGGACGACCTCGACCTCGTCGTGCCCTCGCCGCCAATCGAGGCCGTGCTCGACGACGCACGCTGCAGTTCGGAGCGCCTCGCGATCCGCGCCTGCCTCGACCGCACCGGCCAGAACGTCAGCCGCGCCGCGCGCGACCTCGGCGTCTCGCGCACCACGATGTACCGCCTGCTCGCCAAACACGGCATGCGGCCCTGAGCGCCGCGCTCGCCTTCCCACCTCTCCGGTTCCAGACGGGCCACGGCAGCGCAGCGCGCTGCCTGTCTTCGTTTAATCCCCCCGGACGCTCAGCTCAGGCACAACCCGCCAGCTCGTATGCGCAGCCGGGTGACGTGCCAGAACCCCGCTGCTGGGCCACTCACCCTCGGTCGGACAGGTCCTACACCGGACTGCCAGTCAACTCGAGTGCGACAGTGTCCACCCCTAGCTCGGTTAAACGGTACACAAATGTTCCGAATCCGGTACACCCCGGTTGCCTTATTTTCCTAACAACAATTCCAATGCGCAATTCCGTCATTTCGTAGAGGAATTATGCTTGCACATCAAGGATTTGAGAATACTCATCCGCCCCTGGCATTCCTCTTGCATATGTCCGGGTTCAGCTGGTACGGACGCCAGTCGAACTCAACCACACACACCCTAGGGGAATTTGCATGAACAAGACTTTGCTCGTTACTGCCCTGTCGCTCGCTTTCGGTTTGAATGCACAAGCCCAGACGACAGATCCGACTACCGACTCTTCGACCACGGTGACCCAGCGCGGCAGCGGCGTGAATGCCAACGACGGCGGCACGGCCAGCATGGACAACAACTCGACCAACTCGGCCGACAACTCGAACCAGGGCAACAATTCCTCGACCAACTCGACCGACAACTCGAACCAGGGCAACAATTCGTCGACCAACACGGCCGACAATTCGAACCAGGGCAACGATTCGTCCTCGCGCGACAGCTCGGGCCAGAACCGCAGCACCGGCAGCGCGAGCGCCGCCGCGACCGGCGCGGTCGCCGCCAATAACGGCGGCACGGCAACGTCGACCTTCTCGAACTCCTTCAACACCTCGAGCGCGACGGCGAACAGCACCCTGAACGGCACCGTGACGGGCAACTCGATCAGCAACATCGGCAACGTCGCCAACAACATGGGCAACGCCAATGCCGGCGGTGCAACCGGCGGCGCAGGCGCGGGCGCCACGGGCGGCAACGCACGCGGCGACGGCGGCGCGGGTGCGGCCGGTACGGGCGGCCAGGCAGCGTCGGGTTCGACCGGCGGCAACGCCATGACCGGCAGCGCCAGCGGCGGCAGCGCCATGGCCGGCGCGGCGACGGCCGGTTCCGGCGGTGCCGGCGGCGTGGCTTCGAACGCATCGAGCGGCTCGGGTGCCGAAGGCGGCGCAGGCGGTTCGGGCGGTGCGGGTGGCTCGAGCGGCAACGCCGGCGGCGGCACCGCCGGTGACGGCGGCAATTCGGGCCGTACCGTGGCTGGCGCCGGCGGCGCAGGCGGCGGCACCGGCTCGGCAACGGGCGGCGCAGGCGGCAACGGCGCAGCCGGCGCAGCAGGCGGCATGGGCGGCGCAGGCGCGGCCGGCGGCAGCGGCGCAGCGGGCGGCACGGTGACCGTGGGCGGCGCAACCGCGACCGGCGACACC
>NZ_PPXQ01000034.1 GCF_004798585.1 Massilia sp. Mn16-1_5
TACTGGCTGCCGGCTTCGCTGACCATGCGCACGGCGCGCTCGATGACTTCAGGGGAATACTTGGGTTGCTTTTTCATAGCTCCATTCTCTCAAACAATGGAGCCTCTACAAAACCCGGGGCGATTCACAGCGTCTGTTTGCTTTTACAGATGACATGAAGTGGGGGGCGGCATTTCTCCGCATTAGAAGTGAGAACGCGTGTCGAGTAGTCAGGATTTGCTTCGGCGCTCAAAAGCGCCTGGGCGCAGCGGAAGATTCTTAGCGAATCCTCCGCTGCATTCGCATAAGTCAGTTGATGAAAACAGCGGCAGCACATGCTCCGCCAACTCTTGCAACACGTCGGCCTCGGACCTGCGCGTCGCCCTTGGGTTTATGGCGATATGGTTGACGCCAAGCTCGCTCAGGATTGCCGATGTAGTCTATCAGCGCGTTGCGTCCGGGGCGTATGCCCGAGTGTATGCGTGTGACTGGATTATCTGGATCTTCCCGCTGATTGCGTTCCTCTTCTGAAGTGATAAGTTGTCCGAAACGACAACCCTCTTCGATCAACTTGGGGGATCGCGGCGCCTCATTGGCCGAAGGCCAGTTCGGGTAAGCACACGCTGGACAACCGACGCAGCGATATTCATTTCATCCAAGAAATTCTTTGCATATTCACCGCCATACGCTTTTTCCAGCACGATGCCAACATCTACCAACATCTGCTGATGAGTGATTGTGCGGAGCGCGGCTGCGTGGTTAAGTGAAAGGCTCATCGTCTGATTTTAACGCGCCAAGCAATTCGAAACTGTTCTTGAGGAAATCGTGCTTTAACTGGCCATGCACGTAGGTCGACAACGGAGACTAAAGTGCGGTTGGCTGCTCCGCTTCTCGACACTAAAGTCACGTTCGGATTAGGTAACTGCAGCGAGAAAGTGCTGTGTGGCCTCATCAGCTAACCTCAACGCCTCCTGTCCTACAGCTCCCGAGATGCCTTTCGTTTTTGCACTTTCATCCATTGTGCTGGTGATGCATCCGATGGGCCGTAGGAATGCCATGCCCTTTACCATCCGCGACCGTTTCGAACACCAGATCGCGTAGCCGTTTGTTTGCCGGATCCTCGTTAAACCGCGCGTGCCAGAACAAATTGATGTTGATTTCCGGCAGCGGATGCGGCACATAGCGCAGGGCGAACGGCTTGGTGCGGGCCATCGCATAGCGCAAAGGAATAGTCGCAATCATCGTACTCGACGACAGAATGTGGTCCACGGCTACGAAATGCGGAACGGTCAGAGACACATAGCTCGTTGCCCAGACGCTCGATTGTTTGATCCACGATGGCATGTCCAGTCCCGCTGGATACAACTACCACATGGTCAGCCGCGTTGAATGGGTACGTCTAGCTCCTCACCGGCGCGCCGGCTAATTCAGTGTTCCTGTCGTACGGTCTACGTTTGGCGGAAGTGTTTTGGACGATGAGGTGATTCAGCACCAATCTGTGAAAGGCTGGCGCTGCAAGGCACATAGACAGTCGTGCATACCCTCGTCGAACGTTTGCACCTACGGTAATCACAACCAACAGGTCGCACCTAAACCTGACCGACAAACTTTGCGCGTGGCCTAAGCAACGCGCCGGATAGCTGCTGCTCGCGCACATGCGCGACCCAGCCGGCCGTGCGCGCCAGCGTGGATAGAGCACCCGACGTATTCTTAGGCAGGCCCATTGCGATGCCCAGAAGTACGAGCGCCAGCTCTTGGCGCGGATACAGGCCCAGCCGATCCTGCACATCAGCGATGAATCGCTCGATGACGTCCAACCGCCTGCTTCGCCCCTCGCGCTTCTGTATCAGGTCTAGAATCAAGCGCGCGCGCGGATCGCCCTGCGGATACAGAGGATGGCCAAAACCGGGGACGGCCAGGCTGCGCGCCTGGAGCTCGCTGGCGCGGCGAAACAGTGCGTTGTGCGTAGCCGCGCGCATCAGAAATTGTTCCACCTGACTGTACAGGCGGCCGATTTGCGCTCCGGAATTCGTGCACACCGCCGCAGCCAAGCAGCTATGCAGGGTAGCCCCGCTGGAGGCGGCAATACGCGCCGCGAAAGAACTCGGCGACAGTTCATGGTCGGCGAGCACCACAAGCGCCGCGTTCAACCCCTCTTGGTTTTCGGCACTATCTGCAATCTCGAGCGCCCCGAGCAGACCTTCCACAATCGAATGGCCCTTGCGCAACTGGTAGTAGGCGCGCCGTTGCGAAGCGTAGCCAAAGCAGCCGGCTATTGTCTGGATCAACTCGCGCGCAGCGGCCAGCGTGTCCCCTCTGTCTGCCTGGCCCGCGGCATGCCCGCGGGAAAGGCCCAGCTGCATCGTAAACAGCGCGAACAGCTCCATCAGTTGGTCGTTCGAGGCCGGCGCCGCGATCGACCCGGCGAACAGGCGCAGGTGCTCAGACTGGGCATAGCGCGGCCAGCGCAGGCCGGGTGCGCCCCGTGCGCCATTCCACAACAGCTCGGCCACTTCCTCAAACAGGATGCCGCTGCTCGCCAGCCTAGTTGCCAGCTGCCCACGGTAGAGCGGCCCCTCGGACGTGATCTGAGTGATCGTGGTAGGAATGATCGGCTCGCCCCAGTGCATCGCCGAGGCAGCCACCGCGCCGTGTCCTGAACGTGCCAGCGAACGCGCCTTGACCTTTTCGATATCGGCGCGGGCATACAGCCGGTCTTTTCGCCCGGCTTGGGCAATGCTGTGTATCCAACCGCGGCTGACATAGGCGTACAGCGTTTGCATGCGCACATCTAACAGTCGCACTGCATCTTGCGCGGATAGGTAATCCTTGGAAACGGTAGAAACTTGATGGGCCATAACGAACGATAGAAGGCAATCGGGTGGATGCACCACAACTATACGGTCCCGCAGACGCGCCGAACAGGTATTTCACATTGATCAAGCAATCAATCTTGATCAATGTGACCGAACGGCATACTGTTAGCCATCACCATTATTCATCCCCATCCGGAGACCGACCATGAACCTACCCGCTCACCTCGCCGAGTGCCTGCCACGTCACCAAGACCTGTACTACGATGGTAAATGGCAGACGCCAGCCGATGCACGCTACCAGGAGACGGTGAATCCAGCCACCGGGGGGACGATCCTGGCGGTGGCTCAGGCCGGAACAGTCGACACCGAACTTGCGATCGAGGCCGCGCACCGCGCGTTTCCAGCTTGGAAAGCGGTGGCGCCCGCGCAGCGAGCCGCATGCCTGCGCAAAGCGGCCGAGATCCTGCGTACCCATGCGAATAAGCTCGCGATGGTCGATGCAATCGATACCGGCAACCCGGTCGCCGAGATGGTCTCCGACGCCCATGTGGCGGCCAACTCACTCGAGTTCTTCGCGGGCATGATCCCGATGCTCAAGGGCGATACCATTCCCGTAGCCGATGACAGCTTCCATTACACGGTGCGCGAGCCCCTTGGAGTCGTGGCCCGTATCGTCGCCTACAACCACCCATTAATGTATGCGGCGGCCAAGATTGCGGCTCCGCTGGCCGCCGGTAATACCGTTATCGTGAAAGCACCCGACCAAGCGCCTTTATCGTGCCTGAAGTTGGCGGAGCTGCTGGACGGGGTGTTCCCACCGGGCGTGTTCAATATGCTGACCGGCGGCAAGGAATGCGGTCAGGTACTCGCTTCCCACGCGCTAGTCAGGAAGGTCACCCTGATCGGCAGCGTAGGCACCGGCAAGGCGATCCTGCGTAGCGCCGCCGAAACCCTGAAGCCGACTTTGCTCGAACTGGGCGGCAAGAACGCTCTAGTGGCTTATCCGGATGCCGACATCGAGGCGCTGGTCCAGGGTGCAGTACGCGGCATGAACTTCACTTGGGCCGGGCAATCCTGCGGCTCGACCAGCCGGGTCTTCCTGCACGAGTCGATACACGACGAGGTGCTGGCCAAGATTGCCGAGCGTGTTACGCAAATGCACCGCCCGGGCGATCCGACTGATCCGGCCACCACCATGGGCCCGCTAGTAAGCCGCGTCCACTGCGACCGGGTACTTTCGTTCATCGCCTCGGCCAGAGATGAAGGCGCTCGCCTGGTCCTGGGCGGCGCCCGGCCAGACGAGCCGGCGCTGCGCGGGGGCTTTTACGTCCAGCCAACCATCTTCGCGGATGTGCAGCCGCACATGCGGATCGCGCGCGAAGAAATCTTCGGTCCAGTGATGTCGGTCTTCCGCTGGAGTGATGAAGAGGAAATGTTCCGCCACGTTAACGGCACCGAGTACGGCCTGACCGCCTCGATCTGGACGCGCGACCTGAAGCGCGCGCACAAAGCGGTGCGTCAGTTGGAGGCCGGCTTCATATGGGTCAATCAGACTAGTCGCCATTATCTGGGGGTGCCGTTCGGCGGCAGCAAGCACTCTGGCCTTGGGCGTGAGGAATGCTTAGAAGAGTTGCTCGATTTCACTGAAATCAAGAGTGTCAACATCCAGCTCTGATCCGACTGCCCAATTACCAAAAGAGGACTTACAACATGACTACCATTCCTGACAACCGCGCCCCGGCCGCTTTCCGCCGTGATGAGCCAATCCCCAGCACAATCGAGCAATGGTGGGGCAGCGACGCCATCGCCGCATTGCTGCGTCAATTCGACATCCCATACGCCTGCCTGAATCCGGGCTCGAGTTTCCGCGGTCTGCACGACAGCCTAGTCAACTATAACGGCAACCAGAATCCGCAGATCGTCTTGTGCCTGCATGAGGAACATGCCGTGTCGATCGCGCACGGCTACACTAAGGTGACCGGCAAGCCGCTGGCGGTGATCCTCCACAGCAATGTCGGCTTGATGCACGCCAGCATGGCGATTTACAACGCTTGGTGCGACCGGGTGCCGATGCTGATCCTGGGCGCGCACGGCCCGGTCGACGCCGCCAAGCGGCGCCCATGGATCGACTGGATCCATACCTCTCAGGATGCTGGCGCAATGGTGCGTTCGTTCGTGAAATGGGATGACCAGCCAGTCTCGCTGCAGGCGAGCATGACCTCGTTGCGGCGCGCGCGCCAGATCACCGAGACCGCGCCCAAGGCGCCAGTCTATGTGTGCCTGGATGTCACCATGCAGGAGACCCGGCTCGATGGCGCACCTGTGCTGCCAAATATTGAACGTTATGCGCCGACGGCCGCGCCCTACGCCAATCCCGAACTGGTCAAGAAGATGGCGCAGCTGCTGGCCGGCGCGCAGCGCCCCGTCCTGCTGGTCGGACGGGTCTCGCGCGATGAGTCCGAATGGCAGCAGCGGATCGAGCTCGCCGAGCGGCTTCAGGCGCAGGTATTCACCGACCTGAAGGTGGGCGCCGCGTTCCCGACCTCCCACCCACTGCATCCGCACGCCCCCTCGGTGTTCTTGAGCGCGGACGCTACTGCTACGCTGAAACAGGCCGACGTCATCCTTAGCCTGGACTGGGTCGACCTGCAGGGCGCGCTCAAGCAGGCATGGGGCGGCGAAGAAGTCTCGGCTAAGGTGTTGCAGGTCTCGCTCGACCACACCTTGCACAATGCGGCCAGTCTGGACCATCAGGACCTGCCTCCTTGCGACTTGTACGCAGCGGCCGAGCCCGCTAGCGTGGTTCGGACGCTGTTGGCGGAACTGGGCCAAGTCAAAGCGGCCACTGCCAGCCCCGCGGGACGGGCGGCCCGGCCGCGCGCCGCCGACGATGGCGCGGATGACATCCACATGCCGCTGCTGGCCGATACCTTGAGTGACTGCCTAGAAGGAAGCCCTGCCTGCCTGATCCGCCTCCCGCTAGGCTGGAGCGGGGACCTGTGGCATTTCGAACACCCGCTCGACTACCTCGGCTACGACGGCGGTGCCGGAATCGGTTCCGGGCCCGGCATGGCGGTCGGTGCATCGATAGCGTTGAAGGATAGCGACCGCCTACCGGTGGCCATCATCGGCGATGGTGACTTCTTGATGGGTAATACGGCGCTGTGGAGCGCCGCCGCTCTGCAGGTACCGATGCTGGTCATTGTTGCGAACAACCAGTCCTTCTTTAACGACGAGGTGCACCAGGAGCGGGTTGCCCTCGATCGCGAACGTCCGGTCGAGAACCGCTGGATCGGTCAGCGCATCGGCAATCCGAGGGTCGATTTGGCGGGCATGGCGCGTTCCCAGGGCTTTGAGGGTATCGGTCCGATTTTCACGCGCAAGGAGTTGGCGCCGGCGCTGGCCGACGCCATCGTGAAGGTACGTGCGGGCAAATCGGTGCTAATTGATGTTCAGGTGCGCCCCGGCTACGCCCCGTCGATGAGTACGGGAATGACGAAATCTGTCGAGTAAAGCGTGCTCGGTGTCACGTGATTTCCACCTGATATTCCAAATGGAAACATCACAAGTTCACGTAGGACAACGATCTTCGCGTCTTCGTAACATCTCGCTGGACAAAGCTCGCGGCATGTTCTATATTTTGATTAGAGATCTAAATATTAGAGATCTAAATAAAGCCGGGTCGATGCCGCTCTTTGATGAACGGTTTCAAAACGGGGCACACGATCCCGTTGACCCACGGCCCAATCGGGCAGGCGAGTTAGATATCTCACTTAAACGAAGACATCTGAGGAGACACCACATGAAGCACGGAATCGAAAAGTTTGCCACCCTCGCGTTGCGAACCGCAGCCACAGTTTTGGTCAGTGCCGCCATGGCCCTGCCTGCCCACGCTCAGGTCAAGATCATCGTCGGCAGTACCGTATCGAGCGATGTCTCAGCTGCAGCACTGGCGCTCGCCATCAAGGACGGCTCGTTCAAGCGCGCCGGCCTGGACATCGAGGTCAAGAATTTCGTCCAGTCGAACCAAAAGTACGACACGTTCAAGGGTGGCGCGATCGATATAGACATCAACATGGGCGCGATCAATGCGGCCCAGCTGTACTCCTCGGGTGTTCCGGTGCAGGTGCTGCGCGCCGTGACCCCGGCCGACATCTGGGCCGTGGTCGCACCGAACGATTCGCCCCTGAAGACCCCGCAAGACATCAAGGGCAAGCGCTTCGGCGTGGTATCGCTGTCAGGCACCAACTACGGCGCCACGTATGCTGCGATGAAGCTAGCCGGCGTCGACATGATGCGCGACGTCAAGGTGTCCACCCTACCGCCGTCGGCCATCCTCTTGGCCCTCGACAAAAAGGAAATCGATGCTGCCACGATCTATGAACCTTACCTGAGCCCGGCGCTCAAGAGCGGCCGTGTGAAGGTCGTGTTCAAGCCGGGCGAGCTCTACCAAGCTCATTACAAGGAGCCATTCCTGGCGCTGGTCATTTCGGGCCGCAAGGATTTCGTGACCCAGAACCGTGCTGCCGTCACCAAGTTCGTGACCATCATGGAACAGGCGCTGGCCAACATGGGCAACAACACCGATGCAGCCGCGAAGGCCCTGACCGAAGTTCAGCCCGAAATCCAGCTCAGCCCAGCGCAAGTGAAGGAACTGCTGCTCCCGTACATTCCGAACATCATCAAGACGCCGAACGATGCCGCCACCGTCAAGACGGCGCAGAACCTGTACGACCGCATGCTGGAGGCCAAGCAGTTGCGCACGCCAGTCAGGGCTAGCGAGTTCTGGATCAAGCTGTAACTCATGGAGACGACCATGTTGAAACAACCTACCGTCGCGGCCGCGGCCGCGTCCGGCCCCGGCCTGGCTCCGGCCGTCCCTAAGCCATCGGCGTGGGGCATGCGCCTCAAGCATATAATCATGGCAATCCTGCCGTACATCGTGTTGGTGGCGCTGTGGCAGCTGATAGCCGCCACCCAGCCAGCCTATGTTTTCCCTCGGCTCGGCACGATCCTGGAGACCGTTGGCCAACTGCATCATGAGGGCTTGTTAATACCGGCCACGCTGGCCACCCTCAGGTCGGTGGTGATCGGCGCGGTGATCTCGTTCATCTTTGGCACGGCAGTTGGCTTTGCACTGGCACGCTTCGACGCATTCACCAGTCCGATCCTGAATTTCGTGCAGACCGTCCCGTATGTGGTCTGGGCCCTGATGGCACTAATCTGGTTTGGCCTGACCCCGTTCTCCGTAGTGTTCACGATCGTGGTCGCGGCCTTCCCGATCGTCTCGTTCAACGTGGCCGCCGGCCTCAAGAATGTCGACAGCCTGCTGCTGGGCATGAGTCAATCGGTGCGCGCCAACCGCATGATGATACTTCGCCATATCGTTTTCCCAAGCCTGACCCCCTATCTGCTCAGCGCCAGCCGTACCATGCTTGGCATGTGCTGGAAGATCAGCGTGCTAGCCGAACTATTCGCGGGCGGTGCGGGCGGCGGCGGCGTCGGCTACAAACTGTTCGTCGGCTGGGAATTCAGCCGTCCGGCCGAAGTGTTTGCCTGGACGCTTTGGCTGGTGTTTCTGATGATGCTGTCCGAGTGGCTCGTCATCAAACCGATCGAGGCCTTCATCACCCGCTGGAAAAAAGCCTGAGCATAGGGGACGACATCATGAGTGGTATCGAAATAAAACGCCTGACCAAGATCTTCGACACAGCGACCGGCCCATTGAAGGTGGTCGACGATGTCAGCTTTGACGTCAAGAACGGAGAATTTGTGTGTCTGCTGGGCCCGTCCGGCTCAGGAAAGTCGGTTACTCTGAATTGCATCGCAGGCCTGTTGAAGGAAACGAGCGGTGAAGTGAAGGTTGGTGGAGTGGCTGTCAGTGAGAAGACACCGCACTACGGCTATGTATTCCAACAGCCGCGGCTGATGCCTTGGGGCACCGTGCAGCAGAACCTGCGCTTTGCTTTGCGGGCGGAGTCGGGCCGCGCTGTGCCCGACGAGAACGAACGGATCCGCAAGGTGCTGGAACTAGTCAATCTGTCGGGCTATGAGGACTTTTATCCGCATCAGATCTCCGGTGGCATGCAGCATCGGGTCGGTATTGCCCGCGCCTATATTCGTAACCCAGACCTGCTATTGATGGATGAGCCGTTCGGCGCGCTCGACGAGCTGACCGCGCGCCGCCTGCGTTCAGAACTAGTGGTGGCCTGGCTCAAGGATCGTCGCACGGTCGTGTTCGTCACCCACGACATCGTCGAGGCCTGCTATCTGGCCGATCGCATCGTCGTGTACACACCCAAGCCTACCCGGATCGCGCAAATCATTGAGATCAACCTGCCGCATCCGCGTGTATATGGCAGCCCAGAACTGCATGCGATCGAAACCGAAGTGCTGGCTGCGTTTGAACGCAGCATCAGTCAGTTTGCAGAGACGGAGTGACCTCTTGCAGGCGTGCGTGGCTCACCCGCGCGCCTGCCAAGGCGTCACGCCTCTTTCTGTTCACTTATAATGACGGTCACGATGTGCTGGCCGCGCGCGTGGCCGATCGCACCCTCTCACCGCACATGCTTACTGCGTATAAGACAGCAATTCTACTATGAGCACCAGCAGCAAGAAAGTGGCGAAAAACGAGGCCCGGACCATCCTCAACCATTGGCAAGACGAGGGACTTGACGATCGTCTCGCCCACCTGATTAAGGACGCAACGCGCGCACTGGTGCGCGCATTGCAGATCCGCCTGATCGAGTACGACGTATCGTTTGGTCACTGGACCTTCCTGCGCATCCTCTGGGAAGAGGACGGAATCACCCAGCGCGCACTGAGCGAGGCTGCGGGGGTAATGGAGCCAACTACGTACAGCGCGCTGACCGGGATGGAAAAACTCGGGTACGTCGAGCGCCGCCAGTCACCTGAGAACAAGAAGAACATGTACGTGTTCCTGACCGAGCAGGGCAGGGCGCTCGAAAAAAAGCTTGTGCCGCTGGCGATCGAGGTCAACGAGATCAGCATGCGTGGCACGAACGAAGAAGACATCCGTACCACGCGGAAAGTATTGCTCGGGATGATCAAGAACCTCGCGGCTGACGAAGACGAAGCTGGCCGCTCCGAACGCAAGATGCCCTCCACACGCAAGCTAGGCAACATCGTCTCGCGCAGCGTTGCCTCGAAGTAGACCACCCGGCGCGCGTTGCATCCTTTCCGACGACCGACAGCCCGGTAAATGTCGGCATAATGCCATCGTTAGATACGTCTCTTGCGTTAAGCCTACACAGCGTTAATCGGCTTATATGGCTTGCGTATGTTAGCAACACCAAAGTGCAGGTAGGGCTGCTTGCGCATGCTTAAACCGACGACGATCGGCGCGGTGCGGTCTTTGGTGAGCAGACGATCACTAGACGATCTGATGTGCAGTTCCATCGTGCTTCCAGGACGGCAGGAAAATAAAGAAGCTCGCGCAGTTGAGATAACCCGGTCTTGAATGTGCGAGGACGCTTCTGTACCAACGAACCAGAGTTCCAGCGGACCGGCATTGCCGATCACACGAAACAGCGGACAATCTTCCGGTCGTGATGCACTAATGCATGGCGGCATCGTAGAGTCCACTCGTGTGTACGCTCGGTTGCCCATCGCCCAGGCGCGATGCAAGTACGACGCGGATATGATGTGTTTGCTCATTGTCGCGGCCGCGTTCGCCACCGTAGATGCCTTCGGTCTAGACCTTTTTATCCTCGTCGCCTCGGCGCACACTCGTGCAGCGCCGGCGGCAACAGCCTCCTGGTTTCTGTACGCTCGCAGCGGCGCCGTCAGTGCAACGACCGCATGCAATCGAGACGTATCGTCGAAATGTCGGCGCCGAAATAGCACACCGGCCCTCCATGTGTTCGTACCTTTCCCTTTCCCGTTTTGCACTCGCTTCGTCCAAACAAGGTCGATGTGCATGAAATAGCGTCCAGTGCTCTCACCACGGAGCACGGGAGGAGAGGTTCGATCGGCAATACAAAGTCAATGTCTTCAGACGGGCACAAGTTCGCTTTCAGTTCAGTTTGTGACGGTTAATTTTATATCGCTCACGGATGAGCTCCCCGCGCACTACGACCATCGTCTATGTTGCGCTCGGATCCTTTCCTGCCTGGCCCAAGCGAAAGATGACCTAAATCGCTAGACAAACCCAATTTCCCCTCCTATACTTATTCTTAGAGATCTAAGGTTATTCACATCAGATTTTATCCCGCCCAATAACACGTAGCGCTGTGGGCAATTCGACAATCCGGAGAGAGACATGCTGACGAAAGAAGAAAACGACTTGCTGTGCCGCGTCACAGGTGACGCGCCGATGGGCCAACTGATGCGCCGCCATTGGCAGCCAGTGTGCCTCATCGAGGAAGTCATCGAACCGGACGGTACTCCGGTTCGCGCCCGCCTGTTTGGCGAAGATTTGGTCGTCTTCCGTGACACCGAAGGCCGGGTCGGCGTCATGGACGAATACTGCCCGCACCGCAAGGCCTCGCTAGCGCTCGGCCGTAACGAAGACGGGGGACTGCGCTGCCTGTACCACGGCTGGAAGATGGACGTCCAAGGCACGATCATCGAGATGGCGTCGGAGCCCGCGGCCAGCTGCATGGCCAACAAGGTCAAGCACTTAGCCTACCCGACCAAGGAATGGGGCAGCTTCGTCTGGGCCTATATGGGTCCGGCAGAGACCATGCCTGAATTCACTCCACCTGCTTGGGCGCCGACTGACGAAACCCGCGTCACCGTCGCCAAGGTCTTGATCCCTTGCAATTGGGCGCAGATCCTTGAAGGCGCGATTGACTCCGCCCATAGTTCGAGTCTGCACTCTTCAGACTTCGTGCCGGCCCGCGTGACTGGCGCCGAAGCCACAAATAAAAACTGGCTGCGTCCGTCAACTGACAAGGCGCCGCGCATGCAGGTCCAGCGCACCGGCTACGGTTTCCGCTACGCCGCGCTCCGCCGTCCGATCGTCAATGCCAATACCCACGACTACATTCGCTCGACCATCTTCGTGGCGCCAGCCACTGCGCTTATCCCGCCGAACAACCTGTACAACGTCGCCAATATCAACGTTCCCATGGACGACACCAACACGGCCTTCTACTTCATCGCTTGGGGACACCCATCGCAGACGCCTGAAACCGAAACCTGGCGCAAGTTCCTGGGCCAGCAAGTCGGCATCGACCTGGACGAAAACTACCGCTCCGTGCGTAATCGTGAGAATAACTTCCTGCAAGACCGCGAGAAGATGAAGGCTGGCAACTTCACTGGAATTACGGGCTTCCCGAATCAGGACCTGGCGATGTGGATGACGATGGGCCCGATTGCCGATCGTAGCGACGAGCGCCTGGGCGCGAGCGACATCGCGGTGGTCGAGTTCCGGAAGCGCATGCTTGACGCACTCGCCGAGTTCCAGAAGGGCGGTCCGGCCATCGGTACCGGCGACCTGAAGATCCCGGCCCGCGATGTCTCCTACCAGGCCGTCGTGCCGAAGACCGTCGACTGGCGCAACTTCGAGGCCGAGTACATCTGGACCAAGCCGGTAGAGGCGCTGGAGCCGTCGTACAACACCAGCGAACCGAACGAATAAATCTGACCTACCAGAACCACAGGAGACACACTGCATGGCTAAGCTGAACCTTTCCGTCGCCATGGGCGATTATGACCGCACCCGCCCCCTGCTCGACGGCACCGTCCAAATCGACGGCGTCGATCCGGTGTACATGACTTTGTCGCCGGAGGAGATTTTCTTCCGCGCATTTCGCAACGTCGAATTCGACATTAGCGAACTGTCGCTGTCGAGCTACCTGGTGAAGGCATCGAAGGGCGAAAGCCCATACGTGGCGATTCCAGTATTTCTGTCGCGCGCTTTCCGCCACACGTCAATCTATGTGCGTAAGGATCGCATCAAGCGTCCGGAAGACCTGAAGGGCTGCCGCATCGGCGTACCCGAATACCAGCTGACCGCCATCGTGTGGGCCCGCTCGATCCTCCAGAACGACTACGGCGTGGCGCCGGAAGACGTGACCTGGGTGCGCGGTGGCATCGATGAGCCAGGCCGTCCTGAGAAAATCAAGCTGCAACTGCCACCAGGCGTCAAGATGGAAAGTGCACCGGACAACCGGACCATTTCGGACATGCTAGACGATGGCGAGATCGACGCCTTCATCGCGCCTCGCCCGCCCGGCGGCGGCGCGGCCCGCAACCCGAACGTGGGCTGGCTGTTCGATGATCCGACTGCGACCGCGAAGGAATACTACGCGCGCACGGGGGTGTTTCCGATCATGCACGTGGTCGGTGTCCGCAAGGAACTAGCTGCCGAGCATCCATGGCTGCCGGGCGCGGTGATGAAGGCTTTCGAGCAATCGAAGAAAGCCGCGCTGGACAAGCTGGCCGACACCTCGGCCACCAAAGTCACCCTGCCGTTCGTCGAAGAGCAGCTCAAGGCCGCGCGTGACCTGATGGGCCCGGACTATTGGTCCTACGGCGTCGAGCCAGCCCGCAGGACGCTCGAGACCTTCGTGCAAGCCCACCATGCGCAAGGCCTGTCGCAGCGCTTGATGTCGGTGGAAGAGTTGTTCCACCCGGCGACCTACGAATCGTACAAGATCTGACCGGCAGCCCGCTAACGGCCGGCGCTCCCGGCCTCGAAAAGTAAAGACTATGTTCGAGAATAACGAAACCCTCGAGTTGGCGCGTATGCGCAATGTGCGCGACGCGCTGTACGAAGACATCGGCCGCGGCGACTGGACTGCGCAGCTGGTAGCTCCGGGAACGTCCGCCACTGCCCAAGTCACGGCCAAGGAAGCTGCTACTCTTTGCGGCGGTGCTTGGTTCGACGCCTGCTTTCAGACGCTAGACGCCAGCGCACGCATTGACTGGCACTTTGGCGACGGCGATCAGGTTCCAAAAGGCGCGGTCATGTGCACGATCTCTAGCCAGGCCCGCGCACTGCTCAGCGCTGAGCGTTCGGCCCTTAACTTCCTGCAGATGATGTCGGCGGTAGCCACCCGGACCCGCCAGTACGTGCAGGCGATCCAAGGCGTCTCGCCCAATCCGAAGGGTTGCCTGCTGCTGGATACCCGCAAGACTCTGGGCGGCTTGCGTCAGGCACAGAAATACGCGGTTCGGGTAGGCGGCGGCGCCAACCATCGGATGGCACTCTGGGATGGGATCTTGATCAAGGAAAACCACATCAAGGCGGCCGGCAGCATCGCAGCGGCACTGGGCGCAGCGCGCGCGTTGGACTCCTGCACCGACGTCCAGATCGAAGTCGAGGACCTGGACGAAATGGCCGAAGCGCTGCAAGCCGGCGCAACTAGCATCCTTCTCGACGACTTCACGCTCGAAGTGATGCACCGTGCGGTTGAGATCAACGCTGGCCGCGCCTTGCTCGAAGTCTCCGGCGGCGTCGACCTCGACAGCGTGCGCGCGATCGCGGCCACCGGCGTCGATCGCATTTCTACCGGCAAGCTCACTAAAGACGTCAGTGCAATCGACCTGTCGCTGCGCCTGCTGTAATCGACGTCAACCATCAGCCACGAGCGGCGCGATGCCGTCCTCGGGAAGGAGAAAGACATGCAAGCAAATACTGAAGCGATGATGCAACTGCGAATTGCGAGCGCCAATGACGCTGCCGACAGCATCCGGACGTTCGAACTGGTGGCCCAAGATGGCTCCGACCTGCCGCCGTTTACGCCGGGCTCGCACGTGACCGTGAGGGCCCCTAATGGCCTGCTGCGCAAGTATTCCTTGTGCAACGACCCGAATGACCTGAGCCGTTACGTGATCACCGTCAAGCGCGATGCCAACGGCCAGGGCGGCTCGATGAGCATGGTCGACGAGGCGAAGCAAGGCGATATCCTGCCGACTTCCTTGCCTGACAACGCCTTCCCGCTCGTCGACAGCAAGGCTGGCTATATCTTCATCGCTGGCGGCATCGGCATCACTCCGATCCTGTCGATGATCCGCTCATTCGGCGAACTGCCGCCGGCGCCGTGGAAGCTGTACTACTTTACCCCGTCGCCGGAAACCACGGCCTTCCTGGATGAATTGACATCGCCCGAGCTGCGCAAGAACGTGGTGATCCACCACGACTGTGGCGACGCCGCGCAGGCTTTTGACCTGTGGCCGGTGCTAGAACGCCCGAGCAACAAACATATCTACTGCTGTGGTCCGCGCGGCCTGATGGAAGCGGTGCGCGACATGGCAGGCCACTGGAACACCGCGAACATCCACTTCGAGAGCTTCGTCCAAGGCGGCGCGCCGAAAAAGGATGACAAGCTGTTCACAGTCAAGCTGGCGAGCAGCGGGCAGGAGTTCGAGGTCCCAGTCGGCAAGACCATCCTCGAGGTGCTCCGCGCCGGCGGCTGCAACGTGCGCGCATCCTGCGAGAGCGGAACCTGCGGCACCTGTCGCACGCGCCTGGTCGAAGGCGTGGCCGATCACCGCGACATGGTGCTGATGCCCGAAGAGATGGAGCACCAAATCATGGTCTGCGTCTCGCGCGCCAAGACCGACCAGATCGTGATCGATCTCTGAGAAGGACGCGGCCATGACACAACCCTTAATTCGTCTGGGCGTGGCGGGCCTGGGGCGCGCGTTTACGTTGATGCTGCCGACTTTTCTGACCGATGCCAGGATCGAATTGGTTGCCGCCTGCGACCCGCGCCCGGCCGCCCGTTCCCAGTTCGCAAAGGATTTCTCTGCGAACGTGTACGACACGATCGAGCAGCTTGCCGGCGACCCGACGGTCGACGCCATCTACATAGCCAGCCCGCACCAGTTCCATGCGGAACATACACGGGTGGCGGCGCGCAACGGCAAGCACGTCTTGGTTGAGAAACCGATGGCGCTCTCCCTCGCCGAGTGCGACCAGATGATCGCTTCCTGCTTTGAAGCCGGGGTGCACCTGATCGTCGGCCACTGCCACAGTTTCGACTCGCCCTACCTTTCAGCGCGCTCGTTAGTGGCCAGCGGCGACTTCGGCAAGGTCCGGATGATCCAGGCACTGAACTACACAGACTTCCTGTTCCGCCCTCGGCGGCCAGAAGAACTGATGACCGACGAAGGCGGCGGCGTGGTGTTCAGCCAGGCTGCGCATCAGGTCGACGTGGTGCGCCTGATAGCGGGCAGCCCGGTGGTGCGAGTGCGCGCGATGCTGGGCGCGTGGGATCCGTCGCGACCCACCGAGGGCGCCTACAGTGCCATGTTGTGGTTCGAGGATGGCGCTTTTGCCTCTCTCACCTATAGCGGATACGCGCACTTCGATTCAGACGAATGGACCAATTGGATTGGAGAGATGGGCAACGCCAAGGACCCAGACAGCTATGGCTCTGCGCGCCGGCGCCTGCTCACGCTGCAGTCGCCCGAAGAAGAAGCACGCATGAAGGCTGCGGGCACTTATGGGGGGCCGGAGTACAAACCGCCTGCAGCTCCAGCGGCCAGCCGGGTGACCGCATTGCACCAGCACTTTGGCCCAGTGATCGTCACCTGCGACCGTGCGGACATCCGTCCCTTGCCGTCCGGGGTGCTGGTGTACGGCGACGACCTGCGCCAACATCATCCCTTAGCCGCGCCGGCGGTACCACGCTTCGAGGTCATCGACGAATTGGTCAACGCGGTGGCGGGGGGCGTGCGGCCGCTACATGACGGTCAGTGGGCCCGCGCAACCCTGCAGGTCTGCCTGGCACTGCTGGCCTCGGGACGCGAGGGGCGTGACGTCGAACTTCCGGTCCAAGGATGACACCGCATTTTTTCGGGATCGCTCTGGCCACCGCCGCGCTGTGTATGTTTTCGGCGAACGTGCTGGTGATCAAGCGGGCGTCCGAGAGGGTCAGCCTGAATCTGGGGTTCCTGCTTTCGGTCGGGGTCAACCTGCTGTTCTGCGGACTGCTGCTGGCAGTCCAAATGATCCTATCCAAAAGCAGCCTAGGCTGGTCTTGGCAGGCTGCGTTTTTCTTCATGCTCGGCGGAGCCTTTTCCACCTATCTCGGGCGCTGGTTCTTCTTCGAGGCGGTGGTGCGCATGGGATCGGCCAAGGCCAGCTTGTTCCAGGTCAGCAGCCCCGGATTTGCCGCCCTGATTGCATGGGTCGCGCTCGGTGAAACTCTGTCACCGATCCGATTGGGCGCGATCGTCTTCACAATCCTCGGACTGGCATTAATCGGCTACGTGCCAGGCATGTTTACCCCGCCGCAGGGAGGGGGGCAGGGGCGTGACGGCGCTCTTGCCCGCACCCGTGCCGACCTGTTCGGCTGGGTCAAGGGCTCGACCTTGATGCTCGGCACGGGCGGATCGCTGGCGTATGCAATCAGTACGGTGGTACGGGGCGCGGCGATCCGGGACTGGAACCAGCCTCTGGCCGGCGCCCTGCTTGGGGCCCTCACCGGGCTCTTGCTGCACGTCGTGTTCAGCCAGGAGATTCGCGCCGTGCCTGAAAACCTGCGCGCTGCTGACCGGCGTGGCGTACACCTGTTCTTGATCTGCGGCGCTCTTACCATTTCCGCGCAGATCTGCGCGATCTGGTCGCTGCGCTACATCGACGTTGCTTTGTCGAGTCTGATCACCCTGAGTACCCCACTGCTGGTGATCCCTGCTGGGTACTTTTTATTCGCGAAGAAGGAAATCCTTTCGTCGCGCACCTGGATAGGCGGCGCGATGGTGCTGATTGGCGTGGCGACACTAACGTTGTCGCGTTAATACTGCATCGGTCCGGGGGGGGGCAAGCCGGGGTGTGGAAGCTCACGCGCGGCTCGTTTCCGTTGGCTCTGATGCAAATTTTGGATGAGAGACGCGTTCACTGGTCGTGTGCTGGAAGGCAAGCAGTAACAGTCTGACCGCCATGTAAGCAAGAAAATTTAAAAACGATTCATCACAAGGAGACAGTAATGCATTTTAAAAGAGCCAGCATCGCAACTGCAATCGCCGCACTTTCTGTGACGGCCCATGCTCAAACCAACGTTCAGCTGTACGGCCTCGTGGATGCTGGTGTCGAGTATGTCGATAAAGTACGCATCGGCGACGTCGGATCGGCCACCGAAAGCGTGGTCCGCGTACAGTCAGGTAGTGCACAGAGTTCGCGTTTTGGCCTGCGCGGACGCGAAGACCTCGGCAATGGGCTCAGTGCTGTGTTCGCGCTGGAGAGCGGCATCGCGATCGACACCGGTACCCTGAGCCAGGGCGGCCGCCTGTTTGGCCGTCACGCTTATGTGGCCCTGAACCACAAGACGCTGGGCGAAATCCAACTGGGCCGGCAAACGAGCACTGTTTATGACTACGGCGTGCAGTACGATCCCGTCACGGCGACGCGCTACTCCGCTGTTGTGTTCGATGCCGCTTATGTCGGCCGCGCCGACAACGCAGTGAAGTATGTCGGCAAGTTTGGGGGGCTGAACATCGGTGCGCAGTACAGTGCCGGGTACGACAGCTTAATCGCGGGTGGTAGCGAAGTCCCAGGCGCGTCTCGGGTCGGCAAGGAAATGGGCGTCCATGTTAGCTATGCGCTTGGACCAGCACAGTTCGGTGTTGTCTATGACCGTCAGAACGGGACATCGGTCGCGACCCAACGCAACACCACCGAACGCATGGCGGCGGGCGGCCTCTACAATATCGCGACGGTAAAACTGTTTGCATCCTACCAGCGCCTGAGGTCAGAAACACCGGTGACTCGCCGCGACACCGACCTGTACTGGGTAGGCGCCCAGTATAACAGCGGCGGCCCCTTTACTCTGACCGGGTCGCTGTACTTCAACGACCCGGCCGGCAGCGCCAACAGGTCCAACATGCTGACCATCCTGGCCAGTTATGCGTTATCCAAGCGCACGGATTTGTATAGCGAAGTCGCCTTCATGCAGAACCAGGACGCAGCCATGCTGGGCATGGGCGGCGCCGTGAACCCGGGCGGCCATCAGGGAGGCGCGATCGTTGGCATCCGCCACCGATTCTGAGAGTGATGCCGCCGCTGCTCAATGGTATGTCGTCCAACACAGGCGGAAGTAGCGCCAGACGAGCTCTCATAGAAAAGCGACGGTAAATCACAACTCACCCGCCCGAATCCTCCGAGAATGCACCTTAGATGCTGAGGATCATCGTTTGGGACACGCGCGGCGAGTCCAAAACTACCTCTATCAAGTTACCGTGAAAGGCAATCATGAAAAAGTTCTTCGCTGTATCCGTAATGTTGGGCCTGTTTAGTCTGTGTCATACACCAGCTATTGCGCAACCTGAAACTTATCCGTCGAGACCTGTCAGAATTTTCGTGCCGTTTGCACCCGGAGGGAGTAATGACGTGGTCGCCCGTCTTGTAGGTGAAAGGTTAAGCCAGATATGGAAACAGCCGGTCATCGTGGAGAACAAGCCCGGTGCAGGAGGTAACATCGGGGCCGAAGCGGTGGCGAAGTCTCCCAAGGATGGATACACCTTACTGCTATCCGGGAATAGCTTGGCTTGCATAAATCCGCAACTTTATAAGAACGCCAAGTTCGACGGTGTCAACGATCTTCCACTGGTGACGCCACTTGGATTCGTGCCGATTGTGCTGGTGGTAAATCCGCTGGTGCCAGTGAAGACCGTCGCCGAGCTGATCGCCTATGGCCGGAAGCAAGCCGGTGGACTTTCTTACGGATCTGGGGGAGCCGGCACGCCGCAACACCTTTCTGGAGAAATGTTCAAGGCAGCCACAGGATTGAACCTGATGCATGTCCCATACAAGGGGAATATGCCGGCGCTTACTGACTTGATGGCTGGTCAGATCGACGTAATGTTCAGTCCGATTAACTCTGTCGCGTCCTTGATCAAGGCTGGCAAGGTACGGGCAATCGCGGCAGCCGGAGCACGTCGCATGGCCGACTTCCCAGACTTACCGACCATTGCGGAATCCGGAGTTCCGGGCTACGACAGCTCGTTATGGCTCGCATTGGCTGCTCCCAAGGACACGCCGAAAGCGATTACCGACAAGCTGGACCAAGAAGTTCGCAAGATTTTGGGCGAAACCCAGATCAAGGATAAACTGGCCCAGCAAGGCATCGTGGACATTTCCGCACCTCCCGCTGAGTTCCGGGACATGGTCAGGAAGGACTGTGCTCGTTGGGCTAGAGTAATTAAGGAAGCCAAAGTCAGCGCAGATTAGGCATGACATTGATGCCGTTTTCGAAGCTGTCAACTAAGTACCGTATGAAAGGCACTGGGAACAAGACCACTGGAGTGCACTGAGATCCATTGATGCCTCACCACCGGCACCAAGTCTGTGCCGGGTGTGGGGCATGGATTTGGCGGCGACTTCGGTCGGGAATTACAGTCATTGGTTATGTCGCCCTCAACCATGGTCGCGCTAGGACCTCGTCCACGTCCACGTGCTGAAGCAAAAAGGCGCTGGACAGCGCAGCGTCAATGAGAGTCAACCGTATGACCCGAGGGTCGATCGATCGTGTTGTTGGCCGGTGGATGTAGATGTCTCGCAGAACCTTCTTGAACTCGCACTGAGAGTCCAGTCCGTTGTGGCACGGATAACTGAGCAAGGGGCGGTGCGACGAGCTCGCTCATTTAGTTAGGCAGGTGCCAAAGTTGCTACCGTCCTTAGGGCACAGGCCAGGTTCATCAGGTGAGCCTGAAATTATCCTCTACGGCGTAGGCCGTGCATCCGCTACCTGATCATGCTCGACGCCGACGTGGTGGATTGGCCCAGGGAGACAGAATTAGAAGCTAATCCGAAAGTACCGAACCAAATTAGCGACCGTGCGTCGCAACGAGCTATTTCTGGGCTCCGCGTAGAAGCGGGTATGCCAGTAGTGCTGTACTGCATAGCCGGATAGGTCGAAATGCGGGGAAAGTATCTTTATTGCCATTGCGTACAAATAAGGCGTCCGGAAACAGACGATAGAACCGACCTCCAAAGCAGAAAAGAGTTTTTTTGGGATACTCTCCGGTAATTGGTTTTCCGGCGCTGTTATGCTTTTGTAAATTCTATCGTAGTAACAAAGAGATCTCCTGAGCGCCGCGCAACAGCACTGGCAGGATTTTTTCCCTCATTGATTCAATACTAATAAGACTGGCCTGTGTGCCGACGTTCAGAGCTGCCATTATTTCCCCCGAAGTTCCTATTATTGGAACCGCGATGGAGCGCAAACCGAGCTCGTATTCCTCGTCATTGATTGCATACCCTGTTTCCCGCACTTTTAAGAGAATCTTCCGGAGGCGCTTTTGCGTGTTAACCGTGTTAGAGGTCATGGCCTTCATATGAACTTGGGCAAGATAAGCATCGAGCTCCTTGGGCGACAAGTAGGCCAGCATCACTCGACCGAGCGAGGTACAGTAGGCCGGCAACCGGCTGCCCGCACTCTGACCCACTGTCATCACACGCGGGGCGGCCGAGCGTGCCACATACAAAACTTCGTCACCGTCAAGCACCGCCAAGGAGCATGACTCTCCTAGTTCACGACTGATCGAGTCCAGGTAGGGCTGGCTCAAGATGGTGAGCGGCGTAGCCGAGAAATATGAATGTCCAAGTGAAAGCACCTTTGGGCTAAGCGTGAAGTTGTTCTGTTCAGCCTCGACATAATTGAGTTGTCGCAAGGTATACAGACAACGCCGCACGGCAGCCCGCGGGATTCCGGTCTTTTTACTGATCAGAGCCATCGTCTGAGGCTCGCATGACTCGGTGAAAGCTTGTATGACGGCTAGGCCCCGTGCAAGGGAAGTCACGAAACTGGCGCTCGTCATAGCATTAATTTGCTTAGCGACGGTCAGTCTGGGCGCTTTGTAGACCGCTGCGCTCGTATGGCCATTTATTTGCGTTGTCGATTTCTTCATAGAGCGGTTCGTACCGAGAAACGAGCTTTTTCTTGACGATGACGCTGTCGCGCAACTAAACTTGGATGGCCGATTATCAATCAATGGTTCGATTATCGGTCATCTTCTTATGCCTTTCAAGTATTTAATCCTGGTGGAGACATGATCGACAAAATCTACGAATCTTTGGCCCGTGCCGTCGCCGACGTACACGATGGCGCCACCGTCATGATCGGCGGCTTCGGCAACGCCGGCATGCCGGCCCAACTGATCGACGCGCTCATCGGCCAGGGAGCGCGCGAGCTCACGATCGTCAACAACAATGCCGGCAACGGCGACACCGGTCTCGCGGCCTTGCTCGCCGCCAGGCGTGTGCGCAAGATCATTTGCTCCTTCCCACGCCAGAGCGACTCGCATCATTTCGACGCGCTCTACCGCGCCGGCGAAATCGAGCTCGAGCTGACCCCACAGGGCAACTTGGCCGAGCGCATCCGCGCAGCCGGCGCCGGCATCGGCGGTTTCTTCACCCCCACCGGCTACGGTACGCTACTGGCCGAAGGCAAGGAGACGCGCCTGATCGACGGCCGCCACTACGTGCTCGAATCGCCCATCCACGCCGACTTCGCCCTGATCAAGGCGTTAAAAGGCGACCGCTGGGGCAACCTCGTGTACCGCAAGACCGCGCGCAACTTCGGCCCGATCATGGCGATGGCGGCAAAAGTCGCGATTTCCCAAGTGGACGAGATCGTGCCGCTTGGCGAACTCGATCCGGAAAACATTGTCACGCCGGGCATCTTCGTCCAGCGCGTCGTGAAGGAGGCAGCATGAACCGCTTTACGCGAGACCAGATCGCCGCCCGCGTTGCAAAGGATATTTTCGAGGGCGCCTACGTCAACCTCGGCATCGGCCTGCCGACCAAGGTGGCCAATTTCCTGCCTGAAGACCGTGAAGTCTTCCTGCACAGCGAAAACGGCCTGCTCGGCATGGGCCCAGCGCCCGCGCCCGGGGAGGAAGACGAAGACCTGATCAACGCCGGCAAGCAGCCGGTCACCATCCTCACCGGAGGCGCCTACTTCCACCACGCCGACTCGTTCGCGATGATGCGGGGCGGCCACCTCGACATCTGCGTGCTCGGCGCGTTCCAGGTTTCGGAAAAAGGCGACCTCGCCAACTGGCACACCGGCGCTCCGGACGCGATCCCGGCCGTCGGTGGCGCGATGGACCTGGCGCTCGGCGCCAAGAAGGTCTTCGTCATGATGGATCACCAGACCAAGACGGGCGGAAGCAAGATCGTCCCCCAATGCACTTATCCGTTGACCGGCGTTGCCTGCGTGAACCGTATCTTTACCGATCTCGCCGTGCTCGACGTAACCCCGGAAGGCCTGTGTGTCGTCGAAATGGCGCCCGGTCTGACTTTCGACGAGCTGCAAGGCGTCACCGGTGCGCCCTTGTTGGCATTTGAATCAAAAGGACAATCATGATCGGGGCATGTATCTGTGACGCGATCCGCACCCCGAGCTGAGTCCACGCGTCTAGCGACTCGTTCGTCGAATTGGAGGAACGTAACCACACGCTCGGCGTCGGGGAACGCGACCTCTCTCCATGTCGGGCCTGGTCGCGTATGAGCACGCCGAATCCACTTTGGATATTTGCTAGGACTGGCTCGATTACTTGGAGACGCCGGACCGAGACGCTTCATAACCCGCAACAAATTGAGGGGACATCGCGCGCGGGCGGTCTAGATCGATCCGTCCGGAGCGGCTAATGTAGTTCATCGCGAAGTCCCATGCTGGCAACTTCAGATGCTCGTCGAAATTGTCGTACTAGGTAGCACTCCGATTTTCGGCCTTCAGTTTGGCGATGATCGGACGGCGCGTAGATTAATACTCAGCCAAGGCGTCGCTAACGTTCAAAGGGTGGTTTGCCAAAGCATGGGAGAGGACCTGGACGTCTTCCAGGGCCACGGGTGTTCCCGAACCGATCGAGAAGTGAGCGGTCCCGAGTGCATCGCCAACCAGTACGCAATTTCCGACTGACCACCTCTTATTGCTGATGACCGGGAACCTGCGCCACCTGGACTTGTTTGTCACAAGGTCGGCGCCTGCGAGCTCTTCCGCGAAGACTTCCTGGCAAGAGGCTCTCGTTTGTTCCTCACTCATTTCGCCGAATCCGACGCGCTCAAACGTCTGGTGATTTACTTCGACGAGGAAGGTGCTCATCGCAGGCGTGTACCGATAATGATGCGCGTTGAAGCTTCCCTGTGGGAGCTGCTTGAAAGTCTCGGTAAAATAACTGAAGGTCCGCTCCGCGCCGAACCAGGCAAACCTGTTACTTAGAAGCTGGATTTTAGTTCCAAACTCAACCTGATGTGTCTTGCGGACCAAAGAGTTGACGCCGTCAGCGCCAATAACCAGGTCGGCTTCGTCGAGCTCGTTACGCAGGGCCAAGCTGATGGCAGCGTATTGGGGCCGGCCGGAAGCGACAGCGGATCGCTTTACGGACGATGGCTGGTTCTACATCGGGGACTTGGTGTATCTCGACAACGAAGGTTACCTGTACATCGTCGATCGGAAGAATGACCTGGTCATCAGCGGAGGCGAGAATATCTTCCCGTTCGAGGTTGAGGAAGCCTTGTCCTCGCACCTACATCGTCAAGCCGAAGATGCACAGCCCGGCCGAAGCTCCTTCACAAGTTCCGTCTTAACCTGAAGGCGCAAGAAGCACGTTAAGTGTATTCTTCCTGACCTCTGAATTAGGCGCAATGCTGGTTGCACTGCGCCTTTTTCTTGTGTGTGTGGTCTCCCCGGCACGTGCAACGACGAATTTGCATCATGCACCCCGGTCAACGGGACAACAAGATGCCGGAAGACGGCTGTACTTGCCTAATGTACGGTCTGCTTCGTACCGATAATGACGGCCACACCACTGGCGCGACCGATGCAACTTGATACCGTGGCGCTGCAATGCCGCAGCAACATAGCCACTTGCCTTCATGTCTCTCACATAGCGGGCAGGAAAGCCGATGCCTAGTGGCCACGGCTTTTAAGTGTGCCCATCGCTCTGCTTAATCACTGATCTTGCCCCGCTATTCCCGGACACAGCCTGATGCTTAATTAGCGTCAGTTTCCAGAGCCTGACGTGGTCGCTCTTTTCTAAACATGCGTGGCGATTTATAGCCCAGCGCCGAATGAGGATGCACCTCGTTGAAATGCCTGAAGGCGTCGGGCAACTGGGCCAGCACGACGGTGCCGTTGCTGCGGTCCATGCAGCCAACGTAATCGCGTTTAAACGTGTTCACGAAGCTCTCGGCCATGCCGTTCGATTGCGGGCTGTTCACTGGCGTGTGTACCGGCTTGATGCCCAGTTCATGGGCCAAGGCGTGCGTCTCGATTGCCCGGAAAGCGCCGCCGTTGTCGCTCAAGAATTGCAGGGTAATCGCTCGCTCGTCAGTGCTCCCAAAACGTGCCTCCACCGCCTCGATCATCATGTCGCGTACCGGTTCACCAGGCAACCCACGGCCGACCCAGGCGCGCCAGGCGATGATCTCGCGGTCGCAGCAGTCCTTCATGAAAACGCCCGTCACGACGTCGCCATTGT